>CADABX010000005.1 GCA_902786285.1 Oscillospiraceae bacterium | reverse complement strand
TTTTACTGTTTTGTCAAGTCTTTTTTGAATATTTCTTCAAAAAAACAGGCCACCCACTTTTTGTGAGTGTCCTGTTCCTTATCTTAATGATATTGCCCGACCGGGTGGCTTTTTCTCGATAATCTTATTCGCCCTTCATATCCAGCAGCTTGACCGTGCCTTTATAGGCGGCCTCTGACACGCGGATGGAATCGGCGATCGCCGCGCGGATATCGTCGTCCTGCACGCCCAGGGCGCGGCAGTAGGTGTCGTTGATAAACAGATCGAGGTCCATAATATCGGGCAGGTTGAACGGATCCATGCCGGAGTCGATCTTCCTCTTTTTGTAATCGGCCACGACCTTGACCATGCCCATTTTCATAGCGATCGGCGGCACGGAAAGGATCTTGCGGTCGGCGCCCATGCCGCGGGCCTCATAGACGATGGAAAGAAACTCGGTCCACTTCATGTTATACATGCCGATGGGAATCGCTTCAAAGCCGGATTTGTTTCGTTCCGCGGCGCCGGCGATGGCCTGGCCGACCTGGCGGCAGGTGAGCATCGTGGTGCCGCCCTTCGGATACATCGTAAACGGCCATTTGTCCATAAAGCCGATCTGTTCAATGAGCACCGTCCACACGGGTTTTCTGCCCGGCTGGGTGCCGAAGATATAGGGCAGCTCGAGCACGGCCACGCCGAACGTGTCGTCGGCAAACGATGCGCAAACCTCCTCCTGCTGGATGCGGGACTTGAAATATTTGTTTTTGTCGGTCAGCTTCATATCCGGGCGTTTCTTTGCGAGATAGGCAAAGTAGGAGCCGAGCACCACGGCGCGTTTGA
The DNA here is from genome assembly GCA_902786285.1 of Oscillospiraceae bacterium. Taxonomy (GTDB): domain Bacteria; phylum Bacillota; class Clostridia; order Oscillospirales; family Acutalibacteraceae; genus UBA6857. The sequence continues at coordinate 54,140 of CADABX010000005.1, read as the reverse complement.
CGCCGGCCTTTTTGCACAGCGGCAGAATCCGCTCGAGCGGCGCGATGTTGTATTTATAGTAGTATTCGAGTACGGGCGCCGGAAACTCCACGCGTTCGTCCACGCCGGCGGCAAAGATAAACACGTCGCAGCCGGAGAGCAGCGCTTCGATCTCGGCGTCGCTCTTTTTGTTGATATCGCCGAAAAGGATCTCCATCTCTTCCGGAATGGGTGCGCCCTCGGGCAGCGGCGGCAGGGCGACGCTGGTTACACTGTGGCCGCGGCGGATGAGTTCGGTGGCCGCTTCGCAGCCGAGCAGACCGGTGCCGCCGATCATAAAGATTTTCATGGGTCATTCCTCCTGTTTGCTGTTTTCGTTTGATTACATCATAGCGGTTTTTCCCCGGAGTGTCAACAGAAAAGTCAAAATTTCACAATCTGTTCTTAAACGAATCTTAAGAAATTCGTTGCATCTGTTTTAGGAAGTTTTTAAGTATTTTCGGTATGATATAGGCGTAGTAAGGAGGTGCTCATATGAAAGCACAAAAAACCGTTCTCGTCTGCGTCACCCCACAGGAATCCTCTCAAACGCTGGTGGAAGCGGGCCGCGTGCTCGCCGAAAAGAACCGGGCGGCGCTGGAAGTGATCTCCGTGCTGCCGATCTCCGCGAATTTCAGCAAAAACGAACCCGCCACACTCGAAAAGCTTTTTTCCTTCGCCCAGAACGCGGGCGGACAGATGGCTGTTTATTTCAGCGACGACCCGGTGCTCACCGTGGCGGCGCATATTTCCAAGGAGCACCCGACGCTGCTGGTCACGGGCTTCCCGGGCGAAAACAGCAACGCGTTTGTTTCCACGCTGCATCTGCTGGTGCCGGACGTGCCGGTCAGCATGGTGGCGCAGGACGGCAATATCTATAACATGCTGCCGCTCAAAAACGATCCCGTATTCACCAAATAATCCCGCCATCCTCTTCGCAAGGATTTCCTTGCTTGTTGTTTTCATTTTCTTTTCCTCTCCAAAACACAGCCGCTCTTCCGCAAGGGAGGGCGGTTGTGTCGTTTAGGGCCTCGGCCCTGCCGTGCGGCGCTTTGTGCATTCTGCTAAAAGCTGTACGAATTTTTGCACGAATTTGTTATAATTGTTAAACAAGCATTGACACTTCGCCGTATTTTTGTTAAAATAAATACAACTATATTGGCGTGTTTCCGCGTTTTTGCAGACAAGGAAACGACAAGGAGGAACTATTATGACAAATGCAAAAACCTTAGCGTACATCAACCTCTACGGGATTCTCGGCACGCTGGAAAATCTTTGCGAGCTGGATGCCGAGGCGAGCGCGCTGGCACAGGTGAAAAAGCCCGTCTCGATTGCGTTTTCCGTCAAGGGCGGGCCGAGCGCAACGCTGACCTTCAAGGGCGGCCGCTGCCGGATGGAACAGGGCGTGGACCCGAAGGCGACCGTGCTGCTGCCGTTCGGTTCTTGCGAAAAGTTCAACGGTATGATCGACGGCACGGTGACCCCGATCCCCGTCAAGGGCTTTCACAAGATCGGCTTTTTGCTCAAAAACTTTATGAAGCTGACCGACATCCTGACGAAGTATCTGCGCGCGAGCGAAGAGGATCTCAAGGACCCCGTGTTCTTTGAAACCAGCACGAAGCTGATGTTCTATCTGATCACCGTCGCCATCTCCCAGATCGCCAACAACGATTCCATCGGCACCTTCTCGGCGTCCAATATTCCCGACGGCATCATCGAAATGGGCATCAAGGATTCCGTGGCCGCCACGATCCGCGTCAAGGACCACCATCTGGTCACCATCAAGCAAAAGCCGGCGTCCTTCCGCTCCAAGATGGAGTTCGGCTCCATCCAGCTCGCCCGCGATCTGTTTGACGGCAAGGTCAACGCCGTTGCCTGCATCGGCGAAGGCACGATCGAAATGCACGGCCTGATCAATATGATCGACAATCTCAACCGCATTCTCGACAGAGTTGCACTGTATTTAGCATAAGGAGGCGTTCGTATGGCAAACATTCCCATCATTGAAAACCATGAAAAGAGCAGAGAGCTCTTTACCAAGGCCACCAAGATCATTCCGTCCGGCATCTACGGCCACCTCGGCCCGGCGGAAGGTCAGTTCATCCCCGTGTCCAACTGGCCCCTGTTCGCAGCCAAAGCGAAGGGCTCCTACATCTGGGACGTGGACGGCAACAAGTACATCGACTATATGTGCGCCTACGGCCCGAACGTTTTGGGCTACAACGACCCCGACGTGGACGCCGCCGCCAAAAAGCAGCTTGAAGCCGGCAACTGCACCACCACGCCGATGAGCGTGACCGTGGACTGCGCCGATCTGTTGGTCGACACCGTCGCTTCCGCCGACTGGGCGTTCTTTGCAAAGAACGGCAACGACGCCACCCAGGGCGCCATGATGGCCGCCCGCGCCCATACCCACCGCAAAAAGATCATCTTCTTCAAGGGCTACTACCACGGCGTGTCTCCGTGGCAGATGAAAAAGGACTATCCCGGCGTGCTCGAAGAGGACGTGTGCAACAACATCATCCTCCCGTGGAACGATATTCCGGCGCTGGAAAAAGCGATTGAAGACAACAAGGATCAGATCGCCGCGCTGATCGCGCAGCCCTATGACCACGGCAACTTCTATGACAACTCCTTCCCGGCTGAGGGCTTCTGGCAAAAGGTCCGCGAGCTTTGCACCAAGAACGGCATCATCCTCATCATCGACGACGTGCGCGCCGGCTTCCGTCTGGACCTTGCCGGCTCCGACCACTACTTCGGCTTTGAAGCGGACATGATCTGCTTCTGCAAAGCGCTTGCCAACGGCTACAATATGTCCGCCATCTGCGGCAAGGAATTCCTCAAGAGCGCCATGTCTTCGCTGTCCTATACCGGCTCCTACTGGCTGTCTGCCGTGCCGTTTGCGGCCTGCATCGCCTGCATCGAAAAGATGAAGAAGCTCGACACCCCGACCCTGTTCCGCGAAAACGGCATCAAGCTGACCGAAGGGCTCAAAAAGGCGGGCGCCGAACACGGCTTTGACCTTGTCACCTCCGGCGCGCCGGCGCTGTTCTATCTGCGCATCGCCAACGACGACAGCATGGTGCTGCATCAGGAATGGGTCGCCGAAATGGTGCGCCGCGGCATCTTCCTTGCCAGCCACCACAACCACTTCATGAACGCGTCCCTCACCGACAAGGATATCAAGTACACGATCGAGGTCGGCGAAGAATGCTTCAAGGTTCTTGCGAAGAACCACCCGGAACTTTTCTGAGCCTTCGCTCAGAAAAGTTCAATTCGGAATTCGGAATTCGGAATTCGGAATTGCGGTCGCGGCTTTCCGCGCGGCAATCCGACGTTCTGCGCCGCGGCGCAAACGATCCGAAGCCGAAGTGAATTCGGAATTCGGAATTCGGAATTCGGAATTGCGGTCGCGGCTTTCCGCGCGGCAATCCGACGTTTTGTGCCGCGGCGCGAACGATCCGAAGCCGAAAGCGGATAGATTGTATCCGTTGTAGATTTCCGATTCCGAACCCGATCATCCGCCAACGAACAGATTTGCAATCTCTGACGGCAAAGGGATCACCTTGCCTTTACACATTTGACGCATCGCCGCAGGCGGCGTCCCACAATGTGCGAAGCACATTTCATATTGGCGAAGCCAATATATCACGGCGCAGCCATTTCACATTTGCGCAGCAAATATTTCACGTTGCGCAGCAACACATTTGACGCATCGCGTTTTGCGCGGCGTCCAACAATTCCGAATTCCGAATTCCGAATTCCGAATTATTTCGGTTTCGGGTTCTGATGTGCGAATAAAACATTATGTCTGGAGGAAAACAGTATGCCACTTTCAAAACAAGAATGGCTTGCCCTGGAAAAGAAAGCGTTTGAGCTGCGCAAGCTCACGCTGCAGACCACCATGTGGGCAGGCAGCGGTCACATCGGCGGCGGATTGAGCATCCTCGATCTGCTCACCGTGCTGTATCACAAGTATCTCAACATCAAGGTCGACGATCCGAAGTGGGAAGACAGAGACCGCTTCATCCTGTCCAAGGGTCACGCCGCCATCGCCTACGCCCCGGTGCTGTGCGACAAGGGCTTCAACGATCCCGAAATGCTCAAGACCTTCAACCTGTCCGGCTCCAAGATGGGCATGCACCTCGATTCCAACAAGGTCGTGGGTGTCGACGCGTCCACCGGTTCGCTCGGCCACGGTGCCTCCATCGCCGCCGGCACCGCGCTGGCAGCCCGGATCCTCGGCAAGAGCTATCTGACCTATGTCGCCACCGGCGACGGCGAGCTGGGCGAAGGCTCCAACTGGGAAGCCTTCATGACGATGAACCACTACCAGCTTTCCAACTGCATCACCTTCATCGACCGCAACCATTGCATGATCGACGGCCCGACCGAGGAAGTCATGAAGCTGGAACCGCTCAAGGATAAGCTTGTGGCCTTCGGCTTCAACACCATCTGTGTGGACGGCAACAACATCAACGAGCTGTGCGATGCGATCGACGTTGCGATCGAACGCTCCAAGGAAAAATGTGCGCCGACCTGCATCCTCATGGACACCCAGAAGGGCGCCGGCATCAAGGAAATTGCGGGCGACTATCACTGCCATTACATGGCGATCGACGACGACACGTTTGCGCGGTTTAACCAGCAGCTGGAGGAAGACTACAAGGCTCGTGTTGCGCGCGCAGAAAAGGAGGGCAAATAATCATGGCAGGCGGATTTGTTTATAACGCAATCGATCAGACCGAAGTTGCAACCGCTGAAATTTACGGCAAAGCACTCGCTGATATTATGCAAAAAGACCCGAAGGTCGTTGCCATCACTGCCGACCTTGCAAAATCGACCAAGCTCGGCGACGTTTTGAAAATCTGTCCGGAACGCGTCATCAACGTGGGTATCGCGGAGCAGGATATGTTCGGCGTGGCTGCCGGTATGGCCCGCGCGGGACTGACCCCGTTCCTTTCCGGCTTCTCGGCGTTCACGAGCATGCGTGCGTGCGACCAGATGCACACCGACATCTGCTATCAGAACGTCAACGCCAAAATCATCGCCACCCATTCCGGCACGTCCTTCGGCCAGGCGGGCTCCACCCACCACGCCATTGTGGACCTTGCGATCGTCCGCGCCATGCCGAACATGACGCTGATCGTGCCGGCGGACGGCTATGAAACCGCCAACGCGGTCAACGCCGCCTATGAAAACTTCGGCCCCTACTATATCCGCATCAACCGCGGATTCGACCGTGTGCTGTATGATTCCCAGGATTACGGCTTCGAAGTGGGCAAGGCTGTGGAAGTCCACGAAGGCACCGACATCACCGTGATCGCCTGCGGCTCCTGCGTGTTCCAGGCGAGAGAAGCTGCGAACTTCCTGGATTCTGCCGACGGCCTCAAGGTGCGCGTGCTGAACATGCACACCATCAAGCCGATCGACCGCGACGCGATTATCAAGGCCGTGCTGGAAACCCGCCGTATCATTACCGTTGAAGACCACTCCGTCATCGGCGGTCTTGGCTCCGCGGTGGCGGAAGTGGTTGTCGATTCCGGCAAAGCCTGCGCGTTCAAGATGCTCGGCCATCCGGATAAGTTCGCACCCATCGGTCTGCAGGAGGATATCATGAGCGAAGTCGGCATCGACGCCAACGGCATCATCTCCGCGGTCCGCGAGGTTATGAAGAAAGACTTTGAAGAAGACGACAACTGGGACGACGAATTCTAATCACGAGGAGGAAAGAAACATGGCGATTCCGCAGGAAGAGTTATATTCCAACAAAATATTCTTAAACGCCGCGCTTCCTCTGGTGAAGGTGCTTGCAACGGAGGTTCCCTCTCTTGCCAAAAAGTTTGAGCACGCCCACGCCGTGATCCAGGTCAGTTGTCTGAACCCCGAAGTGCCGGAGGGCAAAGTCGGTATGCATTTCATCGTCAATTCCGGCGAATGGATCGTCCACACCTGTTTGGCCGACGAGCCGCATATCGAGCTGGAGTTCAAGAGCGTGGAAAAGCTGAACGCGTTTTTCAAAGGCAACATCACGCTGGACGCGATCCCGAAGATCCGCGGTCTCAAGTATGCCAAAACGCTCGTGTCGTTTGTGATGGTGCTGCTCAAGATGGCAAACGTCCTCGGCGCCACCGAAGCGCCCGAAAGCGAAGACGACCAGCGTCTGCTTGTCAAGTGCATGTTCTATCTGCTCACAAGCGGCATCAGCCAGCTCAACAAGATGGGCCACCCGGATATTCACGAATGGACGCTCAAATCGCCCGACCGTGTCTATGCGCTGGCGGTCAACGACCATCCCGAGGTCTCCGCGTATATCCGCATCAAGGCGGGCAAATCCCGCGCCGGCCGCGGCGAATACAAGCGCGCGATGCCGTTCTTCACCCTGCGCTTCGATTCCTTCCAGAGTGCTCTGGGCATTTTGCTCGGCACGGCGGACATGCTGGAATCGGTCAAAAGCGGTAAGCTGATTATGGACGGCGGCCCGGAATTCGGTGCACAGCTCGGCAATTTCCTGCTGCTCATCGGCGATCTGGCGAAATAAGAAAAGCAAAAGCGCCCGAGAGGGCGCTTTTTTTAGTGCACAGTGCATAGTGCCTAGTGCATAGTGACGCGCCGGACGCTGTGCGCTGCCGTGAGCGATTCGCCGCGAAGGGAATGAAGAAGGAAGAAGGAAGAATTGCAGTGCCAATCGGAGATCGGTGCTGCAAATATAACATCAAACACAGCGCCCGTAGCGTTGCGCTCCGCGCGACTGGGCGCGGACGTTAAACAAAACCCAGCGCCCGTAGTGTCGATCAGCGATCGACTGGGCGCGGCCGGCAAGGTTGTGCTTTGCCGTCAACGGTGCGTTGCAGTGAGGTTTGAACGTGCAGACCACGGATTGTTATCGGTGAAGCAGACAGCCGCCGAACAGCGGCGCTGCAGGCTGACTGTCAACTGCGCCCATCCGCTTGACAAACCATGACGCATTCGATATAATGCAAAAGAAAAAAGCGATACGCCCCGCGTACCGTTTTCTGCAAGAGAAGAATACCTAACGAAGGTTAGGCGGTTGTGTTCTCATCCGATTACAAACCACCGGGCAAGAAGCCCGAGATTTGGAAAGGAGGAGGATGCCAATGGAAGCATATTTGCTCATACTGGCTTTTTTACTCGTTGTATCCGCAACCGGATACATATTGGCAGTAAAAAAATAACCGCCCTCGTCCGACTAACGTAGCGGTTATTCAATACGTTCAGGACACAACCGTCTAACGGTGTTCCCTCTTGCAGTTTTATTATACCTGTTTTCTCCTTGTTTGTCAAGTCACTATGCACTTTGCACTAGTCCCCAATCCCTGGCCCCTGATCCCTCGGCCCTTGGCTCTTGGCCTTATCACCGCATATCCTGCCGAAAACCGCAAACGCTGAACGGAAGAACGAAAACAAACGGTTGTCATAATCTTTCCATCTTTTTCAAATTTTTTAACAAAAAGGCTTTTCTTTTGTAACAATCCGTGCTATAATATCTTGGTATTCAGTGGGGGATTCTATCCCTCCGGATACAAAATATTGCATGTTCTTCTAAGCTTCAGATATAGGATGCCGCCCGCAAGAGCCGGCCGGCAAAGAGAAAGAGGAGATTTTCTTGGAAAAGCTTGTGATCCACGGCGGTAACAGGCTGACGGGTGAAATTGAGATCAGCGGCGCCAAAAATGCCGCTGTTGCCATCATCCCCGCCACGCTTTTGGCGCAGGACGTCTGCCGCCTGGAGAATATCCCGAATATCAGCGACGTGATCACCATGCTGCGGATTTTGTCGAGTATGGGAGCTTCTGTCCGCTATCTCAATAAACACACCGTCGAAATCGACACCAAACACGTCAATTCCTTCATCGTCCCGCACGAAATGACCCGCAAGCTGCGTGCGTCGTATTACCTGATCGGCGCCCTGCTCGGCCGGTTTAACCGCGCCAAGGTCTCTCTCCCGGGCGGCTGCAACTTCGGGGTGCGCCCGATCGATCTGCATATCAAGGGCTTCGAACTGCTGGGCGCAACTGTTTCAGTGGAAAACGCGATGATCAACGCCACCGCCGAGCATCTGACCGGCAGCCCGATCTACATGGACAAGGTGTCCGTGGGCGCAACCATCAACATTATGCTTTCCGCCGTCAAGGCAAGGGGCCTGACCATCATTGAAAACGCCGCGAAGGAGCCGCATATCGTGGATCTGGCAAACTGTCTCAACGCCATGGGCGCCGACATCCGCGGCGCAGGCACCGACGTGATCAAGATTCACGGCGTGCAAAGTCTGCACGGCTGCACCTATTCCATTATCCCCGACCAGATCGAGGCCGGCACCTATATGGTGGCCGCTGCCGCAACGGGCGGCGACGTGCTGGTCAAAAATGTGATCCCCAAGCATCTGGAATCCATCACCGCAAAGCTGCTGGAATGCGGCGTCAAGGTCGAAGAATACGACGACGCTGTGCGTGTGATCAGCACCGGCAAGTTCCGCCGCTGCAATATCAAAACCATGCCGCACCCCGGCTTCCCGACCGATATGCAGCCGCAGATGAGCGTGCTGCTCACCGTGGCCAACGGCACGTCGCTTGTCAGCGAGGGCGTGTGGGACAACCGCTTCCGCTACGTGGACCAGCTCATCCGTATGGGCGCCAATGTCCAGGTGGACGGCACCATCGCCGTGTTTCAAGGCGTTCCCGAACTGACCGGCGCGCCGGTCCGCGCAGACGATCTGCGTGCAGGCGCCGCCATGATGATTGCCGGCCTGATGGCACGCGGCAAAACCGAGATCGAAAACATCGTGTTTATCGACCGCGGCTATGAAGATTATGTGGAAAAGCTGCGCGGTCTCGGCGCGGATATCTACCGCAAGGAGTTCAGCGACGACACACCGCAAAGCGGCGCGGCCGGCTGAGCGCAGACAATATTGGATTGTATGAAGTGTCTTGTTGCCAGCAATGAGACACTTTTTTTAAAGGACGGTTCCCTATGGCAAGATTTTGTTCGCTCTTTTCCTCCTCCTCCGGCAACGCGACCTACATCGGGTCGGGCAGCACGGGGATTTTGATCGACGCCGGCGTCAGCGCCAAGCGCATCCGTACCGCGCTGCAAAACCGCGACATCGACCCCAAAAGCATCCGCGCGATCTTTGTGACCCACGAGCACGCCGACCATATCAAAGGCATCCGTGTGCTCGCGTCGCAGCTCCATCTGCCGGTCTACGCCACCCGCGGCACAATGCAGGGAATGCACGAAGCCGGTGCGCTCGACGGCGATTTTCCGTGCGATTTTGTGGAGTGCGGCAAAGAGATCCCGGTCGGCGACCTGTGTGTGCGCGCGTTTCCGACGCCGCACGACGCCAACGAACCCTGCGGCTACACCGTGACGCTGCCCGACGAGCGCAAGGTTTCCGTTGCCACGGATATCGGCCATATGACGAACGAAGTGATGCATGGCATTCTCGGCTCCGATCTTGTGATGCTGGAATCGAACCACGACGTCGGTATGCTGCAAAACGGGCCGTATCCCTATTTTTTGAAGCGGCGGATTCTGTCCGACGTCGGCCACCTTTGCAACGACGCGTGCGCCGATGTGGCGGTGCAGCTTGTCGATCACGGCACAACGCGGCTGTTTTTGGGCCATCTGAGCACCGAGAACAATATGCCCCAGCTCGCCTATCAGACGACCTATGCCGCGCTGCAGCAGGCCGGCGCCGCGTTGGGCAGGGATTATACATTAAAGGTCAACCCGAAGGAAAACGACGAAGGGCTGATCCTGTTTTAAGGAGAGAGCATGCAGCAGATCACCGTCCTTTGCGTGGGACGGCTCAAGGAGCCGTATCTCACCGCCGCGTGTGCGGAATACCAAAAGCGGCTGCAGACGCTTTGCAAGCTGCAGATCGTCGAGCTCCCGGCGCAAAAATTGCCGGACGACCCGAACGACAGCCAGATCAGACAGGCGCTCGACAAAGAGGGCGCAGGGATCTTGGACAAGATCCCCGCCGGTGCGGCCGTGGTCGCGCTTTGCATCGAAGGGAAACAGATGGACAGCGAACGGTTCAGCCGGCTGCTCAGTGATTATGCCACGGCGGGCAAGGACAAGGTCTGCTTTGTCATCGGCGGCTCGTTCGGGCTTTCGGACGCCGTTAAACGCCGCGCCGACTGCCGCCTGTCCGTCAGCGCCATGACCTTTCCCCACCAGCTCTTTCGCGTGATGCTGCTCGAACAGATTTATCGCGCCAAACAGATCGAGCGGGGAAGCAAGTACCATAAATAATTCGGAATGCGGAATTCGGAATTCGGAATTATGGGGCGCGGGTCTCCAGTGGAGACCTTTGCCGCAGGCAAAAGCGCCGACCGAGTCGGCAGACGAGATACGCCGCGCATAGCGCGATGCGTCAAAGTGTAAAGGCAAGGTTAACCCTTTACCGTTAAAGCGTTACAAATCTGTTCGTTGGCGGATGATCAGATTCTGTCTTCAAACTGTTCAGCGGATACAATCTACCCGTTTTCGGCTTCAGATCGTTCGCACCGCGGGGCAGAACATCCGATTGCCGCGCGTTGACACGCGACCGCAATTCCGAATTCCGAATTCCGCATTCCGAATTTGAAAAAGGAGACTCTGCTTATGAATTTTAGCACAATGACCCTCGGCATCGAGTTCGGCTCCACCCGTGTCAAGGCGGTCTTGATCGACCAAAGCTTTCGCGTCCGCGCAGAAGGCGTCTACGATTGGGAAAACAGCTTTGAAGGCGGCTACTGGACCTATGGGCACGACGAGATTTTAACCGCGCTGCAGCAGTCGTTTGCGGCTCTGTCAAAACAGGTCTGCGACAAATACGGCGCGCCGCTGACGACTGTGGGCGCCATCGGGATTTCCGCCATGATGCACGGCTATATCGCGCTCGACGAAAACGACCGGTTTCTGGTGCCGTTTCGTACCTGGCGCAACACGACGACCGGCGACGCGGCAAAGAAGTTGACGGCGCTGTTCCGCTTTAACATCCCCGAACGCTGGAGTGTGGCGCATCTGTATCAGGCGATGCTGAACGGCGAAGCGCACGTGAAGGACATCCGCGCGCTGACCACGCTTGCCGGCTATTTGCATTACCGGCTGACCGGCGTGCGCACGGTCGGTGTGGGCGAAGCGGCGGGGATGTTCCCGATCGACGATGCGACGTGCGACTATGACAAAACGATGCTCGCAAAGTTCGACGCCCTGTGCGGCGGCTATCCGTGGAAGCTGCGCGATCTGCTGCCCGAAGTGCGCACGGCAGGACAGGCGGCCGGTACGCTCACGAAAGAAGGCGCGCTGCTGCTTGACCCGACCGGCGTTTTGCAGCCCGGGATCCCGCTTTGTCCGCCCGAAGGCGACGCCGGGACCGGCATGGTGGCGACCAACAGTGTGAAGCCGCGCACCGGCAACGTTTCCGCCGGCACGTCCGTATTCGCCATGGTTGTGCTGGAACGCCCGCTGAAGAATGTCTATCCCGAAATCGACATGGTCACCACGCCCGACGGGTCGCCCGTGGCGATGGTGCATTGCAACAACTGCTCTGCTGATATCGATGCCTGGGCCGCGATGCTCGGCGGCTTTGCTGCGCAGAGCGGACAGTCACTCACAAAAGGGCAGGTGCTCGATCTGATTTACAACACCGCGCTCGGCGGCGACGCGGACTGCGGCGGTCTGCTGTCCTATAACTACCTGTCCGGCGAATCCATCACCGGCGTCAAGACCGGTGTGCCGCTCTTCCTGCGCCCGCGCGGCAGTGCGCTGACGTTTCCGAACTTTGCGCGCAATCTCCTGTTTTCCGCGCTCGCAACACTGTCCATCGGCATGGAGCTGCTGCAAAAAGAGCAGGTCGCGATCGACTGCCTGTACGGCCACGGCGGCTTTTTCAAAGCGGCAAATGCCGGCCAGCGGATGATGGCGGCTGCCACCGGCAGCCCGGTCACGGTGATGCAGACCGCGTCGGTCGGCGGTCCGTGGGGCATGGCGATCCTTGCGATGTATCTGCTCGAGGGCGGCGGTCTTTCGCTGGCGGACTATCTGGCAAAACGCGTGTTTAAAGACGCCGCGCAGACAACCGTGCAGCCCGACCCCAAGGACACGGCCGGATTTGCACAATACAAGGCGCGCTACAAACAGGCGCTGCCGCTTGAAAAAACGGCGCAAAACGTGCTTTACGGGGAGGAATAAAGGATGCTGGAACAACTCAAAGAAACGGTTTTGCAGGCAAATTTGCTGCTGCCGAAGCACAATCTTGTCACCTTCACCTGGGGCAACGTCTCCGCGATCGACCGCGCAACGAACCTTGTGGTCATCAAGCCCTCCGGCGTATCCTATGAAACAATGACGGCGGATGATATGGTCGTGGTCGATCTCGAAGGTCACATCGTTGAAGGCACGCTCAACCCGTCGAGTGACACGCCGACGCATCTGGAGCTGTATAAAGCATACCCCGCAATCGGCGGCGTGGTGCATACCCATTCGCGCTGGGCCACCACCTTTGCGCAGGCAGGGCTGTCGATCCCGGCGCTCGGCACCACCCACGCGGACGACTTTTACGGCGACATTCCCGTGTCGCGCCGCATGACCCCTGCCGAGATCGCCGGCGCCTATGAAAAGGAGACGGGCACGGTGATTTTGGAAACCGTCGGCGACAACGCGATGGACGTCCCGGCGGTGCTGGTGCATTCCCACGGCCCGTTCGCCTGGGGCAAGGACGCGATGGAAGCGGTGCACAAGGCGGTGGTGCTCGAAGAGGTCGCCTTCATGGCGTGGCACGCGATGCTGCTCAACCCGGATCTGCCGCGGATGCAGCAGGAGCTGCTGGACAAGCACTTCCTCAGAAAGCACGGCAAAAACGCGTATTACGGACAAAAATAAAAAAACGCCCGGCGGGGCGTTTTTTTCGTGCGCAGTACACAGAATAAGGGCGCCGCTTTTGCGGCGCCCAAAAATGGCTGATGATTGCAGCTTGCCGGTTTACTGCTGCGGCATCTCCCACGCGTGGTGGTCGGTGTGGAGCAGGTGATGCGCTTTGTGGGAGAGCGGTTTTTCCATGAAATCCGCATAGAGCTTTGTGATCTCCGGGTTTTCGTGGGAGAAGCGCAGCGGCATATTTTTGTCGAGCGTATACAGGATCTCGCCGCGTTCGCCGGCTTTTTCTTCGCCGTCGTGGATCGGCTGTCCGCCGCCGCCGGCGCAGCCGCCGGGACAGGCCATGACTTCGATAAAGTCGTACTGCACCTTGCCCGCTTTGACCGCTTCGATCAAGCGTCTGGCGTTACCGAGACCGCTGGCGATTGCCGCGCGCACCGGGGTGCCGGCCACGTCATAGGTCGCTTCCTTCCAGCCGTCGAGGCCGCGCACATCTTTAAATGCGTCTGCGTCCGGATTCTTGCCGGTGGCAAGGAAATAGGCCGAGCGCAGTGCCGCTTCCATCACACCGCCGGTGGCGCCGAAGATGACGCCGGCGCCGGTCGCTGTACCGAGCGGGGAGTCAAACGGCAGTTCGGGCAGCTCTTTGACGTTGATGTGGTCGGCCTTGAGCATCCGCGCCAGCTCGCGCGTGGTCAGCGCGATATCCACATCCGGGTCGCCGCAGGCGTCACTGAGCGCCGGGATGGTAACCTCGTGTTTTTTTGCCGTGCAGGGCATGACGGACACACAGAAGATCTTGTGGGGATCGACGCCGATCTTTTCGGCAAAGTAGCTTTTGGCAACTGCGCCGAACATCTGCTGCGGGCTCTTGGCGCTGGACAGATTGTCGGTCAGCTCGGGATACTGACCCTTGAGGAACCGCACCCAGCCCGGGCAGCACGAGGTCATCAGCGGCAGCGTGCCGCCGTTTTGCAGCCGGTCAAGGAATTCGCTGCCCTCCTCCATGATCGTGAGGTCGGCGGCAAAATCGGTGTCGAACACATAGTCAAAGCCGAGGGCTTTCACCGCGGCGACCATACGCGCTTCGGTGGCTTCCTCTTTGGAAAGGCCGAGCTGTTCCGCCCACGCCGAACGCACGGCGGGCGCGATCTGGACAACGGTGGTGATTTCAGGGTCTGCCAGCGCGGCATAGACTTTGTCTGTGTCGTCGCGGGCGCGCAGGGCGCCGGTGGGGCAGTGGGTGATGCACTGGCCGCACAGCGAGCAGTCGGTGTCCCAGATCTTTTTGCCGTTTTTCACACCGATCGTGGTGCGCGAACCGGTGCCGGTCACTTCCCAGATATTCAGCGACTGCACCTTGTCGCAAACCTGCACGCAGCGCATGCACTTGATGCACTTGGACGCCGTGCGGATCAGCGGAAAACCGCCGTCTGGCTTGTTGCGCTCGGGCTGCATGTCATAGACGTCGCCGAGGATGTTGAGGTCGTTTGCAACCTCCTGCAGCTTGCAGTTGCCGCTTCGCACGCAGGTGGGGCAGTGGCAGTCGTGTTCGGAAAGGATCAGCTCCACGTTGACGCGTCTTGCTTCGCGCACGCGCGGCGAATTGGTAAAGACGACCATGCCGTCCATCGCGGGCGTGTTGCACGCGGCAAACAGGCGTTCTTCGCCTTCGATTTCGACCACGCACACGCGGCACGCGCCGATATCGTTGAGATTCTTGAAATAGCACAGCGTCGGGATGGCGATGCCGAGCTTGCTGGCGGCTTCGAGAATCGTGGTGCCGGCCGGCACTTCTGCGGTGCGGTTGTCAATCTTGAAAGTTACCATTTGCATTCTCTGCCTCCTTTGAAGCTGCCGTAGCCGTGGTGGTCGCAGCGCAGACAACGCGCCGATTCCTGCGCAGCCTGCTGAATCGTCATGGCGTATTCCATCAGCTTGAAGTCGTTTCTGCGCTCTGCCGCCGGACGCTCCGGCAAATTGATCCGGCCGCACGGCGGCTGGATGGCAATCGGCGCAGCAGGGATCTCGACGTCCACGGAGATCTCGTGGTGGAAGCCGAGGTAGTTGTCGATATTGGCGGCCGCCGTTTTGCCTGCCGCGATGGCGCGGATGGCCGTGGCGGGACCGGTGACGCAGTCGCCGCCGGAGAACACGCCGTCATTGTCCTTGACAAAGGTGTCCATATCGGCCACGATGCGGCCCCATTTGGTTTCAATGCCGTTTGCGGCAAAGTGTTCGGATTCGATCGCCTGGCCGATGGCGACGACGATCACATCGGCGTCGAGCCGCTGTTCGGGCGCGTCGGCCTTGACCGGCGCCGGTCTGCCGCGCGAGATGTTGGAGATCATCTGCGGCTGGACCCAAAGCGCTTTCGCTTCGCCGTTTTCGCCAAGCTCAATGCGCACCGGCGCGGCAAGCTCCATCACTTCGCAGCCCTCGGCGATGGCGCCCTCCACCTCTTCGGGCAATGCGGTCATGTCCTCCTTGCGGCGGCGATAGACGCAGGTCACCGTTTTGGCGCCCAGACGCATCGCGCTGCGCGTGCAGTCCATGGCGACGTTGCCGCCGCCGACGATGATGATGTTTTTGTTTTTGAAATCGGGCAGCTCATTGTCGCCGATCCCGCGCAGCATCTGTACGGCGGAGATGACGCCCTTGCCGGTTTCGCCTTCGATGCCGAGCTTGTTGTCGGTGTGGGCGCCGATGGAGATATACACGGCGTCGAAGTCCGCTTTGAGGGCGGCAAAGGAAATGTCCGTGCCGATGTCGACGCCCGTTTTGGCGGTGATGCCGGCGGAAAGGATCGATTGGATCTCCGCGTCCAGCGTTTCACGCGGCAGCCGGTAGCTCGGGATGCCGTAGCGCAGCATGCCGCCGAGCTGTTTGCGTTTTTCAAACACGGTTACGCTGTGACCCATGAGGGCGAGATAATACGCCGCGGAAAGGCCGGACGGGCCGCCGCCGATGACGGCGACAGTTTTGCCGGTAGCCTCGGCGCTTGCCGGCACGGGTACGTCGCCGGCGCAGTCCACCGCCATGCGCTTGAGCCCGCGGATGTTGAGCGCGTCGTCGATCAGACGGCGGCGGCAGTGCGATTCACACGGATGCTCACAGATGAGCGCGCAGGCGGACGGGAACGGGTTGTCTTTGCGGATCAGGCGCACCGCGTCGGCGTAGCGGCCGGCCTGCACCAGCGCGATATAGCCCGGGATGTCCACATGAGCCGGACACAGCGACACACACGGCACCGGCGCGTCAAAGTGCGCGGTGCAGTTGCCCTGCAGATGGGCTTCGTAGTCGTCGCGGCTGGCAGAAAGCGAGCGCAAAACGAGCTTTGCCGCTTCATAGCCGATAGCGCAGTCCGCCGTGACAGAGATGACGCGGGCGGTTTTTTCAATCAGTTCGAGTGTGCCTTCGTCGGCGTCGCCATTCAGCACACGTTCCAGCAGATTGTGCAGCTGGCCGAGGCCGATCCGGCAGGGGGTGCATTTGCCGCAGGACTGGCTGTGGCAAAGATTGACGAACGCGCTTGCCATATCCACAGGGCAAACGCCGACCGGATTGGATTGCAGCCGGCGGCCGAGGTCGCTGTAGAGCGTATCGATCACACCCTGCGCGCGCGCCGGGGTCGGAATGGTTAATCTGCTCAAGGGGGTTCCTCCGTTTCTTCGTATAAGCTCAGGTTACACGTTTTTCTCGTATGACAAAAACGTCATAGTCACAAGAATTATAGCATAACTTTGCCGGATTGGGTAGGGATTTCGACAAAAAAGAAAAATGTTAGATTTGGCTAACCGAATCGGTCAACAGTCGACAGTGACGCGCCGGTCTGAATGCTGCCGCAGGCAGCCACCATAGCTGCCGTCCCCTTTGGGGAAGGGCGCGGGTCTCCGGTGGAGACCTCTGCCGCAGGCAGAAGCGCCGACCGAGCCGGCAGGCGAGAAGGCAGTGCGCACAGCGCACTGACGGAAGGGGTTCGTGCGGCGGAGGAAAACAATTCGCCGCGTAGGGAAAGGAATTGTTTTATTCGTGTAGGGGTCGCCCCGTGTGGCGACCCGAGCAACAAACGGTTTGCAGCGTGGCAACGGTGAGGTCCATCTGCCGTACGAAGCCATGTATTTTACAGATCGTTTTTTGCAAGGTGTTTCGGGTCGCCACACGGGGCGACCCCTACGCGACACAGAATTGACGTTTCATTTTTTGCAGTAAAATACAGCACCTGCCTTGCGGCGGGTGCTGTGTCGTTGTGCCTGTTTTTTACCGGCGTTCTTTCGTTGGCTCAGCCGTTTTGCAGCTTGCTTTCCAAAATCAGCTTTGCCAGCTGCAGCGGCGCCGTCAGCTTTGCGATGATGCCGTCAAAGAACGCCTTGACCTTTGCGAAAAACGCCTTGATCTTGCCGAGCGGCGAGTTGTCCACCGGCGTGGTGGAAACGAACGGCACGCCGCTGATCTTGCACGATTCCTCGGTTTCGGTGCCGGCGGGCGCATAGACGGTCAGCCACTGATAGGCGGTCACATCCTCGTAGCCGTAGGAGCCGAGAAAGTCGTCCTCCATCCGGCCCTCGATGCTGATTTTTTCATACAACGCGTCAATCTTGTCGGAAATCTCCTGCTTTCTTTGCACAAACTTTTCGCCGTCAAAGCTGACGATTTCCAAAATCTCTTCGGCGGTGGTGTAGCTTGTGCCGAACAGACGGTTGACGCGCTTGATGCAGCAGTTGATGCAGGATTTGAGGGTGGTGTAGGTTTTGCCGTGGGTCTCGTTGAAATAGGCGAGAAATTCCTTTTTGGTGGTATCGGTGTTCACCTTTTTGAGAATGCCGTAGGCGGTTTCCAGATCATACAGAATGTCCAGCTTGGCGCTCAGCTCCGCGCTGGCCGCCTCATATGCAACCGAGGCGTCAATCGCTTCGTCGATCGAACCATAGGGCGTCTGACCCTTGGCGTAAGCGGCGATTTTGATATTGCCGAAGACTTCGAGATTCGGGTTTGCAATCGTCAGCTTTTCGCAGTAGCTGGCGTCGACGGCTTCATAGCCGAGCGTTTGCAGCGACGCCGGCAGCACAATCGTGCGGGGGAAAAGATCGCTGAATTCGGAGCTCGGGATCTCGGTGACGCCCTCTTCGATGACAAGCGTTTTCACAAAATCAAACCGGGTGCGCGCCGCGTCGCCGGCCGACATGTTCGCCGTGAGCTTGTCCCAGACTTCGTTGATCTGCCAGCCGATACAGTCAAGCTTGTTGATCGAGCTGACTTCGCCGTTTTCGTCATATTCGATCTCATCCTGATCCACGATGGGGCCGTTGCCGCTGACGGTCAGCGTGCCGTCCTTGGTCAATGTCCATGTGGTGTTGACGCCGTCGCTGCCGTTGGCGATCACGTCGCTGTCCGCCGCAAACGCGGTTGCGGCCAGCGAGAACACCAGCAGCACGGACAGCAGCAGCGCGAGCAGTTTGTTTGTCTTTTTCATACATTTATACCTCCTTGGGATTCGTTGATTCGATTATAGCATATTTTACGAAAAATGGAATCCCCAAAATGTAAACTTTTTCTTTGGACAAAAAACGCAGACCCAAAACAGGTCTGCGGTATCAATCCATACATTGTTTGGTTATGCGCCTTCGGGCGCGGTGCCCTCGGAGTCTCGCCTGCCGGCTCGGTCGTTGCTTCTCAGCCTGCGGCTGAGAGGTCGCCACCGGCGACCCGCAACCCTTGGCCCTTGGCCATCGGCCCTGTCTTCTCCCACATGTACGATCAGGGTGTGATACACATGGACATACGACAGCGCCGACACGATGACGGAGACGACCTCCGCGATCGGAAACGCCCACCAGACATTGTCGACCACGCCCGTCTTTGACAAAAAGTATGCCGTCGGCAGCAGCACGATCAGCTGCCGCGCAAACGAGACGATCATCGAATACCAGCTGCGCCCGACGGCCTGAAACACCGAGCCCATTGCGATACAGAAGCCCGCCGGCATAAAGCAAAGGCTGATGCGCCGCAGCGCGGGCACGCCGATCGCCATCATATCGTCGGACGCGTCAAACAGCCGGAGCATGGTTTCGGGCATCAGCCACATCAGCACCGTGCCGAACAGCATGATTGAGCAGGCGAGCACCATCGCAAAGCGGACGGTGTGGGTCATGCGGCGGCGGTTGCCGGCGCCGTAGTTGAACGCGATGATGGGGATGGTGCCGTTGTTGAGGCCGAAGACCGGCATAAACACAAAGCTTTGCAGCTTGAAATAGGCGCCGAAGACCGCCACAGCCGTGAACGAAAACGCGCGCAAAATCCGGTTGAGAAAGTAGTTCATAATGGAGCCGATGGCGACCATGATGATGGACGGCACGCCGATCTTATAGATTTCGCCGATGATCCGGCCGTCGGGACGAAAGCCCTTCCAGTGCAGACGGATCTCTTTGTTGAACCGGTGGTTGAGCACAAGGCCCGTCAGAAACGCGCAAAACTGACCGATCACGGTCGCGATGGCGGCGCCCTTGGTTTCGAGCCGCGGGAACGGGCCGATGCCGAGGATCAGCAGCGGGTCGAGGATCATGTTGATGATGGCGCCCATGAGCTGGGTCGTCATGGACAGTGTGGTTTTGCCGGTGGACTGCATCAGCCGCTCCACCGTGACCTGGCCGAACACGCCGAGCGACAGGCCCGCCACAATCGTCAGATAGTCCACGCCGTACTGATAGACCAGCAGCGACGCCGGATCGCTTTCCGTTGGGTTCGCCTGCCGGTGGAAAAACAAGGGTGTGACAAACAGCCCGATCAATAAAAACACCGCCGCGCTGCACAGCGCGAGAAACATGCCGTTGACAGCAACCTTGTTGGCGCGCTCGGGCTGCTTTGCGCCCAATGCGCGGGAGATCAGCGCGTTGATGCCGACGCCGGTGCCTGTGGCAACGCCGATCATCAGATTCTGGATCGGAAACGCGAGCGACACGGCGGTCAGCGCCTCCTCGCACACCCGCGACACCCAGATGCTGTCCACGACGTTATACAGCGCCTGCATCAGCATTGACAGCATCATCGGCAGACTCATGGTAAGGATCAGCCGGCCGATCGGCATATAGCCCATTTTGTTCTCTTTTTGCATTCTGTATGCCTCCTTCGGAGAAAAACCTTGGATATTATACCATAAAAACCCATGTGCTACTATAAGGAACGAGATTTTTATTGTAGATTTTGTAGAGAATTTAGGGAATGCTTTTGTGCAAAAAAACGGGAAACCGGGCGAAAATTCACAAAAAGAGCAGCCGGGTTTCGGCAAATCCTTACGAAAAGGGCGGAAAGGGGAAAAAGCCTTTTCTTCCCGGGCGGTTTGTGGTATAATTTCAAAGTATTCCTTATAGATTCACGGAGGTGCTTCGCATGAAAAAGATGAAGAAACTGCTGGCCGTTCTGCTTTCTGTGCTGATGCTGCTCGGCGCGGTGCAGCTGTTTTCCGCTGCCAAAACGGGCGACCAGACCGTGCAGTCCACGCTGCCGTTTTACACGATGAGCGATCTGCACATCTTCCCCGACAGCGAACAGGGCGACCGCACGCAGGACTGGCTGGACATCTGCCGGCTCGACGGCAAGATGTTCAACGAATCGGAAACGATCATCCGCACGGCGCTCAAAACCGCAGCGGTCAACGCCAAAAAGCAGGGCGTCAAATATCTGCTGCTGCCCGGCGATCTGACCAAGGACGCGGAGCTTGTGTCGCACCAGACGCTCGCAAAGCTGCTGGAGGATTTTGAAAAAGAGAGCGGCGCCGAAGTCTTCGTGATCGACGGCAACCACGACATCAACACGACGAACGGCTTTACGTTTAAAAACAACAAAAAAGAGCCGACGCCGCCCATCACCTATGAACAGTTCTTCGACGTCTATCGCAACCTTGGCTACGACCACGCTGTGGCGCCCAAGGGCTGGAAGGGCCCCGATTACCGCTATGCGCCCAACAAGGAGCAAAAGCCCGGCGGTCTGTCGTATGTGGCGGATCTCGACGACGACTACCGTCTGATTGTGGTGGATTCGTGCAAATATTCCTTCGGCGAGCCCGAGCCCGAAGAAACCACCGGCGCCATCGGTCCCGACCTTGCGCAGTGGATCCACGATTGGGCGGACCAGAGCAAAAAAGACGGCCGCACGCCGTTTTTGATGATCCACCATTCGCTCGCGCCGCACATGGAGGTGGAGCCGTCCATCACCTATGCGTTCGTGCTCGACGACTATATGGACGCGGCGGAAATGCTCGCCTCGTGGGGCATCCACTATGCGTTTACCGGCCATCTGCATATCACCGACACCGCCTGCGTGGTCAACGACGAGGGCGACACGCTCTATGATTTCCAGACGGATTCGCTCACCGGTTTTCCGAATGCCTACCGTGAAAACAAGCTGACCCGCTACAAGAGCGGCAAAACGATGATGGAATCCACGTCGGTGGATTTCGACGCCGTGGAAAAAATGAAATTCGACGGCGTGACCTATGACAACCACACCTATAAATACCATTCGTTTGATCTGTGCTTCGGCGGCGGACTGTCGCAAAACGGCCGCGCCAACACCACGTCGTTTTTGCTGGGCATCGTCAAGCACTACCTCGGCAACATCCTTGCCGATATCCAGAACGCCGACGGCGGCATCCTCGGCTATCTGCAGACGCAGTTCAATCTTGATCTGCGCGGTATCCTCGAAGGCTTCCTCAAGCCATATATCGGCGACGGCATCAAGGTCGGCAAAACGACCGTGTTCAATATGGACAACATCATGTGGTTCATCGAAGACCTGCTCGATCAGGTGAACGATCTGTATATCAAGGATCCGCAAAAGCTCTATGACGTGATTGAAGACGTGCTTGGCAAGCTGATGGCGCTGCAGGTGTCGGAAAAGCCCTGCACGAAGTTCATCGGCAACTACGGCTTCGGCGACAAAACCAAGCCCGGCACACTGAACGAGCTGGTGCTGTCGGCGCTGGTCTATTGGTTCAACGGCAACGAAGACCCGACCGACGACGCGTTTTTGCAGGATGCGCTCTATCAGCTTTCCGACGGCGACACGTTTACCCGCCTGTTCAACCTGGTGGTCGATGTGGCGCTTCACGATCTTGTGGAGGACGCGATCCTCGCAAAGCTGGAGATCCGCGTCAACAAGCTGCTCAAGGACAGCTTCTTTAACCGCCAGCTCGGCCGCGGGCTCAATGTGCTGCTGTGGAACGTTTTGCGCGGCGACTTCAGTTATCTCAATCTTGTGAAGATCGTCTTCGCGCTCGGCGTGCTGCCCTATGAAAGTCTGTATGACGTGCTCGATCAGCTCTTGCTGTCAAAATATGTGACGCCGTCGTTTTTGCAGGGTCTCGGCCAGTTTGTGGCGTTTGTGCTGCACGACTTTACCCACGACGAAAACCCGGTGTTCAAGGGCGACTCCGCCGCGGCGTATGATTCCGAAAAGTCCGATGTGGAAGTGACCCAAAAGAACTACCGCAGCCCGACGATGGTCAGCGTCACGATGGGCGACGACAGCGCCACCAAAGCGACCGTGAGCTGGTTTTCCAAATCGACCGTTTCGGGTGACATCGAGATCTATGAAGCCGAAACGGCGCCGCGCTTTACCGGCAAGCCCACAAAGAGCGCAACCTTCTCGATCAGCAAAACGACTGAGCCGGTGGTTCGTCAGTTCCCGGGCATCGACCTCGACGTGTTCGGCCTGTTCTGGTATGCGTTCAAAATGAATCGCCACACCGTACAGCTCAAAAACCTCAAGCCCGGCAAGACCTACTATTTCCGTGTGGGCGATCCGGTCCACGGCTGGTGGAGCCCGGTCGGCTCGCTGACCACCGCCGACGGCGGCAAAAACGTAACCTTCCTGCACATGGCCGACCCGCAGTGCCACAACGAGCGGCAGTACCGCGAAGGCTGGGCTGTGACGCTGGACGCGGCGTTCAAGCAGTATCCGGACACCGATTTCATCGTCAGCACCGGCGACCTTGTGGACCACGGCAACAACAACAAGCAGTGGCAGGGCATGTTCGATATGGGTCAGAAGCAGCTTTTGCACACCTATCTGATGCCCGCGACCGGCAACCATGAGGGCAAGGGCCAAAACGCCACTGCCAACTACTTTGTGCTGCCCAATCAGCCGCAGCAGGACACCGAGACCGGCGTGTACTATGCGTTCGATTACAACAACGTCCATTTTGCCGTGCTCAACAGCGAAGCGCTGGGCGACGATAACGCGCTGACAGAGGAGCAGATCTCGTGGCTGCGCGGCGATATCAAAGGCAGCAGCGCCGACTGGAACTTTGTGATGATCCACAAGGCGCCCTATTCCCAGGGCTCGCACTACAAAGACAAGGACGTCTGTGCCATCCGCGACCAGCTCAGCGGTCTGATGCCGGAGCTCGGCATCGATATGGTGTTTGAAGGCCACGACCACGTCTATATGCGCACCGCGTCGCTCAAGGACAACCAAATCGCGCCGACCGATATCGTCTATCTCGAAAAAGACGGCGACGTCTATCCCACGCAGTCCATGCCGACCGGCACGACCTATGTGATCTCCGGCACGGCGGGTGTGAAGACGTATTTGGAAAACGACAGCAGCCAGGTGCTCGAATACATGCCGCAGCCCGCATGCTCCATGGGACTTGACACGCCGATGTTCACGGCGGTCGAGATCAAGGACAAGGTGCTGTATCTCAACGCCTACACCGTCAAGGACGGCGAAACGATCAAGGTCGATTCCATGGCGATTCAAAAAGACAAATCGCAGGGCAAGCAGATCGATTACACGCCCGAGGTGGAGGATCAGATCAACACGAGCAAGTTCATCACCTTTATGCAGACGTTTGCTGAAAAGCTGCAAAAGATCATGACGGTCGTTTGCAATATTATCAAGATCTACGTCCTGCGCGTGAAGCTTTGATCGCAATACAACCAACGGGACTGTGCCGCGGCGCAGTCCCACTTTTAAATATGTCCGGTCATTCACAGTTTTTTTCCAAAAGTTTTCCCGCTGCGCCACCGGAAAGCCATCATTGCCTGCTAAGATCAGCATAAAGGAGATGATTGTATGACGAAGAAACAGCAACGCACGAAAAAGCCGCTGTCCGGCCGGGCTTTGGGCGTGGTTTCCGCGCTGGATCTTGCGGCCATCGTTGTGCCGGCCGGGCTGTTCCTGTGTTTGGGCGACCACCCGCCGATGCCGCTGTATGTGACGGTGGTCGCGATTTTGTGTTATTTCGTCTGGACGCTCTGTGTGCTGGGGCTGTTTTCGCGCAACCGGTGGCAAAACCGGGTATTGCTGGCGGTCAATCTGCTGAATCTGCTGGTTTTGATTTTGCTTGCAGCGCTTGCGGTTGCCCTTTTGCATGCCATCGGAAATGCGATGTAAGAACAAAACCTACAAATTGTATAGGATATACAAAAAGAGACCGGTTAGCGCCCGCTTTTTTCTACAGCGGCGCGGCCGGTTTTCTATTGATTATCGGTGCATTCTGTGATATACTACAAAAAAGGTAGGAATACCGGATAAAAGAAGAAACGGAGTGATCCTTATGCGCATGATCTATGCCGACAACGCCGCAACCACGGCGGTGAGCGCGCATGTTTTGCAGGAAATGCTGCCGTATTACAGCGAACAGTACGGCAATCCGTCGAGTCTGTATGCCTTTGGCCAGACCGCACACCGCGCCATCACCAAAGCGCGCGGCCAGGTGGCGGCAGCGCTTGGCACAACAGAACGCGAAATCTATTTTACGTCCGGCGGTTCGGAAGCGGACAACTGGGCGATCAAGGGCGCCGCGGCGCTGGGCAAAGCGAAGGGCAAGACCCACATCATCACCACCACGATCGAGCACCATGCTGTTTTGCACACGCTCGACGCGCTGAAAAAAGAGGGCTTTACCGTCACGTATCTGCCGGTGTATGAAAACGGCATCTGCCGCGTAGAGGACGTTGCCGCCGCGATCACGGACGAGACGTGCCTGGTGACAATTATGTACGCCAACAACGAGATCGGTACGATTCAGCCGATCGGGGAAATCGGTGCGCTGTGCCGCCAAAAGGGCGTTTTGTTCCACACCGACGCGGTGCAGGCCGTCGGCCATATTCCGGTGGACGTGCAAAAAGATCAGATCGATCTGTTGTCCCTCTCCGGCCACAAACTGCACGCGCCCAAGGGCGTGGGCGCGCTTTATTGCCGCAAGGGCATCCGGCTGCCGAATCTGATTGAGGGCGGCGCGCAGGAAAGCGGCCGCCGCGCCGGCACGGAAAACGTCCCCGGCATCGTCGGTCTCGGCGTGGCCATTACGGACGCGGTTGCGGCGATGGACGAAAACGCCAAAAAGCTCAGTGTGCTGCGCGACAAGCTGCTCGACGGCGCGCTGCAAATCTCCCACAGCCGTGTCACCGGCGACCGGACGCACCGCCTGCCGGGGCACTGCAGCCTGTGCTTTGAGGGTGTGGAGGGTGAAAGCTTGCTGCTTTTGCTCGACGCCAAGGGCGTTTGCGGCTCGAGCGGTTCGGCGTGTACCTCGGGGTCACTGGATCCGAGCCATGTTTTGCTCGCGATCGGGCTGCCGCACGAAGTGGCCCACGGTTCGCTGCGTCTGACGCTGTCGGACGACACAACGCCGGAAGACATCGATTATATTTTGTCCGTGCTGCCGCCGATCATCGACCGCCTGCGCGCCATGTCGCCGCTTTGGGAACACATTCTCGAAGCCGAAGCACAGGGCAAAAAGCTGTATTGAGAAAAGGAGTGACAGGGTATGGAGTATTCGCAAAAAGTGATGGAGCATTTCACCGATCCGCACAATGTGGGCAAAATTGAAGACGCCGACGGCGTGGGCGAAATCGGCAACGCCAAATGCGGCGATATCATGAAAATGTATCTCAAAATTGAAAACGATATCATCGTGGACGCGAAATTCAACACCTACGGCTGCGCGTCGGCGATCGCCACAAGCTCGATGGCGACCGATCTGATCAAGGGCCAGCCGGTGAGCGAAGCGCTCAAGCTGACCAACAAGGCGGTTGTGGAGGCGCTGGACGGACTGCCCCCGGTCAAGATTCACTGTTCCGTTCTCGCGGAGCAGGCGATCAAGGCCGCGCTGGCGGACTACTACACCCGGCAGGGGATTGACCCGGCAAGCAAGGGTATCGTGATCAAGGACGACGACGAGATCGACGCCTGCAGCGTGTGAGTTTCAGCATTCAGCGATTCAAAGCAAGGGGCGGCCATTGGCCGCCCGCTTTTTTTGCCTTTACCGTCCTGGCCGCCGGCAGGTTCACCGCTTTTTCGCTCTGCTGTCCGCAGCGTTCACCCCGAAAAACGGCCGTCAGCCTTCAACCCAGACGGCCGTTTTTCTCTCAATCAACCTTTGTTGTTCGTTGCGACAGCAACGAACAACTGCCCTGCCATTGGCGTAGCGGCTGTCGTCAGACTGGCCGCTTTTTTGCCCTGCCGGTCACGGCCATCTGCCCGCGAAACGGCCGCCAGTCTTCAACCAAGACGGCCGTTTTTCTCTCCATCAACCTTTGTTGTTCGTTGCGACAGCAACGAACAACTGCCCTGCCATTGGCGTAGCGGTTGTCGTCAGACTGTCCGCTTTTTTGCTCTGCTGTCCACAGCAGTCTGCCCGCGAAACGACCGTCAGCCTTCAACCAAGACGGCCGTTTTTCTCTCTTTATAGAGAGAAAAAGTCGGCAGAAAAAAGAGAGAATCTGGATACGGCAAAAGAAGAAACGCCGTCCGCTGCCTACGGCGCGGAAAGCGGCGTTTCATTTTGCCTACCGGAACAGCCAGCCTCAACTCCCAGTGCCGAAAGGACGGCATTGCGGTGATCTGCACCGCGGAACTGTCGATGAAGGAGTTCAGAAGAAAGAACCAATCGGCTTTGCTTTTTGGTTTCCATTGCAATGCCTTGCATGGAAAGAAAGTTGTGGGCGTCGGTTCAGTGTAGAAAAACTGCAAGGATCACGAATGCTTGTAAATCAGCACTTAGGCATTGCGAAAACGCGTGGCAAAGGAGGAAACTTTTGCGGCGTCCGCAGCGTTCTTTTCGGGTCAACTTTTTATGCTGTGCAATGCCGCACAGCGGCAATGGGGTTGACCGATTTGACATGGTAGGCAAAATGAAACGCCGCTTTTCCGTAGCGCAGCGAAGGAACGGCGTTTCTTCTTTTGCCGTATGCGAAGCTTTCTTTCTTTTTACCGCCGACTTTTTCTTTCTTTCGCGAAAGAAAGAAAAACGGCCGTCTTGGTTGAAGACTGACGGTCGTTTCGCGGGCAGATGGCCGTGGACGGCAGAGCAAAAAGGCGGGCGACCTAACGGAAGGAAAAGTTGTCAGCGGCTGCCGCCGCTGACAACGAGGTTGATATGAAAGAAAAACGGCCGTCTTGGTTGAAAACTGACGGCTGTTTCGCGGGCTGACTGCTGCGGACAGCAGAGCGAAAAAGCGGCCAGCCCGACGACAGCCGCTACGCCAATGGCTGGGTAGTTGGTCGTTGCTGTCGCAACGACCAACAAAGGTTGATTGAGAGAAAAACGGCCGTATTGGTTGAAAACTGACGGCTGTTTTGCGGGCTGATGGCCGTGGACGGCAGAGCAAAAAGGCGGCGAAACAGACGGCGGTACCGCGATAAAGACGAAAATTGGGCGGCCATTGGCCGCCCCTGCCGCTAAATACGAAGCACGAAGCACTAACCACTGAAAAAAGCTGCCGCAAATTCGGCAGCTTTTTGGGTCAGACGTTAAACAGGAAGTGGACAATGTCGCCGTCCTTCATCACATAGTCCTTGCCCTCGGAACGAACCAGTCCCTTTTCGCGCGCGGCGGCCAGGGAACCGCACGCCATCAGATTGTCAAACGTGACGATCTCGGCACGGATGAAGCCGCGTTCAAAATCGGAATGGATCTTGCCGGCGGCCTGCGGCGCTTTGGTGCCTTCCTTAATCGTCCAGGCGCGCACCTCCGGGGTACCGGCAGTGAGGTAGGAGATCAGACCGAGCAGGTGATAGCTGCGCTGGATCAAAAGATCCAATCCGCCCTGTTCAACACCGAGGTCGGCGAGAAACAGCTCGCGGTCCTCTTTCGGCAGCGAGGAGATCTCCGCCTCGAGTCCGGCGCAGATCGGCAGCACTTCGCTGCCCTCCGCTTTGGCAATTGCGCATACGGCCTTGTATTGTTCGTTGCTGTCGATACCGGCCGTGAAATCCTCTTCGCTCATGTTGCAGGCGTAGATCACGGGCTTGCTCGTCAGCAGCGCCGCTTCGTCGAGCCACGCTTTTTCGGTTTCGTCGCAGTCCACCGCGCGGGCGGGCTGCTCGTTTTCGAGCGTCGCCTTCACGCGCTTGAAGAATTCCACCTGCGCCGCCAGGCTCTTGTCGCCCTTCATCGCTTTGCTGGCGCGGTCGATGCGGCGGTCGATCAGCTCAAGGTCGGACAAAATCAGCTCGAGGTTGATCGTTTCAATGTCGCGCTTTGCGTCGATGCTGCCGTCCACGTGGATGATGTCGTCGTTTTCAAAGCAGCGCACCACATGAACGATGGCGTCCACTTCGCGGATATGCGAGAGAAATTTGTTGCCTAAACCTTCGCCCTTGCTCGCGCCCTTGACGAGGCCGGCGATGTCCACAAATTCGATCGTGGCGGGCGTGCGTTTTTTCGGGTGATACATCTCGCACAGCGCGTCGATGCGCGCGTCCGGCACGTCGACCATGCCGACGTTCGGTTCAATCGTGCAAAACGCGTAGTTGGCGCTTTGGGCGCCCGCGTTGGTGATCGCGTTAAACAGGGTGCTTTTGCCGACGTTCGGCAGACCCACAATACCAAGTTTCATTTTTTCACGCTTCCTTTTATTTCGTTGCTTTTTCCAGTGCCTGCCGCAGATCGTCAATGATATCGTCTGCGTCCTCGATGCCGACCGACAGACGGATCAGATCCTCTTTGACGCCGCCTTCCTCGAGCTGCTCTTTGGTGAGCTGGCGGTGGGTGGTGGACGCCGGGTGCAGCACGCAGGTGCGGCAGTCCGCCACATGGGTCACGATGTTGGCAAGCTCGAGCGCGTCCATAAATTTCGTGGCAGCCTCCCGGCCGCCCTTGACGCCGAAGGAGATGACGCCGCTTGTGCCGTGGGGCATATATTTTTGCGCTTTCGCGTATTCGGGATCACCCGGGAGACCCGGATAGCTGACCCAGCTCACACAGTCGCTTTGCTGTAAAAACGCGGCGACCTTCTGCGCGTTTTCGCAATGCTGGCGCATCCGCAGCGGCAGCGTTTCCAGCCCGAGGTTGAGCAAAAACGCATTGTGCGGCGACGGGATCGAGCCGAGGTCGCGCATGAGCTGGCTGACGCATTTTGTGATGAACGCCGCTTTGCCGAAGCGCTCGGTATAGACGATGCCGTGGTAGGAGTCGTCCGGTGTGGTCAGACCGGGGAACTTGTCGTTCTGGGTCCAGTCAAAGTTGCCGGAATCCACCACGACGCCGCCCACCTGTGTGGCGTGGCCGTCCATATATTTTGTGGTGGAATGGGTCACGATGTCGGCGCCGAATTCAAACGGCCGGCAGTTGACGGGTGTGGGGAAGGTGTTGTCCACAATCAGCGGCACGCCGTGGCGGTGCGCAGCGAGCGCGAACTTTTCGATATCGAGCACATTGAGCGACGGATTCGACAGCGTTTCGCCGAACACGCATTTGGTGTTCTCTTTGAACGCCGCTTCCAGCTCCTCGTCGGAGCAGTCGGGCGACACAAACGTGAAATCGACGCCCATACGGCGCAGCGTGACGTTGAACAGATTGAATGTGCCGCCGTAGATGGCGACGGAGGAGACCACGTGATCGCCCGCCGCGCAGAGGTTGAGCACGGCAAACAGGTTGGCCGCCTGGCCGGACGAGGTCAGAACCGCAGCCACGCCGCCTTCGAGCGCGGCGATTTTGGCGGCAACAGCGTCGTTGGTGGGATTGGCAAGACGGGTATAGAAATAGCCGTCGTCCTCAAGGTCAAACATCTTGCCCATCGCGTCGCCGCTGTCGTATTTATAGGTCGTGCTCTGTACGATCGGCAAAACGATGGGTTCTTTATTGCCGGGCTTGTAGCCGGCGCGGACACATTTGGTCGCAATTTTATAATCTTTCATTTGACAGCCCCGTTTCATCATCGGATTCGGTGAAAGTATTATAGTATAATTTGCTGGAGAAGTCAAGCGCCGCGCGATGTGTGGCGCAGGCGTCAGCCGACAGTTTTTAGTCGTCGGGGACGCGATGGATGTTGTGCGCGGCGGGAAGAATGCGCCGCGAAGGGGAAGGGAGCTGACAGTACTTAGAATTGCAGCGTCGGTCCGGCTCTGTGCAATTGTCGCCCGCGGTGCTTTTGTGCGTCATCATAAAACCACTACCCGCTCTCACACGAGGGCGGGTAGTTTCGTTCTATGAAAAATCTTCAGCTTCTGTAAAACGCTTCGCAGGCCTTGAACGTGGAATACACGTCGGTTTTTGCAACCACTTCAAACGGCGCGTGCATGCTCAGCACGGGCACGCCGAGGTCGACCACGTTGACGTCAAGGTTGGCGATATACAGCGCGACGGTTCCTCCGCCGCCTTCGTCCACCTTGCCCATCTCGCCGATCTGCCAGTGCACGTTCGCGTTGTCGAGAATGGCGCGGATCTTGCCCACATATTCGGCGTTGGCGTCACTCGCTCCGCCTTTGCCGCGTGCGCCGGTGTATTTCGCGATCGAAACGCCGTGG
Source organism: Oscillospiraceae bacterium (assembly GCA_902786285.1). GTDB lineage: Bacteria > Bacillota > Clostridia > Oscillospirales > Acutalibacteraceae > UBA6857. Next base: position 23,483 of record CADABX010000005.1, on the reverse strand, counting down.
TTGACAAACGAGGTGTTCGTCTTGTCATAGACCTGCGGGAACGTGGGGTCAAACGCCGCGGTCACGTCGGCGGACAGGCAGTCGGAGTTGTGCAAAACATGGCGCGCCTTGACGCCCTGCATATCGGCGAGGTCTTCGATGAAGTATTTCATAAAGGACGAATTGAGACCCGTGTTGCCGTCGGAGCCGATCTCTTCCTTGTCGGCGAGGACGGTCAGGCAGGTGTGTTCGGGCACGTCAAGGGTCAGCAGCGCTTCCATCGCCGGATAGGCGCACACGCGGTCGTCGTGGCCGTAGCCGCCGATGAGACTGCGGTCAAAGCCGATGTCGCGTACCTCAAACGCCGGCACCGCTTCGAGCTCGGCGGACATGAAGTCGGTTTCGTCGATGCCGTATTTGTCGCACAGGAGCTTGAGGATCTGCAGCTTCACCAGCTCGCTGCCCTCGTCGCTTTTGAACGGACGCGAACCGATCACAAGGTTGAGCTCTTCGCCCTTGATGCCCTCGGAAAGCGTGCGCTTGGACTGCTCCTTGGCAAGGTGCGGCAAAAGGTCGGTCACCACAAACTGCGGGTCGCCCTTGTCTTCGCCGAGCCGGACGTTGACGACGGTGCCGTCTTTTTTGACAAACACGCCGTGCAGAGAAAGGGGAATGGCCGCCCACTGATATTTGCGGATGCCGCCGTAGTAATGCGTTTTGAAATACGCCATCTCGGTGTCTTCATACAGCGGCGTCGGCTTCATGTCGAGCCGCGGGGAGTCGATGTGGGACGCCACGATTTTGACGCCCTCGGCGACGCTCTTTTTGCCGATCACGCAAAGGATCACGGATTTGCCGCGGTTGTCATAGTAGACCTTGTCGCCGGGCTTATAGGACGCAAACGGATCAAACGGCACAAAGCCGTTTGCCTTCGCTTTTTCGATCACCGCTTTGTTGCATTCGCGTTCGGTTTTGGCGGCTTGCAAAAAGGCTTTGTAGCCGTCGCAAAACGCGTCGGCCGCGGCGAGTTCACTGTCGTGGTGCTTCAGGAAATGGTCGTTGTGGATCGAGAGCTGTTCCTGCAGCGCTTTCACTTCGTTTTTTTCTGACATATTGGAAATCCTCCTTAGAGATTGTATAAACGCTTGTAGATCTCCCGCGTGCGCATCACCCGGTCGGCATATTGCGCGGTGGACGGGAAGGGGATCGCTTTGAGTGTTTTGCCGTCGTCGGAATATTGCGGGTTTTGCAGCCATTTTTCCACATTGCCCATCCCGGCGTGATAGGCGCAGACCGCCACACGCTCGTCGCCGAACTGCCGCAGCAATATCTCATACAGCATACAGCCGTAGCGGATGGACGTTTCGGGGTCAAAAAGCTGATCGTCGCTGTTCGTGTCGCCGGTTTTGCTTTGCAGCCACCGGTAGGTTTCGGGCATGATCTGCATCAGCCCGCGCGCGCCGACGCTGGACACGGCGTTCGGGTCAAAGCTGCTTTCGCATTTGATGACGGCATAGATAAAAGATTTTTCCAGCTTGTGCGCCGTGGTGTATGTTTCGACAAATTCATCGTAGCGCACCGGATATAATGTTTGCATCACCGCTTTGCGCACGGCAAAACCGCCGAGGACGATCCCCAGCAGCAGTACCGCCAGCGCGGCCCAGCCCAGCGGCTTCAGTTTTCGTCTGTGTTTGCGTCCGGGCATGCGATCACCTTGGATAGTTCCTCTTCGAGTGTATAGGGCGGATAGTTGCGGATGATATAGTCGGCCTGCGAAAGGTACCATTCGTCGTCTTTTTGCATCGCCATGCGCGCATTTGCCTGCGCTTCGCTCAGACCGTCGCGAGAAAGGATGCGCTGCAGCCGGATTTCGGGCGGCGCCGTGACAACGATGATCTTTTGGCACCGCGCTCTGCTCGGGCTTTCGAGCAGCGCCGCCGCGTCGAACACGCAGTGGGTATAGCCGGCGTTTTTCGCCTGTTCTATCTCCCGCTGCACCAGTGCGTCGATCGCCGGGTGGGTCAGGGCGTTGAGCAGCGCCACGCCGTTTTCGGTGCCGCGCAGCCGCTGCACCAGTCCCTTGCGGTCCAGACTGCCGTCGGGCAACAGCAGATCTTCGCCGAACGCGTCCGCGACCCGGCGCAAAACGGGCGAGCCGGGCAGCATGATTTCCCGCGCGAGCAGATCGCCGTCGATGACGTACCATCCCTTGTCGCGCAGCCATGCGGCGGCGGTGCTTTTGCCCGCGCCGGTTTTGCCGGTCAGTCCGTAACAGATCATGAAGTCCCTCACAATTCTACAATGTGAAACGCGGCCGCGCGCACCAGCCGGTTGAACACGGCAAGTCCCACGCCGTCCATCTTCGGAAACCGGGCAAAGACCTGCCCGGCGCCGCGGCGGTCCACGTCGCGCAAAGCGGCGAAAATATTTGCCGCCTGGCTTTTGCCGTCGGATTCCTTGCCGAATGCGATGGCCGGGACGGACAAAAGCGCTTCTTCGCCGTCAAAGCACAGCGCCAGCGTGTCGGGCGTTTTGTGCGATTCCACATAATCGCAAAACTGCGCAAAGCTGCCCTTGAGGATCGTCACCTGCGCTTTGGGCGCGTAGTGCTTATATTTCATGCCGGGCGACGCGGCGGTCTTGCCGGCGGCAAGCTGATGGTATACCGCGTCGTCGATGTCGATCTCGCCCAGCACGCGTTCGAGCATTGCGGGCGTGACGCCGCCCGGCCGCAGCAGCCGCGGCTTGTCTCCGGCAAGCGAGAGCACGGTGGATTCCACACCCACGCTGCACGGGCCGGCGTCGACGATGCAGTCGATTTTGCTGTCCATGTCGTCTTTGACGTGCTGCGCCGTGGTCGGGCTCGGTTTGCCCGACGTATTGGCCGACGGGGCCGCCAACGGCACGCCGGCACTGTCGATGATGGCACGGGCCACGGGGTGCGACGGCATACGCACCGCCACGGTGGAAAGACCGCCGCTGACAACGGACGAGACGCGGTCGCTTTTCGGCAAAATGACGGTCAGCGGGCCGGGCCAGAACGCGTCGGCAAGCTGCTTTGCCTGTGCGGGAATGTCCAGCACCAGCGGCGCCCATTGGGAAAGATCACTGATATGAACGATCAGCGGATTGTCCGCCGGGCGTCCCTTGGCGCGGAAGATGCCACGCACGGCCTCGTCGTCGAGCGCGTTGGCGGCAAGCCCGTAGACCGTTTCGGTCGGGATGGCGGCCAGGCCGCCGCGCCGCAAAATCTCGCCGACGGTCTGCAAGGCCGGATCACGCGGATCGCTGACGGTAAAAACAAGTGTGTTCATCCCGCGACCGCCTCGCTTTCCCTGAGCTTTTCGGCGGTGTCGGCGGTGATCAGCGCGTCGATCAGTTCATCCATGTCGCCGTTGAGAAACTGTTCGAGCTTATACAGCGTCAGCCCGATGCGGTGATCGGACACGCGTCCCTGCGGATAGTTGTAGGTGCGGATGCGTTCGCTGCGGTCGCCGGTGCCGACCTGGCTTTTGCGTGTGTCGGCAATGGAGTCGCGCTGCTTTTGCTGTTCGAGCTCCAAAATCTTGCTGCGCAGCACGCGCAGGGCTTTATCTTTGTTTTTGTGTTGGCTGCGCTCGTCCTGACATTCCACCACAATGCCGGTGGGCAGGTGGGTGATGCGGATGGCGGATTCGGTTTTGTTGATATGCTGGCCGCCGGCGCCGCTGGAACGGAAGGTGTCGATCTGCAGATCGGCGGGATTGAGCTGCACATCTACGTCCTCGGCTTCGGGCAACACAGCCACCGTTGCGGTGGACGTATGGATCCTGCCCTGCGATTCCGTTTCGGGCACGCGCTGCACGCGGTGGACGCCGCTTTCAAATTTAAAGCGCGACCATGCGCCGTCGCCGACCACAAGAAAGCTGATCTCCTTGAAGCCGCCGAGCTCCGTGGCGTTTTCGCCGAGCACTTCGATTTTGAAGCCCTTGCGTTCGGCATACATTGTATACATGCGGAACAGCACCGCCGCAAACAGCGCCGATTCTTCGCCGCCCGCGCCGCCGCGGATTTCGACGATGACGTTTTTGTCGTCGTTTTCGTCCTTCGGCAGCAGCAGCACCTTCAGCTCCTCCTGCAGCGCGTCGAGCGTTTGCTTTTGCGTGTCATATTCCTCCTGCGCCAGTGCGCGGAAATCTTTGTCGAGACCGCCGGCGTCGAGCAGGCTCTTCGCTTCGTCGAACGACTGCTGTGCAACGAGATAGCGCACAAAGCAATCGACGATCGGCTGCAGCCTTTTGCGCTCCTTCATCAGCGCCGCGTAACAGGCGGGGTCGCTGACGACCGCCGGGTCGCAAAGCTGGGTTTCCACTTCGTCAAACCGCGCTTTGACGGCATTGAGTTTATCGATCATGATTCCTCCTGCGGCCGTGTGATCTTGCGGATATTCTTTTCCGCCTTGGCGCGCGGGATCATGATCTCGTGGCCGCAGCCGCGGCATTTGAGCTTGAAATCCATACCGGAGCGCAACACGTCGAATTCCGCCGCGCCGCACGGGTGCTTTTTCTTCATCGTCAGGATATCGCCGACCCGAACATCCACTTTTGACCGCCTCCTTTGTTGAAACTAATATCATATTATAGCAGTATTCACCCGAAATATCAATGTTACGCCGCAAAAAAGAAGAAAATAAAACTGCCCGTTCCCGCATATATATGAAAGACGTATCACTATATTGCCTGTGGGCAAAAGAAAGGAACCAGACAATGAAACAGTATTACCCCGAAACCTTTTTGATTTCTACCGAAGAAAACCGCCTGCTGCTCTCGTCCAAGGCGACGCTCAAGGACGCGTGGTACAACGGCAAAACGCTGGAAGCGCGCGCCGTGATGTGCGACAAGGACCACAACCTGCACGTCGATCTGGGCGCCATGCGCGGGCTTGTGGCGCGCGAGGAGGCGGCGATCGGCATCGAGGACGGCTCGGTGCGCGATATTGCGATCATCTCCCGGGTCAACAAGCCCGTGGTCTGCAAGATCCTGGGCTTTGCGCCGGACGCAAACGGCGAGACGATCGCGCTTTTGAGCCGCCGCGCCGTGCAGGAGGAGTGTATGCGCGACTATGTGCGCCAACTGCAGCCCGGCGACGTGATCGACGCCGTGGTCACACACATGGAGCCGTTCGGTGTGTTTTGCGACATCGGCTGCGGCATCAGCGCACTCATGCCGATCGACGCGATCTCCGTTTCCCGCATCCCGCACCCGTCGGCGCGGTTTCGGCCCGGGCAGCGGATCAAAGCCGTTGTCCGTTCGCGCGACGTGCTGGACAGGGTCACGCTCAGCTACAAGGAGCTGCTCGGCACCTGGGCGGAAAACGCGGCATTTTTCAAGCCCGGCGAAACCGTGCCCGGCATCGTGCGCTCGGTGGAGCGCTATGGGATCTTTGTGGAGCTGCGCGAAAATCTGGCCGGGCTTGCGGAATATGTGCCGGGTGTGGAGCCGGGCCAGCACGCGAGCGTGTATATCAAAAGCCTGATTCCGGAGCGCATGAAGATCAAGCTGATCATCGTCGATTCCTTTGACGCCGCCTATCCGGCTGTGCCGGCGCACTATTTTTTTACCGGCAGCCATATGGATCGGTGGGTCTATTCGCCCGACGTGTGCCCGAAGGTCATTGAGACCGATTTTCGGCAGATGGTGTGCGCTTAAATCGCTCGTCAGTCAACAAAAAAACGCTTTCTTCCGCGGAAGAGAGCGTTTTGTTATGTTGCCGGAAAAGGCGGCTTGGTTACGTCTTATCGGGTGAAGATCTTTTGGAAAAACAGCATCACGTCCGCAAAGAAGCGATAGAGCTTTTGCAAAAACGACGCGCCGGCTGGTGCGGCCGGGTCGCTGCCGTCGGCGGGCACAAGCGTGCCGTCCGCTTCCAGCGTATAGACGCGGTAGCAAAAATGCGACGCCTCGTCTTCAAACAGCAGCGCAACGTTGCCGTCCGCGAGCTGTGTCAGGCACGAATAGCCGAAAAAGCCCGTATTGACCGGCGTGGCGGCGATCCAACGGATGCGGCCGTCCTCTTCGATCAAGCCGGTGCGCAAAACACCGTCGGCGCGGCTTTCGACGTTCGAGCCCATCGACCCGAGCACGACCGGCTTGCCGTCGATCATTTTGCTCGTGTTGATGAATGACACCATGCAGTTTTTGGTGCCGAGGAGCCGATAGTCCGGCTTTGCCTTTGTCCAGCTCTGACCGTTGTCGGTGCTGTCGCAGAAGGACACATAATGCGAACCGTTGCGCGAAAACATGCGCAGCGTGCCGTCGGGGAGCGTGATGATCTGCGACTCGCTGGTCTTTTGCAAAATCAGCTTGTGTCTGACGTCCTCTCCGCGCTGCCACGTCCGGCCGCCGTCGTCGGAAAAGACCGTCAGCGCGTGTTCGATTTTGTTTTCGTTGGAATAGACCGGGAAGATCAGCCGTTCACCCTTGTCCGTTTTGACCGCGAAGCCGCGGCCCGGACAGACGCCGAGAAACGCTTCACTTTGCTTTTTCACCATCGGATTCAGCAGCGTCGGCGCGCTCCAGGTTTTGCCGCCGTCGTCGCTGTGGCGCAGACACAAAAACGGCGTGGGGTACACATGCAGATCGGCGTCGGCGTAAAAGACCGACTGCGCAATCTGTTTGCCGGTTTCTTTGTCGCCGTCGCCCTTTTGCGCCATCGTCAGCGCGGCGCCGTCTTTGTAAAGCCGGTACTGCGTGTCCACACTGTAGCCGGTGGGCCGGCCGTTTTGCATTACCGGGGCGAAGCCGCCGTCAAACGGCGCGATGTAATAGCTGTAGTCGCTGCTGCCTTTGGACGTGAGGGCAATATAAGATTTGCCGTCCACCGTGACGCAGCCGCTGCCTTTTTGCGCATTGGGGTAGCCGGTGCCGGACAAAAACAGATCCGCCAGCAGAAACACGCGGCCGCTCTCGCTTTGCAGCAGGGCGGAATCGATATAGGCCGCGCTCTGCTTGCTGCCCGCGCCGTCGGCATAATCGTCGAGATAGTTCGGCACCGTGTACCGCCAGCCGCCATAGCCGTCCGGTGAAACGGCAACGCCGATCTCCAGATTTTGCGGCGCGTCCGTGCCGTGGTTCCAACGAAGATCCGCCGCTGCGACAACAGAGCCGTCGTCCAGCGTCAGCAGCGCCGGGATCCGGTATTCGCTGCAAAAAAGCGTGCCGCGTTCAAACGGGTTTTGCGGTGCGTTTGCCGCAAACGCGCCGACGCCGCAAAGCGCGAGCAGGGTCAGCGTCAAAAGAAGGGCAAGCATCTGTTTCATCGTGGATCCTCCTTTGTCGGGTCAAACAGCCGGCCGATCGCGTCCGCCAGCCGCTGTTCTGGATTTTGAAAATGGCCGCCGGGATTCAGGTTGAAAGCCACGGATACGCCGGCGTCGGACAGCAGGTCTTTTATGGCGAGCGTCGCGTCCTCCACCGCCGCCATGCGCGGGTTTTTCGTCAGCTTTTCTTTGTCGCCGAGCGACAGATCGATCCGTTTGGGTACGGCGCAAAGGGGATGTGATTTTGCGAACGAAAGAAAGCCGTCATACCACAGCGAGCCGGACGCCGACACGGCATAGGGAAACCGGTCGGTCTGATACAGCGCCCACAGCGTAAACAGCCCGGCGAGCGAATAGCCTGCGAGGGCGCGGTTCACGCCCGAAAGGCCGAGCGTCTGCTCCGTTTGGGGGACGATCCTTTGCGTCAGCGTTTCCAAAAACGCCTGCGCGTTGCCGGCAAACGGCGGCGCTTTTTTTGTCAGCGCCGGGGCGGGCCAGGGGGTGAGATCCGCGTTCCAGTCGAAGCCGCCGACGGCGGCCAGAATCGGCTTCGGCTCGCGCAGCCGCGCGAACACATGCGCGGCGTCTTCGTCGTCGGTGAGCAAATAGACGATGTCTTCGGTCGGATACGGCGGCGCAAATACGCTGACCGGGTACCCGGCGGCGGTCAGCCGCAGCGGAGCGCAGGGCGTTTGCAGCAGCGCGAGCTTCTTTTGCCGCGGGAGCTTTTTGATCGCCGCTTCGCGCTGCATGGCGCTGTGTTTGCTTTCGTGTACTTCATAATACGCGAGAAAGACCGGACGGCGCGATTTGGTATATTTGGCGCCGGCGCCGGCGTTGTGGGCGGCCAGGCGTTTTTGCAGATCGTTCGTCCAGCCGCAATAGAGCGTATCGTCGGCGCAGCGCAGGATGTAGGTGTAGTTCATGGGCATTCTCCTTTGGTTTTATTATACACATTCCCGGCTGCAATCGCAAGCCGTACAACAAAAAACGCCGCAGACCTTTGTGGCCTGCGGCAGGGTGCGACACTTACGGTTTGATCACGGTGCGCTTGACGTTCTTGCGCTTGTAGGACTTGTTTTTCTGGATCGGGTTTTTGATCAGGAAGTTGGAGAAGATCGTCCAGAGGATGATCAGAATGAAGATGCCGAACACGGCGTAGAACCCGGCGGACAGCGTGGCGCTGGTGACGGAGACGATGGCTGTGGCGAGCGCGGCAAGCGCGTTGTCGCTCAGCAGGCTGACAAGCTCGGTCAGATTGACGTCGCCGTTGATGATTTTGGCGAATGCGCTGTTGGAAACGATGATGCAGGCGAGCGACACGACCAGACCGGCTGCGCTGACGATGATGACCGTGATGCGCTTTTTCTTGCTGTTGGCCAGCGCGGCAAGCACGCCGACGGCAACCATGACCAGCAGCATGATGCAAAACAGCACGGCAAACGCGATGATGTCGGACATGATCGGCGCGGCGACTTCCGCAAAGGATTTTTCCGCGCTTTCGTTTGCGGGACCGGAGATGATCATTTTGATGATCTCAAATGCGGAGTACTCATAGGTCGTGTGGATGCCGTTGAACAGCGAGGAAACGGCGTTGACCAGATTGTTGATCTGTTCGTCGGTGGAGCCGACCACGAAGGTGAACAGCTTGAGAAAGAAGCCGAGCACCACAGCGCCGGCGGCCAGGATCGGGGTCACGATACGATATGCGAGTTTCATGAGAATGCTTCCTTTCGTTTTCGTTTATTTCCAGGAGGAATTGAGTGCAACGGTGCGGTTGAACACCGGGTGTTCCGGCGTGGAGGTGGTGTCCACACAGAAGTAGCCCTGCCGCATAAACTGGAAGGTGTCGCCCGGTTTTAAATCGGACAGCGCGCCCTCGAGCCGGCAGTTTTGCAGCACCACGAGCGAGTCGGGGTTGAGGTTGTCTTTAAAGCTGCCCTTGGATTCGTCCGACGGATTCTCCACGTTGAACAGCCGGTCATACAGCCGCGCTTCAAACGGGAAGGAATCGTGTTCGCTGACCCAGTGCAGCGTACCCTTGACCTTGCGGCCGTCGGGCGAATTGCCGCCCTTGCTCGCCGGATCATAGGTGCAGTGGACGCACACGACGTTGCCGTTTTCGTCTTCGTCAAAGCCGACGCATTTCACAAAGTAGGCGCCCCGCAGACGCACTTCGTTGCCCGGGAACAGGCGGAAATACTTTTTCGGCGGCTCCTTCATGAAGTCTTCCTGTTCGACAAACAGCGTTTTGGAAAACTTCGTGATGCGCGTACCCATTTCGGGTTTGTCCTGATTGACCGGCAGCTCGATGGCTTCTTCGAGATCATCCGGATAGTTGTCGATCACAACCTTGAGCGGCCGCAGCACCGCCATGCAGCGCGGCGCGTTCTGGTTGAGGTTGTCGCGTACGCACGCCTCCAGCAGCCCGAAGTCCACCACGGAATACGCCTTGGACACGCCCACGCGGTTAATGAAATCGCGGATCGCCGCCGCCGGATAGCCGCGCCGGCGCATGCCGCAGATGGTGGCCATGCGCGGATCGTTCCAGCCGTCCACAATGCCTTCGTTGACAAGCTGCAGACATTTGCGTTTGCTCGTCAGACAGTAGTTGAGGTTGAGCCGCGCAAATTCGATCTGGCGCGACGGATGCGGCAAACCCAGCTCGCGCAAGAACCAGTCGTACAGCGGCCGGTGGTTTTCAAATTCCAGCGAGCACAGCGAATGGGTGACGCCTTCCTTGGTGTCGGACAGCGGATGCGCAAAATCATACAGCGGATAGACGCACCATTTGTCGCCGGTCTGGTGGTGGGTGATGTGGGCGATGCGGTAGATGACCGGGTCGCGCATATTGAGGTTGGGCGACGCCATATCGATCTTTGCGCGCAAAACGCGGGCACCGTCGGGGAATTCGCCTGCAGTCATGCGGCGGAACAAATCGAGGTTTTCTTCGATGCTGCGATTTCTGTACGGGCTTTCCTTGCCCGGTTCGGTCAGCGTGCCGCGCGCCCGGCGGATCTCGTCGGCGGTGGAATCGTCCACATATGCCTTGCCCATTTCGATCAGCCTGATCGCGCAGTCGTGGATGAAGTCGAAATAGCTCGAGGCATACAGCACTTCGTTCCACTGGTAGCCGAGCCACTGAATGTCTTCCTTGATCGCGTCGACATATTCCATATCCTCTTTGGACGGGTTGGTGTCGTCGAGCCGCAGGTTGCACACGCCGCCGTATTTTTGGGCGGTGGTGAAATTGATCTGGATCGCCTTGGCGTGGCCGATATGCAGATAGCCGTTCGGCTCGGGCGGAAACCGCGTCTGCACATGGTCATACACGCCGGCAGCGAGGTCTTCGTCAATTAAATCGTGAATAAAGTTTGAGGTCAATTCTTCCATGATCTTTCCTTTCCTCCGCTTTCAGCCGAGCAGTGCTTTTGCTTTTTGCAGCCGGGCGCGGACGGTATCTTCGCCTAAAATCGCCGTGATCGCATACAGGTCGGGGGTGTTGCGCCGGCCGGTGAGCGCCACGCGGATCACGGTGGAAACGTCGCCGACGTGACCCTTGAAGGCGTCCGGGTTTTGTTTGTATTCCTTGACGTTCGGCGTGCAGTCGAGCGGTGCGCAAAGATCCTTGATGCGGTCAAACCATTGCTGTTTGTCGTCCGCAGGATCAAACGCGGCAGTGTAGGCGTCCAGCACGTCTTTGGCAAGATCGGGTGTGATATTGTCGGGCAGCTCCGCCATCGAAACGGTGAACAGCTCGTCAAAGAAATAGCTGACGTAGTCCTTCACTTCGTCCCATTTGGCGATATCCTTGCGCGGCTTTTTCCCGCCGCGGTCGATATCGAAGATCGCCGTGCTGCGCAGAGAGTCGCGGCTGAGCAGCGCGTAAAGCTGCGGATCGTAGTCTTTGGCCCAGGCGAGGGCTTTTTCGAATACGGTTTCGGCCGTCATCACGGAGATCACGTTTTTGCTCACGTCGCCGAGCTTCGTCAGATCGAACAGTGCGCCGGAGGTGCTCATCTTTTTGAGATTGAACGGAAACGCGCTTTGCGGTGCGTCGGGGTTTGCGCGGCGCCAGTCTTCAAAATTGGAATTTGCCAGCGTCAGCAGATATTCGAGCACGCTTTCTTTCGGATAGCCCTGTTCGGCGTAATAGGTCACGGCCGCTTCGGGGTCCTTGCGCTTAGAGAGCTTTCGTTTGCCGCCGTTTTCCTCTTTCATGATCGGCGCAATGTGCGCGTATTTCGGCACACGGAAGCCGCAGACCTTGAACAGCTGGATGTGCAGCGGCACCGAGGAGATCCATTCGTCGCCGCGGATGACGTGCGTGGAGCGCATAAAGTGGTCGTCCACCGCGTGGGCGAAGTGGTAGGTTGGGATGCCGTCCTGCTTTAAGAGCACCACGTCCTGCACGTTTTCGGGCATCTCGATTCTGCCCTTGATCAGATCGTCAAAGCTGATGCGCTTGTCCATACTGCCGGGCGAGCGCAGACGCAGGGTATAGGGTCTGCCTTGGGCGAGCAGCGCTTTTTGCTTTTCAAACGGGGTGTCGCGGTAGACCGCCCATGCGCCGTAGTAGCCCTTGGTGTCGAGCTGCAGCGCCTCCTGCTTTTCGCGGATGGCGCCGAGCTCCTCTTCCGTGCAAAAGCACGGATAGGCGAGGCCTTCCTCGACGAGCTTTTTGGCAACGACGTGATAGATCTCGGCGCGGCGGCTTTGCTGATACGGCCCGTAAGCGCCGCTTTCCTGCCCGAAGCCCATGACGCCCTCGTCGGGATCGACGCCGAACGCACGCAGACCCTTGATGATTTCGGACACGCCGTCTTCGATCTCGCGCTTTTTGTCGGTATCCTCGATCCGCAGCAAAAACACGCCGTCGGTTGTGGTCGCGTTCAGCTTGGAGATGAGGGCGGAAAACAATCCGCCGATATGCAAAAAGCCGGTGGGACTGGGCGCAAAGCGCGTGACGCGGGCGCCGTCCTTGAGGCTGCGCGGCGGAAAACGCTGCTCGAGATCGTCCACCGTTTGGGTAACGCCGGGGAACAACAGGGCAGCGAGTTGTTGATTTTCAGTCAAGTGATCACCTTCAAAAGAGTTGCGGACTCTGATATTTCAGTATATTATCTCAAATTTTATGGAAAAAGGCAATAGTTAAACCCAAGATTTTTAAGAAAAATATGCTTTCTTTCCGGCGGCGAAGGTTGCAATGCCCGGCGCTTTCGTGCTATAATGTGGAAAAGCATCATGAATGGAGGGGTTCTGATGACATTTCCGCAGTTTCTTGCGCCCGATTTTTCGCGCGAACCGTTTGTGTCCGCGCCGGATGTGAAAACCGAAGAAGCGGGCGACGGCTTTTTGCCCGAACAGTTTTACGCGACCACGATCTATCCCGAATATTTCAAGATCAACGGCAAATGGAAAATGCTGCGCCAAAGCCGCATGGACTGCTGTGTGGTCATCAAAGACGGCGAACCGGTCGTGACAGAGCCGCGCCGGGTGCAAAAAGGCGACAAGGTCGTCGTCGGCCGCAAAGACGACGGTACGGCGGGCGTGTTTGTTCACGCAGACTGCTTCATGCGCCCGGAGGAGAGCACTTCGAGCGCGTTCGCGTTTCGCACCGGTCAGTCGCGCGAAACGTCGTTTTCCCGCGAATACGACCAGCTCTATGAGATTTTGCGTCACGACCGCGATCACGGCTATATCGTGTGGGTGCTCGGCCCGGCATGTGTGTTTGACAACGACTCGCGCAACGCGATGGCGGATCTCATCAAAAAAGGCTATTGCGACTGCCTGTTTGCCGGCAACGCGCTGGCGACGCACGATCTGGAGGCTGCGCTGTTTCACACAGGGCTCGGGCAGGACATCTACACCAAAAAGCTGATTGAAAACGGCCACTATCACCATCTGCACACGATCAACCTGGTGCGCAAGGCAGGGTCGATCGACGCGTTTTTGAAGCAGTATGATCTGCACACCGGCGTGATGCACGCGCTGATCGAAGGAGGAAAGCCGTTTGTGCTGGCCGGCTCCATCCGCGACGACGGGCCGCTGCCCGAGGTGATCGGAAACGTCTATGACGCCCAAAACGCCATGCGGGAACACACGCGCAAAGCGACCACGGTGATCTGCCTTGCCACCCAGCTGCACACCATCGCCACCGGCAACATGACGCCGGCGTACTGCGAAACGGACGGTGTGATCCGTCCGGTCTATATCTACTCGGTGGATATCTCCGAATTTGCCGTCAACAAGCTGCACGACCGCGGGTCGCTGTCGGTCAAGGGACTTGTGACAAATATTCAGGACTTCCTGGTACATCTGGAAAGGAATCTGTAACGATGGATACTGCACAGACAACCGAAAAGAAAGACGCCGAGCTCGGCCTTTCGCTCAACAAAAAGACCATGCTCGCCATCACGCTCGTGCTGGTGGCGATCCTCGTGTTTGTCGGCGTGCTCACCCAGGTGCTGCAGCGCGGCGAATTCGATCTGACCGAGATCGACGGCCACGAGGCGATCGTGAACGGCACCTATCACGAACTGGCCTACAAAATGCCGGTCTGGAAGATCGTGCTCTCGCCGATTCTTTGCTTTACCAGCAGCCAGGCGTCGACGGGTATCGCAATCATTCTGATCATCTTTTTCATCGGCGGCTCGTTTCTGATCCTCGACAAGGTCGGTGTGCTGCAGTATATTATGGCGTCGCTGATCCGCCGGTTCCAAAACCGCAAGTATCTGCTGATGGCGATTGTGATCTTCGTCTGTATGCTGCTCTCGTCCACGGCGGGTATCCTCGAAGAATCGCTGACGCTTGTGCCGATTGCCGTTGCGGTGTCGCTGGCGCTCGGGTGGGATTCGCTGGTCGGTCTCGGCATCAGTCTGGTCGCCATCGCCTGGGGCTTTACGGCCGCAACGTTTAACCCGTTCAATGTGGTCACGGTGCAAAAGCTGGCCGGGCTGCCGGTGTTTTCGGGGCTGTGGCTGCGTCTTTTGGTGTTTGTTGCCGTTTATGCCATTTTGTTTTTATTCCTCTTCCTCTATGCACGGAAAATTGAAAAGCACCCGGAAAAGTCGCTGGTCTATGAAAGCGACCGCGCGCTGCATGAGAAATACACCATCCGCGATCTGGACGCGGTGCTTGCCAATCAGACGGTGCGCAAGGGCATGCGGGCGTTCCTGATCTGCATGGGACTCGACATGGTGTTCATTCTGCTCGACTTTGTGTTCTCGCTCGGCGGCATGCTGTCGCTGCCGGCGATGGCGGTTTTGTTTACCACCGGCGGTCTGCTGGCCGGCTATTTCACCGGTCTGCGCGGCAAAGAGCTGCTCAAAAGCTTTTTGCAGGGCGCAAAGACCATTGCCCCGGCGATCCCCCTGATCGTGTTTGTGCTGGCGATCTCCTATATCCTCAACGAGGGCAAGATCATGCACACGATTTTGTTCCACATCTATAACGTGATGCAGGGGCTGTCGCCCTTCACGGCGATTCTGCTGCTGTTCCTTGTCATCGCGCTGCTCGAATTCTTCATCGGCTCCGGCACAGCAAAGGCGTTCCTCATTATGCCGCTGGTGGCGCCGCTGAGCGATCTTGTCGGTATCACGCGGCAAAGCGTTGTCACCACGTTTTGTCTCGCGGACGGGTTCACAAATCTTCTCTATCCCACGAGCGGCATTATGATCATCGCCATCGGCCTTGTCGGCGTGTCCTACGGCAAGTGGCTGCGCTGGTCGTGGAAGCTGTTTCTCGCGGAGTTCGCGCTGTCGGCGGCTGTCATGCTCGGCATGGTCGCGATCAACTATCAGTAAGGGGGCCGCACGATGAAAACGCTCGATCTCGGCGGGATTACCTATCTCGAGCCGATGGAAAACAGCGAAGACTGGCGCTGGGGCACCGACTATACCCACGGCGATCTGTATGAGGCGGAGGAGCTGTTTCGCGCCGGTTACCGGATTCGCGGCAACCGTCTGGTGCTGGTGTCCTATCCGGACGGCGTCGTCTTTGAGCCGGTTGCAAAACGCGACGGTCAATACTTCGGCAAGCCCGCTTTTTATGAAAACGCGATTTATCTTTTGTATGTCGATTTTCCGGCGGAAACCATCGTGATTGCCCGGTTCGATCCGGCAACAGCGCAAACGCAGACGTTTCAAACGCTGCCGCTGTCCGTCGCTGCGGACTGCTACAATCTTGCACTCGATTTTTCTCCGATGATGCTCACGCGCGAAAAACAGGATTTGTTCCAGATTCTGTGGCCGGAACGGCGCGACTTCCGGTTGGAACAGGGGGAATCGTTCTATTGCCGCGACGGCGACAACCTGTATTTCTGGAAATGGTTCGAAGACCCGGACTACCGCGAGGAATTGTTTGTGCGCAATTACGAAAGCGGAGAGCTGCTCTCCCATCTGCGCGGCAGCGTGCAGCGGATGCCGAACGGCGAAACCTGGCTGCTCAAATCCTAAAAGGACTGAAAAAACCAATACAGCACCCGCACGATAGCAGATGCTGTATTGGTTCCGTTTTTTATAGGCAGGACGAAAGATCCTAATTTCGTCCAATCGGCAGGGGAAAGCGCAGCCTTATGCCGCGCGGTCAAGGGTATTAGCAACGGTCGCTCTCTTTTTGCGCTGCAGCAGATGCACGTTGACGCTAAACAGCAAAAAGAACACGGCGCAAAGGGCAATCAGCAGCGTTCTGCCCTGCGGCAAAACAAAGCAAAGCACCGCAAACAGCACGCACGCCAGCGCACAGACAGCGCTCGCAAGTTTCAAGGTCAGTCCGTTTTTCTGCATCTTTTTTTCACTCCTTCTCTGAATATATTGAGCATAGCACCTGTTCATCACAGTGTCGTGATAGAGAAGGAACAATTATGAAAACAAAATATGATCCAATTGTGAACAAATGCCGGCTGTCAACAGGATGCGCCGGCAGAAATATTTTATGCGGAATCCAATTATCTTGTTGACAAATCGAATGCGGCGGCGTATAATAACACAGGTTTGTTCGGTTCCTAACAGTTCACATTCGGACAGTTCGCAGGCGAACAGAATACAAGGAAAGGAGATATGATATGCCGGATAAAACGCTCATATCCTTTGAGCTGCACAAAACGTCGCGCTGCATCAAGCGGTATATGGACAGCCACACGCAAAAAAGCTGCGCCGACAAGATGACCGGGATGCACGGCTGGGCGATCGGGTATTTTTACGATCACCGACACGAAGACGTGTTTCAGCGCGACTTTGAAAAGGCGTGCAACATCCGCCGCTCCACAGCCACAAGCATTTTGCAGCTCATGGAAAAAAACGGGCTGATCGTGCGCGAAAGTGTGCCCTATGACGCGCGGCTCAAAAAGATCACCCTCACCGAAAAGGCGCTGCAAATGCACCGACAGGTGGACGACGCGTTCAATGCGCTCGAAGACAAACTGCGCAGCAGGCTCAGCGAAGAGGAGACCGCAACCTTCTTTTCGGTGCTCAAAAAGATTCAACAGGAGGTGGAAGCCGATGATCAAACGACTTAGTCTTTGCATCCGCGAGTATAAGCTCGCGTCGATTTTGACGCCGCTGTTCGTGTCGCTCGAAGTGGTCATGGAGGTGCTGATCCCGTATTATATGGGCAAGCTTTTGGACCTCGGTGTGACGGTCGGCGATATGAACTATATTTTGAAAACGGGCGGTCTGCTTGTGGTGTTCTGCGTGCTGTCGCTGACGTTCGGCGTGCTTTCCGGCAAAAACGCCGCCAAGGCGTCGGCTGGCTTTGCGCGCAATCTGCGGCACGACATGTTCCACAATGTGCAATCGTTTTCGTTTTCCAACATCGACCGCTTTTCGGTCTCGTCGCTCGTCACACGGCTGACGACGGACGTGACAAACCTGCAAAACGCCTATCAGATGATTATCCGCATCGCGGTGCGCTCGCCGATGATGCTGATCTTCTCGCTCGTGATGGCGTTCCGTGTCAACCATAAACTGAGCCTCATTTTCCTGTGCGTGCTGCCGCTTTTGGCGGCGGGTCTCGCCTATATCGTGACCCACGCGCACCCGATCTTTGAGCGCGTATTCAAAACGTACGATGTGCTCAACCGCGTCGTGTCGGAAAACCTGCACGGCATCCGTGTGGTCAAAGCCTTTGTGCGCGAAGACCACGAGCGCGAAAAATTCAACACCGTGTCGGAAACGATCTATCACGACTTCGTTTCCGCCGAAAAGCTGCTGGCGCTCAACGCGCCCTTGATGCAGTTTTCATCCTACGCCACGATGCTGCTGCTTTCCTGGTTCGGCGCCCATCTGATTGTTGAAAGCGGCAATGTGCCCGAGGCGGGCATGACGACCGGGAGCCTTGTGAGCCTGATTACGTATTCTATGCAGATTCTGATGACGCTGATGATGCTGTCTATGATCTTCGTCATGCTCACGATGTCCAAAGCGTCGGCGCAGCGGATCTATGAAGTGCTTAAAGAAGACAGCGATCTGCACAACCCGGACAGTCCGGTTTTCGAGGTGCGGGACGGCAGCGTCGAATTCGATCACGTCAGCTTCTCGTATGCCGGTGACAAAGACAAGCTTTGCCTCAAGGACGCCACGT
Organism: Oscillospiraceae bacterium; assembly: GCA_902786285.1. GTDB lineage: Bacteria > Bacillota > Clostridia > Oscillospirales > Acutalibacteraceae > UBA6857. Next base: position 5,626 of record CADABX010000005.1, on the reverse strand, counting down.
TCCGCATCGAAAGCGGCCAGACGGTCGGTATCCTCGGCGCCACCGGCGCAGGCAAATCGACGCTGGTGCAGCTCATCGCGCGGCTGTATGACGCCACCGAAGGCACCGTCAAGGTCGGCGGCGTAAATGTGAAACGCTACGATCTCGATACGCTGCGCAACGAAGTGGCGATGGTGCTGCAGAAGAACGTTTTGTTTTCCGGCACGATCAAGGAAAACCTGCGCTGGGGCAACGAGAACGCCACGGACGAAGAACTGGAGGAAGCGTGCCGGCTGGCGCAGGCCGACGAATTCATCCGCGCGTTCCCGGACGGCTACGATACCTATATCGAGCAGGGCGGCACCAACGTGTCCGGCGGCCAGAAGCAGCGCCTTTGCATTGCGCGCTCGCTGCTGAAAAAGCCGAAGATCCTCGTGCTAGACGACTCCACCAGCGCCGTGGATACCAAAACCGACGCGCTGATCCGCCGCGCGTTCAAGCAGTATATCCCCGAAACGACCATAATCATCATCGCCCAGCGGGTGTCCTCGGTGGAGCACGCGGATGTGATATTGGTGCTCGAAGACGGCCGGGTCGATGCGATCGGCAACCACGAAACGCTGCTTGCAACGAGTGAGATTTACCGCGAAGTGTATGAATCACAGACGAAAGGGGGCGGCAAATAATGGCCCAGACACAAACCAGACAGATGCCGCCGCCGCGCGGCAACTTCCGCGGCATTCCGAAGCAAAAAGTCAAAAAAGGCACGGTCAAGCGGCTGCTGCGTGAAATCATGCGCGGCAATATCCTGCGTCTGGCAGTGGTTGTGGTCTGCATCATCATCACCGCCGGGTCCAGCGTTTCCGCGTCGCTGTTTTTGAAACCGCTGATCAACGACTATATTTTGCCGTTGGTCAAAGAGCATACGGGCAATTTCCAACCGCTGTTCGGCGCGCTGTGCATGATGGCCGGCATCTATCTTGCAGGTGTGATCGCGGTCTATATCCAAAACCGCGTGATGGCGGTTGTGGCGCAGGGTGTGCTCAAAAAGATTCGCAACGATATGTTCTCCCATATGCAGACGCTGCCTGTCCGCTATTTTGACACCCACACCCACGGCGATATTATGAGCCACTACACCAACGACGCCGACACGCTGCGCCAGATGATCTCCCAAACGGTGCCGCAGACAATCTCTTCGTTTGTCACTGTGGTGTCCGTGTTCGTGTCGATGGTCGCAACGTCGTGGCATCTGACGGTCTTTGTGATGCTGTTCATCGCGTTCATGTTCTTCGTCACCGGCAAAGTGGCGGGACAGTCCGGCAAATATTTTGTCAAACAGCAGCGCGCGCTCGGCGACGTCAACGGCTATATCGAAGAGATGATGAACGGCCAGAAGGTCGTCAAGGTCTTTTGCCACGAGCCGCAGGTGAAGGAGGCGTTTGACAAAAAGAACGACGAGCTGTATGAAAACGCCATGCAGGCCAACCGCTTTGCCAACAACCTCGGCCCGATCAACAACAACCTCGGCCATCTGCAATACGTGTTGTGCGCCATCCTCGGCGGTCTGCTTGCCTCACGCGGGATCGGCGGCCTGAACCTCGGCGCCGTGGCGGCGTTTTTACAGCTCTCGCGTTCGTTCGTGATGCCGATCAACCAGTTTTCCCAGCAGCTCAACGCCGTGGTCATGGCTTTGGCCGGCGCGGAACGGATCTTTGATCTGATGGACGAACAGCCGGAAACCGACGACGGCTATGTGACGCTGGTCAACGCTGAAAAGAAGGACGGCGTACTCAAAGAAGCCGATCACCACACCGGCATGTGGGCGTGGAAGCATCCGCATGAAACGGGCGACGTGACCTATACCGAGCTCAAGGGCGAAGTGCGTATGTTTGACGTGGACTTTGCCTACAACCCGGAAAAGACCGTTTTGCACAACATCACGCTTTATGCCGAACCCGGCCAGAAGGTCGCTTTTGTGGGCGCCACGGGCGCGGGCAAAACGACGATTACAAACCTCATCAACCGTTTTTACGACATCGCGGACGGCAAGATCCGCTATGACGGCATCAATATCAACAAGATCAAAAAGAACGATCTGCGCCGTTCGCTGGGTATTGTGCTGCAGGACGTGAACCTGTTTACCGGCACGGTAAAGGAAAACATCCGCTACGGCAATCTGGACGCGACGGACGAACAGATCATTGACGCCGCCAAAAAAGCGAACGCCCACGGCTTCATCTCGCGTCTGCCGGACGGCTACGACACCGTTTTAACCGGCAACGGCGCCAATCTGTCGCAGGGGCAGCGGCAGCTCATCTCCATCGCACGCGCGGCAGTTGCCGACCCGCCGGTGATGATTCTGGACGAAGCCACATCCTCCATCGACACGCGCACCGAAGCGCTGGTGCAGCGCGGCATGGACGCGCTGATGCACGGCCGCACAGTCTTTGTCATTGCCCACCGCCTGTCTACGGTGCAAAACTCCGACGTCATTATGGTGCTCGACCACGGCAGCATCATCGAGCGCGGCACGCACGACCAACTGATTGCCCAGGACGGCACCTACGCCAAGCTCTATCAGGGTGCGTTTGAACTGGAATAACAGGGCCAAGGGCTAAGGGCCGAGGGCCGACGCGCCGGGCGGTGCGGCTGCGAGAAGCAGTTTGCCGCGCAGAGCAGCAGGATTGCAAGAAACAAGAAAGCAAGAAAAAACCAACGCGTCAGCAGATGCGTTGGTTTTATTGGTTATCTGTCAGATTTAGAATATAATCGGTGGATGTGTGATAAAGCTTTGCAAGTGCAATCAGTACATCGGACGGAATGTCCCGCAAACCGCGCTCATAGCGGTTATACTGCGGCTGTTTCATGGAAAGATATGCGGCAACCTGCGCCTGCGTCAGATCATGGTCTTCCCGCAGTTCACGGATTCGTTTGTAATAACCCATAGCAGACCTCTTAAAAATAACTGTTTGGTTATTGACATTCTATCATTTTTCATGTAAACTATTATTACATTATAACCATACGGTTATATAATTAAGTTTGGAGGTTCTCGTTATGAAAAAAACAGTAAAACAGATGATTGCAGTTTTATTGACAATGCTTCTCGTCTGCAGTGTGATGCCGTTGGCATTTGCCTACACCGTATCAAGCGGAACGGTCGGCAGCTTGACGTGGACGCTGGACAGCAATGGCACCCTGACGGTCAGCGGCAACGGTGCCATGCCGGATTATGATCAGCTTCCGCAAGAGAAGTTTCCGTGGGATGCATATAGGACTCAAATCAAGAAAGTTATCATCGGTACTGGTGTAACAGCAATTGGAAACAGTACATTTGGACGTTTTGGAGCGCTGAAGGAATTGTCAATTGCAAATACGGTTCAAACAATTGGAGACTATGCATTTTATGATTGTGATAGTTTGGCGACGCTTTCTGTTCCGAACAGTGTGAAAGCTATCGGTGTCGATAGTTTTCGTGACTGTTCGAATTTGAAAAATGTTTCTTTGGGAAACGGTCTGGAGGAATTGTCATGGCGTTCATTTGCCAGTTGTGAAAGTTTGACTTCTTTAACGATTCCGGGCAGCTTGAAAGAAATGGGCTTTGAAACATTTGAAGATTGCACAAGCTTAGCATCCGTAACGATTGAAAATGGTGTAAAGGAGATTTGCAAATACGCTTTTTGGGGCTGTTCAAATTTGAGAACAGTCAATCTGCCTGACACACTGGAGACGATTATGGGCGCTGCATTTTTCCAGTGTGGTTATTTGAACAACGTCACCCTGCCTGAAGGTCTGAAAGAGATCAGTGCTGCTGCGTTCTGTGAATGTACGTCATTAGAGAGTATCAAAATCCCGAAGAGCACGAGAATCGTAGACTACATGTCATTCAACGGTTGTATCTCTATGCGTGATTTTACAGTCTTGAATCCGTCCTGTTTGTTAAACGGTCCGTTTGAATTGGTTCCGGAAGACAAAGGCGCTGAAGTTCGCCTGGATTATATCTGGAGCGTTCCTGCATACAGTCATTATAAACTGACCGTTTACGGTTACGCAGGTTCCACCGCAGAAACCTACGCGAAAGCCACGAATAAAGCATTTACTGTGATAGAAGGCGAGCCGGCAGCAAACGAATTTCTCAGCACACTGAAAGCGGCATTCAGCAATCTTTTGGCAATGCTGAAACCCTTGCTTGACAATGTCATCAATGCCTTGAAGGGCTTGTTCGGAGCAGTGAACAGCAATCCGCAACAGCCTGCCGATCCGCAGCAGCCGACACAGCCCGCGCAGTCCGGTTCTGAAACGAGCCAGACCATAGATGCTGCCGGTTTACTGAGCAAACTGGCAGAGATGTTCCGTTCGCTGCTGGCACAACTTTTGCAGGCAAACACAACGGCAACCGTGTAATCAGCAAGATAAACCTAACGCGTTCGGTTTGTGCCGGACGCGTTTTTGCAGCACTCTCTTAGGAATGTGGCACGACTCTTCATAATTCACGAATCGTTCACAAAATAGACGATTCCATGCGACAACTCTTTGTTAAAGTATTGTTAATATTGTGTGAAGCAGCAAGCAGGGCTGCGGGAGGGAAAACATGACAGATTGTTGGTTCGACTACAAAACAGTGATCGTTTCGGGCGCGTCGTCCGGTATCGGCAAGGGGCTTGTGAAAAAGCTGATCGATGAACACGGCTGCCGCGTGATTGGCATTGCGCGCAATGAAACAAAAATGCTCAAACTCGTGGAGGAGCTTGGTGCAAAAAAGCGATATTTTTCTTATTTTCTCTTTGACGTATCCGTCAGGGAAAACTGGAAAACCTTTGCCGACGCGCTGCGCGAGCAGGGCGTTCAGCCGGACATTCTGATCAACAACGCCGGCATCCTGCCGAAGTTTGACAAATTCCTCAACTACTCCATTGAGGATATCGACCGCGCGATGCAGATCAATTTTTATTCCTGCGTCTATTCCATGAACGCGCTGCTGCCGATGCTGATGCAGTCGAAGGCGGCAGGCGTGGTCAACATCGCGTCGAGCGCGGCGCTGTGTTCGCTGGCCGGCACCAGCGTGTATTCCGCGAGCAAGGCGGCGCTCAAAAGTCTGACGGAGTCCATCCGCGAGGAATGCCGCGGTTTGTGCTATGTGGGGCTTGTGTGCCCGGGCTTTACCAAAACGGACATCTTTTCCAACCAGAAAAAGGGCAACGAATCCGAACTGAGCGAAAAGGCGCTGCAGATGGTGTCGTCCTCGTGTGAACACATGGTCAACAGCATTATCAATGGCATCTGGAAGCGCAAGAGCAACATGGTCTTCGGCATCGACGCAAGGCTGATGAACGACAGCAACAAGCTGTTCGGCGTGTTGATCCCGATGCTGTCGAGCTCCGTGATCCGCGCGGCGCATCTTGAAATGTTCTCGGATGTGTTTGAAGATACGGATGCAGCGCCCGCAGGCGAACCGCTGTATGTGCAGCTTGGAAAATACCTCAAACGTCTGCTGCCGTTTTCGAAAGAATAAGGCAACCGTCGACAGTCAACAGCAAAGCCGCCGAAGGGGTGCCCTGCGTAAGGATGTGCCGCCCGCAAAGCGTCTCTTTTCCGCGAATAACTGTGTTAAAAAAATGAGCAAGGCGTCAGCCTTGCTCATTTT
>CADABX010000004.1 GCA_902786285.1 Oscillospiraceae bacterium | reverse complement strand
AGCTTCTTGGCATAAAAATTCCTCCTATGATACTTTCTTCCATTGTATCATAGGAGGTCTCTTTTTTCTATTGTCCGTTTTTACTGGACTTGTTCACCCTTGTGTTGTGACTTTTCACATGATCTTAGCTTTGGAAATCAAGTGACTTTGTAGGTTTTGTATAAAGCTCATGTTCAATATACCCTTTCTAAACGATAGTATACGTCAGAGAAGACGGCATTACGCTGGCCTGCACAGGCTATACCAAGCGCAGCGTCAAGACCGCATAAAAGATATCGTTTCCAAGGCAGCAGCCGCGACTCGGACGGATCGCGGCTGTTGTTATGCTTGGTTTCTTTTTGATCCTTGCGTTTTGAATGATCGGTTTGCTGCCTGCGCCGCATAAGCGTCCAGATCGGGTAAAACCGTCGCCGCAAGCACACGCTGGATGAAGGCTTTATGGAATTCGTCCATATAGCCTTTCACTAGCTTGTAGTTGTTCGCCCGTTCTTCGTCTTGTGCCAGCAGGTTTTTCTGCTGAAAGGTTTCTTCTGTTTTACCAATCGGGATCAGTTGAAAGCGCAAGGTTTTGGATAAAGAATAGAGATTGGTAAAGCTGTGCAGCATGATAAGCAGCTCCTTTTCTCATTTTTTCTTTAATATAGCATATCAGTTTGCAGGAATCAAGGCGTTTAAAACAAAAGGAACATTTGTGCAGACTTAAGTCCTGATAAGTGGATTCACAGGAAGCTTTTGTTTGCGTAATGGAAATTGTCGGACGGTTTTGATGAGCATATTCGTTGTGAACAGCGGTTCGGAATCGTAGGCGGCAATTCCGGTTTGAAAGCAGTGATTCGCGGTTTTGATTTATTGATTTATATAAAAAGCCGCCGAATGGGTCCTGACGGACCGGTTCGGCGGTATCCGCATCATGGATTGAAACTGTTTAAAGATGCAGTTACATCACTTGATCTTTTATGAAGCATTTATAACGGCAGGCGGGCGCCACAGTTGGTGCAAAAATTGTTTGAATAGCTGTTTCGCGTACCGCAATACGGACAATAAACATAGCTGACCACAATTTCATCGTCAAACAAAATTTCGAGCGCTTCTTCTGGTTCATCCTCCTGTGGGTTTGGATAATCAATAGTGCCCGGACAGCTGAATGTCGTGCAACCGTTGTTGGCAATCCAACATTCCTTATGGTGCGGCATCCTGCAAGCGCTGCAGAGCACGATTTCATCTGTTTCTTTCAGTTCTGTTTTGCAGTAGGGACATGTTTTCCCGATATATCTATTCATGATTGGTTTGGTCAGAAGGAGATGTTTGCAGTGATACAGACGGTTCCGTTCCGTTTGTTTGTGAAGTGGTATCTGTATCGGGTGCGGAAAATGAAGCGCCGGGCGTCGGCTCCGATGTTCCTTCACTTATTGTATCTGTTTCTGCATCACTGCCGGACTGCAACTGATAATAGGAGTAGGGTTGTTGAGAAAGCAGGAAAGAAAAGTTTTGCTTCAACGTTTCCTGTTGTGCTCTCAGCATCCTGCATTGAGCGAAAAGCAGTACATCAAGCAACAACAATACAGCGACCGATGCGTACAGTATCCAGATCTGCCAGTCTTTTGCACCGGAACGGGGCAACAAGGGGGCTGGCTGTTCCTTTCGGCTCTCTTCTTCCTCCGGGGAGATATCAATTGTTGCGTCGATGTCATCAAAAATATAGAAGCCTTTGCAGCGCTCGATTTCTTCATTTTTCCAAAAGAAGAATCCCTCGGTTTTCTGAATCGGATCTACAACATAGGCAATCTGATTTTTATCATTGAAAAAATTACCTTGAATAAATTTGTCATATTCCGAAAGAAAGATGCCGAAGCTTGGATGGGTGTGAATCCAACCAACAATTTTCATGTCGGGATAAAGTTTGTCTATCATTGTATGGACGTACTTCCATGTTTCATGTGTGAACTTCAGCGTTGTAGGTGTTCCTTCACTGTGCTTCGCTTCGATAAAGCCGCGAATCATGATGTTCGTTTTTCCAAATTTTTCTATTGCGTCTCCGACCAGAATTCCGCCGCTTTCAATCTCCGTTTTATTTTTTGTAAACTGTCGGATTTCTTTATAGGTTTTTTGGAATATGTAGATTTCTTTATTGGCTTGCGTGTGCTCACCCATCAGAAGAATATTCTGCGGCAGGCTTTCCTCCTTGGCGGAGGGTTCGAATGTCTCCGCTTCTTTTACAGCTTTGGATTTCGCTTTCGGTTCTGTTTTCGGTTTCCCTTTTTTCTTTGCCATATACTCACTCCAATATTTCAATTTCAAAGTCTAATCGATCTTTCGGCTGCTTCGGCTTGAACGGGGTTCGGTTTCTTTGAAAAACAAGGTATATGATAAAACCAATATTGATGAAAAGAAGCAATATGACCGCGGCTGTCAAAACGGTAATCATCGTGCTGTACGTTCTGTGTGTGTCCGATGTATTTTCCGAAGGTGCGGCCGACGACGCTGCTTCATCAGTTGGCGCTGGCGTTTCTTCCTGCATGAATGCGATTACCCGATCAATGGGAATCGCCAGCGCAATGCCTTCACTGTCAAAGATTTTCAACGTGTTTACACCGATTACCTGTCCCAGTGCATTCAGCAAGGGGCCGCCGCTGTTCCCCTCATTTACGGCGGCATCTATCTGAATAAACACTGTACCGTTCATGACGCGTTCTCGATTTGAAACGATACCTTTTGTTAAGGTATATGCCATGCTCTTTGGGGCGCCGACTGTGAAGATATCGTCTCCGTTTTGCACAGTGTTCAGGGATGCAGACTCCAGCGGAGGAACGGTTGCATCCTTGAGCCGAAGTACCGCCAGATCCTGCTGCCGATCCGATTTTTCAACAACAGCGTAAAGACGCTCTTCCTGATAGGACACAACCAAGACGTTCTTTTCGTTTTGAACAACGTGTGCATTTGTGATGATGTGTGTGTTATCAATCGCAAAGCCGCTGCCCAAAGCAGTGCTCGTTTTTACGGTGAAAACGGATTGATACAAAGTTTCCGTGTCAAAGACGACTGCAGAAGCAGAGAGCGTAAAAAGATTTATGAGCAACAATGTAGCAAGACAGAGGAGTACCGTGAAGCAGATCTTCATGTGTAGGCTCCTTTCTGACGGTTGGTTTTTCATTTTATGTTGAAGATCAGGACAGAATTGCCGATTGCGATGGCATCGCCCTGCTGAAGCACATGACGTGTGATTTGTGTGCCGTTAACGACAGTCCCCATCGGTGTGCCGCAATCAGTTAAGACATATTTGCTGCCCTCCAGCTTGATATCGCAATGGTGCGGTCCGACAAGCTTGTCCTTGAAAAGAACGATCGTGTTTTTGCCGTTGTTGCCGATACTTGTTGTGCCGGCGAAGACCAGGTATTCCTTTCCTTCAAATTCTCCCCGAATCACCTTCAGCCACGCCGCTTTTGCAAATTGTTCAAGCAAACCGACGCCGACACCTATCAACAGACCCATAATCAGCAACGCAACACCGCGCGCCACAATGTCGTTTGGAATGACGTTTGCGATATAGTTAAACAGGAATCCGCCTATAAACGCGCCGGCCAGACCGCCGATACTGCAAAAAAGGATTCTCTTGAGCTCCGGTTTGATCAGTCCGACCGCAAGGCCTGTGCCAAGTCCCATGATTGCCCAACCGAACCCGCGAACAAGAGAGCGGACAAACAGACTTGATTCATTGCTTAAAACCGCTGCATACATGAGTTGTGCAAGGTCACCGCTGAGAAAGGCAATGCCGAATGAAACAGCTGCGCCAATCAACGCATATTTTACGGCATTCTCAAAAGATCCATAGAACACGCCTTCTCCGATTCCCAAAAACAATCCGACCATGATTGCAAATGCGGAAAACCATAGCGCGGTCGTGAGCCGAACGTTGCGCTTTTGGGCAGAAAGCATTCTGTTTTCGTTCGAGACAAAATCATATTGATATGCGTTTTGCAGCGCTGTGTCCGCGTTTTCACTGTATTTGCCGTATTGTTCCAAATGGGTTCTTGCGGAAGCAGAAGCCATATTGCCGTTAAGCCATGTGCGGAATGCATCGTTCTCCTGCGGAGAGACAGCATTGTCTTTGCAGTATTGCGTATACTCCGCATAGACTGCATCAAATTCCTTGTCGGCTTTTTCCGTATATGAATAGTAATCAGCCATGTAATTGTGTCCCAAAAGAGAGGCAACTGTTTTGGAAGAAAAGAGCAGAGAGGTTAACTCGGAAAAGCCGAAACCGAGGATTGCACCGATCATTGCCCAGAGAATACCTTTCACGAGAATCGTTTTAAAATTGATCTTGTTTCCTTTGACCGTTCCACCGTGTGTCATGGTTTGCATTCGCTGTTCAACGGGGACATAAGTAATGCCACGCAGTTCCTCAGCAGTAATCTCAAAATCAATATCATCCGGTCGCGCCTGCGCTGCCGTCAGCTGCGTCTTTTGGCTCTGTATTGGCGCCTTTGCTGCCGGTTCAGAGGATACGATGCTGGTTTCGTTCAGTGTCGGTGGTTGCATATCCGCTTCATTCAGCAGATCAATTTCCACCGGCTGTGTTGCTGACGCATAGTCGGAAGCATATAAATTGAGGGTCCCAACCGGAAACAGATGCTTGTTTTCAATGGCCCATTGTGCCGCGTCTGCAGAAAGCGGGCTGGAAGAGTTCCAAGACTTATACTGGATCATATCGCCAATATTGATGATGATGTCGGTCAGAGATTCTCCGGCGCCCCAAATATCTCCGATACAGATTTGTCCGTCACGAAAGTTCGGGTGCCAGATCGGCGTCAGAATTCTGCAAATCGGTTTGTATCTCGGATAATCCGCGTGCAGCGTGATTTCCACTTCGTGTCGGCCAAGTGTTTCAATTCTGCCATCCGGGAGCAGATAGATACCATTCACAAAATAGGTGACATGATATTGCTCCGGCGGCTCGGCGCCAATCGGTGTAACCGTAATATATTTGTGGCCGGCAAAATCTTTTTTTACCTGTTCATAGTCAGACATCAGTCTGCGCATTCTAGCTGTCATGTCGACAATTCCTCCAATTACATTATGCTAGCGTCGTGCAGCTTCATCAAAGGTATTTAGTGCTCGTGAAATAGATTCAAACGAGATTTTTCTGTAGGAATTCACTATGTCGCCGGCAACCAAAAGATCCATGTATTCCTGCATCGAGAGTTCCGTTTTGATTGTACCGACTTGTGCCCGATCTTCTGATGGCCAATACTGAATACCCATGATCTTACCATCCTTGGTCTTATCATAAATATCAACACGATCATACGCTTTGTTTACGCACACGTAAACGTCAAAGCCGATATTGTCTATATCGATCATGTGTTCTTCGTCGCCCTGCAGTATGAAACAGATATATGCTGTTGCAGACTTATCTTCCAAACCATACCAGCCCAACGCCGACTCATGAAACACCTTGACTCTTCTGGTTCCGATGCGTTGATAATTCGTAATCGTGTAATCGGAGATATGCTCGAGCATCTCCATCTTTTTTTCCGCTTTCAGAAGCGTATCAAGGTTCTGCACCTGGGACTGCATATCCGCATCCAGCGAATCAAACGCCGTACGCGCCGCTTCGACTGCTTTTTGATCAACTGCTGCTTCTGTTCCAATTTCATCAATCAGATTTTCGACATTCTGAATCTGCAAATCACGCAGTGTTCCTTCAGCAACTTCGAGGAGTTTGTAGTTTTCGATTTTCTCCTGCTTGTTCTCCCCCAACGCATCATAAAGCGCTCTGGCGTTTGAGATCGCCTCCGCACTGTCCAGACTGACCGTGCCGATGGCGGCGATCGCAGCCTCGGTCTCTTTGACCGCGCCCATGCCGCATGCGCTCAGCAGGGAGATCAGCAAAGCGGAAAGTAAAATGTATGCGATTGCTCTTTTCATCATCGTTCCCCCCATTATTTCAAAAGATATTGATCGTCGGTAAATTCATAATACTTCATCGTTGTTCCGGTGCGGCCGCAGACAATATGCAGCGGCGGGATACCAAGTGCGGAGGGTGTTTTTTCCAGAAAATCTTCATCGCCCCGCAGCATATGCGTGGATGAGAACTGCATCGTGCTGCCGCAGTGTTCGCAAAGGAGCATCTCACTGCGCAACTTGTGTACCGGGCAAAGCAGCGTCTTGTTGCTTTCACAGCTGCAGTGCGCGGTTGTGGCAATGTTTTTGTCAAATTCCAACACCGCATTTTCTCCGAGGTCATTTTTGATCACTCGCAGAATTTCCCCAAGTGTTGTTTTGTGGGCTGACCACGGCATTTCTTCAATGGACTCATAGATGTCATGACTCATGCAGTCCGGCTTTTCCTGATATTCCACAATGTAGGAGTCGTGGGTGAGCCCGTTGAAGACATACCCTTTTCCAGTGAGCGTCGGCAGATTTCTGTCACTGTGCAGCAGCTTGAGCATTTCCTGTACCTGCACGCCGGCAATGATGGACGAGGACGTTGGCGTTGTCGGAATTTTGCCTTCGTTCATCTGCTCATGGGTCAGCAAGGTGCAGGATTTGCGCTTGTTGATCAGCTTCCAGTCCGTTTCGGTCATGGTGCACTCATAGCAGGCGCCATGACCCGGAACGAACACACGTGCAAAACCATTCAGCGCTTCAATCGCGCCGTCGACCCAGGGCTTATTGACCCTGTAACACGCCTGATTGATCGCAAGCCGCGCCTCGCGGTTGTCCAATCCGCCGAGCACGACATCCATTCTGCGGAAAACGCCGAGCCCTACGTCGTCAATGATGTTTGCAACGAATCCTTTTGCATATACGTCCGGATTCATCTGCCGTGCTCTTTCTGCAGCGACCTCGGCCTTGAAATGCCCAACATCTTCCCGGCGGAAAAGGACCGCGCGGGTGAGATTTGTGCTTTCGATGCGATCCATATCGAAAATATAGATTTTGCCGATGCCTAAAAGCGCAAGGTTTTTGACCAACTCATTTCCCAGCGCGCCGGCGCCGACAACCATAATCGACGCCTGCTTCAGTCTGTCTTGATCCCACCAGGGAATCAGACGCAACCGAGCATAGCGGTCTTCTTCAAAATCCTTGGCGGTTAATTCTATTTTTTCGTTCAAAATGGTTGCTTCTCTCCTTTTTCAAGCGGCGCTGTTTCTTATTGTTTTACCAAATCTTCGCCCTGGTTGTTTTTCAACGTGAGAACACCATCCGTATAGGTAAACGGGAAATGTATGATTACATTACCGTCAGATGCAGTAACTGTTGCATCCACCTTGGATTCATCCAAATTCACAGCGTAGGTGCCGCTGAGTGTCTGGTTTGCATTGTTGATTGTGAGGCTGAAATCCCCGTCTAAAAACGTGAATGTACCTTGACCACTCAGATCCCAGACGCCCTGCAGTGCTTTATCAATCTCTGCTTCACTCACAGCAGGAGAGTCTGTTTTGGTATCGGTTTCCTGTTTGTCAACGGCGCCTGTAAGAGAGACTTCCTGCATCTGATAGTTGTCGTTGTTGCCTTTTTCGCTGACCATAATTGTAATCGGGCTGTCGTCCGTCCCGACCACGATCTTGCCGAAGATTACGGTGCCGTCTTTCATAGCGTTGTTGAAATAGGCGCCTACAAGCTCATATTGTTTGCCGCCTTTACTGGAATAAGAGAAGTTATCTTCCAGTTCTACGCCGTTTTGGAAGAACTGAATCCGGAACGCATCCTGGCACTGCGACGGCTTTGCATTAAAGTTTTTGAACGCAAAGGAAAACACATAGGAGAACTCAAAGGATTGTTCACTGCCGCTGTACGGGGTAATTAATCCATCGGCTGCCGGCTCAAACTTAACATACTTGAGATTGCCGGCCTGCGTTGTAAGATCAATCGACGTCACATACGGATCGACTTCCTGCGCTTCTGTCGGTGCCTGTGTCTCTTTGTTTGATTCGCTCACATTCTGCGTGTTTTCTGTCAGTGTTGTATCTTGTGAATCTGCATTTTCATCTGCCGGCGTGGATTTACCGCACGCAAACAGAGAAAGACTGAGCAGCAGAACCAAACTGGCGGACAGGATCTTTTTCAAAACACCGGTTCTGCGATTCGTATTGTTCGGTTTACCTGCCCCAGCAGTGATTTCCGGCTGCAAACGAAGCACGTCACCGGATTTGATGCCTGCTTCAGCGAGTGTCTGCGTTTCCAAAAGCTGCTTTCCGGTCACTTTGTGAATGAATTTGTAGCTGATGGGGTTGCCGTCCGGCCCGAGAGAAGGCAGGTTGATCTTTTCAACCAGCTTCACCATAATCACACCGCAGCGGACGTCGTCGGGAAGGCCGACCTTTTGTTCCTTGTTGCCTGTTGCGTCAACAATAATTACATCTAATCTTGCCATTTTTTTGACCTCCAAGTCTTTCTTCTTGTTTTTATGATAATCTGTATGGTTATTTTTTGGTTTTCGCTTTGTTATCCTTACACAAAAGGAATATGAAAAGCGCAATGATGAATAAGCCAAGCACCAAAAGTAAAGAGCCGAACCCGAAGCGTATGATCTCCGACGCGTAAAGCATATTATTGGCGCTCTGCGCGGCTGCGTTCTGAATGCCGGTGTAGGCATCGCCGCCGTAGGAAAGGCTGGACTCGTAGGAGCCCGTGTCCATGCCGTAGGTGATGAGACCAAGGACGGCGGAAAGCAAGCCTGAAACGATTCCGATCATGCACGCAATCAGTTTCAGCAGTCCTTTGTTTCTGTGTTTTACTGCCGAGGCAGGTGCGTTTCGTGCCGCATATAATGAATCTGCGTCGGGTCGAGCCGCGTTGGGCCGCGAAGTACCGACCGCGGCAGCAGAACCCGACGCGTCCACAGCGGCAGGCGCTGCAAACGACGGTACAGTTGCAGTTGACGCAGATGCAACCGGAGCAGTTGCGGACATCGCGGGCGGGCTGGTCAGAGGTGCGCTGCATCGGATACAGAATTTGTTGGTAATGCTGTTCGGCGTGCCGCAGCTCGGGCAGTTCTTTTGTGCTTGCTCCGTTGAAGGCTGTGTGCGGCGTGTCTGCGGGCGGCCGCATTTTGGACAGAACTTCTGTGTGATTTCCATCACGGCTCCGCAGTTTTCGCATGTCAGATGATTTGCTTTGTTTTGTCCGTGGTTTCCTGCACAGCCGAATGTCGTACAGCCCAGGTTTTCATCCCAGCAGCTCTTGTGATGCGCAATGCCGCATTTCGGACATACCTGTACTTCATCGTCGGGTTGGATTTCCGTTTTGCAAAACGGACAGATTTTTCCAATATAGTTTTCCATTGAAACCTCCTGCTTTATAAAAGATTTGACAGTTGATCGAGTGCGTTCGCCATGCGGGTATCACAGTTTTGAAAATCCGATTTCCATGAGTTGTAGTTCCCGCTCGGAGATATGACATTTTCAAACAGGTCAAGATAAGATCGATAGGTTTGTTTCACTGCGTCTCGTATAGATAAAAGCGCTTGATTTTTTTCGTCCGGAACTTCCAGTAGTTTGTTCAATTTGCTTTGAATTGTGTTTGATGACAATTTGACGACTGCCACATTTGTTTTTTGCGCATTGTGGGCGGCTTCTATCGCATCGTCCGGGTCATATAGCCGTTTCCCGTTATAGTACGGATAGCTGGAGGATACATATTTGTACCAAGCAGAATGAATCTCGTTGCCAATCTCTTCCAGATACTTTCCGACTTCCAAACAATCCATATAGAAATCCGATGCGGTGGAAAGATATGTTTCGATCGCCTGTTTTTTCTTTTGAGATGCAATCACATGTCCTGTGATGATGCCGCCGACAGCGCAGACGATTACAAATATCGAGAGAACAATTGCGATTGTTTTTCCGCTTTTTTTCTTCTTTACGACAGCAGCGTTAAATTCGGAGATTGCAGCACTGACGCCTGCATCTGTAGTGATTCCGACTTTTTGTCCGCATTCCGGACAAAAGTCGTGCGTGGTGTCCACCGAGGCGCCGCACTTTTGACAAACAAGGCGCCTGTTTGGGTTCGGCATACCGCATCTGGGACAAAAAGTCTGTGCGTCTTCCAGTACATTGCCGCAGCCCGCACATTTTCTGCCGGGATAATCCGGATACTCGTTCATGACAGTTCTCCTTTTTTTTGGAAAAATCAATACTTTTCAAGTTTTGTGCCGTAGGTGACGGAGCTTGAATAGACATTGTAGAAATACATGGAATAGTCGTCACGATAGGAATACTTCACGCTAAACACACCGTTGGTGAGAGACAGGATTGTGCTGTCATCAATCCTGATGGAGGCGGGGAGCGTCTTGAGGTTTTTAGCTTCAAAGCTCTCTGTAGTGAGCTTGGCCTTGCATTGGGAGGACAAGCTCGAATAGTTGTTGAAATAGTAATAGGAAATCGTGCCTTTGAGTGTGAATGTGCCGTTCTTGTTCAGAATACATCTGACGGTTATGCTCTGCTCCGTTTCCACCTCATCAAGATACCAGCTGTCCCAACTTCCGGTTCGAATATAGATGTTCCTCGACTCAATATAGTTTTTCGACGCACGCCATTTGCCGCAGACATTTAAGAAGGGCTGGTTAGCTTCCAGAAGTTTTACTCGTTCGCCGGCGTTAATCTTTTTATAAGACAGATTTGCCGGCAGCTTTTTAAACATCGAAAGCGCCTTGTTCAGATTGCCGTTCTGGGCCTCCTGCTCGGCGTCCATGAGATCGCAGACCTTGAGCAGATCCTTGGCGTCTTTGTAATCACCGGCAGACTGCAGATGATTTCTGGCGCTTTGGGTGTCCGTGGAAAGTGCCTGTTTACCAAGTACATAATGTGCCTGGCTGATCCGTTTGGTGCTGTCCTCCACATCACCGGCTTTTTCAAAGAATTCCAGTGCTTTGTCGTAGTTTTCCTTTTGCACCTGCTCCATACCGTTGGCATAATTGACATACGCCTTGCTTTCTTTCGTGGAAAGAAGGGAGAAGACCTTTGAAGCGTCGCCATATTGTTTTTTCTGAATCAGTGCCTTGCCGCAATCCGCAATACGTGTTTCGGCATCGTTGTGGTTTTCGGAATCGTTGAAGGCGACGGCTGCGTCCAAATATTTCCCTTCGTCCTGCAGCGCTGCGCCATAGGCATAATAGGTTTCGGGAAGTTTTTCGTCGCTTCCGAGGAATCTTTCCGCCTGTTTATATTCCTCGATGGCAAGTACATAATCTCTGCTCTTCACTGCTTTTTCCGCTT
Organism: Oscillospiraceae bacterium; assembly: GCA_902786285.1. Classification (GTDB taxonomy): domain Bacteria; phylum Bacillota; class Clostridia; order Oscillospirales; family Acutalibacteraceae; genus UBA6857. The sequence goes on along the minus strand of CADABX010000004.1, from coordinate 61,763 downwards.
TCATAAAATGCGGCAGATACGGCATGACAAAGATCACAAACAATACGGCCAGCGCGACGAGCACAACGGCGGCGGACGAAATACCAATGATGCGTCCGGTTTTCTTTTTCTTTTTCTTCTTCAGACTTTCGATCTTTTGCTCAAGGAACTTTTTCCATTCCGCAATGTTGCGGTAACCGGAGATGGTGTCGCAGCTTGCACGCAGGCCCTCAAGCTCCTTCAACGATGTTGCTGTTTTCGCTTTTTCACAAATTTCTTTGTATCTGCTCCTTTGCAATTCCTCTTTGCTTGCGCCGCAGTTTGTACAAAACTGCTGGTCGTCGCTGAAAATTGCACCGCAGGAGCAGGTCAATGACATCGCGCTGTGTTTCTTTTCTTTTTTCATATTTTCATCCGTCCTTTTCCTGTACTTATGTTTCCTTTTCGGTATAACCAAACACTATTGTAAAGATTTTGAAATCAAAAACAATACGGTTGGAACGAAACTGCCAAAATCGGGAACGAAATGCAACAAAGCGTGACAATCTTCTTTAAAAAGCCCCTAAAATAAACAAATCATCCGCGTCACGAAGCGGCAAAAATGCCGTGTAACGCGGATGAAAATGTCGTTTTTGTTCAGCGGTATATGCCGCCGACCGTTATTTTTTAAACAGCTTAAACAGCTTTTTGAATATCGACAGGATCGCAGCTAGCGTTGCATGAAAGCGCTCGACGATTTTTTCAAACAGGTTTTTTTCCGGTTCTGAATTTCCTGGGTTGTTCGGCTTTTCCGGTTCTGTCGGCTCGTCAACAAAGTGCAGCACGAACTGCTCAGTGTAGCTTTGGCTGTCTGCTTTCAGGTTTTCCGGAAGCAGATCGCCGCATGACAGGGAGAGGATCAGATTTCGATCCGGGTTGTTCAGAATCGAAGCAAAAGCACTGTTAAAGTTCGCATAGCCAAGCGGCTTCATTGAGAACGCGTTCAAAAGTGTACCCGAAGGGATACGGAAGTGCGCTTCATCGATGATTTTCCCGTTCTTAAGAATGTCATACACGATTTGCTTTTCACCGTCGACAGCGCGCAGCAGCAAGCGGTCGAAGCAAAGCGAGACAACCGTTTTGTCAATACAGAGCACACTCGCTGCATTCAACAATGCAGGAAGATCCATCTCGGGCGTGCTGTCACGACCGGATACGGTGACTGTGCCGTTTGTTTCGGAATAATACAGTACAGGTGCATCGCAGCTTGAAACAGTTGTGTCGACGGGGGCAAAGACGCTTTCAAGATTTGTGCAGGCGGCAAAGCCGGTGCCGTCCATCGCAGTCACACCGCTTCTGATATACACGTTGTCGATCGACGCCTTGCAGCTTTCCCACGGCACCGTGCCAAGGTTGCCCGAAGCACCGCCGCCGGAGATTACGAGTACACCGTTTTCGGCGTACCAGAACAAGCTGTCGCCGCATCTGCCATACTGTGTGCAGTCGGTCGGCGCAAGGCAAAGGTCGCACAGCCCGTCGCCGTCGCTGTCCTTGTGCGCGGCAAGCGGCACCGGCTGCGCTGCGGTTGTCACGTCGCCGCAAACCGAACAGGTGTACGCTGCGGTCAGGCCCGTATCCAGGCAGGTGGCGTCTTTTGCCGGGCTGCTGATCGCCGGGCTGTGCCCCGTTGCGGACAGAGTGACGCCGTATTCGAGCGTGACGCCGCACCAGGTGCAGACCGTGTCGCCGGAATAGCCCGCTTCAAGACATTTTGCCGGAACTTCATTTTGCAGTGCGGTTTCCGGGTGTTCACAGATGTAGGCGCCGCAGTCATCGCAATAGCCGTTGTGGTCGGCGTCTGCGTGGGGCGTCATGGCGAGTTTTTCCGGTGTGGAGGACAGCAACTCTCCGCAGCGCGTGCAGCGGGTCACGTTGTCATAGGAACCTTCGGTGGTGCAAGTGGGGGCAACCACGTTTTCGGGTGCAGGTTCACCGGGGCTGTGACCGAGGGGTTCGGCAGTTTGTTCATGCCCGGACAGCCACTCGCCGCAGTCCGGACAAACCGTTCCGGCAGAGTAGCCGGGGTTCAGACAGTCGGGGGCTGTGACGTCGACCGGCTGCGCGTTGTGGGGTTTGTTGGTCTGAGGGCAGAGGGGGATGAAGGTTAGATTACAGTCTCGTGCGTGCGATTCTGCCGTGGAGCCTTTAAATCCATAAACGATACAGTCTGCCGGTAACGCATGTCTTTCCAGCATAAGCTCGACATTTTTTGAAAGAACAATCATTTCTTTTAGATTGTTGCAATTCTTAAACGCCTCATAAACCCGGTAACAGTTTAAAGGAATCGTTACAGAAGTCAATCCCGAACAGTTATTGAATCCAAAAATAAACCGTACCGATTCCGGTAGGTCAATATCAGTAAGCGCAGTGCAACCAGAAAAAGCGGTATACCTTTCATCACCCAAAACTTCAATTGTGTTCGGCAAATCAATATGCGCCAATGCTGTACAGTTCCGAAAGCCTGTAATTCTTTTTAGTTGATCCGGCAATTTAACACTGCTTAAATTTGAACAACCGGAAAAGCCGTCGATATTCGTCACACTGTCCGGGAATACAATTTCTGTTAATCCGGTGCAGCCGTTAAAACCGGAAACTACTGTAATCCCTTCTGGAATAATAATCTCCTCGAGTCCGGTGCAGCCGTTAAATGCTTCGCCACTTTCATATAGACCGATGCCATGACCGATACTGGTAACACTGCCGTCATCGGGAATCACGCTGTTACAGCAACCGGTAATTAAAACTTTATCTGCAGTTGCAATCAGGCAGTTGCCCGCGGAATGATACCACGCATTCTGCGAATCTACTGTAATAGATTCCAGCTTTCCGCAATAGTTGAATGCAGAGGGACCAGCGATATAGCTCACCGTGCTGGGCAGGGATAGGCGTCTCAATTCTGAACAGTTACTAAAAGCCCAGTATCCTATGAATGTCAGCCCTTCCGGTAAGTTGAGTTCTGTCAATGCTGTGCAATTGGAAAACGCTGAAGAGCTAATCCTCAATTCTGCGCTGTTGCGTTCTGCAAAGCAAAGATCTTTAAGACCAGTACAAAACACAAACGCAGCGCTGTCAATCAGCTTCACACTTGCGGGAATGCAGACTTCAGCCAGCTCTGAACAATTCCGAAATGCGGAATCACAGATAGTTTCCACGCTGCCGTCATCCGGAATAACGGCTTGGTTTGAACCAAGCAAAAGCTTTTTGCTGCTGATTTCAATCAGGCATCCGTCACGCAGTCTGAAATACGGATTGTCTTCACTGAGATAGACTGAATCGGCCTTCATCGGGCACCATTCAAACGCGTCATCCGGGATTGCGATCACCGTTGAAGGAAGCGATATTTGCAAAAGATTATGGCAGTTTCTAAAAATGTGGCTAATGCCAGTAATGCCCTCTGAAACTACAACATATTTAATCAGATCAACGTCGTCCTCTGAAGGCAATACAAGGTGCAATGCTCTTGGAATGTCGCCAATTCCGTTTATTGCCAGTTCTCCTGTGGTTTTGTTCAGCGTATATGTAAATTCATTATAAGAAGCGGTGATGATTTCATCGTCTTCATCGTTGATAGCAAATGAATACTCTTGAATTTCTGTATCAGTCTCGATGCCATAGTTTATTATATAATCCTCAAATAACGGTTTCATAAAGTAGACGGAACTATCCAAAAGCTGCGCACCGGAAGATGCGTCCACATGATACCACAGATCACCGATTTTGACGATATTCCATGCATGGGCATCGTCACCTCTGGTGCCGGTCACAATGCGGCAGTCCAGCCCCGCCGCCAGCGCCAGCTTGTAATACAGTGATGCAAAGCCCTGACAAACCGCACGTCCGTTCACTGCCGCGCCGTAGGCGGTGTATTTCAGCAGATCTTCATCGTTATAGAGATTTTCAAGGTCAAACGTCACATTCTCACACAGGTAGTCATAGAGATACTGCGCCTTTTCCGTGTCGTCCTGCGCCGTGCAGCCCGCAACCACCGTTTCCACATACGCATCGACAGCGGCTTCCTGTTCGGCAGTCGTGTAATAGACCGGACGCAGCGTGTAAACACCGTTGGCATCTTTCTCCGGCTGCGGCATCACATAGTTGAGCGCAAGGCGCAGATAGTCGCCCTCGGCGCCATTGCCCGTGTGGGCGCAGATGTTTGAAAGCGTTGCACCCGCAACAGCACCATCTTCGGCTTTAAAACAAATCTCGGTGCTGCGCGCGACCAGCTTTTCTCGGATGAATGCCGTAACGTCATCGGCTGACGCAAGCACCGTTACGTCGTTCCCGGCTTCTCCTTCCGCGGCCACAGGCACAAACGCAATCTGCAAAGACAGGAGCAGGGCGAGCAAAATGGCAATGGCTTTTTTCATGATTCCGGTTCCTCCTTCAACTGAAGCGTAACGTCTGCCGTGAATTCCTTTTCATCGCAGGAGAACACGGCAGCGCCATGATATTTTTTTGCAACGGCGGCAACGTTTTTCAGCCCGATGCCGTGCCGTTTGGTGTCTGCTTTGGTTGTTTTGATCCGGTTGTTTCTGATTTCCGCTTTTTCAAGGACGGCGTTTTTAACGCAGATCGTGAAAAAGCCGTTGCGCACAGCACCTTTGACGCGAATATACTTTTGTTCAGGGGCGCGCCGCGCACCGTCAATGGCATTGTCGACTAAATTGCCGACTACGGTGCACAGGTCGTCGTTTTCGATTCCTTTATCGGGAACAATACCATTGAAGGACATCTCAATGCCATAGTCCCCGGCAAGCTCATTTTTGTTGTTCAAAATTGCATTGACAACGAAGTTCCCGGTAGAAAACGTTTGCTGGGAAACACCGGACGTGACCTTTACTTTTTCAAGGTATTCCATTGCTTCACCGTTCAGTCCGGCATTCAGCAGGCTTGTAACGATGAGCATGTGGTTTTTGTAATCGTGGCGAAAGGCGCGCAGCGCATCGTCGCTCTTTACCATCTGTTCATAGTTGAGCTTGATCAGATTCATTTCAGACAGAACCTGATTCTGTTTTGCAATCAGCGAGAACACCTGAATCACGAAATAGCCGATAAACAGAAGAATACCAAATACAGAGAGCACATGCAGAACACCGAACACTTTTTCAAAATCATAGAGCGCGGGTTCCTCGCCCATCACGCTGAAATAGGAGGAAAAGGAGCAAATGATGATGACAGCATAAAGCCATTTCGGAATCATGTCTACGGTGTTTCGAATAGGTTTGAGATCTCTGTTTTTTGAAACACGCAGCAGAAATATAGTCACGAGACAATAACCAACCGTGCAAAAAACCGTTTCATAAAACAGATAATCATGCCGCTCCATGCCCTGCAAAACAAAGCGGAACACGCTGAACAGCCCTTCCATACCGGTATTGAGTGAGAAGCAGATCAGCACATTGAGAAAAATGCCTTTTGTGTGCAGGATGATTTGCGGGAAAAGAATCATGTTCAGTAACGCCACAGCGCCGTAGATGAGAACGGCTGTGTCATAGTCGGTTGCACGTTCAAGAACGGGCAACGCTGCGATATTCGCAACCGACAGCATGCAGGCAAAGCAATACACGCCGATGGTCAGCGCACGGCTGCGTTCCCGAAAACTGCGCGTAACAGACAGGACAACCGTCTGGCAGGTTAAAGCAGCGAGGTCATGCAGAACAAAAAAAATCCATTGCCATGGTGCAAGCATACCGGCCCTCCTCAGACCTCATATTTGAGATAACTCATGTAGCTTTTCAAAAACTCATCATATTTTTGTGCGCTGCATAAAACTTTTTCCCCGTTTGTCAGATTGATCGTTCTCTTGTCGATGCTTGAAATGTATTTCATATTCAGAATGTAGGAACGGTGTGTCTGAAAGAAATGGGAATTATTAATCTCAATAAAGAACTGGGAGATAGGCTTGGAGGATCGGTATTGTCCGGTCGTGGTGCGAACCACGGTATATTTTTTATCCGCTTCTATGTAAATCACTTCGTCAGCTTCCAAATAAAACAGATGGTCTTTTGTTGGAACAATAATCTTTCTAGTGTGCTGATAAATGCTGATGAACGTATCCAACGCTTCTGTAAAATCCTCGTCTGTTACCGGCTTTAAAAGATAGCGGAAAGTGTCCAGCTTGATCGAATCAATGGCGTACTCGCTGTAATTTGTGAAAAAGATGACAAACAGCTTCGAATTGTGTTCCCGGATTTTTTTGATAAAAGCAATACCGTTGCCATCTTCCAGCTTGCAGTCCATAAACACAAGGTCAAACTGACTGTTAAAAGGCACAAAGGCTTCACCCGAAGCAAACTCTGAGACAGAGCAATTCATATTCTTTTTCAAAAAATAAGTCATGATTCTTTTGTGAAGCTGTTTTCTTGAAATGGCTTCGTCGTCGCAGATTGCAATTCTCATAATATTCAAATTCCTTTTCTATATGTAAATCGCTACAAAAGTAATGATCTCCATTTTGTTTTATACTAACCGAAAAGCAAATGAATGTCAATATTTCGGGAACGAAATCGAATAATTCGGGAACAAAATATACAAACGCAGATTGATCTGTGACAAAGAGGCTGAAGCAATGAGGCTGCACTTCGAACTTTATCTTTATACGTTCTGTTGGAAAAGCCGACATCACGGTTGTTGAGCCTTTTGGCCATGCATTTGGTGCATGGATACCGGCACTCACGGCTGTATATTATTCCGGTTTTTTGAAATTATATTTGAAAGTATTTACGGGGCTCATTTTAAAGGATTCCGTTGTTTCAGGTAAGGGCGGCGGATGCTGAGAAGGAGCTTGCAAAAAAACAGAATGTCCGATCTGGTGAAAGCATAACCGCAGCTCAAAGACGCGCTGCCGGCAATCAGCGAAACCTTTCGGTTGCTGCACACGCCAATGGGGAAGATCATGCTGAAAGAGGCGGCGGTCGGCGCCATGGTAGCCCGTGCCTGCAGGGAACCCGGAACGGCTGATCGAACAACCGAACGCACAAATGGACGCCATCTGATTTGGTGTAACGGTTTTGTAACGGCGGATCTGCTATTATTAACTTAACGCTGCAAATCTTGCAAAGTAAAAAAATGTGCATCTAGAAAAGGAAAATATTTTGCTAGAAAAGGAAAATATTTTGCTTTTTCTGTTGCACAGGCGCAAGTTTATTTGTTATAATAAATCGTTCAAAGTATTTCCACAACCCGAACGCATCCCGAAGGAGGAACCCCTATGCAAAAAACATTCCGAAAATCCCTCAGTATTCTCCTCAGCTTGCTGATACTTCTGTCGGTGCTGCCGCTGTCGGCGTTTGCCGAAGAGCTGCACGAAGCAGCCGCCCAGACGGAAGAAGCTCCGACAAAAGCCGCTCCGGCGGACGACGCCGCGCAGGACCCGGACGCCGAACCGCGGCAGGGCGCGATGCTTTCTGCCGAGATCACGGTCGGCAACGTCAAAAGCACCTATGCCGTCGATGAAACCGGCAAGCTGGTGCTGGTCAGTGAAGAGACGATCGCAAAGCGCGGTCTGCTGAAGGCGCCGAAAAAGGCCGACAGCACATGGGCGTCCTTCTCCGACGCCACGCTGCAGGCTGCGGCAAACACGATGATGGGAAGCAATATCGGGACAACTGCGATTGTCAAGGACGAAAACGGCCACGCCGAAGTGATTTACGGCGCGAGCGGCTTTGGCACGTTCAAGGATGAAAACCATGACCTGATCTGCGACGACTGCGGCTATTGTCTCAACGGCTGCACCGACGGCAAGGTGAAGCTGTATACCGAAGATGACATCGCCGACAAGCACCCGGATGCGGAAGGCAAATATTACAACAGCGCGGGCGTCTGGGTCGGTACCGACGCCAAGGGCACCTATACCTATACGCAGGTGGACGAAAACGGCAACACGATCTATGAAGAAGACGGCGTGACGCCGAAAACCGTCGTCATAGAATATGACTATATCCAGTATGAGACCTATGTTGACGGCGCGGACGGCTATTGCGACGTTTGCCACAAAAAGACCTGCAAAGCCGCCAACGGCACCTACGGCCACGATTTCAGCGACGGACGCTGCGACGGCTGCGGCGCCTGTATGGGCGAGCATGTCGATGCCGAAGGTGCAACGCTGGAAAAACCGGACGGTCTGTGCGACACCTGCGAGAAAGCAGAGCATGCGTTTGTTGACGAGAACAACGACAACAAGTGCGATATCTGCGGTTTGGACAACACCCACACCTGCAAGGACGAAAAAGGGAACACCGAAGTGATCGGCGACGGCAAGTGCGACAACTGCGGCTACTGCATGGAAGAATGCGTGGACAGCAAGCAATCTGACGGCACCGACGGCGCCGACGGCTTCTGCGACGTCTGCGGCAAACCGCGGCTCGTTTCCTGTGCTCATGAGGACCGCACCGGCAGCCAGACTTGCAGCAACTGCGGCAGCGCGCCGGCCACCTGCGGCCATCTGACGCTCAGCGCTTTGCAGCAGCCGGCGGCACAGCTTGCCGCCATTGCGGCCGAGCTGATCGCACGCGACAACGATGAAGCCAATCCCAAAGACTACCGCGACTGGCTGAACACTACGCTGAAGCCGTATTACACTGCGTCGGAAGACGGCACCGGCACCGGCCTCGGCGACGAGATCGCCAAGCGCAACGAGATGCAGACCGTGCGCAAAACAGACGAGGCGTTTGCGGCTTTTTGCAAAAGAATCCTTGCGCTGACGAACAACGACGTGACAGCCCAGACGCTGGTTGGTTCGCTTCAAACGACTGAAACCGGCAAGGTGCTGAACGAGAAGGGCAGTCTGTTCGATCAGGTGGTCGAGCAAAAGAAAGCCTATGAAGACGCTTATAAAGACGTGAAATATGCGGCTGCGAAGGATTATTTTGCATCATATGCGAACAGAGACAACCTCGCAGCGGATTGTACGCAAAAGCTGGAAACGCTGGCAGGCGAACGCTTTGACGCTGCGCTGGAAGCACTCTACGGCAGCAGTACACCGCACAAGATTTCGGTCACGGCGAATAACCGCAACGAAGTGAAAAACAAGCTGCGCGCTGTGAGAGCGGAGGAAGCCATTCTGATGAAACTTTACGGCGCCGCTTATACCGATCAATCCTACACGGACACGGCAAACAGCATTTGGAACGACAACGCACAGCCCACCATGAATGAGCGGGAATGCCGCTGCGTCGGCTTTACCATGCTGGCAAACGTGCAGTCTGCAATCAACGCGCTCAAGGAAGCGGCGTTTACCAATCACGAACAGATCACCCTTGATACAAAGACGGATGCGGACGGCAAACCCTATTACGCAAAACGTGACGGCCGCGCCGACGATCTTTTGCGCGACCCGAACAACGACGCGGACGATTACGTCGTCTATGACGAAACAATCCGTGCGGTGATCTCTAAGATCGACGGCTATTTCGGCTCCGAAGAAGCGGCAGGCACCCTGCTGAAGGTGCTGCCGGCGTCTCTCGGCATTTCAAAAACGCCGAAGGATTACAACAACGACGGAAAAACAACGATCTTTGATCTGCTTGTGGATTTCCTGATGCATCAGGTGCTTTCCAACGATCTGATCAATCAGATCGTTGCGATGGTCTATCCGACCGTCACCGGCCTGAGCGCAAACTTTGAAACATGGCTGACCAACAATGATTATATAAGATATATGGGCGGCAGCCGCTACAGCATCGATCTGATCAAAGCACTGACCCTGCTGCTCGGCGGCAGTCCGGACACCGCCGAGACGTTGAGTGACGTTCTGGACTTCTTCGCGATCGGCGGCAGCTTCGATTTCTATGTGGACGGCGGCAGAGCCAACAGCTTTAAAAAGCTTTTGACGCAAGCGAATCTAAAATTCTGGCCGACCCAGATTGCGTCGCTGCTGAGCGATGCAAACAGCACAAAATATGCCGACATTATTCACAAGCTCAACAACTGCGGCGATGACTGGTCAAAGCTGTTGGACAGCAAGGGGAATCTGGATTTTGACTGGAAAATGCAAAGCTTCGACGATTTCAAGGAAGTTTTGTCGGTGCTCCTCAGCTCGGTTTCCCCGGTGCTGGAAGCCATGTTCTCCTCTGAGGAGTTCCACGCGACAAGACTGGATCTGAGCAACGCGGTCTATATTTCGATCTTTGTCAGTGTGATTTTGCTCACAATTCCGCTTGCTACCGAGGCCGGTCTGCAGATCGATATTGCAAACTTTCATCTGTATAATAACGTGATCGTGCCGATCTTTGAGGCGCTCGGCGTCAAAGATTTCGGAAACGGCTCCGGCTACAACTGTCAGAATATTTCCTTCTCCGGCGACACAATTGTCAATAATACGCGCAAGGTGGTCGACGGTCTTGCGGACCCGTTGATGGCGCTGCTGGAACAGATTGCGTCGCACCCGATTGAAAAGATTCTTTCCATATTGCCGAACATCTCCCTCATGCTGGAAAACGGTGCGCTGTTTGATCTGTTCGATCTGGATCTCTATTACGGGGTGGGTCTGGATGCGAACTTCAATATGGATATCAACAAATTCTTCGAAGGCATCGGCGATATCATTGAAAATCAGATCATGACAGACTGGTACGACTGGCTGAACCCGCTCAAGTATATCCAGTTGCTTGCTGCAATCGCTGCCTATACCGCGCTGGAATCCCTGCTGGGTTTGGTGATGGCGGTCCTTTCTCCCATCAATCTGGCTCCCATTGTGAAAAAGCTGGGAATCGATATCTCCGGCATTGCCAACGATTTGCTGAGCGGCAAGCTGGGTGCACCGATGCAGAATCTGTTTAAACAACTGGCTTCGCTGCTGGGCGGCAAGCTGCCGGACGAAGTACTCAACAAGTTTAAGGACTGGCCGCCCAAAGATGTGAAGGCGGATCTGTCCGACGCTCTCTCTTTTATCAATCCGTATAGCGTGCTGGAACCGTTCTTCCTGTCGTCAAAAGCGCAGCAGCAGTTCGGATTTGATTTCGGCAAGATCTCTTCGGTGCTGCAATGGTTCTTCGACAATTTGCAGGACGAAAACGGCAAAAAAATGCAGCTGTTTGATCCGTCGCTGTTCGATCTGGAAACCCTGTCCGCGCTCGGCGAGTGCAAAGTGAAGACCGGCTCCATCCGTCAAGAGGAGTATGCGCGGCACTGGAACAAATTGAATGTGGGCAACTACTACTTTGTGGACGCCGATATTTCCGACGTGTTCTATCACCTGCTCGACAAAATCGCAACCCTTGTCGGCAATCCGAACTCGGTCAAGGCCATCCTTTCCATGATCGGTCTTGACTACGACGATTTGAAAGCCGCGCTCGCAAACATTGCCGCCGACGGCATGGACACGCTGAGCCTGACGCTCTCCGATATTCTCAAGGACGCCACGGACGAAAACGGCAAGCTGGATCTCGACAAGATCATGGCAAACCTGACGACCGACAATCTGCTGCTTGTGATTTGCGAATCGCTGAACCCGACGAACGATTACGACGCCGGCACGCTTTCCTATCCCGAAACCCCGGCAGCCACGGCGAACGAAATCAGCGCGCACGACGACACGATTCCGTATCTCGAATATGACAACGACTGGACACAGAAAATGGCCTCCTTCGTGGTGGACGATATCGACGATTTCGCCGACGCGCTGCTGCAGGAGCTGCCGTACGATCTGAATCCGGACACGCCGGAAATCGAAACGATCCGTGAATACGCCAGACCGCTGCTGCTCAAATATCTCAACGAACCCGCCTATATCACGCTGATCACCGAACTGCTCAGCGGCGTTTATACGGAGGATCTGGCGCTGCCTGCCGATCTGATCAAGGACGCCACGGGCATCGACATCAGCGTTTGGAAAAACGATTTTGCCTATCTCTTTGACGAAGGCGCGAGCGAACCGCAGACGAAGGTCTTCCCGCTGTTGCAAGGCACGCGCACCGGCACCGACGACAGCGGCAAGCCGCTGGTGGAATGGACATACGACGGCGAGCCGGTGGAAACCTACAGCGACATTTTCGCCGCGCTCGGCTATCTGCTGACGCCGGCGCAGCCGGTGCTCGACATGGTCTTCAGCGGCAAGGACTTCCATGTGCTGCCGTATAACAAGGACGGCGCAACGCAGTCGGTTGTCACGGTGAAGGGACACGACGGCTACAACTTCGCTATATTGCCGCTGCTCGAAGCGATGGGGATTGACGAATCGAAGCTACTTTCCAGCGAAGAATTTCAAGCCAAGGGCACCGCACAGGGATTGCTGTACTGTGTGGATCAGATTGTGAACCGTCTGTTTGCAATCTTCGATTCCGACACGATGCTCGCCGAGCTGTTTGAAATGCTCGCGCAGCTCATGTTCGCCGTGTCCGACAACGGCGTCGGCGTGCTGCTCAAAAATCTGCTGCATCCGCTGTGGGTGCTGCTCGATACCCTGCGTCCGATCGTAAACATCGATTTCGACGCACTGATCAACACCCTGATCTGCCGCTTCACCTATAAGCTCGGCGGCTACAGCAGCGAAGCCGAGATGCGCCAAATCATGAAAACACGCGGCGCCGCGTTCAAGCTCAAAACGCTGAATCTCGAATCGCTGCTGAAGCTGGTCAGCGTGATCGCTTCCGTGCAGGCGGACGGCAATCGCTATTTCCTGGAATTGAAAAAACCGTATCAGGCGGCGATCGACGATTTTGCCTATCTGCGCGAGACCTACAAATCCAAAGCCTATGCGCTGGACGAAAACGGCGACCGCACAAACCGCAATGCCTACCGGCTGAACACTGAAGGCAAAGACGCGCTGACCTGTATGATCTCAATGGGGCTTGACATTCTGATGTACGGCAACAACGCCGACGTGCTCGACGCGTTTATCGAACTGCTGCTCGGGCAGAGGGGCCTTGCAAAGACCGCAATCGAACTGATGAAGGGTCTGCCTGCTGAATACAAGACCAATTTCGACTGGGCCTATATCCTCGGCAAAGACGCCACGGCAGAACAAAAGGCCGCGCTGCTCGTGCAGATCAAAAACGGCGAGATCGCCGCGGACGATTACCGTACCGCGCAGGCGCAACAGGACTTTGACAAGTATCTCAAGAGCTATGACCTGACGAACTGGACCGAAGAAACAGCGGTCCATCTGGCCGAACGGCTCGACGATATGATCACCAACGCGCTGAATATCGACACCGGCGACGGCAAGCTGCTTGCCACGGCGCTGCTCGAAAGGCTCGGCATTGCCGAAACAAGCGAGCATTACACGCTCGGCATCCTTGCAAAGATGCTTGCCAACGGCTTTTTGACCGACGAGATGATCGACAAGGCGCTCGGTTTTGTCAGCGATCTGCTCAACGGCGTTGAAAACGATGCGTTCACAAAGATCGCAGAGGCGGTCAACCATGTGAACCCCGAAAACGCGGAACAGATGATGGAAGCCACCAGCGCCAAGGTTGCGCAATTTAAGGAAGCGATTGAAAAGCTGGCGAGTATGGTCGGCATCGATCTTGCCGCGTTCAATATCGACATCAGCCGTACCGAATACAAGAGCAGCAAGGTCGTCTATTACAACGCGGACGGCGAACCCACCGGTTTGGAGCGTCCGCTGGTCAAGCAGGATCTTGCCAATATCGAAGACGTGCTCTTCGCGGTGCTCAAGCCCGTGATGCCGCTGCTGAGCTTCCTGCTGCTGGGCAACAACCTGAGCCTGTTCAACGCCAGCGGCGTGACCGAAGCGCGCAACCGCCGCGACGACCAGATCAATGTGACCGGCGTGGAAAGCTACCGCTATGTCCTGCTGCCGCTGCTCGAAGCGCTCGGCGTCGAAGGACTCAAGCCCGCCGCGGACTATATCAACGGCAAAGACTATGACATCGAGGGCCTCATGCAGGATCTGCTGACGTGCGTATTCAACGGCGTGCGCGGTCTGCTGAACAAGGACGACGGCGGCAAGGTGCTCGACGGTCTTTTGAATCTGCTGCCCGATCTGCTGTACTTCATCAACGCCAACGCCCTCGGCGTTTCCGCGCAGAATCTGACCGCGCAGATCACGGCGGTGCTCGATTTCTATAACAATTACGCGGGCAAGACCGGCGACGACGCGCTGACGCTGCCGGGCCTCATCAAACAGTTCACCGGTCTCGACGTGGATCTGACAAAGATCGCGCTGACGGATCTGCTCTCGCTCGTGTCCGTAAAGGACAGCGACGGCAACTACCAGCCGCTGGTGCTGAGCAATTTCACAAAGCGTCTGCTTGACAACTTCACGGTTGGCAAGATCTATCACAACACGGCATCTGCTTGTGATTTCGATACCTACCGCATGACCTTCCGCGACAGCAAGGACAAGGCCGCGACGATCACGATTTTGACCAGCCTTGTGCTCGATCTGCTGGAGGATCCCGCGAACGACGGCTTCTGGAATGCGCTGGTCGGCAAACCGGTGCATCAGACGCTGATCAATATCTTCAACATCGACGACTTTAAGTTTGACTATCAGGATCCGTCGTGGATCTTCACCGAGTATGCCGACACCGATCACCTGGTGTCCGCGCTGACGATGTCCAAGCTGTTCAGCCTCGATCCCTATGCGGGCAAAAAGTGGACGCGCGAGATGGCGGCGGAGCTGGCCGACAATCTGGAGCAGTTCGTCGAAGATATGCTGTATCTGCTCGGTCTGGAGATCAACGGGATCCAGATCCGCAACTTCCGCGAGCTGATGCACGCGCTGATCGGCGGCACGCTGTTCTCCAACGACATGATGAACAAGCTGACCGCTCTGCTTGGCAAGCTAAAGCCGCTGCTCGACAAATATGATCCCGACGGCGCGATTGCCGGCTTTATCCGAAAGCTGACCGGCATCGACCTGCACGCGTGGGATGCTTACGCCAAAGGCGGCGTCTATGAAAACGGCAGAGACTGGGGCTTCTCGACCGAGAGCACCGAAGCCGCGGTGGACGCCAACGGCGCGATCTTTGAAGCGGCGCTGGTCGAACTGCTGCAGCCCGTGGCGCCGGCGATGGCGTGGATGCTGGCAGACAGCGACTACACCTTCTTTGCGGAAGGCGACGGTCTTGGCGAAAATGCGGAACAGATTCAGTTGAAGCTGCCGGGCGCGGAAGGCTACAAATATGCCCTTGTGCCGCTGTTTGAAGCGCTCAATATCGACGGCAGCCCGAAGAACCTCGTGCAAAACCTGCGCGACGGCGACATCTGCGATCCGGCAGAATATACCGCCAAGGTGAAGCAGGATACTTCCTTTGCGGTCACCGGTGTGGTACACCCGCTGGTCGCCATGATCCAGAAGCTCATGGATTCCACGGTTACACAGCTGCTGGAGCTGCTGCCGTCCATCGTCTACTTCATCAATTCCAACGGCATCGACACCGTGGTCAAAAACCTGATCCACGGCATCCTCGTGATTGCCAACGCGGCCGAGCCGATGAAGGAACAGATCAGCCAGCTCGTCTATGACGAACAGGGCATCGATCTGTACCGCACGCTGAATCTGGAAAAGATCGTCAAGGAAAACCTGTATGAGCTGCTCGGCATCACCGAAAAAGACGTTGCAGACATCTATGCGCAGTGCGGCGGCGAATTCTCGTCGGTCGACGGGCTGGAGGATCTGGATTTCCGCATGCTGTTCAGCATCGGTCTTGCGTTCCTCAACGGTGTGCTTGCCAAAAACGGGGTTCCGTTCAAATTCACATCCATTGCCGCGCTGGCGGTCAACGAGCTGACCCACGGCTATGTCCGGTCGTTCGACTCCCTGACCGGCAAAACGGCCTACACGATGGTCATGGATAAGACGATCGACCGCTATTGCTTCGGCGATCTGATCTCGATTCTGATGCGTATCATCCTCAAGTTCCTGTCTGTCGACGGCAACGTGGACGCGCTGGTGGCGCTGATTAAAACCAAAGCGAGCATCGGCGGTGTCGGCGAAGCGGCAGTCAGTGCGTTCCTGCACCTGCTTGCCGGCTACATGGGCACGCTCGGCGGCTTTGAGGTTGCCATGCTCAGCATCTACTATACCGTGTACGGCGCGTCCAAAGCATCCGGCAGCGGTGTGGAAGCTTATGACCATGTGAACGACAAGCTCGGACAGGTCGTGGACCATCTGAAGGGGCTGGATAACGATATTGCCCGCGCGATTTTGAAGGCGCTGATCGCCGAAGGCGACGAACAGATCGGCGACATCGTCGGTTCCAAGGGCGTTGCCGGCAACGGGCTGATCCGCTTCTTCAAGCAGATCTTCGACTGGCTGATGCGGATCATCAACTTCTTCAAAAACTTGTTCAAATAAGATAACAGACACAAAAACCGTCGGTGTATCCGGCGGTTTTTGCTTTTACAAAACGAAGAGCAGCCTCCTTGCGGTACACAGCGACCGCGCAACGAAGGCTTTACAATTACAAATAAGCGTGTTATAATTCCATTGCATGATGACGGCCGGGAGAACAAATCCTGTATAGGGTGTGCTGCCGGCGCACGGTCAGCATGAATCCGGATCCAAAAGGGAGACAAAGCATTGTGAGAATTTACGATATCATCCTGAAAAAACGAAACGGCGGTATTCTGACCGGGGAAGAGATCGCTTATTTCATCGACGGCTATGTGGACGGCTCGATCCCCGACTATCAGGCGTCGGCGCTTTGCATGGCGATCTTTTTCCGCGGCATGACCGACGACGAGACCGCCGCGCTGACGGACTGCATGGCGCGATCGGGCGACAGGATCGATCTGTCGCGCTTCGGCGATCTGACCGTTGACAAACACTCCACCGGCGGCGTCGGCGACAAGACCACGCTGATTGTTGCGCCCATCGTCGCCTCGCTGGGCGGAAAGGTTGCCAAAATGTCCGGCCGCGGGCTTGGACATACCGGCGGCACGGTCGACAAGCTCGAATCGATCCCCGGCATGCGGGTGACGATGGAGCGGGAGGCGTTTCTCCGGCAGGTCGAAGAGATCGGCATCGCGGTGATCGGGCAGTCCGGTAATCTGACGCCGGCGGATAAAAAGCTCTATGCGCTGCGCGACGTGACCGCCACGGTCGATTCGATCCCGCTGATCACGTCGAGCGTGATGAGTAAGAAGATCGCCGCCGGCTCCAAAAGCATCGTGCTCGACGTCAAGGCGGGCTCCGGCGCGTTTATGAAAACGCCCGAAGATGCACGCACGCTTGCCCGCAGCATGGTTGCGATCGGCAAGGCATGCGGACGAAGGATGGCGGCGCTGATCACCGATATGAGCCGCCCGCTCGGAGAAGCTGTGGGCAACACGCTTGAGGTGGTCGAGGCGGTCCGGGTGCTGCGCGGCGCGGCCAAGGGCGATCTGTATGACGTTTGTGTGGCGCTTGCGGCCGAGATGACGATGCTGTTTGCCGGCGTTTCCCGCGCCGAAGCCGAATCGCGGGTCGTCGATGCCATTGAAAGCGGCAAAGCCTTCCGGAAGATGCAGGAGTGGATCGCCGCGCAGGGCGGCGACAGCGCGTGGCTTGTGCGTGCGCAATACGGAGACGGAGCTGCGCTGGCGGTTCCCGTGGTCGCGCCCGCGGACGGCTATCTGACGAATATGGACGCCGAGGCGATCGGCGGCGCGGCGGTCATTCTCGGCGCGGGCCGCAGCAAAAAGGAAGACGACATCGACCACAGCGCAGGCATCCTCGTCAGCAAAAAAACCGGCGACGCGGTCAAAAAGGGTCAGGTGCTCGCCACCCTTTATACAAACGACGCCGCGGCGATCGAGCCGGCAACACAGCGCTATCTCGGCGCGCTGACCATCGGGCCGGAGCCGCCCAAGGCAACCGGTCTGATCTTCGACATCATCCGATAAGTGTTTGACAGACAGAAAAAGAGACGGCTTCGGGCGTTGGCCTGAAACCGTCTTTTGTGTTATATAACGGGCTTGCGATCCGATCAGATCGGGCGCAGAACAACCCGGCGCTGGGTGATTGCAAACGGCGTGCGGCCGTTGACCGCGTCGCGGCAGGTATCGAGCGTCTGCTGCATTTTGTCTTTCATTCTGTGGATCATTTCCAGAACCACAGGGTCGCTGTCGTCGATCATCAGGGTAAACGCATCGGCGCTGATGATCAGCTCGCGCACTGCCCGGTGGCGCTTGTGTTCAAAAAGCTGATGCTCGTCGGTGATCGCCTCCAGATCATAGAGCAGCTTTGAGCTGCGGTCGGCGGTGACGTCGATCTCATCTGCCAGACGGATCAGCGCGGCAAGATAGGGCAAACAGATCGTCTCGCCGTCGGGCGTCGGCAGCTCGATCGGATAGATGCGTTCGTCTTTGAGATCGGTTTTGCGGTGTCCTCTGGCAATTTGGATGACGGCTTCCAGATGGGCGCTGCTCGGGAATTCAAACAGCTCCGCGTATTTCCGGATGAACAACCCGGAGTATTCGTTATGAAAATCGCGGATCTGTTCGGCCGCCGACGGGTTGGGGTGTTTTTCAAAATAATCGCCGAAATCGATCTTGTCGGAAAAGGCTTCAAAATCTTTTTTCGTGATTCCCATGCCCGTATCATGAAAATAGCAGGCACAAAGCAGAACATAGATCTCGTTCTTGTTGAGAAGGTGGATCCGTTCGCCGATCAGGGTGTTGCAAAAGTCGATCACCGTGAGCGAGTGCAGCTCGGAATGATCGGTATATTCGGGAAATAAAAGCTTATAATTCGACAGAATTTTCTGTAATACAAAGACGCAGTCGGTAAATCTTGTGTGCAGATCCGGGTCCAGTTCGCGAAGGCGGAACTCGAGCGCAAAGCTATTGGTATCCTCCGGCATATGTCCGCCTCCTTTCTTTCCCGTATCGGTTATAACTATATCACAAACGCGCAGGAATGTAAATATGAAAAATGCAATCGGCGCAACTTGTCCCGCATCTAAAAGCTGATTTTGAGCCGAACGGATTTATTCGAAGCTTTGCCGGCCTTCCCGGCAGTTGCGTCTTTGACAGATCCGCCATCGAAGACCGTATGAAGCGATGCCATGTTTTTCGCTTTTAAGGATTGAAAAATCCACGCGTTTCAGGTAGAATAAAATAGAAGAAAGAGAACGACAAATCGGGATGGAAAAAGGTGGTCGCCATGACGTTAAGGAAAATCAACGTGCAGGACGCATTTGCGCAATGGGAATACACAACAGCCCTGCCCGCAGATGAAAATGGATTGACGAATCCCTATCATGGTGTTACTTATGACGAGTATGTTAGAAAAGTTCTGCCGGAGCTGATTTCTCATGAGCACCCTGTCAACATGCCGGACTGGTTCGTGCCTGAAAGCTATTACTACCTTTGGGATGGTGACAATCTGGTTGGTGAGTTTCGCATCCGACACCATTTGACGGATGCTCTGCGCAACGGCGCGGGGCATATCGGATACAGTATTCGAAAAGATATGCGCGGCAATGGATATGGAACAACCGGTTTGAAACTGACGCTTGAAATCGCACGGGGGATTGTGGCAGAAGATGAGATCTATTTGCGCGTCAATAAGGATAACATTGCCTCGCAAAAAGTTATGCTGAAGAATGGAGCCAGAATAACAGGTAAGGATAAATCGCACTATTTTATGCGAATCCCCAAATGAGCTGCAAACCGTCAAATCCCCGGTTAATGAGGTGAGAAAATGAAAAGAACATCCGCTGTAAAAACAATGCTCAAACTCGGCGTTGGCGCTGCGGCCGCGGTGATGGGTGCAGGCGCGCTGGTGTATGAATGTGCGCTGAACACAAAGCTGAACGGCTTTTTTGTCGATTTGTTTGACGACCGAAGCGACGTTGAGACGGTGCAATCCGGGGACGGCGTCCCGCCGCGCGAACCCGGCTGGTTCGACCGGCACAAGGGCGACGATCAGGTGATCACCACCGAAGCGACCGGCCGCATCCACGCCTATATCATCCCGGCACAGCAGCCGTCACACAAATGGGCGATTCTCTGCCACGGCTACAACTCCGGGCCGGCGTCCGTCGACGTGTTCGCGGAACACTACCGTCCGCTGGGCTACAACTGCATCTGTCCTTCGCTGCGCGGCTGGGGCAACGACGAAAAGCGGTATTGCACGATGGGCTTCCACGACAAGGACATTCTGCTTGCGTGGATCGATGATGTTGTGCAAAAGGATCCGGACGCTGAGATCCTTTTGCACGGGTATTCCATGGGCGCCGTGACCGTGATGCTTGCCACCGGCGAAGCGCTGCCGCCGCAGGTGAAGGCGGCTGTTTGCGATTGCGGCTTCACAAGCTGCTGGGAGCAGTATGCGAACGTGATCAAACTCTATGCAAAGCTTCCGGCGTTTCCGCTGCTTTACGCCGTCAACGCCACGTCCATGCTGCGCGGCAATTTTGATATCCGCAAAAACGTGCCGATCGACGCCGTTCGGCGCAGTGTGACCCCGACGGTATTTCTCCACGGCACGGAAGACCACTTTGTGCCGTTTTCCATGATGGACCGGCTGTATGACGCCTGTGCCGCACCGAAGGCGAAGCAGGCAATAGAAGGCGCGGATCACGCGCAGTCGGTCTATGTCGATCCGGCGCTGTACTGGAAAACGGTGGACAGCTTTTTAAAGGATAAGATCACATAAAAGCACGGCCGATAACGGCCGGTTGCTTTTTCAAATCGCCGTGCCGCCGCGCCGATAAAGGCAAAAGAACAGATCCGCCCCATGGCGGATCGTTTTTTGTATCGCGGAATCAAAGATCCGCGCAGACCGTTTGCAGCCGTTTTGCCGCTGCGGCGGTCTCCTTCGGACTGCCGAAGCAGGAGAAGCGGAAATACCCTTCGCCGCAGGCGCCAAACCCCGCGCCGGGTGTACCGACGATCTGGGCGTGCTGCAAAAGGAAATCGAAGAACGTCCAGCTATCCATGCCGCCCGGGCACCGCAGCCAGATATACGGCGCGTTTTTGCCGCCGGTGTATCGGATGCCGCATTTGTCCAGCGCGTCGGTCAGCGTTTTGGCGTTTTGCTTATAGACGGCGATCTGCGCTTTGACCTGTGCTTGTCCTTCGTCCGTAAAGATTGCGGCGCCGCCTTTTTGCAAAATGTAGGAGATGCCGTTGGTTTTGGTGGTGCGGTTGCGTACCCACATGGCATGAAGGTTCTGTCCGCCGCGGACAAGCGTTTTGGGCAGCACGGTATAGCCCAGGCGCGTGCCGGTGAAGCCCGCAGTTTTCGACAGCGAACAGATCTCGATGGCGCACGTTGCGGCGCCCGGGAGTTCAAAGATGCTGTGCGGCAGCGCGTCGTCTTCAATAAACGCTTCATACGCCGCGTCAAACAAAATCACCGCGCCGGTGCGGTTGGCGTGGTCGACCCAGCGGCCCAGCAGCTCCCGCGGCAGCACCGCGCCGGTCGGGTTGTTGGGCGAGCACAGATAGATCACGTCCGCCGCAATCGTGTCATCCGGCACGGGCAAAAAGCCCTGCGCGCCGCCGGTGGGCAGATGCACGATCCGGTTGCCGGCCATCACGTTGGCGTCGACATACGCGGGATAGGCCGGCTCCGGGATCAGCACGGTACTGCCGCGTTGGAACAGGTCAAGAATATCGCCCAGCTCGTCGCTCGCGCCGGAGGAGACGAAGACCTCGTCCGGATCGAGCCTGACGCCGCGTTTGCGGTAGTGCGCGGCGATCGCTTCGCGCAAAAACGGCGCGCCGCATTCCGGCATGTAGCCGTGAAAGGTGTCGGCGGCAGCCTGATCGTCCACAGCGCTGTGCAGCGCGTCGATGGCGGCTTTACACAGCGGCTGCGACACGTCGCCGATGCCCAGCCGGTACAGATGTGTGCCGGGTTTTTCCCGGAGATAGGCCTTGGTTTTTTGGGCGATGTTGTAAAACAGATAGGAATCCTTGAGCTTTGTATAGTTTTTGTTTGGTGTCAGCATCCGATCGTCTCTCCTTCATATACAAATGCAGCCGGGCCGCGCATGGTGACTGCGCCGTCGGGCGCAACTGTCACCTCCAGTGCGCCGCCGTCGAGCCGGACGGTGATCGGCGTGTCGGGCATACAATAGCCGAGGCTGACCGCCGCCGCCGTGCTGGCGCACGCGCCGGTGCCGCAGGCCATGGTAACGCCGCTGCCGCGCTCCCAGACGCGCATACGCAGCTCGCGCTCGGACAGCACCTGCACAAATTCCGCATTGACGCCGTCCGGAAAGGCCGGATGATGCTCCAACAGCGGGCCATGCGTGGTGACGGGGGCTGCTTCGGCGTTCGCGCAGAAAACGACCGCGTGGGGATTGCCGACCGAAACGGGCACACAGGCGACTGCCTCGCCCTCAAGCTCCAGCGTCTGCGGCGGCGATACTGCGGCGGTACCCATCGAAACGGTGACCGTGTCGACCACGCCGTTTTTGAGATGCAGCCGGAGCGTTTTGACGCCGGACTGCGTTTCAATCGTCAGTCGCGTTTTGTCGGTGTAGCCCTTGTCATAGACATATTTGCCCACGCACCGGATCCCGTTGCCGCACATCTTCGCTTCACTGCCGTCCGCGTTGAAGATCCGCATGGAAAAATCGGCGGTTTTCGACGGCGCGATATAGATCATGCCGTCGCTGCCGGCGCCGAAATGGCGATCCGACAGCTTTTGCGACAGGGCAGCGATATTTGCGGGCACATCGCCCCAGACATAGAGGTAGTCGTTGCCGAGGCCGTGCATTTTGGTGAATTTCATCTTTTGTTTCTCCCTTCCTTTGCCGCGCCGATGAAGCCCTGAAACAGCGGATGCGGTTTGTTCGGGCGGCTTTTAAACTCGGGATGATACTGCACGCCGACAAAAAACGAACGGTCACTGAGTTCCACCGTTTCCACAAGCGTGCCGTCCGGCGAAAGGCCCGACAGCGTCAGCCCGGCGGTTTGCAGCAATGCGCGGTAGTCGTTGTTGAACTCATAGCGGTGGCGGTGGCGTTCGCTGATGCTTGTTTTGCCGTAGCAGCGCGCCATGGTGGTGCCGGGTGCGATCTCGCACGGATAGGCGCCGAGGCGCAGCGTGCCGCCCTTGTCGATGGAGTCGCTCTGGCCGGGCATGAAGTCGATCACCTTGTGGCGGCACAATTCGTCGAACTCGCCGGAGTTCGCGTCACTGAAACCGCAGACGTGGCGGGCAAATTCGATCACCGCGATCTGCATGCCGAGACAGATGCCGAAATAGGGGAGACCCTGTTCGCGTGCATATTGCGCAGCGAGGATCATCCCTTCGATCCCGCGGCTGCCGAAGCCGCCGGGCACGAGGATCCCGTCGAGGCCGGCGAGCGTTTGCGCGGCCGTTTCGGGTGTGAGCGACTCGGAATCGATCCACCGAATCTCCACATGCACGCCGTGGTAATAGCCGGCATGGCGCAGCGCTTCGGCCACGGACAGATAGGCGTCGCGGAGCTGAACGTACTTGCCCACAAGGCCGATCGTGACGGTTTCGGCGCGGTTTTTGATCCGGGCGACCATCTGCGTCCAGTCGTCGAGCGCTGGCGGCGGTGTGTGCAGCCCCAACTCGCGGCACACCACGTCGGAAAAGTGCGACTGTTCGAGCATCAGCGGCGCTTCATACAGCACCGGCAGCGTGACGTTTTCGATCACGCAATCGGGCTTGACGTTGCAAAACAGCGAGATTTTTTGAAAGATCGATTTTTCCAGCGGCTCGTCGCAGCGCAGCACAATGATATTCGGATGCACGCCCATGCCCTGCAGCTCCTTAACGGAGTGCTGGGTGGGCTTCGATTTATGTTCCTCCGAGCCGTGCAGATACGGCACGAGGGTGACATGGATAAACAAACTGTTTTCGCGCCCGACCTCCAGCGAGATCTGGCGCACCGCTTCGATAAACGGCTGACTTTCGATATCGCCGATGGTGCCGCCGATCTCTGTGATGACCACGTCGGCGCCCGTCTGTTTGCCCACGCGGTAGACGAAATCCTTGATCTCGTTGGTCACATGCGGGATCACCTGCACCGTGGAGCCGAGGTATTCGCCGCGGCGCTCCTTGTTGAGCACGTTCCAGTAGACCTTGCCGGTCGTGAGATTGGAATAGCGGTTGAGGTCCTCGTCGATGAACCGTTCGTAGTGGCCGAGATCGAGATCGGTCTCCGCACCGTCCTCGGTCACATACACTTCGCCGTGCTGATACGGACTCATCGTGCCGGGATCGACGTTGATATAGGGGTCAAGCTTTTGCGCGGCGACCTTGAGGCCGCGCGCCTTGAGCAGCCGCCCGAGCGACGCGGCGGTGATGCCTTTACCGAGGCCGGACACCACGCCGCCGGTGACGAAGATGTATTTTGTCATATCAGATATCTCCCTCCCAATTACTTTCCGCTGTCGCCGTAGTTGGAAAGCACGCGTGCAGACGGGTCGCTGACATTGCAGCCTTCCCACTCTTTGTTGGGCATCCAGAAGCCGGCGATCATTTCGCTTTGGCCCGGATAGTACTGCTCGAAGATTTCGCGGTAGAGCAGCGATTCCTTTGTAAACGGCTGCGCATGGGTGTACTGTTTGCGCTTTTCTTCAAACTGTGCGTCGGTGTACTGCGTTTCGGCAAACGCCTTGAGGTCGTCCACCATCGAATGGCCGACGGCGTCGGAAAACGCCGCCTTTTCGCGCCAAAGGATCTCGTCGGGCAAAAGGCCCGTGCCTTCAAACGCGCGGCGCAGCAGGTATTTGCCTTTGCCGTAGGTGTTCAGCTTTTTTTGCGGGTCGAGCGCCATCACATAGCGCACAAAATCGAGATCGCCGAACGGCACGCGCGCTTCGAGCGCGTTGACCGAGATGCACCGGTCGGCACGCAAAACGTCATACATGTGCAGCTCGCGCACACGCTTTTGCGCCTCTTTTTGAAACGCCTCGGCCGACGGCGCAAAGTCGGTGTATTTATAGCCGAACAGCTCGTCGGAGATTTCGCCCGTCAAAAGCACGCGCACGTCGGTCGTTTCATGAATCGCCTTGCAAACGAGGTACATCCCCATAGAGGCGCGGATCGTTGTGATATCAAACGTGCCGAGCAGGCGGATCACCGTATGAAGCGATTCGATCACCTGCCGCGGCGTCATATACACCTCGGTGTGATCGCTTCCGATATAGTCCGCAACCTGCCTTGCATATTTGAGGTCGATCGCGTCGCGCTCCATGCCGATGGCAAACGTGCGGATGGGTTTTGTGCTCTGTTTGGCGGCGATGGCGCATACCAACGAACTGTCGAGCCCGCCCGAGAGCAGAAAGCCGACCTTCGCGTCCGCCACCAGCCGCTTTTTGACGCCCGCGGTCAGCTTTTCGCGGATGTTGCGGCACGCGGTGTCAAGATCGTCATAGCACACGTCGTCCACCTTTGCGATATCGCAATAGCAGTGGAACCGGCCATCCTTCCAATAGTGACCCGGCGGAAACGGCCGGATCGTTTTGCAAAGCGGTACCAGGTTTTTCGGCTCGCTGGCAAAGACGATGACGCCGCTGTCGTCATAGCCGTAATACAGCGGCCGGATCCCGATCGGGTCGCGCGCGGCCAGAAAGCTGTTCGTTTTGCCGTCAAACAGAATCAGCGCAAACTCCGCGTCGAGCATGGAAAACATCCCGGCGCCGTATTCAAAAAAGAGCGGCAGCAAAACTTCGCAGTCGGAATCGCTTTGGAAGGTGTAGCCCTTTTGCATGAGGGCGCGTTTTGTTTTTTCAAACCCGTACACTTCGCCGTTGCAGACCACGGCACTGCCGTCAAGTGTGAACGGCTGCATGCCCGCATCGGTAAGGCCCATGATGGAAAGCCGGTGAAACGCGAGTGTGCCGGCTCCGAGGTCGAGCACGCGGTGCATATCCGGCCCGCGGGAAAGCGTTTCGTCAAAGCCGCGCAAAAACGCGTCGGGCAGTTTCGGGCCGCAATAGCCCATAATGGAACACATAGAATCACCTCAATCGAACGCTGTGGTATCTTGGGAAAAGTCGCTTTGTGCTGCAGACGGGCAGCGGCAATCGGCTGCCGGCGCTTCGGTGTTCAGCAGCATCTCCTCGCGCGGCAGCATGAAAAAGACGGTGTTTATTTGTTGCTCGGTTGCCGGTTTCATAAAAAACACTCCTTTACCAGAATAATAAATCGTCATAGGTCGGGAACGGCCAGTCGGTTTTCGGTGTCAGCGTTTCGGCTTGGTCGCAACATACGCGCAGCGCGTCCATCGCGGGCAGCAATTTGTCGCGGATGGCATAGCCGGTTTCGGCCGCGTCGCCGATGGCTTTGCAGCTTGCAGTCACCGTTTCCAGCTCCGCCGTGCGTGTTGCAATCTGGTCGGTCAGATCGCACAACGTTTGCAGTGTGTCGCTTTCATAGGCACACGCCGCGGAAGGCAGCACGGCCTTTTTGGCTGCGATTGCAGCCGCCAGTTTGGTGCAATAGCCGCTCACGGCCGGCAGAATCTCTTTTTTCGCCATGTCGGCCATGGTGTTCGCTTCGATCAGTACCGCTTTGTTATAGTTGTCGAGCGTAATCTCGTGGCGCGAACGCAGCTCCGCTTCGGTGAAGACCTTGTTGGAGATCAGCATTTTGACGTTCTTTTCGTCCAGCAGATGCGGAATCGCGTCCGGTGTGGTGCGCAGGTTCAAAAGTCCGCGTTCTTCGGTCGCTTCCTTGATCCACGCGTCGTCGTAGCCGTTGCCGTTGAAGAGAATCCGCTTGTGGTCTTTGATCGTTTTGCGGATCATCTCGTGCAGCGCCGTTTCAAAATCCTCCGCCGCCTCCAGACGGTCGGCATAGATGCGCAGCGATTCTGCCACGGCGGCGTTGAGCATGATGTTCGTGCAGGAGATGGAGTTTGCCGAGCCGAGCATCCGGAATTCGAATTTGTTGCCCGTGAACGCAAACGGCGAGGTGCGGTTGCGGTCGGTGGCGTCTTTTTTGAATTTCGGCAGCGCGTGGACACCCAAGCGCATGATCTGCTGTTCGGCGCCCTGATACGGCTTGTCCTGTTCGATCGCTTCAAGGATGGCGGTCAGCTCGTCGCCGAGGAAGATCGACACCACCGCCGGCGGCGCTTCGTTGGCGCCGAGCCGGTGATCGTTGCCCGCTGTTGCCACGGCGATGCGCAGCAGATCCTGATAGTCGTCCACCGCCTTGATCACGGCGCAGAGGAACAGCAAAAACTGCGCGTTGTCATACGGCGTGTCGCCGGGCGACAGCAGGTTGACGCCCGTGTCGGTGGAGATCGACCAGTTGTTGTGCTTGCCGCTGCCGTTGACGCCGGCAAACGGCTTTTCATGCAGCAGGCAGACGAGGTTGTGTTTCAGCGCGACCTTCTGCATGATCTCCATCGTGAGCTGGTTGTGGTCGGCGGCGACGTTCGTTGTCGTATAGATCGGCGCGAGTTCGTGCTGCGCCGGCGCAACCTCGTTGTGTTCGGTCTTTGCAAGGATGCCGAGCTGCCAGAGTTCTTCGTTGAGGTCGTCCATAAAGCTTTGCACGCGCGGCTTGATGACGCCGAAATAGTGGTCGTCGAGCTCCTGCCCTTTGGGCGCCGGCGCGCCGAACAGTGTGCGTCCGGTAAAGATCAGGTCCTTGCGCTGCTTATACAGCTCACGGTCAACAAGAAAGAATTCCTGCTCGGGGCCGACACTGGTGCGCACGCATTTGACGTCGGTGTGGCCGAATAATTTGAGGATGCGCATCGCCTGGCGGTTGAGCGCCTGCATGGAGCGCAGCAGCGGCGTCTTTTTGTCGAGCGCTTCGCCGCCGTAGGCCGCAAATGCCGTCGGAATGCAAAGCGTTTTGCCTTTGATGAACGCGTAGGACGTCGGATCCCACGCGGTATAGCCGCGCGCTTCAAAGGTTGCGCGCAGGCCGCCCGACGGGAACGATGAGGCGTCGGGCTCGCCGCGGATCAGCTCTTTGCCGGAAAACTCCAGAATCACGCCGCCGTCGGGTGCGGGAGAAATAAAGCTGTCGTGCTTTTCGGCGGTGATGCCGGTCAGCGGCTGGAACCAGTGGGTAAAGTGCGTCGCGCCGTTTTGCGTTGCCCAGTCCTTCATGGCTGCTGCCACAGCGTCCGCCACGGCGGGGTCAAGCGTTGCGTTTTCGTCAATCGTGTGCCGCAGCGACTGATAGATCTTTGCGGGCAGCATGGCTTTCATCACGCGGTCGTCAAACACGCGCGCGCCGAAAGAATCCGGTATTTGTTTCATGTTCAAAACTTCCTTTCCGGCCTAAAATAAGAAACGGCGCCTTTGCAAAAAAATGCGAAAGACACCGTTGCCTTTGTATAATATTGAAAAGAGGGCCTTTGGGTGTAATACCCAAAGACCCCATTGCCTTTTTATGTATACTGTCGCTTTGTACCGGGAAAACCGTGCCCGTTTGCAAAGCGTTTTTCATTCCTGTCCCACAATCTCCTGTGCGATCGCGCGGCGTGTGACGCAGCGGTCCATCGCCTGTTTTTCGATATAGCGGTGCGCGGTCGGTTCATCCATCCCGCGCTGTTCGATCAAAATCCACTTGGCGCGGTTGACAAGGCGGATTTCCTCCATCTTTTCCTGCAGAGACAGCGCTTTTGTTTCGTTCCGGCGCAGTCGTTCGCGCGCCGAGGTCATCCAGTGCAGCGCTGTCGCCATGCGGGCGGCGGAGGTCGGCTTGAGCATGGTGAACACCCCGTAGGGCGTCAGCCGCGCGGTCAGCTCGGCATAGAACGCTTCGCGCACGAGCAGCAGCGCGATGGCCTCGCTTTGACTGCCGGCGTCAATGGCAAAACGCACGCCCATATCGTCGGGCAGCGGCGCATTGATGATGACAAGATCGTAGGTGCGCTGCAAAACGGCGCGCTTGGCGCTGCTGATATCGGACACCACCGTGACCGGTTCAAACCCGGACGCAGGCAGCAGCGGCAACAGCGCAGCGTTGAATTTTTCCGCTGCGGAAACAACGAGCACACTGTAAACGCGCTCTTGCAGTTGCATAACGGCTGCCTCCTTTCTTCGTCCGGTGTTGTTGAAATGTCGGATTTATCGGTTGCAGTAGATATCGAGGACACGCGCCGGTACATGTGCGCGAATAAAGTCGCTGCCCGCCGCAGCGCTGCAGGCCGCCGACAAAGACGCCGGCAGGCGGTCAAATTGCGAAAGAAACTGGGCGTCGGCCTTATACAGGTTGACGTCGCACGGCGCCGGCAGCGGCAGATCCTTTTCCATGCCGTCCAGCGCGGCATAGATGATCAGCGCAAAGGTCAGATAGGGATTTGCCGTCGGATCGGCGGAGCGCAGCTCGATGCGGCGGTATTCGTCCGCGGCCGCCGGAATGCGGATGAGCTGCGAGCGGTTTTCGCATGACCACGAAAGATAGGTCGGCGCCTTGTTTTTGCCCAGCCGCTGATAGGATTGCTCGGTCGGGTTTAAAAACGCCGTCATGCTCTTGATGTGAGCCAGCACACCGGCGATGACATGCTGAAACAAACCGTCGCCTTCGCACGGACGCACGGAAAGATTGATATGGAAGCCGTTGCCCGGCGCGTTTTCCAGCGGCTTTGCCGAAAAATCGGCGCAAAGCCCGTTGCGGTGCGCAACGGTTTTGACAATCGTCTGGAAGGTCTGGGCCTGGTCGGCGGCGGTCAGCGCGTCGGCGTAGCGAAAATCAATCTCGTTCTGGCCGGGTCCCTCCTCGTGATGGGAGCTTTCGGGACGGATACCCATCTGTTCGAGCGTCAGACAGATTTCGCGCCGCACATTTTCGCCGCGGTCGTCGGGCGCAATGTCCATATACCCCGCCTTGTCATACGGCGTTTTGGTCGGTTCGCCCTGTTCGTCCAGCCGGAACAGATAAAATTCCTGTTCCGCGCCGAAATAAAACGTATAGCCTTTTTTTCGCGCGGCAGCCATCGCGTTCCTGAGCAGACTGCGTGTGTCGCATTCAAACGGCGTGCCGTCGGGGTAGGTGATACGCGTAAACATACGCACGACGCGTCCCTGCTCGGGCCGCCACGGCAGCAGGGCCAGCGTATCCGGCTCCGGCCACAGCAGCAGATCGGAGCGCACCTCGTCGCCGAAGCCGGCAACGGCCGACGCGTCAAACGCGATTCCGTATTGGAACGCACGCTCGAGCTCTTCGGCGAGGATCGAGATATTCTTTTGTTTGCCGAATACGTCGCAGAACGCCAGACGGATGAATTTCACATCCTCCTCCTGCACATATTGCAGCACTTCTTCTTTTGAAAACTGCAAGAGAAGCACCTCCTGTATCTTCATGTATAGAAAGAAAACGTCCATTCCGGTGCAGTTTGGGTCTGCGGGAATGAACGCCTTTGCTCATCGTTCTCATTATACCTGTTTTTTTCGGCTGCGTCAAGACAAAGCGGAAAAACACATTTCACAAAAACCACCGGTCGGCGGACACGGTCTTTTGGTCTTTTTGCATTAAATTGTAAAAAATTCAAAAATCGTGTTGACAAATACACATGCGCGGGTGTAAAATGCGGTCAAAAGGCAACGGAGTCTTTGGGCAATACGCCCGGGGACTCTCTTTTTTCATCATCTTTTGTAAAGGCAAAGACGTCTTTGCGGCAGCCGAACGCTGCCGCAGGGCGTCTTTTTCCATATTGAAGGAGGTCAAATCATGTCATACGTCAACGAAGTCATCGATCGGGTTATCCAGGAAAACCCGAACGAACCGGAATTTCATCAGGCGGTCAAGGAAGTACTGCTGTCGCTGGAGCCCGTGGTGGCGCAAAACGAAGCGCAGTTCCGCCGCGACGCGCTGCTCGAACGGCTGGTCAATCCCGAGCGCCAGCTCAAGTTCCGCGTGTCGTGGATCGACGACAACGGCCAGGTGCATGTCAACACCGGCTACCGCGTCCAGTTCAACAGCGCCATCGGCCCCTATAAGGGCGGCTTGCGTCTGCACCCGAGTGTGAATCTCGGCATCATCAAATTCCTCGGCTTTGAACAGATTTTCAAAAACTCCCTGACCGGTCTGCCCATCGGCGGCGGCAAGGGCGGCTCCGATTTTGACCCCAAGGGCAAATCCGACCGCGAGATCATGGCGTTTTGCCAAAGCTTTATGACCGAGCTGTTCCGCCATATCGGCGCGGACACCGACGTGCCGGCCGGCGATATCGGCACCGGCGCACGCGAGATCGGCTTTATGTTCGGCCAGTATAAGCGGCTGCGCAACCAGTTTGAAGGCGTTCTGACCGGCAAGGGTCTCAACTTCGGCGGTTCGCTGGCCCGCACCGAGGCGACCGGCTACGGGCTGCTGTATATCCTTGACGAAGCGCTCAAATGCCGCGGCCTGTCGCTTACGGGCAAAACGATCGCCGTGTCCGGCGCGGGCAATGTGGCGATCTATGCGATTGAAAAGGCGCATCAGCTCGGCGCGAAGGTTGTGACCTGCTCGGACTCCACGGGCTGGATCTATGACGAAGCCGGCATCGATGTGGCGCTGCTCAAAGAGATCAAGGAGGTCAAACGTGCCCGCCTGACAGCCTATGCCGACGCGCGTCCGTCCGCCGTCTATCACGAGGGCAGAGGCGTGTGGAGCACAAAATGCGACATTGCGCTGCCGTGCGCCACACAGAACGAGCTGCATCTGGCGGACGCCGAGCAGTTGGTCAAAAACGGCGTGATCGCCGTGGCCGAGGGCGCAAACATGCCTTCGACCGAAGACGCGACGAACTATCTGCTCGAGCAAAAGATCCTCTTCCTGCCCGCCAAAGCGGCCAACGCCGGCGGCGTGGCCACCTCCGCGCTGGAAATGAGCCAGAACAGCGAACGGCTCCACTGGACGTTTGAAAAGGTGGACAAAAAGCTGCAGGAGATCATGGTCAATCTTTATCACAACATCGACGATGCCGCAAAGAAATACGGCTTCGAAGGCAACTATGTGGTCGGCGCCAACATTGCAGGCTTTGAAAAGGTTGCGCAGGCGATGAACGCACAGGGCATCGTGTAAGAGCCCGGCAGACAAATCTGAAAGTACCTGACGTGCGCGGTGCGTTTTCTCCTCTTAAGAACAGACTGTAATGCCTGACAACATTTGCAGCTTTCTTCGCATTGCAAAAGCGTTGGTACCCCGAGGCGAGGCGGTCTTCCGAACGGAAGGCGCTTCGCCTCTTTTTTTGGCGCTGTACGGGTCTGCTTTGATACGGGCGGCCGGTTTTTTGACGATCGTATCCATGCGCTGTTTGCAACGGGAAACCGGCAGCGGCGCAGCGGATAAAAAATCCGCGCAGCCTGCGGACAAGCTGCGCGGGTCGTATCATAATCAGGAATCGAAGAACCGGCGGCCGTCGTCGGTCACAAGCTGTTCGGCCTTCGGGTATTCGAAGATTGCGCTGTTTCGGGCGTTGGCTTCGAGATAATCGGCGAACGCCTTTGCATACCATTTTGCCATCGGGAGATTGTGCATCAGGTAGTGGCCGCAGTTGACAGCCGTGGCGCCGGGCACCTCCTGTGCGTCGTCCACAGACCGGAACGCGCGCAGCAGCAGGCCGTGGAGGTCCTGCGGCTTACGGTCGCCCTTAAGGATCAGGTAAAAGCCCGTCAAACAGCCCATCGGACCCCAGTAGACAACCTCGTCCTTCCAGTCGGGATCGTTGCACAAAAAGGTTGCAATGATGTGCTCCAGCGTATGCATCGCGGCCACGTCGATGACCGGCTCGCGGTTCGGCTTTTTCAACCGGACGTCATAGGTCGTGACGCAGGAATCGCCCAGACGGTCGACCCGGCTGGTGAAGATGCCGGGGACAATGCGGGTATGGTCAACGGTAAAGCTCTGTATCAATTCCATGGTGGTTCTCCTTTGCTTTTTTTCTATTATAGCACACAACAGCAAAATGCGTCAATCCATTCTTTGTCCGCGTTTTTGTTCCGAAAATCCAACACACCGGCTGACCCTCGCGGGAAAGCCGGTGTGTTTTATGTGCCGGTCGGGTTACTGCTCGCTGGGATAGTCGCCCTTGCCGGTGACCTTGCGCTTGATGATCTTGCCCATGCGCTTGAGCGCGTAGGGACCGACGAGCTTCATCATCTCTTCCGCCGTGTGCATGTCGGAGCAGGCCGGCAAATCGCGGGAAAGGTGGATCGCGTCGAATTCGCAGCGCGTGGTGCAAAGGCCGCAGCCGACGCACATATTATAGTCAACCGTCGTCGCGCCGCATTTGAGGCAGCGGGACGCTTCGGTCTTGATCTGTTCTTCCGTCAGCGGAAGGCGCAGGTCATTGAACGTCTTGCGCGGGTCGCCGGGCTTGAGACCGGGCGCCTGCCGCGAAGCGTTGTCGTAGGAATCGATGCGGATGTCGTCCTTGTCCAGCTCAATGAATTTGCGCAGATCGCGACCGATGGTCAGCGACTGGCCGGGATGCACAAAGCGGTTGAGCGACACCATGCCCTCGCGGCCGTCTGCGATCGCGTCGATGGCGAAGCGTGCGCCGTGGAAGATATCGCCGCCGACAAAAATGTCGGGCTCCGCCGTCTGCAGCGTGACCGGGTCGGCAACGGCGGTGCCGTTCGGGCGCAATTCCACCTTGCTGCCCTTGAGCAGATCGCCCCATTCGGCGCTCTGGCCGATCGCCATCAGCACATGGCTGCACGGCACGGTGATGGTGTCGGTTTCGTCATACTGCGGCGCAAAGCGGTGATTGTCGTCGAACACGCGGATGCATTTTTTGAACACAATGCCGGTGACTTTGCCGTTTTCGGTCAGAATCTCTTTCGGACCCCAGCCGTTGTTGATTTCGATGTTTTCACTGAGGATCTCGGCGACCTCGTCTTTGGCTGCCGGCATCTCGTCGCGGCCTTCAAGACAGAGCATCGTCACCTTGCCGTCGGTGCAGCGCAGCGCGGTACGCGCCACGTCGGCCGCCACATTGCCGCCGCCCACGACCACAACGTCACCGGACAGCTGCACGTTGCCGGTCAGGTTGACGTCCTTCAGAAACGCGACGCCGCTTTGCACGCCCTTCGCGTCTTCGCCCGGCACACCGGCCAGACGGCCGCCCTGCAGACCGATGGCCACAAAGAAGCCCTTGTAGCCCTGCGCGCGCAGCGCGTCGAGCGAAACGTCCTTGCCGACTTCGACGCCGCATTTAATCTCGGCGCCCATGCTTTCGATGAGGTCGATCTCTTTTTGCAGCACAGCCTTTTCAAGCCGGAAGTTCGGGATGCCGTTCATCAGCATGCCGCCGGGCTTTGCTTCTTTTTCAAACACGGTGACCGGATAACCCTCCGTGCGCAGATACCACGCGGCCGAAAGTCCTGCCGGGCCGGCGCCGATGACGGCGATTTTATAGTCGTCCCACTGGTTGCCTTCGCCGTTTTCGCTCGGCACCTTGAACGCCGTTGGATTTTCCAATTCCCATTGCGCAAGGAACTTCTTGATTTCGTCAATGGCCACGGGCTTGTCGATCTTGCCGCGGGTGCAGGCGTCTTCGCAGCGGCGGTTGCACACCGCGCCGCACACGGCCGGGAACGGGTTGTCCTGGCGGATGAGCTTCACCGCGTCGGCATAGCGGCCTTCGCCGGCCATTTTGACATAGCCCTGCACGGCGATGTGCGCCGGACAGGCGGTTTTGCACGGCGATGTGCCAGAATCATAACAGTTGATCTTGTTGCTGTCGCGGTAGTTTTTGTCCCATTTGTCCTCGCCCCAGACGTGGTCGTCCGGCAGCTCGTGGACGGGATACATAACTTTGGAGCCGTCTTTTTTGCACAGCTTTTGGCCGAGCTTTGCCGCGCCGGCCGGGCAGACCTCCACACATTTGCCGCAGGCAACGCATTTTTCGGCGTCCACATGGGCACGGTAGGCGGAGCGGGACATGTTCGGCGTGTTGAACAGCTGGCTGGTGCGCAGACCGTAGCACGACCCGGCCGAACAGTTGCAGATACCCACGATGCGATTCGGACCGTCGAGGTTCGTGATCTGGTGAACATAGCCCTTGCGCTCGGCGCGCATGATGATATCCATCGCTTCTTCCTTGGTGATGTATTCGGCGTCCTTGCCGCTTTCCACCAGAAATTCCGCAATGTCATCGACGCCGATGCACATCTTGCCTTCAATATCGCCCACACCTTCGCCGCGTATCCGCTGGGCTTTGCGGCAGGCGCAGACCATTTTGCACAGCTTATGCGATTTGTTGATCCAGTGCGACAGATGCTCGACGCTGACGCTCTCGCTCTTCGGGTCGATGGCTTTTTCCACCGGGATCACGTGCATGCCGATACCGGCGCCGCCCGGCGGCACGAGCTTTGCCGCCAGCTCCAGCGGCTCCTGCGGCGCGAGGTTGAACATGGTTGCGACCTCGGGGTTCGTGTCGGTGAGCGTCGGGTGCTCCACCATATATTCGCCCGAGCCGACCACCCATTTCGGGATCCAGTACTGGATATGCCGGTCGGCGTTGTCGCGGTTTTGTTCCAGAATGCCGATCCAGATGAGATGATCGATGATCTTCTGGGCTTCCTCCTCGGTCATGTTGTTGCGTGCGGCAAGCTCTCTGGTCGTCAGACCGAAGCGGCGCTTTTTGAAGGAGAGCATGAATTTGACTTCCTCTTTCGTCAGCAGCCGGTCGAGGATCCAGAAATCCATATGGTTTTCTTTCATGCCGCCGGGCAGCTTGCGCGGGATGGAGTCGGTGATCAGCACGGCGAGCTTTTTGACGAGAGCTGCCTTTTCCGGGTCGGCACAGTGGTGGCCGTCCACGGGATAGTCACGTTCATTGACGTGGATGTTGGGGTTGACTTCTTTTACCATAACGATACCTCTTTATGCAATCGGAATTTTGATGGTCAGATCACTGGTGGGATAGGCGGCGCAGGCGTGGACATAGCCAAAGTCTTTGTCGGCGGCGCGGCGGCCGTCGTTTTCCGGGCAGATATAGACCGAACCGGAAAGCACCTTTGTCCGGCAAAACCCGCATGCGCCGCTGCGGCAGGCTGTTTCGATCCGGATACCGGCGCGCTCGAGCGCCACAACAAGGCTTTCGGTCGCCTTGGCCGGGATCACATCTTCATGGATCCCGCGGCGCACGGTGAGGTTGAAGGTCTTGTCTTTGAGTTCCTGCGGATAGCCGTTGAACTGCGTGATATCCTTCGCCTGACCGAACACCTCAAATCGGATGCGGCGCTTCGGTGCGCCGAGCTTTTGCAGCTCTTTTTGCAGATATAAATACATCGCCTGCGGGCCGCAGATGAAATAGGTGGTGTCGGGCGCGGCATACTTTTTTATGAGTTCCGCGGACAAAAAGCCGCGTTCGCCCTGCCAGTCGGGTGCGTCGCCCGAAAGAACGTGGACCACGTGCACCTTGTCGCTTTGCAGCGCGTCGAGCTCGTCTTTGAGGATGATATCGTCGGCCGACACCGAGCCGTAGAGGATCGTCAGGTCGCAGCCGAGCGTGCCGTGGGCGATCTCCTTAGCCATTGAGGCGAACGGCGTGATGCCGGCGCCGCCGGCGAGCGCCACCACATGCTTTGCGTCGCGCAAAGGTTCATAATAGAACTGGCCGCAGCCCATCATTGCGGTCAGCGTGTCGCCGACTTTGAGACTGTCGTTCATATAGTCGGCGATGAAGCCGTCGCCTTTGGAACGGCGGACGGTGATTTCAAAAAAGCCGTTGTCCTCTCGCGCTTCAAACGGCGCGGAGGAAATGGAATACGGCCGCGAGATCACGCTTTCGCCGATTTTGAAATCGAGTACTACAAACTGGCCGGCATAGAAAAACGGCAGCTTCTCTTTGTCGGTGCGGACAAAGCGGATTGTCTTAGCCGTCGGGCTGGCGTCGCGGACGGCGGTGACGGTGACGCCGAACTTTTTCGGGTGCCATTGGGCAACAACGTCGGCGATCGGGTCGGTCGCTTCGGGCACGGCAGACGCGGCTTCAAATGCGCCGAGCCGTGCTTTTGTCACACGGGACGCGCCGGTGACGTCTTGTAAAAAGCCTTTGATCTTCATTGGTTTACCGCCTCCCTTGCCATGGAATCGAGCACATTTTTTGCGGCCTTTCTGCCGTTGGTGACCGCCGGACCCATGCCGTCGCCGGAGATCGCGTGGGCGCCGGAGAATTCGAGATGTTTGATAAAGCTTTCCGCTTCGGCGGTCTGCAGCCGGGCAATGATATGGTCGTCCATCGTATGGGCGTAGCCGTAAATGCAGCCGTTCCACGCGTTGGTATAGCGGTTGACAGTCATCGGCGTTTCGATCACGATCTCGAGGATATGGTCGAGCAGGTTGACGCCGAGATAAGCGCTCATGTCGTCGATCATCTGCTT
The DNA here is from genome assembly GCA_902786285.1 of Oscillospiraceae bacterium. GTDB lineage: Bacteria > Bacillota > Clostridia > Oscillospirales > Acutalibacteraceae > UBA6857. The sequence continues at coordinate 24,575 of CADABX010000004.1, read as the reverse complement.
TGCGACTTCGTGCTTGACACGGTCGTAATCCTCGGCTTTCACGGTTTTCCAGCCGTCCACGCGCGGCAGCGTGGTAATGGAATAGGAACAGGTGCCCGCAGGTGTTGCGGTGTCGTTGCCGAGATTATGGCAAATGCAGGTCAGGTAGCGGTACGGGCCGAGGCCGGCGAGATTCTGATAGAGCACGTCGGTGTCCATCGTGTCGCCGCGGAACACGCTGTAATCCTTGATGCCGAGGCGCTCGGCGGTGTCGTCAAGGATCATGATGACGGAAAACGCCGTCAGGCTCAGGCGGCGGCCGTTGACCATTTTGATCGCGCCGGACGGCACTTCAGACGCCGGTTCGATCATCGAGGTATAGACCTTGTTCGGATAGGACGAGGAGATGACGTAGTCCGCGTAAATCTCGTCGCCGTTTGCGGTGCGCACGCCGTAGGCTTTGCCGTTTTTGACCAGGATCTTTTCCACATGCTGGCGGTATTCGATCTGCACGCCCATCTCTTCGGCGCGCTCGGCCATTTTGAGGCTCATCTCGTGGCTGAATTTGCGCGGGATAAAGGAGCCGTAGCCGACATAGTCCGCCATCAGAACGGCATAGATTGTGAACGGCAGCTCGGAAAGGCCCGAGCCGACATAGATCCAGTAGGGTGAAAGCAGATCCTGCGCGGCTTTTGGCAGACCGAAGCTGTCGATGACCTCTTTTGCGGTGTAGCCGGCGGTTTTGACAAACGCTTCGTGCTTTAAAAGCATCTTCGCCTTGCTCATCGGGTGGATCGACAGCTCGTTGACGGAGTCGAACACGGTGCTGCAAAGGTTCAGCAGATCGAGCACCTTCCGATACGTGCCGGGCACCACGGCGTCGATCTCTTTGGAAAACGTTTCGAGCCCCGGGTGCAGCGTGACTTCCAGGCCGGGCAGCGACGCGTGATAGGCTTCGGGCACCTTGAGCCATTCGATGTCGACGCCCATGTCGTCAAAGAATTTGCCGACCTTGAGGCGGTTGCCCTTTTCGCCGATGCTCATCATCTCATGCAGTGCCGCTTCGATCTCGATGCCGCCGCGCACAAAGCTGGTTGCGATGCCGCCGGGAAGATTGTGGCGTTCGAGCACCAGCACATCCTTGCCTTTTTCGGCGAGCATCAGCGCCGACGAAAGTCCGGCCAGCGCACCGCCGATGACAATGACGTCATAGTGGTCTTTGTAATATTTCATCTTTAACCCTCTCTTCGTTCAATCAGGAGGAACAGCGTGCTGTCCCTCCTGACGACGTTGATTACTGTTTCATTATACCGCCTGCAGACGCAAAAAGCAAGCTTCCGGCGGCATTTGATTAAAAATGATAAAGAATTCGGGATGCAGTTTCCCGCAATCTCTTTCTTTTTTTGGCAGGGTGTGGTATGATAGCAAAAGACCGACGCAAAAGGAGAAGCAGTCATGCACGAAATGGGAATCGTATTGCACCTTGCAAAAACGCTGGACGAAACCGCCAAAGAGGAGCAGCTTCAAAAAATCGGCAAGGTCGTGCTGCAGGTGGGCGAAGTGTCGGGGATCATGACCGATCTGTTTTGCGAGGCGTGGGACTATTTCAAGGGCCGCTATCCGGTGCTCCGGGAAAGCGAACTGGTGCTCGAACAGATCCCGGCCGTGACATGGTGCAACAGTTGCAAAAGCGAGTATGAAACCGTGCGGTATGGCAAGGAGTGTCCCTATTGTCACAGCGGCGAAACGTGGCTGCTGCAGGGAAACGAATGCGTGATTAAGGAGATCGAGGCCGAATAGAAAAACAGAAAGGCGGACGCATATGGAACAGCAGAAACCAGATTTCGTCCTTCGCCGCGCGCTGCGGTTTACGGGCAATGTGCAGGGGGTTGGATTCCGCTTTCGCGCCGTTCACGCCGCAAACGCCGTCGGCGCCACCGGCTGGGTGCGCAACGACCGGGACGGCGCGGTGTCGATGGAGATTCAGGGCACGGAAGCGCAGATCGACCGGGTGCTCCTTGCCGTTGAGCGCGGGACCTATGTGCAGATCGAAAACCTTTGGGCAAAAACGATCCCGGCCATAGACGGTGAATATGGATTTTATGTGAAAGACGACGCATGAAAACCGGCAGCGGACATCCGCTGCCGTTCGTCTTTGTTACCGGCACAAAACGATCTGCTTTGCCGTTTTGCCGTGGATGGCGTAGTCCGTGATTTTGCCGTCCAGCCAGGTAATATCCACCGTAACGCCGCCGCGCGCGGCAAGCCCTTTGACAGAACCGGTGTTCCACCGGTCGGGCAGGGCGGGCAGCAGATAGAGATTGTCGTCGTCCGATTGCAGCAGCATTTCGCAGATGCCCGAAAGCACGCCGAAGTTGCCGTCGATTTGAAACGGCGGATGCGCGTCAAACAAATTGGCATAGACGCCGCCCCGGCCGTTGTTGCCGTCGGGGTCGACGAAGGTGAGCAGCTTGTCCACCAGACGCAGCGCCCGGTCGCCGTCGCGCAGCCGCGCCCAGAAGTTGACCTTCCACGCGAGGCTCCAGCCCGTGCCGTCGTCGCCACGGCGTTCAAGCGTTTTTTTGCATGCGTCGAAGAGCGCCGTGTCTTTGGGCGTAATCAGGCCCGCGGGGTGCAGGGCATAAAGATGGGACACATGGCGGTGGTGGACCTCCGATTCCTCCAGCGGCTCGTTCCATTCCAGGACAGTGCCGTCTTTGCCGATCTGCAGCGGCTTGATCTGCGGAATGCGCGTGCAGATCGTTTTGTAAAAATCGTCGTCGATGCCGAGCGCTTCACAGCTCTTTTTGCAGTTGATAAACAGATCCAGCACAATGCTGTTCATCATCGCCGTGCTCTTTGCAACGGCGACGCGCGCACCATCGACCAAAAAGCTGTTTTCGGGCGAGGTCGCCGGGCAGATCATCAGCGTGCCGTCCGTGTCTTCGGTGAGCAGATCGAGATAAAACAGCGCCGCCTGCTTCATCAGCGGAAGCGCCGTTTCACGCAGGAAGTCTTTGTCCTGCGTGTATTCAAACAGCTCATACAGGCTGCGGCAAAGCCAGCCCGACGCGCCCGGCCAGAAGCCCCAGCACGCGTTGCCCCGTACCGGCGCCGAGAAGCCCCAGATGTCGGCGTTGTGGTGTGCAACAAATCCGGACGCATGATAATATTGCCGCGCGGTTTCTTTGCCGGTGACGGCAAGGGCGCGGATCAACTGCACCAGCGGCGCCATGGTTTCGGGCAGATTGCACGGCAGCGCGCCCCAATAGTTCATTTCGGTATTGATATTGACCGTGTAGTTGGAATTCCACGGCGGGCGGGTGCTGTTGTTCCAGATGCCCTGTAAATTGGTGGCAAGGCTGCCGGGGCGCGACGACGCGAGCAGCAGATACCGCCCGTAGTTGAACAGCAGTTCATATAATCCGCAATCCGCACTGCCCGGCCGGAACGCGTGCAGCCGTTCGTCGGTCGGCCGGTCTTCGCTTTTGTCGCACAGGTCGAGCGACACACGGCCGTAAAGCGGACCGTAGTCGTCCCGGTGGCGCTGCAGCAGCAGGTCGAACCCGCGGCTTTCCGCACGGCGCAGCGTGTCCATGCAGGCGTTTTTGTATTCTCTGCCTTCGGTCGCCGGGCATTTGTCGAAGCCGTTGTAGCTCGTTTGGATCGTGAGCAGCAAAACCACACACGTTGCGTCTGCAACCCGCAATGTGTCGCCGTCTGCGCAGACGGCGCCGTCGGTTACAACCTTGCACGCGCCGCGGAACAAAACGCCGGTTTTCTTCGGATCCTCGGCATAGATCAGATTGCTGCAGGGATAGTCCGGACTGTTTTTGTCGGAATCCGCCGGGCATATGCCGTCCACAATCAGCGTGTCGCCGTCGATCTGAACGCTTGACCGCAGCGGACTTGTCAGCGCCGCGCAAAGCGACAGCGGTCGGCCGTCTTCACTGTCGATCCGATACACCAGCACGTCGTCCGGGTACGAGATGAACGCCGTCTTTTTGATTTCTGCGGACGCCGCGCGAAAGCTGCTTTCGAGCACCGCGCTTCGCAGATCGAGTGTGCGGCGGTAACTTTCGCTTTCGGCGGGCAGATCGAACGTCAGCGTCAGATCGCCGAACGGCATATACGCCTGCGACCAGCAGGTGAGAAAGTTTTGCTCGATCTCCGCCTGCGCTTTGTCGTACGCGCCGCGCAGAACGAGCGATTTCGCTTTTTGAAAGCTTTCGTATGCGCCGTCTTTTTTTATCGTGCACGGCCGGCCGGTCCAAAGGGTGTCGTGGTTGAGCGAGATCAGATCCGTCTGCGTGCCGCTGTAGCACATGGCGCCGAGCGACCCGTTGCCGAGCGGCAGCGCCTCGTGCCAGTTGTTTGCGGGTTCGGTGTAAAAAAGCATGTTGTTGTCCATTGGCGCTCCTTTTCTGTTTCAGCGGGTTTGTTGGCAATACCACGCGATGGCGCGGCCGGCAAAGGCTGCGGCGCCCGGGCCGCCGGCACGGTCGATGTTTTTGGTGAAGTCGCCGCCGGCGGCATAGAGCTTGCCGAGCCCTGCGAGGATTTGGTCGGTGCAGGTGTAAAAATGCGCGGTGATGTAATCCTTGACCGTCTGCACCTGCTGCTGCACGGCCGGATCGGACACGTCGTGCGTTTGCAACGCGCCGAACACAGCCAGCCTTTGCATCAGCCCGTCCCCGGCGGCCTGCATTTCGTCATCGCTTTTTGCGGCGGTTGTTTGTTCATATTCCCTGTAAGCGTCGGTATCGCCCCAGCGCGCTTTCGCTTCGGCGGCAAAGGCGTCGGTTTTGCTGTAATCCATCGTGTCACGTTCTTTCTTTTTCGTTTTGCAAGGACGGAGCATGCCCGGACGCTTCCGTCTGCTACCATTATAAACCATAGCATAGCAGGAAAGTCAAGAGAAAGGAGAAGAAACCTTCGCCTTTTTCCGCAATAAAAAAGAACCCCGCCGTCCGGCGGGGTAATGGCAGACAAAAACGCTTATTTGAGGTGGATGGTAAAGAACGACGCCAGCTTGTCAAACGGGATGGCATTTTTGCCGCCGCCGTCATACAGATCGGTGTGCGCACGCGCCTGACGACGCAGCCGATTGAGAGAAGAAGATATGATGAAGATGCTTGTTTTTCAATCTGAACAGTATTCGCTTTTGCCGTGGTCGCGCGAATCGGGCAGATAGACCGTATAGTGCTGCGAAAGCACCTGCGCGGCCTTGCGGAAGATTTTGTGATCCATACTGTTGCAATGCACCATCACAAGCGGTCGGCCTGTGCCGACGGTTTCATAGAAAAGCCGGACGCCGTTGACCGTGATATATATGCCGTTCGCCTTCCTTTCAGCTTTCCGTGCCCTGCAGTCCGAGCTCTTGCGCGTGCGCTTTCATCCCTTCGATGCAGATGGCGGCCACGTCCCGCAGCTCCATGCCGAGCAGTTCGCAGCCCTGCAAAATCAGCGCGCGGTCGCATTTTGCGGCAAAGCGTTTGTCCTTGAACTTTTTCATAAAGCTTTTGACCTCGAGATCGGTGATCCCGTGCGGCCGCATCCGGGCGCAGGCCTGAATGATGCCGGTCAGTTCGTCCACGGTAAACAGACTTTTTTCGAGGTTCGTTTCGGGTTTCACGTCGGTGCAGATGCCGTAGCCGTGGGAAAGGATCGCGCGGATGTCCGCTTCGTCCACACCCTGCGCGCGCAAAGGCTCGGCAGTGTGCTGCAGATGTTCGTCGGGGTATTTTTCATAGTCGTAATCGTGCAGCATGCCGATGGCCTGCCAGTGTTCCGGGTCTTCGCCGAAATGCGCGGCCATCGCGCCCATGGCGTAGCAGACGTTTTTTTCGTGCAGCAGCAGCGACGCTTCCTCCACCATCTGTGCGTTCAGTTCGGTTGCCTTTTCCAGTGAAAGCATCAAAGATCTCCTCCTTATTTCAGCACCCTGCGCAGCACAGCATCCGGCACGTCCGGAAACAGGGAGCGCAGATGTGCGTACAGTTTTTGATACGATTCCTCCGGCTCGCACCCGTAGACGCGATCGCCAAACGACGCGCCGAACAGACGCTCCGGCGTGGCGTATTCCGCGATGCCCCAGCCGTAGGGCTTACCGGTTTTGTCCATCGCATAGACGAAATCGCTGATCAGCACATAGCATTGCGCCTGCAGCCGGGTGATGATCGTATCAAAGCCCTTTTTGCCGTCCTTGCGGTAGTTGCCGAGCGCCTTTAGCTGCTTTGTCAGTACGGGCGCGTTTCGGTCGATCAGATCAAACAGATCCTTGTCGCGGTAGGAGGCGAGCCCTTCGTCAAACCGCGCGTCAAAATCATAGCCGTCGCGCCGGTAGTTGGCAAAGTGCGTGAACCAGTCGCGGCTGATGAACACCGCCTTGTTTTCAAAAAACTTGCCGTAGGCGCAGCCGCTTTCGCGGATGACCGGGCCCTTCCATTCCCAGACCGGCCATGTATCGCTCGTATGGGAATACCAGAGTTCCGGCGCCACATGCTCCTCCAGCGAAAAGCCCGGGATGGAACCGGCAAAAAACGGCAGGAAGCCGAACGTGTCGATCGCGTCCAGCAGATCCTGTTTGCTTTGGATGGTAAAGTCATAGGGCCGCATACGCTCACCGCCTTGTGCTGTATCTGTGTTCATTATAGCGCGTTTGTGCGCCGGATGCAAGGGGCTGTTGTGCGGCGGACAGATTTTGCTGCCGAAAGGCAAAAAGGAATTGCCTTCTGCGAAAAAAACCGCTATAATAGCAGCAGGGAGGCGACGACGATGTACCACACCATGAAATCCGTCAATATTATGAATTTTGCGCGGCAGTGCGAGCCGCGGGACGCGGACACAGACAAACTGCTGTTTCAAACAACCAAAGCGCAGCTGGAAATGCTGCTGGAACTGCAGGTGCCGCACACGTTCCTTTTGCAATATGACACGCTGTGCGATCCGCGGTATGTGTCGCTGTTTTGCGAAAACCGGAGCGAGCTGACCGAAACGGGGTTGTGGTATGAAATTGTGGAGCCGCTGACAACCGCCTGCGGTATGCCGTATGAAAGCCAATACGGCTGGAAGTGGGACTGGCATATCCGGCCCGGTTTTTCCATGGCGTATCCGCCCGAAGCGCGCGACCGGCTGATTGACGAAGCGATGCGCAAATACAAAGAGGTGTTCGGCAGCTATCCGGCTGTTGTCGGCTCGTGGCTGCTCGACACGCGGACGGCCTGCCGGCTCAAAGACCGATACGGTGTGCAATGTCTTTGTATCTGCCGTGACCAGACAAACACCGACGCCTATTCGCTGGTGGGCGGCTATTTCAACGGCGCGTATTATCCGTCGCGCAACAATCTTTTTACTCCGGCGCAAACGAAAGAAAACACGCTGGATGTGCCGGTCCTGCGGCTGCTGGGTCCCAGTCCGCTCCACAACTACGACGGCAAAAAGTTTCTTTCGCCCGGAACGAAAGACAAAAACGTGATCTTCTGGACACTGGAGCCCGTCTGGTTCGCCGGCGCCGACGCCCGGTTTGAGCGTGCGCTGCTTGATGATCTGTTTGGCAGCGCAACGCTGAATTTTGCCTATGCACAGATCGGGCAGGAAAACAGCTTTGCCGGCAGCGATATTCTCTCGCCGCTGCGGCGGCAGATTGACTATTTGCGGCAAAAAGGCGACGTCCGCTTTGAAAAAATGAGCGAAACGGCGCAGCGGTTCAACGCCCGCTTCGGCTTCACAACGCCGCCGACGGTCAGCGCGTCGCTGAAAAACTGGGATACGGAAGATCTGCAGTCTGTGTATTATCAGTGTAAAAACTATGTAGCCAATCTGTTCCGCGACGGCAGCCGTGTTTTCTTGCGCGCGTTCTATCTGTTTGACGAGACCGTGCCGGAGCACTATCTGACCGACACGTGCGAATCGTTCTTTGCGCTGTATGAAAATCTGCCGCTGGTTGATACGGCTGTCTGGGCGGAGGATATCCGCGCAGACATCGGACTCACGCTGGATACACAGGGCGCAGACTTTGCGTTTGCGCGGTTGTCCGATACACAAGCGAAGGTCTCATGGGGCGAAAAATCGGTTGTCTTCACCGAAGACGGAATCGAGACGCGCGGTGTGACCGGCATGACCTATGATCTGATGCACACGACAGCGCAGGTCAGCGCGGCGGAGCACGAAGTCCGGTATGCGTATAAAGGCGCGAACTATGCGCTTTTAACAAACGGCGATGTGTCGCTCAACGACCGTGTTTTGACAATTCGCGGAGAAAATCTGCGGCTGATTCCGCAAAGAAGCAGATAAACAGCCGCCAAAAAACGCCGCCGGTTTTTTCCGGCGGCGTTTTTCAGATGCAGGATCGGATCGGTCAGACCTGCGGCAAAGAGAACTTGCCGCCGCGTACAGACACCTCGAACGACGCGTCGGCTGCATCCGACGACGTGCCGAGCAGCAGCGTGTGGTCGCCGTCGTGCAGCCCGAAGCGCAGCGCGCGGTCATAGTAGCAAAACGCCTGTGTGCCGAGCTCCAGCCGGACGCTCTTTGCTTCGCCCGGCTCGAGTGTGACCCGGGTGTAGGCCTTGAGCTCCTGCATCGGGCGCACCACGTCGCAGCCGTGGGAGCCGAGATAGAGCTGCAGCACTTCTGTGCCGGCGCAATCGCCGGTGTTGGTCAGCAGGCATGTGACCGCCGCGCCGCTTTCTGTCAGCGTCAGCTTTGCGTCCGACACGGCAAAGGTCGTATAGCTCAGACCAAAGCCGAACGGAAACAGCGGTTTGCCGTCGTCGTCGCAATAGGCATAGCCGCGGCCCGAGGGCTTGACCGCGTAAAACAGCGGGAGCTGACCGACGCTTTTCGGGATGCCGATCGGCAGCTTGCCCGACGGATTGGTTGCGCCGAACAAAATCTCCGCCAGCGCCTTGGCGCCCTGTTCGCCAGGGTACCACGCTTCGACCACCGCCGGCACGCGGTCGATCCATGCTGTCATGTCGATCGGCGCGCCGTTGAGCAAAACCACGACGAGGTTGGGGTTCTTTTCCGTCAGCCGCAAAATCGACCGCTCCTGGTTTTCCGTGATCGACTGCTCTGCGCTGTCCACGATGAGGCCGGCGTCGTCGAGGTGCGCCTTGTGGGTGGTGATGTCGGGCAGACGCAGACGGCTGCGGTCGCTGCCTTCGCCCTCCACGATCGAAGTGAAATAGAGATTGACGTCGCACGTGGGCGCCACGGCGTCGATCTCGTCGGCCGCCGCCCGGACAAATTCAACCTCGCCGCCGCAAAACGCCTGCAATGCCTGCAGGCACGTGGGCGCGTCGCTGCCCTGCCACGGTGTGCCGTAGGGCCCGGCATAGTTGGAGCCGATCGGGATCAGATCGGCGCTTTGGCCGAACACGCCGATGCGGCAAAGCCGCGGTTTTTGCAACGGCAGAACGCCGTCGTTTTTCAGCAGCACGATGCTCTCTTTGGCCGCTTCCAGCGCCAAAAAGCGGTGGGCGTTGCAGCGCACCAGGCTGTCCGCGGTGTCCGGGTCGCAAAAAGGTGCGTCAAACAGCCCGAGTCGGAACTTTGCCGTCAGCACGCGCAGCACATTGCGGTCGAGCTCCTGTTCGGTGAGCAGACCGGCGTCGAGCGCCTGCCGGATCGTTTCGGTGTTATCATAGGGCAAAATGACGTCCAGCCCGGCTTTGAGCGCCATCGCCGCCGCGTGCGCGGTGTCTTTGGCGATCCGGTGCGCGGAATGGAGCCCTTCCACGCCCCAGTAGTCGGACACGACGAACCCGTCAAAGCCCCATTCGTTTCGCAGAAGATTGGTCAGCAGTGTTTCGTTCGCACTGCAGGGCAGACCGTTCCACGCGTTGTAGGCCGCCATCACCGACTGTGCGCCGGCGTCAAAGCAGGCCTTGAACGGCGGCAGAATCGTTTCGCGCAGCGTGCGCTCGTCGGTTTCCGCGTAATTGGAATCGCGGCCGCCGGCGGCGTAGTTGTCGGCAAAATGCTTGGGCGTGGCGATCACGCCGTTTTGCTGCAGACCGCGGCACATGGCAGCGCCCATGTCGGACACAAGGCGCACGTCTTCGCCGTAGGTTTCCACCGTCCGTCCCCAGCGGCAGTCGCGTACCAGATTGACCACCGGCGAAAACACCTGCCGCACGCCCACAGCGGCGCACTCTTTGCCGATGGCGTCCGCCACACGTGCGACCATAGCCGGGTCAAACGAGGACGCAAGACCGATCGGCTGGGGGAAATTCGTGGCCATGCCCCACTGCGCGCCGTGGAGCGCTTCGCCGTTTTCAATCGGCGGGATATGGTGCGGCTGGGCGTCGATGCTGATACGGACGTCTTTGTTGATCTGCGTTGTCACTTCGCCGGGCGTTGCGGGCGCCGGGCGCTGATAGTGCATGAAATGGCCCGGATTGCGGTAGGAGCCGAGCAGCGGATTGCGGCGGCTCTGATAGGTTTCGTCAACTTCAAAAAGCATGCCGGACGTGACCTGACCGATCTTTTCGTCCAATGTCATTTGTGCGAGCAGCGCTTTTGCACGTTGTTCGGGCGTTTGCTGCATAAAACCAGATCCTCTCCGGAGGGTAATTGTGTATCTATATTATAAAGTGCGGCGAAAGAAAAGTAAAGAGCTTTTTGCGCCGGGCGGACTTGACAACCGCGCGGATGGCGGCTACAATTACAGAAAACGTCGAAAGAAGGGCTGTGCTTTGATCTATATCGGCTGTCATCTGTCGGTCTCGGGCGGCTTTGCCGCGATGGGCGAGACCATGCTTTCGCTCGGCGGCAACACATTCGCCTATTTCACCCGCAATCCGCGCGGCGGCAAAACGAAGGATCTGATTCCGGCCGACGCCGACGCGCTGAACGCACTGCTTGCAAAAGCGCATTTTGGCCCCACGGTCGCCCACGGGAGCTACACGATGAACCTGTGCGCCGCCAACGAACAGACGCGCCGCAACGCGCTGGACATGCTGGAAAAGGATCTCTGCCGGATGGCGTATTTTCCGGGGAGCCTTTACAATTTTCATCCCGGGTCGCACACCGGGCAGGGCACGGAAACGGGCATTCAGCTAATCGCGGACGCGCTGAACGCCGTGCTCACGCCGGACACAAAAACCACGGTGCTGCTCGAAACCATGGCCGGCAAAGGGTCGGAGGTCGGCGGAACGTTTGAAGAGCTGCGGGCAATCATCGACCGCGTGGAGCAAAAAGAGAAGCTCGGCGTGTGCTTTGACACCTGCCACGTCTGGGACGCGGGCTATGACCTTGTGCACGACCTTGACGGTGTGCTGACGCAGTTTGACCGTGTGATCGGCCTTGACCGATTGCTGGCCGTGCATTTCAACGACAGCAAAAACGATTGCGGTTCCCATAAGGACCGCCACGAAAAGCTCGGCCTTGGCTTTCTCGGCGCCGACGCCATGCGGCGGCTTGCGCTGCACCCGGCGCTGCAGGAAAAGCCGTTTGTTCTGGAAACGCCGAACGAGCTGGACGGCTACAAACAGGAGATCCATACCGTGCTGCAATGGCTCGGCGAAGCCTGATGCAAACAGAAGAAAACGCCCTGCGCTGTGCAGAGCGTTTTTCGTTTCTTTAATCGATCGTGAGGGTTTTGCGCTTCGTGTCGTTGTCCCAAAACAGCTCCACCGTGACCGGCTTGTCGGACGTGATCGTGACAACCGGTTCGTCGTGGGGGCTGTCTCTTTTTTCGCAAATCAGCGTGAGCGTGGTTTCTTTGCCAAACGGATAGCGTTCCACGCCGTGACGCTCCGGCAGATTGATATGCCAGCGGATCGTGTTCTGTTCCGCGTCGGGCTTGATGCCGAAGACGAATTCAAACAGCACCGAGATCGGCGCAAGCCCCGTCCAGCCCACGAAGTCTGCGCGCGACGGATTGCCTTTGTGCGGTTTGCCTGTTTCGTCCGGACAGGGCGCGTAGTTTTCAAACACCGTGTCGGTGTCGTTGAACACGGACACCACATAGTCGAGATAGCGCCGTGCGATCTTGTGGGACAGCGCGAAGCGGCCGTATTTGTCGAGGCCGCACAGCACCATGTAATTTGTGGGCGCCCACACGCCGCCGTTCCAATAGTCGCCGTCCGGGTCAAACTGCGGATGGTCGGCGGACAGCGCCGGCACCGGGCAGGGCGTTGCAAATTCGTTTTCGTTTTCAAGGTGGGCAATAAACCGGTCGGCGCGGTCGTCCGGCACGATCTCGGCCAAAAGCGCCCAGTAGGCGCCGATGTGCTTGACATAGTTCCAGCGGTCGTTTTTCCAAAGGTCGTAGTAAAACGCCGTTTTGTCGTCCCACAGCAGGTCGTTGACCACATGCATGAGATAGTCGCGCTCGGCGTGCAGCGCCTGGACGTCGTCCTCGCGGCCGAGCACAGCGGCCATGTCGATCAGGATCTTGCAGGTCAGAAGCTCCTGCATGCACGCGTCGTTCCAGACCATGTGGCCGTGGGAAAACGCGACGTGATAGCCTTCCTGCAGCCGCGGCAGATTGTCCATCCCGCAGCCCCAGCCGCTGGACCAGTAGGTGCCGTCGCGCCAGGTGTGGTTGTCGCGCAGCCATTCATGATAGGCCATCAGGCAGGGGAAAACCTTTGCCAGCCGGTCTTTGTCGCCGAAGTTTTTAAAGTATTCCCATTCGCACCACGGCATGACGTTCGGGCCTGTGGCGGCGGGATCAAAGCGCGTGAAATGGTCGCGGCCGGTGGCTTCCTCGATCTCGCGGCAGACGTAGCCGTCGGGATACTGGTGGGAATAAAAGTTGTTGAGCGTGCCCTGAAAATCGAACGAGCGCGCGCCGTATTTGCCGAACATCAGAATGAACGACGAATCCCACATAAAAATGCAGCCGTTGAACGCGGTGTCGATGAAGTTGGACACATACCCCGTGCCAGGGGTCGGCTTGCAAAGATTGCCGAACGCGAGCCGCCACACTTTGTCATAGCAGCGCAAGGTGTCGGCGTGGCCGTCCCACACGGGGCGCGGCAGCTTTTCTTTTTCGCATTCATAGGTCGGAAGCGGGCGGTCTTCCGGCTCCATATGGGTAAAGACGTTCTCTTTCATAAACCGGTTTTCGATGATCGTGAATTCGCTGTAAAAGCTGTTTTCCATACTGCGGCACCATCCTTTGCGCGGTGTTTTTTCTATTATAACTTCCAGAGAGGAAAAATGCAAGCAAAACCGCCGCCGCAAAACCGGACGGGAATCTTTTATTACACTGGTGAAAGGCGTCGATTTTTGTCTATTATGTCTCATTATTTCCAAATTGCACCCGGGTTTCTCTGCTTTTTTCAGCATAGTGCACATTGTATTTTACACAAAACAGTGGTAGAATAACAAAAATCGGAAAAATAAGAAAGGAACTTACATCATGAAAAAGATCATTTCCAAACGCGAATACGACACTGAAACTTCCACCCTCATCGAAAAACGCACCAGCGGTGTGTTCGGCGACCCGGCAGGCTATGAGGAAACCCTTTATCAGAACGAAAAGGGCTACTACTTCCTGTATGTCAACGGCGGCGCCCAGAGCAAGTACAAGAAGGAAGACATCAAGTGCCTGTCCGCAGTGAAAGCGAAGGCCTGGCTCGAAAACAAATAAGGTTTCGTATCCGCCAAACCCCGGCAAAACCCCGACCGTCCTTTTGCGGCGGTCCTTTTCTCTTTTCGCTTGCAACTTTGCGCTGCATGCGCTACAATGGAAAAAGCAAATTTTTTCGCCCTTTTTGAAAAATCACCCTGCGTCAGGGGTTGCTCATGACGCTGCGTTACATGCTACACTTGACGCGAAGGAGGTGAAAAGCTATGTCCAACTACACAACGGGAGAGCTCGCAAAGCTTTGCGGCGTCACGGTGCGCACCGTCCAGTATTATGACACGCGCGGCATTCTTGCGCCGTCGGCGCTGTCCGAAGGCGGGCGGCGGCTTTACAGCGGCGACGATCTGCGGCGCATGCGCGTGATTTGCTTTTTGCGGGAGCTGGGGCTGCCGATCGACACGGTCAAGCAGATTTTGGCCGAACAAAACGCCGGCGACGTGATCGATCTGCTGCTGCAGCAGCAGGAAACGGCGCTGCGGGAAGAGATCGGCGCAAAGAGCGAAAAGCTCGAAAAGCTGGAGACGCTGCGGCGCGAGCTGAAAGGCGCGGGCGACATCTCGGTGGAATCCATCGGCGATATAGCTTATACCATGCAGAACAAAAACAATCTGAAAAAGGTCCGTCTGACCATGATCCTCAGCGCGATCCCGGTTTCCCTGCTCGAAATCGCGGGTATTTTGCTGTGGGCGCTCAAAGGCGTGTGGTGGGTGTTCGCGCTCTATGTGCTGATTGCGATTCCCTGGGGTATCGTGATCTCGCGCTACTATTATCGGAGCGTCGCCTATCTTTGCCCTGACTGCCACACGGTGTTTAAGCCCTCGTTCAAAGAGATGTTCTGGGCGCGGCACACGCCGAAAACGCGACGCCTGACCTGCACCCACTGCGGCCACAAGGGCTTTTGCGTGGAGGTTGCCGCAGAAGACAGTCCGCAAGACGGCGAATAAGCAGCACATCTGAATCCGATGGGCGGTCGCTGACCGCCCGTTTTCTTTTTGTTTACTCTTGCAAACCGGCGGCAATTGCGGTACAATACCATACAGAATTTTCAAAAGGAAGGAGCGATCGTTATGGCTTTTAGGACGCCGCGCGATTTCGGCAAAGGCCCCGTTTGGAAAAACATCCTGGCGCAGGCGCTGCCGCTGACGGTCGCGCAGGCGGTGCTGCTGCTGTATAACGTGGTGGACCGCATCTATATCGGCCACATGGGTGAAAACGGTGCAATGGCGCTCACGGGGCTCGGGCTGACGTTTCCGGTCGTGACCATCGTGATGGCGTTTGCGGCGCTGTTCGGGATGGGCGGCGTGCCGCTGTTTTCGATCGCGCGCGGCGAAGGCGACGACAAAAAAGCCGGGCGCATCCTCGGCAACGCGTGCTTCGCGCTGTTGTGCAGTGCGGCGGCGGTTACGGTGTTGTGTCTCGTTTTCTGCAAGCCGCTGCTGTTTGCGTTCGGCGCCACGGAAGCGTCCTATGCCTATGCCGGGCCGTATCTGCAAATCTACCTGTTTGGCGCGGTGTTCTCCATGCTTGCCACCGGGCTCAACGGCTATATCAACGCGCAGGGCTTTCCGGCGGTCGGAATGGTGTCGGTCATCATCGGCGCGGTGTGCAACATTGCGCTCGACCCGGTGTGCATTTTTGCGCTGCATCTCGGTGTGCGCGGCGCGGCGTTGGCCACGGTGGTCAGCCAGGCGGTTTCGGCGGCGTGGGTGCTGCGGTTTTTATGCGCAAAGCGTCCGCCGGTGCGGCTGACCGGGAAAAATATGAAGCCCGACGGTCAGATCCTCAAAGACATTGCAAAGCTCGGCACGTCCAACTTTATCATGCAGGGCACGGCGTGTCTCGTGCAGGTGGCGTGTAACACCACGCTGCAGCGCTTCGGCGGCGATCTGTACGTCGGCGTGATGACGGTGCTCTCGTCCGTGCGCGAGGTGTTCACCCTCGCCGTCACGGGCATGGTCAGCGGCGCGCTGCCGGTGATCAGCTATAACTACGGTGCAAAGCAGTTTGACCGTGTGAAGCAGGGGATCCGCTTCAACACCCTCGCCGGCGCGGCATATACGCTGGTCGCATGGCTGCTGGTGGTGCTGTTTCCGCACGTGTGGGTGTCCATCTTCACCGACGACCCTGCCATGATCGACATGGGCAGCGCGATGCTGCGCATCTACTTTTTTGGCTTTGTGTTTATGGCGCTGCAGTTCGCCGGCCAGAGCACGTTTCAGGCACTCGGCGACGCGAAGCGGGCGATCTTCTTTTCGCTCTTGCGCAAGGCGGTCATTGTGGTGCCGCTCACGCTGCTTTTGCCGCTGACGGCGCTCGGGGTGAAGGGCGTGTTCTGGGCGGAGCCGGTGTCCAACTTCCTCGGCGGCACGGCGTGCTTTGTGACGATGTACCTGACGCGGTACCGGAAGTTGGGGGAAGAAGAATAAAACTTGTCTGCGCAGCAGACATCTCGAACCGCCGCTTCAGGCGGCGGTATATCGAATCGCCCGCACGGGCGATATCTCGACGAAGACGGGTCGATATAAATCTGCTGCGCAGATTTTCGATATGCGCCTTTGGCGCTCGATATGTGCAGGCACATGATATGCGCCTTCGGCGCGAGAAGAAGGAGGACCCCATGATGTTGGAAACAGGAATCAAAGGCAAACAGACCATCACCGTCAACCATGCACAGACCGCCGCCCATTACGGCAGCGGCGCACTCGAGGTATTCGCAACGCCGGCGATGATTGCGCTGCTCGAGGAGACCGCGTGGAAAAGCGTGCAGCCGTTTTTGGACGCAGGGCTTGGCACGGTCGGCACGCGCGTGGACGTGCGCCATCTTGCTGCCACGCCGCTGGGGATGCAGGTGACGTGCGAGAGCGAGCTTGTTGAAATCGACCGCCGCCGGCTGGTGTTCAAGGTCGACGTTTTCGACGAAAGCGGCAAGATCGGCGAAGGTACGCACGAGCGCTTTATCATTCAGAACGACAAATTTTTTGCCGCGGCAAACGCCAAAAAGCCGCAGAAAGGAGACCGCTGATGTTTCGGGAGATGCGACGGTTCAAACAGCAGCTGGGTGACGAAGACTGCCTTGCCGTTTTGCAGACCGCCCGGCGCGGCGTTTTGTCCGTCCACGGCGACGACGGCTACCCCTACGGCGTGCCGCTCAATTTTGTGTTTGACCCGGATACGCGCACGCTGTATTTCCACATGGCCGTGGCCGGACACAAGCTCGACGCGATCGAACGCGACAGCAAGGTCTGCTTCACCGTGATGGACGACGGCTACAAGGTCGAGGACGACTGGGCTTGGTATGTCCGCAGCGTGGTCGTGTTCGGCGAAGCGAAGGTTGTCAAGGACGACGCGATGCGCGACCGATGGCTGCGCGCGCTTGCGGCAAAGTATTTCCCGCCCGTCGAGGACGTGGAGGCCGACATGCGCAAAAACGCCGCCCGTGCGCTGGTGGTGGCCGTACAGGCGGCACATATCAGCGGCAAACTGGTGCATGAAAAATAAAGTCCGCGCTTAAAATAAATTAGAACTTCTGCGCTGCGATTGCTTTCCCGCCGTGGCGCAAATTCAAAACGACGAAACGAGACACGGCGACACGGTGCTGTCGCTGCTGCAATGATTCGTGGTTAGTAAAAAAGGAGCAGCCCGGCCGGACTGCCCTTTTTCTATACGCTGTTTACGCGGGTACACAAGTGCATGTTGAACACACTTTTTTTCGCGTCACTGTGCACTGTTTACTCCACCTTCGGCAGCGTCGCAAAGCTCGCTTCAAGCTCCGCGTCGGTCGGGATGTAGTCTTCCATCTTGCCGTCGTGGAACTTTTCATACGCCACCATATCGAAATAGCCGGTGCCGGTGAGGCCGAAGACGATCGTCTTTTCTTCGCCGGTCTCCTTGCATTTGAGCGCTTCGTCGATCGCGGCGCGGATGGCGTGGGAGCTTTCGGGCGCGGGGAGGATGCCCTCCACCCGGGCAAAGTATTCCGCCGCTTCAAACACTGCCGTCTGCGGCACGCTGACTGCTTCCATGTAGCCGTCGTGATACAGCTGCGAGAGCACCGGGCTCATGCCGTGGTAGCGCAGGCCGCCGGCGTGGTTCGGCGCGGGAATAAAGTTGCTGCCGAGGGTATACATCTTGGCCAGCGGACAGACCATGCCGGTGTCGGCAAAGTCATAGGCGAACTTGCCGCGTGTGAAGCTCGGGCAGGACGCCGGTTCCACGGCGATGATGCGGTAGTCCGCTTCGCCGCGCAGCTTTTCGCCCATAAACGGCGCGATCAGACCGCCGAGGTTGGACCCGCCGCCGGCGCAGCCGATGATGATGTCGGGCTTGATGCCGTATTTGTCGAGCGCGGCCTTGGTCTCCAGACCGATCACGCTCTGGTGCAGCAGCACCTGGTTGAGCACGGAGCCGAGCACATAGCGGTAGCCGGGTGTGCTGGTGGCAACCTCCACGGCCTCGCTGATGGCGCAGCCGAGCGAGCCGGTGGTGCCGGGATGGTCGGCGAGGATTTTTTGGCCGATCTTGGTTTCCATCGACGGCGACGGCGTGACCGACGCGCCGTAGGTGCGCATCACTTCGCGGCGGAACGGCTTTTGCTCATAGGAGACCTTGACCATGAACACCTTGCAGTCGAGACCGAAATAGGAACACGCCATGGACAGCGCGGTGCCCCACTGGCCGGCGCCGGTTTCGGTGGTCACACCCTTGAGACCCTGCTTTTTGGCGTAGTACGCCTGGGCGCTGGCGGAGTTCAGCTTGTGGGAGCCGGAGGTGTTGTTGCCTTCAAATTTGTAATAGATCTTCGCCGGGGTGCCGAGCTTTTCTTCGAGGCAGTAGGCGCGCACGAGCGGCGAGGGACGGTACATCTTGTAGAACTTGAGGATCTCTTCGGGGATCTCAAAATAGCGGGTGTCGTTGTCCAGCTCCTGCTGGATCAGCTCGTCGCAGAACACGGGCGCAAGGTCGCTTGCAGACATGGGTTCATGGGTGCCGGGGTTGAGCAGCGGCGCGGGCTTCGTTTTCATGTCGGCGCGCAGGTTATACCATGCCGTCGGCATCTCGCTTTCGTTCAGATAGATTTTGTACGGGATCTTGCTCATCACGGTCATTCCTTTCTTTTTATTATTTTTGAACCGTTGCGGCGTCCGGCTGAGCGACCGGATGCCGGTTGCCGAGACAAGAAAAAACTCCCGTCCCAGCGTTTTTGCTGGGACAGGAGAATCAATCTTCCTGCGGTGCCACCCGGCTTGGCGCCTAAGCGCCCACTCACGCGTACTGTCATACGCTGACGGTTGTTAACGGAGTGTCGCTCTCCGTCTCGCATACTGCGCAATCGCGGTTCTGCTTGCCCTCGAAAGTCCATTCGGTTTTGTGTATCCCGCCGCGCTTGCACCGTCCGCGGCTCGCTGAGGGGAAAGGGAGAAAACCTACTCACTCTTTCTCATCGGTTTGAATGTATTTTAGCACTTTAAAGCAGCGGTGTCAATAGGGTTTCGCAAAAAAAATATAAAGAAATCTTAAAGGGGGATGGTAAGAAACAAGAAACAAGATGGCAAGAAGCAAGAGGGCGGGGGAAATTGAAAAATGCAGCGGTCAGCCATGTGTGATCGGCATGTTTTTGCCGCCGATCCGGCGGCTGTCCGGTTTCCTTCCGCGCCCAGGTGGCCATTGGCCGGCGCTGCGGGCGCTAAGTCTTGCCCTCTTGCTTCTTGCCATCTTGCATTCTGCGTTTCATCTATGCTATAATAATAAAGATAACGTGAGGTGGAGATTGTATGAATTATCTTGTGACTTTTTTAGAGGGCGTTATTTCGTTCATTTCGCCCTGTATGCTGCCGATGCTGCCACTGTATATTTCGTATTTTGCCGGCGGCGACAAAAGCACGGAGAAAAAAAGCAAAACGCTTGTCAACGCGGCGGCGTTTGTGGGCGGCTTCACGCTGGTGTTCTGCCTTTTGGGTCTGTTTGCCGGGTCGCTCGGCGCACTGCTGCGGCGCTATCAGGTGATTGTGGACATCGTCTGCGGTGTGATCGTGATCCTGTTCGGCCTGTCCTATCTCGAGGTGTTCCGTCTGCCGTTTTTTAAGGGCATGCAGGGAAACCGCAAGATCAGCGGCGCCTTTTCGGCGTTTTTGTTCGGCGTGATCTACTCCGTCAGTCTTACGCCCTGCGTGGGCGCGTTCCTCGGTTCGGCGCTGATGCTCGCCTCCGCGTCGGCCACGGCGTGGCGCGGGGTGCTGCTGCTGCTTTGCTATTCGCTGGGACTCGGCAGCCTGTTTTTGCTTTCGGCCGTGCTGATCGACAAGCTCAAGGGCACGTTCAACTTTATCAAACAGCATTACAAAGTGATCAACCTCGTGTGCGGTATTTTCCTGATCGTCATCGGCGTTCTGATGGCGACGGGTCTGATGACGCGCGTGATCGGCAAACTGATGTAACGGAGGATTTCTTATGAAACAAAAAAGAACCCTTGTTATCCTTATCCTTGTGATCGTGCTGCTGCTTGTCGGCGGCACAGTTGCCTACCGCACGCTCAGCCGGCTGACCGAGCCGACCGTGCCCTATACGCCCTCGGTGCAAAGCGACAGCACCGATCAGGCGCAGGAGGCGGCGCCCGCGCCGGATTTCACCGTTTACAACGCCGACGGCAGCACCGTGGCGCTCAGCGAAAAGCAGGGCAAGCCCGTGTTTATCAACTTTTGGGCGACGTGGTGTCCGCCGTGCCGTTCGGAGCTCGCCGACATCAACAAAGCCTATGAGACCTATGGCGACAAAATCGAATTTATGATGGTCGATCTGACCGACGGCTACAACGGCGAGGATCAGCCGGCCGTTGAAGCCTTTGTTGCCGAAAACGGCTACAGCTTCCCGGTCTATTTCGACCTGGATGCCGGCGCCGCCGTCGCCTACGGCGTGCGCTCGATTCCGACAACGGTGCTCGTTGGATCCGACGGCACACTTTTGCACACGCAGATGGGCGCGATGAGCGAAAGTCAGATTGAACAGCTCATGCAGTCGCTGCTGGCGTCGTGAGGTGACAAGATGGATCTGATCCGAAACGGAAAACCGCCGCTGCTCGTCGCGCACCGCGGCGTGACGGGCGGCAATATCCCGAGCAACAGCGAGGCGGCGTTTCGCGCCGCGATCTCGCTCGGCGCGGATGTGGTGGAGCTGGACGTGGCCTTGTCCCGGTCCGGCACGTTGTTTGTATTTCACCCGGGAATGGAACCGGCGCATATCGGCACAAAAAAGCTGCGTCAGCAGGATAGCCCATGACGACGCGCTTGAGCTGCTCCGGGGGCACTGCATGGTGAACCTCGACAAATTCTGGACCGCGCCGAAAGCCATCGCCGACTGTGTGCGGCGCCACGGGATGGCGGACGACGTGCTGATCAAAACCGGCACAACGGAACACGACCTGCGGCGGGTGGAGGAAACGGCGCCGGATATGCGCTTTCTCGCGATTGTGCGCGAAAAAGACGACGTGTCGCAATCGCTGCGCGGGCGGCGGCTGCGCTTTGCCGGGATCGAAGCGCTGTTTCAAACCGACGACGCGCCCGTGGTCAGCGACGAGCATATCGCGTGGCTGCACCAAAACGGCCTTTGCATCTGGGGCAACGCGATCGTCTATGATGAACGCGCCGTGATCGCCGGAACGCACACCGACGACACCGCCGTCACCGGCGACCCGGACACCGGCTGGGGCTGGTATCAAAAGAAAGGCTTCGACCTCGTGCAAACCGACCATCTGGCGGCGGCAAAAGCCTATTATGAAAGGCAACGCCATGACGACGTTTGAAAAGATCTATGAAGTGGTGCGCACCATTCCGAAGGGCAAGGTCGCGTCCTACGGACAGGTGGCATATCTTGCCGGCAATCCGCGCTGGGCGCGGGTTGTGGGCTATGCGCTGCACCGAAATCCGCAGCCGGGCGTGATCCCGTGCCACCGGGTCGTGACAAAGGACGGCCGCGTGGCGCCGGGGTTTGCATTCGGCGGCCCGGGCATCCAGCGGCAGATGCTCGAACAGGAGGGCGTGCGCTTTTTAGACGACGAAACCGTGGACCTGGCGGCGCATCAGATCCAGCTCGATGTATAAATATCCGAAAACAGCTTGACAAATTCCGAAAATCGTGTATGATAATACACGTTATTTCAATCGCACTGGAGGACTTTTTATGCCCCTTTGGCAAGGACGGTTCCAAAAGGAACTTGACAAACAGACCAACGACTTCAACGCGTCCATCTCGTTCGACAGCCGGATGGCGAAACAGGACATTCGCGGCTCCATCGCCCACGCCGCCATGCTCGGCAAACAGGGAATCATCGACGAAGCGGAAAGCGAAATCATCACCAAAACGCTGCGCGAGATCGCGGCGGAGCTCGAAAGCGGCAAGCTCAGCATCGACATGACCGCCGAGGATATCCACACGTTTGTGGAAGCGGAGCTGACAAAGCGGATCGGCGACAGCGGCAAACGGCTGCACACCGCCCGCAGCCGCAACGATCAGGTCGCGCTCGATTTGCGTTTGTTTTTGCTCGACGAAACCGAAAAACTCAAAGACAGCATCGACCGTCTGCTGCGCGTGCTGACCGCGAAGGCAAAGGAGACGTATGACTTCGTGATGCCGGGCTACACCCATTTGCAGCGTGCCCAGCCCGTGACCTTCGGCCACCATCTTCTGGCCTATGCCGAAATGCTGCTTCGTGACCGCGACCGGCTTTTGGATTGCAAAAAGCGCATGGCCGTTTCTCCGCTCGGCTCGGGTGCGCTCGCCGGCACGACCTATCCGCTGGACCGCGAATTTGCGGCCGCACAGCTCGGTCTTTCCGGCATCAGCCACAACAGTCTTGACGGCGTGTCCGACCGCGACTATGTGCTCGAGCTGCTTTCCTGTCTGTCGATTTTGATGGTGCATCTGTCGCGGTTTGCGGAGGAAGTGATTTTGTGGTGCTCGTGGGAGTTTAAATTTGTGGAGCTCGACGATGCGTTTTCCACCGGCAGCTCCATTATGCCGCAAAAAAAGAACCCCGACATCGCCGAGCTGGTGCGCGGTAAATCGGGCCGCGTGTTCGGCGATCTGATGACGATGCTGACCGTGATGAAGGGCATTCCGCTCGCGTATAACAAGGATATGCAGGAGGACAAGGAGGCGGTGTTCGACGCGCTCGACACGGTGATCATGTGCCTTGATACCTTCGCGCCGATGCTGGAGACAGCGCGCGTGCGCAAAGACAATCTGCGCGCGGCGGCGGCCAAGGGCTTTATCAATGCGACCGACTGCGCGGACTATCTCGTGTATAAGGGTTTGCCGTTCCGCGACGCCTATAAATGCGTCGGTCAGCTCGTGGCGTCCTGCATCGCGCAGAATCTGACGCTCGAAACGCTGCCGATCGAACAGTACAAGGAAGCGTGCGACCTGTTTGACGACGACGTTTACGACGCGATCAACCTGGATGTGTGCGTCAACAAGCGCACGGTCACCGGCGCGCCGGCGCCGCAGTGTGTGCTGCGGGAGATCGAAAGGCTGGAAAATCTCATTTGAATCCGACCGGTATGCTGCGGCATGCCGGTTTTTTCCATTTTTGGCAAACATTTTGCATTGCGCTTTGCCGCCCGTTGTGGTAGATTGGTTGTACCAAATCTCATGGAGGCAATGCTATGAAAAAACGTTTTCTTGCGCTGCTGCTGAGTGTGCTGCTGCTTTTGTCGCTCGGCACGCCGGTCTTTGCCGCGGCGGCGCATACCCACACCTACCGTCAGACCGTGACCAAAGCGCAGTTCGGCAAAAGCGGCGCGATCGTCAAAACCTGCACCGTTTGCGGCAAAAAGCGCAAAACGGCGGTTCCCGCCGTCAAAACGCCGAAGCTGTCCGCGTCGTCCTTCGTCTATAACGGCAAGACAAAAACGCCGACCGTGACCGTAAAGGATAAACAGGGCCGCACGCTCAAAAAAGGCACGGACTACAAGCTGACCTACGCCGCCGGGCGCAAAAACAGCGGGCGCTATACCGTCAAGGTCACATTGCGCGGCAACTACACCGGCAGCAAATCGCTCTCGTTCAAAATTTTGCCCAAACAACCCGGCAAACCGGCGGCGTCAAACGTGACGGCGACCGGTGTAACGCTCGGGTGGACGGCGAGCAAAACCGCCGCCGGCTACGTCGTGTACCGGGTGGAAAAAAGCGGCGGCTATACAAAGCTGAAAACGGCAAAACAGCCGTCGGTTACGCTGACAAGTCTGCAGCCGGAAACGGCATACACCTTCGCTGTGCGCGCCTATACGAAGACGGCCAAAGGCAATCTTTACAGCAGCTGCAGTAAGCCCTGCACCGTCAAAACCGCGGCGGCCGCGCCGGCCATTGCCACACAGTACAAAGCTGTGCAAAAGACGCTCGATACCGGCGTTTATACCGCAACTCTGACCTTTGACGACGCGCCCGAAGCGTCCTACAAGCTTTCGCGCCGCGGCGACGATTACTACATGGAGATGCACCTGCGCGACGGCAAAACGAGCTATGACGCGGATCTTTACTACGACGGCGCCGCCCGGTGCGCCTATGCGCAGATGTTCGGCATCTGGGTCGAAATGGACGACCCCGAAATGCGCGACATGGCGCCGCAGATGGATGTGTTCCGGGAGATGGATCTCAGCGACCCGGCGGCGACCGCGATTGAAACGCAGACGTTCGGCAGCAAGCCCTGCACGATGGAAACGATCACGCTGAAAGACGGCAGCGTTGTCAAGCTCTGTTTCCAAAACGGCAGCCTCGTGCGCGTGGGACTGTTTGACCAAGGCGACAGCGGCCTGTGGTGTACGGTCAGCGGCTTTTCCGGCAAGGTCGGCGCGTTTGAAAAGCCGAAGCATCCGTTGAAGCTGAGTTGAAAAAAAGCACCCGAAAGGGGTGCCCTGCGTAAGGATGTGCCGCCCGCAAAGCGTCTCTTTTCCGCGAATAACTGTGTTAAAAAAATGAGCAAGGCGTCAGCCTTGCTCATTTT
>CADABX010000003.1 GCA_902786285.1 Oscillospiraceae bacterium | reverse complement strand
TATCCCTTCAAAATGTGTCAAATGACAAAGAAAATATACAAAAATGAAAGGATGGTTTTCAAGATGAAAAAGCATTACACCGATGAAAAAACAGGTATTTCTTACACGCTGCACGGAGACGTTTATTTACCGGGTTTGGTTTGCTCTGAACACAAATATCCGCCGCTCGGCAAGTATGGGATGTTGCGCCAGAAGTATCTCAAGGAGAATCACAAGCTGCTGTACAGCCGGATGCTGATGAACGACACCCTTTGGCCGCACCTGTTGGAAGTTGACCAACAGGCACATGACATGATGGATACCATCGTGGAACGAATGAAGCAGGAGCGCGGGATCACAGAACAGCTCAAAGCGGACGACTGGTGGCGTTGGATGCGGGAGATGGGCAATGTCCGCAATGCCGCAGAAGAGTTCATCTTGCAGGAAATCGTGTACGCTTGAAATGATAATAGAGAGTTGGAGCAAACATTTGATGTAGGGCTACGGAATGTCTGAATCTTGTCTTAAAAATGCCTGCGAAGAATATCATTCGCGGGCATTTTTCGTCGTGATTTTTGGATTCTAATATTATCTGAACCATAAGGCGTTTTGGCTTCGCAATCATTTATGCAATTCAATATTATTCCTAAGACGATTTTGGCCTTTCAAACCCTTATGAATAAAGACTTTGTGAGTTCAAAAAGCACGACGCGAGATGGAACCTTGTCTTTATGTGTTATAAGGATATCGGTAACGCTTTTTAAAACTATGGAGATGCAGCTATCATGCGGCTTTTCGGGCTTTCATTTGGATTTGGAATGATAGTATATTACCTTTCTCAAAATAGTGTTAAACCCGCCAGTGTTTATGCGGCTCGCAGAGCCTAAAAGCGTGACGGCTCCCTGAAAATCGTTTCCTTACAAAATCGTAAGAATCTCTTCCTTGTTTCTGCGTGACATGTCCTGTATAATAAACCCGAAAGGCGGTGTTTCCATGACAACGCAAATCTTACTTCTTGAAGACGATCCGTTCCTGCGCGACGGGATCACAGCGCTGTTGACACGCGAGGGGTTTTCGGTGACGGCGGTCGTAACGGTGCAGCAGGCGCAGACGATGCTTTCACTCCGGTCTTTTGCGCTGGCGATCTTTGACGTCCTGCTGCCGGACGGCAGCGGGCTGGAGCTTTGCCGCGGTCTGCGCGAAAAAGGGATCACGATGCCGATTCTGTGTCTCACGGCGTGCGACGAGGAAAGCGACATCGTGGCAGGCCTTGACGCCGGTGCGGACGACTATGTGACCAAACCGTTTCGCACGCGGGAGCTGCTGGCGCGGGTACGGGCGCTGCTGCGCCGGCGGGGACAGCACACAGTGCAGGACGGCGATCTGTTTGTGGATTTCGACGCGATGCTGGTGCGCCGCGGCGGCAAAACGGTCTATGTGACGCCGACCGAGTTTCAGATTCTGCGCTGCCTTGCGCAAAACAGCGGCGTGATCGTCACACGCGAAACGCTCTTGCGGCGCATTTGGGACGACGGCGGCAACTTCATCGACGACAACACGCTGTCGGTGCACGTCAGCCGGCTGCGTGAAAAGATCGGACACGCCCATATTCAGACCGTGCGCGGCGTGGGCTACCGCTGGGAGGTGGGACAGCATGGATAAGCTTTGGCTGATTCTCGCGCTGGCGGCAACGGGCGCTGCGGCTGCGGTTCTGTTGGTCGCGTACCTGCTGACACGTGCACGCAGCCGGACGCTGGCGAAACAGATTGAGCGGTATCTGCAGACCGGCGAATCGCTGCCGTACAGCGTGCGCGACAACCGCTTTGCACGGCTGCACAACGATGTGTGCGACCTGATGCAGTGCTGCGACAACGAACGCATGAACCGGCTGCGCGATATGCGGGAGAGCGCCGATTTTGCGGCGGATATTTCCCACCAGCTCAAAACGCCGCTCGCCGGGCTGCGGCTGTGGTGTGAGCTGACGGATGAACACAACGGCAAAGAGAACGCCGCGAAAGAGCTGCAGCTCATTGAAAAGATGGAAACGCTGGTGCTCTCGCTGCTGCGCCTTGCGAAAGTGCGCGCCGACGCGGTGCCGTTTGTGTTTGCAATGCAGCCGCTGGACGGCCTGATCGGCGCGTGTATAGACGATCTGCGCGCGCTGTATCCGGAAAAGCGGTTTATTCTGCGCGGCGCGGCAACGCTCTCGTGCGACCGGATGTGGCTGACGGAAGCGATCGGCAACCTGCTCAAAAATGCCTGTGAGCATACCGCCGCGGACGGCACAGTGGACGTTTCGCTGGAACAGACCGCGCGCAGTGTGTTCGTGACCGTGCAGGATAACGGCGGCGGGGTACCCGATGCACTTCTGCCGCGGCTGTTTCACCGCTTTGTTACCAGCGACAGCGCTGCGCCGAGCAACACCGGCATCGGGCTTGCCATCAGCCGCGCCATTGTGGAGCGGCACCACGGCAGCATCGAAGCGGAAAACACGGCAGGCGGGCTGAAGGTCACGCTGTGTTTTCCGGTTCTCGACGGCGCAATGCTTACGAAATTGTAAGACAGGCGTCACCGGGGCGTAAGGTTCCTTTGCTACAATGGACGTACCAAATGAAAAAGGAGGACTTCGTATGGCAATTCTGTCATGTGAACATCTGACAAAGGAATACTTGTCCGGCGAGGGCGTGGTGCGCGCGGTGGACGACGTTTCGCTGTTGTTTCAGCAAGGGGATTTCTGCGCGATTACCGGACCGTCCGGTTCCGGCAAATCCACACTTTTGCACAACCTCTCGTCGCTCGAGCAACCCACCGGCGGCCGCGTGATCTACAACGGGGAAGATCTGTCCAAGTATAACGACAACCAGCTTTCGATTCTGCGTCGGCGGCGCTTCGGGTTTGTGTTTCAGGCGTATAACCTGGTGCAGGAGTTGACGGGGCTGGAAAACATACTTTTGCCCGTGATGCTCGACCGCAAGGCGCCCGATGAAAAGTATCTGAATAAGCTGATCGACGTGCTCGGCATCCGCGACCGGGTGGGCCATCTGCCGTCGGCGATGAGCGGCGGTCAGCAGCAGCGCGTGGCGATTGCGCGCGCCCTTGCCAACAAGCCGGCGATTCTGTTTGCGGACGAGCCGACCGGCAACCTTGACGGCAAAAGCGGCAAAGAGGTGCTCTCGCTTTTGAAATACGTCAGCCACGAACTCGGCGTCACGCTGATTCTGGTGACGCACGACCTGCATGTGGCACAACAGGCGCAGCGCGTGCTGACACTGGAGGACGGCAAAATCGTGCGCGACAGCAAACACGCGGAGGGCAACTGACATGAAAAAAATGTCGATGTCCACGCTTGCGCGCGGCAACCTGAAGGGGAAAAGAAAACAATATCTCACGCTGTTTTTCGGCGTGTTCTTTGCCATGCTGTTTTCCATGAGCGCGCTGTTTTTTGTGTCGAGCTTTCGTGCGTCGGTGCGGGCGAAGAACGAGCGATCCTACGGCAAGGCAGAAATCATTTTGACCAATGCAACCGGAGAGGACTGGTCAAAGCTCAATCGATTTTTTAAAGACCCGGCCTATGGCTTTGCGCATCTGATCGGTGCGTGCAACACAGAATTCTATGATGAATCCGGCGAAAGAATTGTGCTGTCGGTCGGCTGGCTGGATGATAAAGCAAAAGAGCTTTCCAACGCTGAACTGATGGAAGGCGCCTATCCGGAAAAGGAGGGCGAAATCGCAATTGAAGAAAGTGCGTTGCTGCATCTGGATCTTGCCGACGCAAAAATCGGCGATCAAATCGAGCTGCCTGTGCGGGTGCAGAACGGCAGCGGCTATCTGCCGGACGAGGTGACGCAAACCTACACCCTAACCGGTATTCTGTATGACAAAGCCAGAAACATTGCCCATATCCGGTATGGCGCACAAAGCGGGTTGCCTGCGCTGCAGGTGGCAGCGAACACCGCGGTTGCGCCGGGCGGCAAAGAAAACCTCTCCGCCTATCTGCATTACAAAGAACAGCTTTTTTCCGATAACGGCGCTTTCTTTCAGTATATCGGCAGCGGCGACAATCTGATTCCCGTTTTTTATGAATTCAATGCGGATTCCGATGGGGCGAATGATTTGGCGGCATTGTACGTGGTCATTTCCATCTTTGCCGTGTCACTGCTGCTTGTGTCCTGCGTCGGCATCGTCAACGCCTTCCGCTCCCGGCTGGATGACCGCAAAACCCAGATCGGTCTTTTGCGCGCCGTGGGCACGACCCGGCGGCAGATCGTGCGCCTTTATAGCCGCGAAACGCTGCTTTTGTGTCTGCTGGCAACGCCGATTGCCGTTCTCGGTGCATTCCTTCTCGTGCAGCTATTACTTCGTGTGATTGTGGACGGGCTGATCTTCACGCCGCAATGGTGGGTGCTGATAGGCTCTGCGGCGGTCAGCGTACTGGTTGTGCTGCTCGCGTCGCTGGTTCCGTTGCGACGGGCGTCGCGCGTTTCGCCGATGCAGGCAATTCGCAACACCGAAATCACGCGGACGATGGCAAACAAAAAGATCAAGTCGCAGACATCCTTCAACGTACCGTCCCTGCTGGCAAAGCGCAGCCGCCAATTGTTTAAAAAACGGCTGGTGCTGACAGCCGTGATGCTCACGGTCACCGTGCTGGTCGCGACGTTCGGGTTTACGTTGACCGGCATCTTTGCGAATCAGGAGCCGTGGCTGGAAGGCGACTATGAGTTGCTTCATTTTGCCGTTTCCTACGGCGACCTTGCCTGGGTGCGCGGCAACAAACAAGGCTGGACGGTCAGTGAGATCGAAGAAATGAAACAGATCCCGGAGATCTCCTCTGCAACCGCCTACGGCAGTTTTCCAGCCTTCATTCAAGCAAATACACTGACGGACTACGATAAACTGCAGCAAATGAAACTCTATGTGGAGCTGGAAGAGGCCGACGACCTCAATGTCGATCCTGATCTGCTGGAACACTTCAAACCGCTGCCGTCGCTGGAAACGCTGAAAAAGAAAGGCAGCTATCAGGAAGAACTGCTGCCGGTTACGGTGATATTTGCAAAGGATGTGTCCTTGCTGCAGTCCTTGTCTCCCGCGGTGCGGGAAGGGTCGGTCAACTGGGAAGCCATTGACGCCGGGCAGGAGATGCTGCTCTATGCGCCGCCGGCGCTAGAGTTTGTGGCGAGCACCGATATCGATAAGCGTTCAGCCGGTTACGGCCATGTGGATTACAGTGTCCGTGACACAGGTCGGGAGTATTACAAATATAAGGGTTACAAAGAGGAAACGCTTGCACAGGCGGACAACCATTTTCATGCCGGAGACGAGCTGCCGCTGTCGCTGCTCTTTACCGATGAAAGACTTCCTGATCTTGAGCTTCGCGATAAAGATTATCAGTCCAAGCTGACGTATACGCGCCGCGACAAGACCGTGACAGTCGGCGCGCTGCTGAAGGAGGAGCTGCACCTGCAAGCGCCCCACACGGAAACCGGACTGATCCTTTACACCACGACAAACGCGATTTCCGGCTTCGCCGACCGGCTGCAATACAGCAACGTGCAGCTGTTTTCCAACTGGGAGATCGATGAAGCGGCGGACACACAGATTATGCAGACGCTGAGCCGGTTTCCTGCGTCGCTGGAGAACACGAGAATCTTTTCCTACTGGCAGTTTAACCAGCAGCGTAAGGAAAGCACGCGCATGGCGCTGTTTGCCGTGCTGTCGGTCTGTCTCGTCTTCTTCACGATGACCGGCAGCCTCATCAACAATTCCTTCACATCGCGCATTCGCAGCGGCAAACGGCAGATCGGTACCCTGCGGGCGGTCGGCGCATCCATGCGGGAACTGGTTGCGGCGTACCGCAAAGAGCTGTTGTGGCTGTTCACAGTCAGCTTCAGCATCGGCACGGTGCTCTATGTCGCATTTAATCCTATCTTTGTCCGCTTTTTTGAAGGCCAGTGGAAAGGCTTCCTGCTGACGCCGTGGGTGCTGCTCGCCGTGGTCGGCAGTGCGTTGCTCGCGCTCGTGTGCAGTCTGAACCTGCGCGTGCAGCTGAAAAAGCTGACGAAGGATTCCATCGTCGATAACATCAGGGAGTTGGGCTGACATGAAACGATATCTGATAGTCATATTAGCGGCGCTTCTGCTGCTTTGCGGCACTGTCTGCGCGGCAGCCGAAGACAGCGAAGCACCTGCGCCGCAGGTCATGACCACCGTCGACCAGTCCACACCGCGGCTGATGGTGACGGGGTATCTGCTGGCAGAGCAGTATGTGGAGCCCGGCAGCAGCACGGCGCTGACAATCACCTTCAAAAACACCAGCAACACCAAAAGCATCCGCAATATCAAGTTTACGCTGAGCGACCCGTCCGGCGAACTCATGCCTGACGGCATGGGGACGCTCTATCTGCCGTTTCTCGCGGCGGGCTCAACCTATCAATGGAACACGGCGTTGACCGCCGTCTATACGGCGGCACAGGGACGGCACGCGATGGAGGTCACCGCAGAATATGAGGATGCGCAGTTCCAATCTTACAGCGCGACCGACACGATCCACGTCAACGTGCGCCAGGCGGCAAAGCTCGCCTATGACAATGCCGTACTCCCGGGTGTGGCGGTGCAGGGCGACACCATCACGCTTTCCATCAACGTGATGAACACCGGCAAAACGGCGCTGTCCAACGTCACGGTGCGCTGCAAGATCGACGGCCTTGCCGCCGGCGGCAGCACCTTCCTCGGCGACCTTCTGCCCGGTCAAAGCGCCGTTGCCGCACCGAACCTGCGCGTGAGTGACACAAAGCTTGGAGAAGTGAAAGGCAAGATCATTTTTACCTATGAAGACAGTGACGGCAAGACCTACAAGAAAGCCGAAGCGGTCTCCACCGTGATCGAAGCCCCCGCGCCGCAGGAACAGACGCTGCCGCCGGAAAAGAAAAAGACCGACCTGCTGCCCTGGTGGGCGTGGCTGACGGTCGGCATCGTTGGTGGTGGCAGTGTCGGCTGCGCTGTGCCTGTGGCGGTGTTCGGTGCCAAGAGACGCAAAGAGGATGAGAAGAGGTTGTGAGGCTTTGCTCTTATTGAAAAGAACAACCGGTGGCAGGAAACTGCCATCGGTTGTGTTGTGTGATAGATGTATTCTGTTTTCATTTCGCAGTGATCGCGCTTATATATGTTATAATGCAGCTATCCTTGTGCAATTAAGAAAGAAAGGATGTTTTTATGAGTAATGAAACTTTTATTTCAAAAGATCAGTTTACATTTATTGTACAACCGCCCGTGAACCGTCAGAACATAAAAACCGTTACCGTTTATGCGGATGAAAGATTTACATTAAATGCAAAACTTACAGAAAAAATCACCGGAAAATCAATCTGCGTCCGTTTTACACCGGACGCCAGACATTTATGTTTAGAAGAAAGCGATCCGGTGCACGCAACTTATAAGGTGTCAAAGAATGGTTCTCGGAAAATCAAGCAGATTAAAGAGTTTCTGGTAAAAAACAAAATAGCGCTTCCCGCAAAATATAATGTTTTTTTTAATGAAAAAGAAAACTTTTGGCAAGGGGATTTGATACCAAACCCTACCATACAAAATACGGGGAGGCGGAAAGATTCCAAAAAGAATTAAAAAGTCTGTCTTCAAAAACTCTAAATGTAATTGTTCCGCTTCTCACGGAAAAAACGACAGAGGATCAGCTTCATGATATGATCCTTTGTTGTTATGAAATCTTAGCTGATGGGAAACCGGGCTTTGCAAAAAGAGCAGTAGCACTGATATCAAAAAGACAGCAAGAAGAAAAGAAAAAGAACAATGCCATTTATAATCCTTATAGGAATATCTCATTTAATCAATGTTTGGGCGAAAGCAATATGCCGGTGTCTGACTGGCTGATGCTGCCAGAACAAAGTGAATGGGATGATTATGTGGGAGCAAAAGAATAACAATATCTGAAAAGAATAAAAAGCTTATTGCACAAGGATATTTTTAATTCGAACAATAAAAGAATCTCATGAAAAATTAGTTTATTATGCTTTTTCTGCAATGATGATGTATGCAAACTCCGTTTCTTTTTGCTCGATTTTCTTAAATCCAGCAGCTTCAATATATTTCGATATGATATCAGGCCGATCTGGATAGATTTTGATTTTCCGTTTTCCATATTGCAAAATGGTTGCATGGCTTTTTTCGATGGATAAAACGAACCGTCCGTTTTCAGTCAGTAGTTTTGCAACTTTTTTGATTGCCGATTCTTTTTCTTTGATGTGCATAAATGTCAAAGATGAATAGATTGTATCAAAAGTCTGGTCAAATTCAAAGATTTGAAAATCGTCACAAATCAGATTGACATTTTTGTATTCGGATAGGTTTTCTTTCGCTCGCGCAATCGTTTTCGGCGAGAGATCAATGCCGCAAAACGATTTGCACATCGGCGCAACCTTGACTGCGAGTCGCCCGGTGCCGACGCCGATTTCCAGTATACTTTTATCATCTGCGAGTTTCAGCGCGTCAATTAAAGTATCGCCGTCCCAGCCGTCCATATGCTTTTTCAGCGGCTCAGGATCATGAACAGGATCATTATTTTCATCTATCAAAGCATCATAATGATGAACGATTTCGGCGCGGTAACGTTCTGTTTTCCACTCTTCAAACTCATGCCTGCCTTCTTCCGTTTCAAAGAATGCGATGATGTCCGGCAGCATGGTATCAACAATGGATTCCAGCACATGTTTGGGTATTCCGACTGCGCCTTTGCGGTTGCGCAATACGTAAAATAAATGCAGATACAACCGCCGAAAAACATTGTAGCTTTCAAAGTTTTTGATCTCTTCCCAGTCCGCTGAAAGCGCAAAAGCCAGTTCTTTTTCAATCGCCGGATACCGATCTTGAATGTGAAAACAAAGCTCGGATTGGTTCAGCCTCGCGTAGGCGGCATCGTCTTTTGCCAGAATCAGATCCAGTGCATCTGCAGCATGGCTTTTCAACATAAGTCTGTTCAAAATAATCACTTCCCATTTGGGGTTTAAGGGGAAATCCTCCCCTGACAAGCGCCGATGTATATACAAAGGCGATGCTTGCCAAGACGATACCGAGGGTCGTCAGGCAAGCTCGCTTATGTTTTGGGACCCATCGGCGATGCTTGCTAAGATGATACCGCATCTTGGCAAACTGAATTGTGATATCACAATTCAATGCTCGGTAAGACAATGATACAACATTATGAAGAGAGCATATTAGAATAGTTTTTATATATTAATCTCAACAATATCACTCAAATCACATTGTAAAACCGCGCAAATCTTTTCCAGGGTTTGCAGCTGAACAGATTCATTTTTGCCCAGTTTTGCCAACGCATTTGTTGAGATCCCGGCTGCTTCCCGCAACTCGGTTCTCATCATTTTTTTATCAATCAGAAGCTTCCAAAGCTTATCATAAGAACGAGCCAAAACGCATTTCTCCTTACAAATTGATAAATACATTTTACCATAAAAATGAAAACAACGCAACTCATGCAGATTGATTTTTACAAAAAAATATTTAAAAACAAGAATTCCATATAGACAATGCCTGAAGTTTGTGCTATACTTCTTTTGCAAGCGGTATCATCTTTGCAAGCATCGCCTTTGCATATGCACGGCAGCCAAAATGCTTGCAGACAATACGCGGTATTGTCTTAACAAGCATTGAATCGTGTCACCACGATTCCGATGAAGGGACACCCTTCGACCCGAAAAGCTAAGAATCCGATCAAGAAAGCGGTGAGAACATGAACGGCGTCATTTACGCAAGATACTCTTCCGAAAAGCAAAAAGAAGAATCCATTGAAGGTCAGCTTCGGGAATGCAAAGCGTTTGCAAAACGCAACGACATTCACATCGTTGACACCTATATTGACCGTGCGATCTCCGCGAAAACAGATAACCGCCCCAGCTTTCAGAAGATGATCAAGGACAGCGCGAAGAAACCCTTTGACGTCATTCTTGTCTGGAAACTTGACCGCTTTGCACGCAACCGATATGATTCTGCACATTACAAAAGCGTGCTTCGCAAAAACGGTGTGAAGGTAGTTTCCGTAACGGAAAGTATTTCTGAGGGCGCGGAAGGTATTCTTTTGGAATCTTTGCTGGAAGGTATGGCGAAATACTATTCCGCAGAACTTTCTGAAAAGGTTGTACGCGGTTTGACAGAGAACGCATTGAAGTGTTTATATAACGGCGGGACTCTGCCGATTGGGTATGTTGTTGATGCCAATCAGCAGTATCAAATCGACCCTGTGGCTGCACCCGCCGTACTGGAAGCGTTTCAGCTTTATGCAAGCGGAACATCCATGCAAAAGCTCGCGGACAGATTCAATCTTGCCGGCATCCGTACCAAGCGAGGCGGCAAACTGGACACGGATAATATCACCAGAATGCTGCATAACAGGAAGTACATCGGCGAGTACCGCTACCGTGATATTGTTGTTCCAAACGGCATTCCCGCCATCGTGTCGGAAGAGCTATTCAACCGGGTACAGGAGCGCATGGCAGCAAACAAAAAAGCCCCTGCAAAACACAAGGCAGAGGATGAATATCTGTTGACAACCAAGCTGTATTGCGGCAAATGTAAATGCTTCATGGTCGGCGAAAGCGGCACCGGAAAATCAGGATTGGTTCACCGATATTACAAATGCGTCGGCGTAAAACATCACAAAGGCTGCGACAAAAAATCGGTCAAAAAAGAATGGATTGAAAACATTATCCTTGACCAAATCCAAAAGATTATCTTTGATGATGAACTGCTGGAATACCTTGCTGATATGGCATTTGAACGCCAAGGCACCAACACGATGCTTCCAATCCTTCGCCAGCAATATGCGGAAACAGAGCGTGCGATCAACAACTTTTTGAACGCGATCCAACAAGGGATTATTACAGAATCCACCAAACAGCGGATGGAAGAGTTGGAGCAGCTGAAAAGCGAGCTTTCCGTACAGATCGCCAAAGAAGAATTCGCCCAACCGACACTGACAAAGGAACAAATCCTTTTCTGGTTCCATCGTCTACGGAAGATGGACATCCATAAGATTGACCATCGCCGCAGATTGATTGACAGCTTTATCAATTCCATTTATCTCTTTGATGACCGTATGGTGATTATGTTTAATTACAAAGACGGCAGCAAAACTATCACTTTTAAAGAGATTGAAAACACAATGAACGGTTCGGATTTGACCGCATTCGGCGCGCCAAATGAACCGGCAAGCTTCCCGGAGGCTTGCCGGTTTCTTTTTTGTTTTATACGCGCTGTATGTAGTTTTCAATGATCCGCAACATAAATCACACATTTGTATGCTACCCTATTATAAAAGAAAACCAACACAGCGCAGCTGCGTAAGGAGGGAAAGCCATGTTTGATCAGATCGGCACATTCTTCGACGGGATCGCGGACGTGATCGCCTCGTTCTTCGTCAGTATCCTGTTCTTTTTCTTCAACCGGTAAACAGGAGAAGCAGTACCGAAACGTCCGTTTTTGTACGGGCGTTTTTCTTTTGCAAAAATGATTGACGAAAGTTGTTAATTGTGTTAAGATTGTGTTAATGAAAGAAAAGGGGGCATTGCGATGCCAGGCGTGTATGAATACATCTCCGCATTCGGCGACCAGACCTTTGATGCGCGTCCGTTCAGCGACGCGGATAACCTCGTCCTGTGCCAACTGATCTATCTGCCGATTGAACAGGTTGTTTCTCCCGATCTTGCGGCGGCGCCCGTGCCGTTTGCCGACATGGCGAACGCGTATTTTCAAAAGCAGGGCTGCCGCCACCGCCGGATGGGTCTGCTGCTGACCAAGCAGGCGAGCATCAACATGATGCGGATGGCGCAGACGCCGCGGTTCTCTTCGCTGCGGGTTGTGGGCGCGCAAAGCGCGTTTTCCAAAACACCGGCGCTGCAGTACGGTGTTGCAACCTTTTTGCTGCCGGACGGCACCGCGGTGGTCACGTTTCGTGGGACCGATGATTCTTTGGTTGGCTGGCATGAGGATCTGGACATCTTTATTCAGCGCGGAATGCAGTCGTATCCGCTGGCGCAGCAGTATCTGAAAGACGTTGCCGCTCAGTTTCCGGGCGACATCATCGTGTGCGGCCACAGCAAGGGCGGCAACATCGCGCTGTATGCCGCGCTGACCGCGGAAAAGCAGGTGCGCGACCGGATCCGCTGCGTCTATAACAACGAGGGTCCCGGCTTTTGCGATTACCGGTTATATCACACCGGCGTCTACGACGAACTGCTTGAACGCTACCGCCATCTGGTGCCGCATGCGTCGTTTATCGGGATGTTTCTGGCGCACGACTATGATTACACCGTGGTGGAAAACAAGCATCAGTTCGGCCCGCTGCAGCATGACATCACCTATTGGCAGATCCGGGACGGCGAGCTGGTCACGCGCGACGAGCTGAATGTGCTTGGCCGCTTTTCCGATGTGCTGCTGTCGAATCTGATCTTCCGGCTGAACGAAGACGACTGCCCGGTGCTGAACGAGATCACCGAGCGGCTGATGGACGGTGCGCAGGTTGACTGTCTGTTGGAGGCGGTGAAAACGCTG
The DNA here is from genome assembly GCA_902786285.1 of Oscillospiraceae bacterium. GTDB lineage: Bacteria > Bacillota > Clostridia > Oscillospirales > Acutalibacteraceae > UBA6857. Next base: position 127,490 of record CADABX010000003.1, on the reverse strand, counting down.
CCGGTCGTGGCGGTACATCTTTTGCAGGCGTGGCTGCAAACGCCGAAGGACACGCGTGCGCTGTTTCGGAAAACGCTGCACGGCGTGACGCACATCACAGTGCAGACGCTGAAAGACTTCCGTAAAGACACCGTGCCGCAGGCGGCGGCAGCGGCGAAGATTCTGCTGCGCAAGGTGCAGCGGTCGACAGTCGTCAGTTAATGGCCGTTCGTTGGTTTTCATTATATTGTAAGGAGGGGTCATGATGCGTTTGCTTTTCCGTTCGCTGTGGACGTGGATGAAACGGCTGTATCACGCAATCATCGCAAAGCTCGGCGGCACGCCGGCGCCGGATGATCCGGCAGACGACCCGTTTGAGGTTGTGGACTACTACGGCTGCCCCAACAGCAAGAAGGCACGGCAATTGCAGTTGAGCCGGAAGCCGTATAGATAAAGAAAGCAAGAAGCAAAATCACAAGAGAAAAGAAGAACAGCACCTTGGTTGTGAACCGGGTGCTGTTTTACTTTAGGGGTTTCATATCTTTCGTATAGCCGAGAAAGCGCCCCGGCTTTCCGTTTCCCGTTCCCTTCGCGGCACAGCCGCAACCTACATTTAGTGCCAAATCCGCCAAAAAACACCCGATTTAGTGGTCAAAATAGGACCGAAAAAAATCTGCATTTTCAACAAACTTTTTTTGCCAAAATCGTTGACATTTTACAAAGACTATGATAAACTTATCAAGTCTGCGAGTGGGCATAGGTGGGTATAACTATGTCCAAACGCAACCAAACGATATGCGATGATGCGGGAGGTGGCTGCCCGAAGAGGCAGGGAATTTCCGCGGAGTATGTCCGATTCAAAACCGGGCGATCTATACGTTATGCGCTTTTGCCGCTTCTTGCGTGGGCTGCGGCCCAGCGGTATACAGGCGTAAACTGCGCTTTTTTGCGCCTTGCCGGAAATATTGCCTTTCCGGTTTTTTAAAGGGAAGGCCGTAAACACCCGGACAGGTTGTCAAAATGCGAATGCCCGCCACACAATTTTTATGGAGGCGAACAATCAATGGCAGTGAAGGAAAAGATCCGTATCAGACTGAAAGGCTATGACCACAATCTCGTCGACAAAGCGGCGGAAATGATCGTGGAAGCTGCGAAGCGTACCAACGCAACGGTTTCCGGTCCCATCCCTCTTCCGACGGAAAAAGAGATCGTGACCATCCTGCGCGCTGTACATAAGTATAAGGACAGCCGCGAACAGTTTGAACAGAGAACGCACAAAAGACTCATTGACATCATCAGACCGACACCCAAGACCGTGGAGGCTCTGACAAATCTTGAAATTCCGGCAAGCGTTGAAATCGAAATCAAGAGATAACTGCTCTCTGGCTTCTGATTTATACCCGACACGCTCACCAGAAGGTCACGTTGGCGAAAGGTCCAACCAATAACCAAAGGAGGAACATCAATTATGAAAAAAGGTCTTATCGGCAGAAAAGTTGGCATGACGCAGATCTTCAACGACGCGGGCAATGTTGTCCCCGTGACCGTTGTGGAACTCGGTCCGTGCGCAGTCGTCCAAAAGAAGACGGTTGACAACGACGGTTATGACGCCGTTCAGCTCGGCTTCGACGACAAGAAAGTCACCAGAACGAACAAGCCCGAAGCAGGTCACTTCAAAAAGGCAGACGTTGCCCCGAAGAAAGTGCTCAGAGAGTTCCGTCTCGACGATATCAGCGCGCTGAACGTCGGCGACATCCTCAAGGCTGATCTGTTTGAAGTCGGCGAAAAGGTCGACGTTGTGGGTACAAGCAAAGGTAAAGGCACCGCCGGCTCCATCAAGCGCTGGAACTTCTCCCGCCTGAAGGAATCTCACGGTACCGGCCCCGTCGCAAGACACGCCGGCTCCCTGGGCGCCTGCTCCGATCCGTCCCGCGTATACAAGGGCAAGAAGCTCGCCGGTCATCTCGGCAGCGAACGCGTCACGATCCAGAATCTGGACGTTGTGAAAATCGACGCGGAAAACAACCTCATCGCGATCAAGGGCGCCATCCCCGGCCCGAAGAAGGGTATCGTCATGGTCGTCAACAGCGTGAAAAAAGCGTAAGAAAGGAGTTGTTCTGAATGCCTAACGTAACAGTATTCGACGTAAACGGTAACAAAGTGTCAGAGCTCGCGCTCGCCGACAGCATCTTCGCCATTGAACCGAACACCTCGGCAATGCATCTCGCAGTCGTAGCGTATCTGGCAAATCAGCGTCAGGGCACACAGTCAACCCTGACCCGCTCGGAAGTTTCCGGCGGCGGCAAAAAGCCCTGGAGACAAAAGGGTTCCGGCCGCGCAAGACAAGGCTCCACCAGAGCACCCCAGTGGTATCACGGCGGTATCGCTCACGGCCCGAAGCCGAGAACATACGGCCTTGCCGTCAACAAGAAAGTGAAGAGACTTGCTATGAAGTCCGCGCTTTCCTCGAAGGTCCTCGACGGCGAAATGATCGTGCTTGATTCCCTCAAGCTCGACGCGATCAAGACGAAAGAGATCGTCAAAGTCCTCTCCGCGCTTGAAACCGGCAAGAAGACCCTCATCGTGCTTCCGGAAAAAGACGACGTCATCTACAGAAGCGCAAGAAACATCGCGGGCGTCAAGGTTTCCCTTGTAAACACCCTCAATGTTTACGACATTCTCAACTGCAACAGCATCGTGGTGCTGAAAGACGCAGTTGCCAAGATCGAGGAGGTTTATGCATAATGGCACAGTTCGCACATGACATCATCCTCAAGCCCGTCATCACGGAAGAATCCATGATGGGAACCGCGTTCAAAAAGTACACCTTCAAGGTTGCGAAGAATGCAAACAAGGCCGAGATCAAAAAGGCGGTCGAAGAAGTCTTTGACGTCAAGGTCGCCAAGGTCAACACCATGAACTGCAAAGGTCACCTGCGCCGCTACGGCCGCTTCGAGGGTTACACCCCGTCGTGGAAAAAAGCGATCGTCACCCTGACCGAAGACAGCAAAACCATCGACTTCTTCGACGGCTTGCTTTAAGCTTTAACCTATTATAATCCAAGTGGTAATGTATGGAGGCCGACATCCTCCGCGAAACCACTGACAGGAGTGTGAATCAAATGTCAATTCGAGTCCTCAAGCCCGTTACAAACGGCACGAGAAACATGTCGTATACCGACTACACCGGTCTTTCCAAGAACGGTCCCGAGAGAAGCCTGCTGGCTCCCCTCAATAAAAAGAGCGGCCGCAACAGCTATGGCCGCATCACCGTCCGCCATCGCGGCGGCGGCAACCGCAGAAAGTATCGTATCATCGATTTCAAGCGCGATAAGTTCGACGTCAAAGCGACCGTCGCCACGATCGAATACGATCCCAACCGCTCCGCGCATATCGCATTGCTGCAGTATGAAGACGGCGAAAAGAGATACATCATCGCGCCGGACGGCCTGAAGGTCGGCGACGTGGTGGAAGCGGGTCCCGCAGCGGATATCAAGCCGGGCAACGCCCTGCCGCTGATCAATATCCCGACCGGTACCTTCATCCACAACGTGGAACTGTATCCCGGCCGCGGCGGCCAGCTGGCCCGTGCTGCCGGCAACGCTGCCCAGCTGATGGCGAAGGAAGGCGGCTACGCGCTGCTCAGACTTCCCTCCAGCGAACTTCGTAAAGTGCCCGAAACCTGCATGGCGACGATCGGCGTCGTCGGCAACACCGACCACGAAAACGTCAAGATCGGTAAAGCCGGCCGTACCCGCCACATGGGCATCCGTCCGACCGTCCGCGGTTCTGTTATGAACCCGTGCGACCACCCGCACGGCGGCGGCGAAGGCAAATCCCCGATCGGCCGTCCCGGCCCTGTTACCCCGTGGGGCAAGCCTGCGCTCGGCTACAAGACTCGTGCGAAGAAGAATCGTTCCGACAAGCTGATCGTCAAGCGTCGCAACGACAAATAACCGGTCGAGGAAAGGAGCTAAGAATCATGAGCAGAAGCACTAAAAAAGGACCTTTCGTGCAGGAAAGACTGTATGATCGCGTCGTTAAAATGAATGAAAAGGGCGAAAAGATCGTCCTGAAGACCTGGAGCCGCAGCTCCACGATCTTCCCCGAATTCGTCGGCCACACGTTCGCCGTTCACGACGGCCGCAAACACGTGCCCGTGTATATCACGGAGGACATGGTCGGTCATAAACTCGGTGAGTTCGCACCGACGCGTACCTTCCGCGGTCACGCCGGTTCGAAGACCTCGAACAACGGTAAATAAGTCGAAAGGAGTGTATTGTAATGGAAGCAACTGCAAAAGTTACTTTTGTGCGTATTGCGCCGCGTAAGGTCAAGATCGTGCTCGACCTTATCCGCAATCAACCGGCCGACAAGGCCGCCGCGATCCTCAAGTACACGCCGAAGGCTGCGTGCGAGGTCGTTGCAAAACTGCTGAAATCCGCTGTTGCAAATGCGGAAAACAAAGATATGGACACTTCCAGACTGTACGTTGCAGAATGCTACGTCGGCCAGGGCCCGACACTCAAGCGGATCCGTCCGCGTGCGCAGGGACGTGCCAACCGTATCAACAAAAAGACATCCCACATCACCCTTGTTCTCAAGGAAGCGGAATAATCAAGGAGGAGGTTAAACAATGGGCCAGAAAGTCAATCCTAACGGCTTGAGAGTCGGTGTTATCAAAGACTGGGAATCTCGTTGGTATGCCAAGAAGCATGACTTCGGCGACACGCTCGTGGAAGATTATGAACTTCGTGAGTATCTCCTTGAAACACTCGCTCCCGCCGGAGTACCCAAGGTTGAGATCGAACGCGACGCAAAGCGCGTGCGCATCAACATCCACGTTGCAAAGCCCGGCATGGTCATCGGCCGCGGCGGCGCAGAGATCGAAAAGCTGAAAGCGACACTCGAAAAGAAGGTCGGCAAGGCTGTTTCGCTCAACATCATCGAGATCAAAAACCCCGACGTCAACGCACAGCTTGTTGCGGAAAGCATCGCGGGCCAGCTCGAACGCAGAATTTCCTTCCGCCGTGCACTTAAGCAGTCCATCGGCCGCGCCATGAAGATGGGCGCCAAGGGCATCAAGTGCCAGGCATCCGGCCGTCTGGGCGGTGCTGAAATCGCGAGAAGTGAAACGTATAAAGAGGGAACGATTCCCCTTCAGACGATCCGTGCCGACATCGACTACGGTTTCGCTGAAGCTAAAACCACCTACGGACGCATCGGCGTCAAGGTCTGGATCTATGCAGGCGAAGTGCTTCAGGTTTCCAACAATGAAAACCGCCGCCGTCCGGATCGCCGTCGTCCCAGACAACGCCGGGAAGGAGGAGCGAAATAATGTTATTACCGAAGCGTGTCAAACGTCGTAAAGTGCAGCGCGGCCGTCTGAAAGGCACAGCGCATAAAGGCAACCAGGTCACCTACGGTGATTACGGTCTTGTCGCTCTGGAACCCGCATGGATCACTTCCAGACAGATCGAGGCGGCTCGTATCGCCATGACCCGTTCCATCAAGCGTGGCGGTCAGGTCTGGATCAAGATCTTCCCCGATAAGCCCATCACGCAAAAGCCGGCAGAAACCCGCATGGGTTCCGGTAAAGGCTCGCCCGAATACTGGGTGGCCGTTGTTAAACCGGGCCGTGTGATGTTTGAAATCGCAGGCGTCGACGAAGCGCTCGCACGCGAGGCTATGCGCCTTGCCGCGAACAAGCTGCCGATCAAGTGCAAATTCGCGACGAAAGCAGATCAGACTAAGGAAGGTGAACAGTCATGAAAGCTAGTGAAATCAGAAAACTGTCCGCCGCAGAGATGGACGAAAAGCTCGCAGAGCTGAAGAAGGAGCTTTTCAATCTTCGTTTCCAGCAGGCTGTCAATCAGCTCGACAACCCGATGAGAATCAGTGCAGTGAAAAAGGATATCGCCCGCATCAAGACGGTTCAGCGCGATATCGAGCTTCACGGCGCAAATTCTTGAGAAAGGGAGGAACTGACAGATGGAAAGAAACCTTCGTAAAACACAGGTTGGTATCGTGACGAGCGACAAGATGGAAAAGACCGTCGTCGTGACGATCAAAGATAAGGTCCGTCACCCGCTTTACAAAAAGATCGTGAACCGCACCGTGAAGGTGAAGGCCCATGACGAAAAGAACGAATGCGGCATCGGTGACCGTGTCCTGATCATGGAAACCCGCCCGCTCTCCAAAGACAAGAGATGGCGCGTGGTAGAGATTATCGAAAAAGCCAAATAACTTGGTGCAGCTAAAGGAGGCCAAATACAATGATCCAACAGCAGACTTATCTGAAAGTTGCCGACAACACCGGCGCGAAGGAACTCATGTGCATTCGCGTGCTGGGCGGCACCGGAAGAAGATATGCGAATATCGGTGACGTCATTGTTGCTTCTGTCAAGAAGGCAGCACCGGGTGGCGTCGTGAAAAAGGGCGAAGTCGTCAAAGCGGTCGTTGTCCGCTCCGCTACCGGCGTTCGCCGCGAAGACGGAACCTATATCCGTTTCGATGAAAATGCAGCCGTTATCATCCGCGATGATAAAAACCCCAGAGGTACCCGTATCTTTGGACCGGTTGCGAGAGAGCTTCGTGAAAAGGACTATCTGAAGATCCTTTCTCTGGCTCCGGAAGTACTTTAAGGAGGTGTCACGATGAGTAAGGTTCACGTGAAAACAGGCGACCAGGTCGTTGTCATCAACGGCAAAGATCGTGGCGCAAGAGGCAAGGTCCTGCGGGTCAGCCCGAGCGAGGGCAAAGTGATCGTGGAAGGGATCAACGTCGTTTCAAAGCATGTTAAGCCCCGTAAAATGGGCGAACCGGGCGGCATCATCAAGGCGGAAAGCGCGCTGTATGCCAACAAGGTTCAGCTCATCTGCCCCAAATGCGGCAGACCGACCCGTGTCGGCCACGTGATCGTGGAAGAAAAGGGCAAGCAGAAGAAGATGCGCGTTTGCAAAAAAGCAGACTGCGGCGCAAAGTTTGAATAAGGGAGGCACATGACGATGGCAAGATTGAAAGACACTTACGTCAACGAGGTCGCACCCGCGTTGATGAAGAAGTTCGGCTATAAGAGCGTGATGCAGATCCCGAAGATCGAAAAGGTCGTTGTGAACGTCGCCTGCGGCGAAGCGAGAGATAACTCCAAAATCCTCGACGCGATCGTTTCCGATATCAGACAAATCACCGGTCAGCAGCCCGTGCTTTGCAAGGCCAAGAAGAGCGTTGCAAACTTCAAGCTGCGTGAAGGCATGACCATCGGCGCGAAGGTGACCCTGCGCGGCGACAAGATGTATGAATTCATCGACCGCTTCTTCAACCTGGCGCTGCCCCGCGTGCGCGACTTCCGCGGTATCAACCCGAACGCGTTCGACGGTCGCGGCAACTATTCCGTGGGTATCAAGGAACAATTGATCTTCCCGGAAATCGACTACGACAAGATCGACAAGGTCCGCGGCATGGACATCTGCTTCGTGACCACGGCCAACACCGACGAAGAAGCAAGAGAGCTGCTCACGCTTATGGGTGCTCCGTTCGAGAAACAGTAAGGAGGAATTACTTATGGCAAAGACTTCTATGAAGGTTAAGCAAAAAAGACCCGCTAAGTATTCCACAAGGCAGTATAACCGCTGCAAAATCTGCGGCAGACCCCACGCGTATCTTCGTAAATACGGTGTGTGCCGTATCTGCTTCAGAGAACTCGCCCATGCCGGTCAGATCCCGGGCGTGAAAAAAGCAAGCTGGTAAGCAGTTGCAATCAATCAGGAGGTAAAGGAATTATGCAAGTTACAGACGCAATCGCCGATATGCTTACAAGAATTCGTAACGCAAGCTCGGCAAAACACGATTCAGTGAAAATTCCTGCATCCAACGTGAAGAAGGCAATTGCGCAGATTCTTGTGGATGAAGGTTATATCAAGAGCTATTCCGTGGAAGAAGACGGAAAGCAGGGCATGATCACCGTACAGCTCAAGTACGGCCCGAACAAATCCCAGGTGATCACCGGTCTCAGAAGAGTCAGTAAGCCCGGTCTGAGAATTTACACAAACTGTGAAGATATGCCCAAGGTGATGAAGGGTCTCGGCATCGCGATCCTGTCCACATCCAAAGGCATCATGACCGACAAGGACGCACGCAAAGCCAACGTTGGCGGCGAAGTTCTTGCGTTCATCTGGTAAGGAGGTGCCCACATGTCACGAATCGGTAAAAAGGCCATCGCGATCCCCGCAGGCGTTGACGTAACGGTCGACGGCAGCACCGTGACGGTCAAAGGTACAAAGGGTACCCTCACCAACACCTTCAACAGCAATATCACGATCGAGAAAGACGGCGCCGAAATCAAAGTCTCCCGTCCGAACGATCTGAAAGAAAACAGATCACTTCACGGTCTGACCCGCACGCTGATCGCCAACATGATCGAAGGCGTGAACGCCGGCTTCAAGAAAGAGCTTGAAATCAACGGTATCGGTTACCGTGCCGAAAAGAAGGGCTCCGATCTTGTGATGAAGATCGGCTATTCCCACGACGTGATCGTTCCCGAAATCGACGGCATCACGATCGAAGTGCCGGCCCCGAACAAGATCGTCATCAGCGGCGCTGACAAGCAAAAGGTTGGCCAGTTCGCCGCGGAAGTGCGCGAAAAGCGTCCGCCGGAACCCTATAAGGGCAAGGGCATCAAATACGCCGACGAGCATATCCGCCGCAAAGAAGGCAAAGCCGGTAAGGGTAAATAAGATTGGTAAAGGAGTGAAATCACAATGGTTACAAGACAAGACAGCAATAAAGCCAGACAGAAACGCCATAGAAGAGTGCGCGCGAAGATCAGCGGCACAGCAGCGTGTCCGCGTCTTAGCGTTTACCGTTCACTCAACCACATCTATGCCCAGCTTATCGACGACGTCAATGGCGTCACACTCGCATCTGCGGCAAGTGTTGAGAAAGAATTCGAGTACGGCGGAAACCAGGAAGCCGCAAAAAAGGTTGGCGAACTGCTTGCAAAGCGTGCTGCTGAAAAGGGCATCGAAGCTTGCGTGTTCGACAGAGGCGGCTACATCTATCACGGTCGTGTTGCAGCGCTCGCGGAAGGCGCGCGTGAAGGCGGCCTGAAGTTCTAAGCAAGGAGGTAAATCAGAATGACAAAAATTGATGCATCGGCTTATGAACTTACAGAACGCGTTGTCACGATCAACCGTGTTTCCAAAACCGTAAAGGGCGGCCGTATTTACAAATTCGCAGCGCTCGTGGTTGTTGGCGACGGCAACGGCATTGTCGGCTTCGGTCTCGGCAAATCCGGTGAAGTGCCCGACGCGATCCGTAAGGGTATTGAAGACGCAAAGAAAAATCTCATGAAGGTTGCGCTCAAGGGCACCACCATCCCGCATGAGATCATCGGTAAATTCGGCGCAGGCGTTGTGCTGCTCAAGCCCGCTGCTCCCGGTACCGGCGTGATCGCCGGCGGCCCGGTGCGTGCGGTTGTGGAAACGGTCGGTATCAAAGACATCCGTACCAAGGCGCTTCGCTCGAACAACCCCTGCAACGTTGTCAGAGCGACACTCGACGGTCTTTCAAAGCTTCGCAACGTCGAAGAAGTGGCTGCCATCCGCGGCAAGACCGAGCAGGATATTTTAGGTTAAGGAGGGCGCAATCATGGCAGATGTTAAGGTAAAGCTTGTGAGAAGCCTGATCGGCTGCAAGAAAGATCAGATCGCCACCGCCCACGCACTTGGCCTTCGCAAGATCGGGGACGAGGCTACACAGCCGAACAACCCACAGACCCAGGGCAAAGTGAAGAAGATTTCACACCTGCTCGAAGTCACCGAAGCTTAAGATGAGGAGGTGCGACAAATGAAATTGCACGAACTTTCTCCTGCAGCCGGTTCTACCAAAGCGCGCAAGCGCATCGGTCGCGGCGCAGGTTCCGGCCAGGGCAAAACCGCCGGTAAGGGTCACAAGGGTCAAAAGGCCCGTGCGGGCAGAGGTATGCGCGCCGGTTTTGAAGGCGGCCAGATGCCTTTGCAAAGAAGAATCCCGAAACGTGGATTCAACAACATTTTCAGAACGGAAATGGCGATCGTGAATGTTGCGGCGATCGACAAGGCGTTTGACGCCGGCGAAACCGTTACCATCGATGCGCTGATTGAAAAGGGTCTTGTTAAAAAGGCGCTTGACGGCGTGAAGGTGCTTGGCCACGGCGAACTGACCAAGGCTGTGACAGTGCAGGTCAACGCGTTCAGCGAATCCGCAAAACAGAAGATCGAAGCCGCCGGCGGGAAGGCCGAGGTGATCTGAAATGATAGGTACGTTTATTAATGCCTGGAAAATTGCAGATCTTCGTAAAAAGATGCTTTTCACCGCACTGATCGTACTCATCTTCAGAATCGGTGCAGCGATTCCGGTTCCGTTCACCAACATTACCGGCTCGGGTATCGTCGATCCCACCGGTGAAACGTTTATGAACTATCTGAGCATGATGACCGGTGACGCGTTCAACTATGGTACGATTTTCGCCATGTCCGTCACCCCATATATCAACAGCTCGATTATCATCCAGCTTCTCACCGTTGCGATCCCGGCTTTGGAAAAGCTTTCCAAAGAGGGCGAAGAGGGCAGAAAGAAAATCGCAACCATCACCCGTTATACCACGATCGCACTTGCACTGCTGCAGAGTACCGCGTACTTCATCTATCTGCGTGCGAAGGGCTACGTTGTGACTGACGCCGAAGGGCAGCTGTTCACCGGCTTCTCCGCCGTGCTGCAGGGCCTGGTTGTGATCACGGTTCTGACCGCGGGTTCCGCATTCATCATGTGGCTCGGCGAACAGGTCAACGACAAGGGCATCGGCAACGGTGTTTCCATCATCCTGTTTGCAGGTATCGTCGCGCGTATGCCGACTCTCGTTTACATGATGTATGCCTATCTGATGCAGGGCGGCGCCTATTTCGCGCTGGTTCCCATCGTGATCATCCTGATGCTCGCCATGATCGCTTACATCGTCTGGATGGACAATGCGGAGCGCCGCATCCCGGTCCAGTACGCCAAGCGCGTGGTCGGCCGCAAGATGTACGGCGGCCAGAGCACCCATATCCCCATCAAGGTCAATATGTCCGGTGTTCTGCCCATCATTTTCGCATCTTCGATCCTGTCGCTTCCCCCGACAGTCAAGATGTTCCTCAACGAGGACAACCTCAGCGACGGCTGGAAGAAGTTCTTCGACGTCTTTACCTCCAGCCACTGGGCCTACGGCATCATGTATTTCGTGCTGATTCTGTTCTTCGCATACTTCTATGCGAGCATCCAGTACAACCCCGTGGAAATGTCCAACAACATCCGCAAAAACAGCGGCATGATTCCGGGCATCCGTCCGGGCAAACCGACCGCCGACTATATCCAGAAGATCCTCGGCCGCATCACGCTTCTCGGCGCTTTGCTGATTTCCGTTGTTGCGCTGTTCCCGATCCTTCTGACCCAGTTCACACAGCTCATCGGCAGACCGATGACCCTGTCGCTCGGCGGTACGTCCCTGATCATCGTTGTCGGCGTTGCGCTTGAAACGGTCAAGACGCTCGAAAGCCAGATGATGATGCGTCACTATAAGGGCTTCCTTGATTGATCTCCCTGAGGTGAACCGAATGAAACTGATTCTTTTGGGCGCGCCGGGTGCCGGCAAAGGCACACAGGCAGAGGTGATCTGCGATCATCTTTCCATCCCGGCCATTTCAACAGGAAACATCATTCGCGCTGCGCTCAAGGCGCAGACCGAAATGGGACTCAAGGCCAAGGATTATATCGAAAAAGGCCTGCTTGTGCCGGATGATGTCGTGATCGGCATCATCCAGGACAGGCTGCGCGAAGACGACTGTAAAAACGGATTTATCCTCGACGGCTTTCCGCGGACGGTTCCGCAGGCCGAAGCACTCGACCGGATGGGCGTCAAGATCGACCTCGTCATCGACATCGAAGTGCCGGACGAAAAGATCGCCACACGGATGGCCGGACGCAGAGTCTGCGCAAATTGCGGCGCTTCCTACCACACGCTGTATAAACAGCCGAAGACGGAAGGCGTCTGCGACAACTGCGGCGGCGCACTGACCCAGCGGAAGGACGACGAAGCACAGACCGTGCTCGAGCGTCTGCGTGTCTATCATGAACAGACCGAACCGCTGATCGCCTATTACAAGGCGAAGGGCAATCTGCGCGTCGTGGAGGGACAGGAAGAAGTTGCAGATACAACGGCACTGACCCTCAAAGCATTGGAGGAACAGGCATGATCGTGCTCAAGACCACACGCGAGCTTTCCCTGATGAAAGAAGCGTGCCGCATTTCAGCCGGAGCACTCCGCGTGGCCGGGGAAGCGGTTCGGCCGGGCGTCTCCACCTGGGAGATCGACCGGATCGCTTATGAGTATATCAAAAGTCAGGGTGCGGAACCGAACTTTCTGCATCTGTATGACTTCCCCGCCACAGCCTGCATTTCCGTCAATGACGAGATCATTCATGGCATTCCGAGCAAGAAGCGCATTCTGAAAAACGGCGACATCGTCAGCATTGACCTTGGCGCCAAGGTGCACGGATATAACGGCGATAATGCTGCCACATTTGCCTGCGGAACCGTTTCCGACGAGGCACAGCGGCTGATGGACGTGACCAGAGAGAGCTTGTATGAAGCGATCAAGCTGGCCGTTCCGGGTAACAAGATCGGCGATATCGGTGCAGCGGTGCAGCAGTATTGCGAAGCACGGGGCTATTCGGTGGTGCGTGAATACACGGGCCACGGCGTCGGCAAGGCGCTGCACGAAGACCCCGCCGTACCGAATTACGGCACAGCCGGCCGCGGCGTTCGCCTGTTGCCGGGCATGACAATCGCCATTGAACCGATGATCAACCAGGGCACGGCGGCCATCCGCCAGATGCCCGACGGCTGGACCGTCAAAACCAAAGACGGTAAGCTGTCTGCCCATTTTGAACACACCATCGCCATCACGAAGGCAGGACCAGTCATCCTGACAACGGAGTGAGCGTATGAGGTTTGAAACGGGACAGGTCGTGATCTCCACAGCCGGGCGCGACAAAGGCGCACTGCTTGCGGTCACGGATATCACGGAACACGGTGTGCTGGTTTGCGACGGCAAGGAGCGGCCGCTCGAACGGCCCAAGCGCAAAAATCCGCGCCATCTTTTGCCCACCGCATATCATCTGGACGCACCGGCAATGGCAACAAACCGAAGATTGAAACGCGCATTGCGCGAAGTGAAGATTCAGTGAGGGATCCGTTATGTCAAAACAGGATATGATCGAAATTGAAGGCACGGTTGTGGAAGCGCTGCCGAACGCACAGTTCCAGGTGGAGCTGGACAACGGCCACAGAATTCTTGCCCACATTTCCGGCAAGCTGCGTATGAATTACATCCGCATCCTGCCCGGAGACAAGGTCACGGTCGAAATGTCTCCGTATGACCTGACCAGAGGACGCATCACTTGGAGATCCAAATAACCGAAAGGTTTCATATTTAAAGGAGGTAGTTCTATGAAAGTCAGACCTTCTGTGAAGAAAATTTGCGAGAAGTGCAAAATCATTAAGCGCAAGGGAAAAGTCATGGTCATCTGTGAAAATCCCAAGCACAAGCAGCGTCAGGGCTAATGACGCGAAACCAATTTTGGAGGTGTAACTGACAAATGGCTCGTATTTCAGGTGTTGACCTGCCGAGAGACAAGAGAGTCGAAATCGCTTTGACTTACATTTTCGGCATCGGTCGCAAAACTGCCGGCGACATCATCGCCGCAACAGGGGTCAATCCGGACACCCGTGTCAAGGATCTGACCGAAGACGACGTTTCGAAGCTTCGTGAATACATCGACCACAACCTCAAGGTGGAAGGTGATCTGAGAAGAGAAACCGCGTTTGACATCAAGAGACTTATTGAAATTGGCTGCTATCGCGGCGTGCGTCACAGAAAGGGCCTGCCTGTAAGAGGCCAGCGTTCCAAGACCAACGCGCGTACCCGCAAAGGTCCGAAGAAGACCATCGCAAACAAGAAGAAATAAGCAAAGGAGGATCATATTATGGCTGCTAAGGGAGGCAAAAAAGGTGCCACCATCCGCCGTCGCCGTGAACGTAAAAATATCGAACGCGGTGCGGCCCATATCCAATCCACCTTCAACAATACCATCGTGACCATCACTGACACACAGGGCAACGCAGTGTCGTGGGCCAGCGCCGGTGAAATGGGTTTCCGTGGTTCCAGAAAGTCCACGCCGTTCGCCGCGCAGACCGCTGCGGAAACCGCTGCGAAAGCTGCGATGGAACATGGCATGAAGACTGTTGAAGTATACGTTAAGGGCCCGGGCGCCGGTCGTGAGGCCGCGATCCGTGCACTGCAGACCGCCGGTCTGGACGTGACGATGATCAAAGACGTTACGCCGATTCCGCACAACGGCTGCCGTCCGCCCAAGAGAAGACGTGTTTGATTTTTGACAAGGAGGAAAAAGCTTTATGGCTAAAAATTCGCAGCCTGTTGCAAAACGCTGCAAGGCTCTTAATGTATCTCCGACCGCAATGGGATATGCCAAGAAGAACACGAATCGTAATCCCAAGGGCGGCATGAGAAGAAAACCATCCGAATATGCGCTTCAGCTGAATGAAAAGCAAAAGGTGAAGTTCGTTTACGGCGTGCTGGAAAAACAGTTCAGCTCGTACTATGAAAAGGCCAGCAAGATGCCGGGCAAAGCCGGTGACAACCTGCTGATTTTGTGCGAACGCCGTCTGGACAACGTTGTTTATCATCTCGGTTTTGCGCAAACCCGTCGTCAGGCGCGTCAGCTTGTTTCTCACGCGCATTTCACCGTTGACGGCAAGAAGTGCAACATTCCTTCTTATCAGGTGAAACCCGGTCAGGTCATCGCTGTGAAGCAAAGCAGCCGTTCTTCCGTGCTGTTTGAAAAGTTGACCGGTGCAGATGCTCCGTTCATTACGGTTCCTGCCTGGCTTGAACTCAACAGAGAAGAGCTTTCGGGCAAGGTGCTCAGAATGCCGGTCCGCGAAGATGTGGACTTCGACGTCGAAGAACATCTCATCGTCGAGTTGTATTCGAAGTAATCCATCGTGCAACGATGAACATCCGCAACGAAAACCACAATAGAATAAGGAGGGTTTCGTATGATAGGAATTGAAAAGCCCAGAATCGAAACTGCAGAGATCGCGCCCGACGGTACCTACGGCAAAATCGTGGTGGAACCGCTGGAATGCGGCTACGGCATTACACTTGGCAACAGTTTGAGAAGAATCCTTCTGTCCTCGCTCCCCGGTTATGCGATCACGAGCGTCAAGATCGACGGCGTGCTCCATGAATTTTCCACGATCCCCGGCGTCAAGGAAGACGTGACCGAGATCGTGCTGAATCTGAAAAAGGTGATTTTGAAGATCCACGGCGAAGGCGAGAAAACGATTTACATCGATGCCAACGGCGAAGGAGAAGTTTTGGCCGGCGACATCAAGTGTGATTCGGAAGTTGAAATTCTCAATCCTGAAAGCCACATCTGTACCCTTGACAAGGACGCCCATGTCAATATGGAGATCACCTGCAACAAGGGTCGTGGATATGTTTCGGCAGAGCAGAACAAAAAGCTCATGCAGCCGGCAATCGGTGTGATTGCGATCGACTCGATCTATACACCGGTTCTGAAGGTCAACTATACGGTTGAAAACACCCGTGTTGGACAGGTCACAGACCTCGACAAGCTGACGCTGGAGGTCTGGACAAACAAGACGATCAAGGCGACCGAAGCCGTTTCGCTCGGAGCCAAGTTTCTCAACGAACATCTCGCTCTGTTCGGCGATTTGTCGGGAGAGGCATACGATACGGAAATCATGGTAGATAAAGGCGAGGACGCAAAAGAAAAAGTCCTTGAGATGACCATTGAGGAACTTGACTTGTCCGTGCGCTCGTTCAACTGCTTGAAGCGCGCAGGCATCAACACGGTGGAAGATTTGACAACCAAGACCGAAGAAGACATGATGAAGGTGCGCAACCTCGGTAAAAAGTCGCTGGGTGAAGTGATCAACAAACTCCACTCGTTCGGTCTGGACCTCAGAGCTGAGGACGAATAATTTCTGATATTCAACAAAGGAGTGATTTCAAATGGCAGGTACCAGAAAGCTCGGCAGAGCCAGCGATCACCGCAAGGCGATGCTCAGAGGCATGGTAACTTATCTCTTGGAGAAAGGCAGCATTGAAACCACCGTTACACGGGCAAAGGAAGTACGTTCCATGGCCGAGAAAATGATCACCCTCGGCAAGGAAGATACGCTGCACAACAAGCGTCAGGCGCTCGCATACATCACCAAAGAGGATGTTGTGAAAAAGCTGTTTGACGAAATCAGCCCGAAATACAAGGATGTAAACGGCGGTTATTGCCGTATTATCAAAACAGGCCCGCGCCGCGGCGACGCAGCCGAGATGGCAATCATCGAGCTTGTGTGATAGTACTATCGCAAACAAAAGACCCACTGCTTCGGCAGTGGGCTTTTTTTCTTCCAGCGCCGCCGTTCGGCGGCAAAGTTGTCAGTCGTCAGTCAACAGTCGTCAGCAAACAGCGGGTGAAAAGTGCACAACTGCACGAAAAGTGCACGGAAAAGTGCACTGCAAAAACCCAGACGTGGTGGGCTTTATCGGCCTTTTTTTGCAAAAAATGTACTTAATGTACCTTTTTTCAAGTCGGAAATAACTTTTTGTAAAAACGTGTAACAAACTGAAAAAAAGGTGCATTTACTACACAAGTGCACACTTTGACTGTAACCGTAGGGGCGGCCATCGTGCCGCCCGCATATTGGAATGATCCGATGCGCGCCGTGTCACCACAGCTTCATCGTGCCGCGGCGCAGCTCGTTCGCGATGGCGCACAGTTCGCGCAGATTGTTCATCGGCACGCTGTACCAGATGCTGCCGGCGCCGAGGTGGGTAAAGGAAAGGCCGAGCGTTTTGGCAATATGAACCGCGCGAAAGACGTGGAACCGGCTGGTGACCAGCGCGGCGCGGTAGCCGTTCGGAAACCGTTCGCGCAAGATCGCGTCGGCAAACCGCAGGTTTTCCAGCGTGGAGGTCGCCTGTTCCTCTTTGATAATACGGTCCTGCGAAATGCCGCATCCGATCAGATACTGCTCCATCGCGTAGGCTTCCGTCACGGTCTCCTGCGGTCCCTGTCCGCCGGAAACAACGATCAAAACGTCCGGGTGGCTTTCGGCGTAGGCAGCGGCCTTGTCCAGCCGGCTGGCAAGTCCCACGGAAACGCGGTCGCCGCGCACGCCGCAGCCGAGCACGATCAGCGCGTCCTCGCTGCCGGTCGGGTTGTCGAGCCGGCCGTAAACGCTCAGCGCACCGGTCAAAAGCACAAGTACCGCACAGCCGCAAAGGATCACGGCGCGCAGCCATTTCCACAGCTTTTGATAAAGCAGCCCGACAAGCAGCAAAACGGCGCCGACGCCGAAGACCAGAAGCGTGCCGAAATTGAGGTTGGAAACCAGCGTGACATGCAGCCCGTTGAGGAGCAGCAGTCCGCCGCAAAGGAGAAACAGCTTTTTCATGCTCAATACCCCCAGGTTTTCAGTTGCCATCCGCCGCTGCCGCTGCGTACCAGCACCCACTGCCAGTCGGTGTAATCGCTGTTAGCGTTGAGGCTGCCGTCGCCGCCGCTGCCGTCCACATGGAACGACGAGAGCAAAACGATCGCCTCGTCCGCGTCATACTGCGCCGCCCATTCCGGTTCGGCGTCCTTGACCTTGCTTTCGTCATAGCAGATCGAGAGCAGGGTGCAGCCGTCAAATTCCTTTTCAAAATGCCGCACCGCCACGCGCATCGCCGCGCGGATGTCCTGTTCACTGTAGTGCGCGTCGGACGGCACAACCACCGTGTAGCCGCTGCCCGCCGTTTTGCCGCAGGCGGCAAAGGACAGCACCAGAACCAGCAAAAGCGCGAGCGCGCCGATTTGTTTTTTCATCACAAAAACACCTTCCTTTCCTGCAGTATACCGCAGCAGAGAAAGGAAGGCAAGCCCTTTTTGCAGAATGTCAGAAAATCGAAAGAATTGCTTAAGAAACGCCGCGCCCGATCAGCGATTGATAGCCCTCCATCAGAAGGCTCGCGGTCTGCTTGCCGAGCGAGACAAACTCGATCGAATTGCTCTCCGGCGCGATCATCGGCATATAGTTGTTGTCGGGCACGATATAGCCGATCTGATCGTTGGCGAGATCCAGCGCAAACAGTTTCCTGCTGCTGCCGGCTGCCGTAACCATCTCCTGCAGCGACGGATACGGCCAGTCCTTGCCCGACCACGCTTTGTCTTTTTGCAGACAGCCGCCGTAGGCAAGCTCCGGCGCGAGTTCACCCGGCACGATCGCAAAGGCGAAATCCGTGCCCAGCTCCGCATAGCCGATCTCGGTCACAATCCCGTAGCCGCTGTCGAGTTTCACAACGTCAGCGCCGATCATACCGGCCTTGCCGGCCAGCAGCAGCACCGGGTTGGTGATTGGCAGAAGGATGGATTGGAACCGCACGTTAAACAGCGGCGCGACCTCGGTTTCGTCCCGGATCGCGCAGATCGCCTGTCCGATGGCGTCGCCGAAGTGCGGGATCGCGTCGGTGCGTTCCGGCGTGTTGCGCAGCGCCGGAATCAGACCTTCGTCGTAGTTGCCCGAGGTGCTTTGCTGCGCGCCCATATAAAACAGGACGTTGGCGCCCGCCTGCAGCCGGATGGTGCGCTCGGCATAGTAGGGATAGTCGCTGGTGATGACCGTGCCGCCGGCGCCGTTGCCGACGCAGTGGATCTCTGTGGACACCAGCCAGGTTTCGCGGCTGCCGTCCGCCGGTGCAAAGCGGAAGCGGTTGAAATGCGGGTCGCTGACAAACGGTGCACGCTTGTCAACCAAAAACGGCGTTTGGTCGGCGGTGCCGTAAAAGAGCCTGCCGGGCTTCATATCCGCAACGGCAGATTTGATCGACGACACACAGGTTGTATACAGATGCTCCATATACGCGTTGTTTTTGCCGTTGGTCGTGGGCAGCGACAGGCTCGTCAGCAGCGGATTGAGCAGCGCCATGCGGAAGATGTTGCCGTTCATGCCAAACGTGTCGACCGCGCTGTGCTGATGCAAAACGGCAATTGTGATCGAATGGATGTTTTGCGTTTTGCAAAAGCCCGCCAGCCGCTGCCGGATCTCGCGCACGTCGGGCAGAGAGAGCCCGTAGGCGTCCAGCTCCAAAAGCACGCCTGTGCCGCGGCCGCTGCCGTCGGAAAGAGCCGCGGTACGCACGCGCAGATCGTCGAGCAGTGCCGTGGCCAGCTTGTCGGAAAATTCGATGCTGCCGCCGACGAACAGACTGTGTACGCTGACCGGCAATGTGTCGAGCAGACTGCTTTCGTTGTAGCCGAGGGAGAACACCGCGTTCTCTGCCGGCGTCTGCAGCCACGGCGCGGTGCCGCGCATGTGCTTTGTGAGCGCAGCGTCGTCCGGCGCTTTCCAATTGCGCGGCGCCGGGAACAGCGACGCGATTGCGCCCAGCAGACCCTCCACCAGCGTTTCGGCGGTATTGTAAAAGCCCTTGTGGAAAAATGCGCCGACCGCATCCTTGTCCAGCGCGCCGGCCGACAGCGGCAGTGTGAAAACGATGACCAGTGATAACACAAAAGCAACAACTTTACGACACAGTTTCATCACAATTCCTCCAAATTTGTTCTATGTGTATACTATACCGTTCTTTTTCGGAAAAATCAAGCATCATTTCAGATTTGTTTGTACAGGATTGCAAAAAGGCGGGAAGTGTGCTACAATAGGCTGCATGAAACAGGCGAAAAGGAGTGAGGCGGCTGTGGCAAAACGACTGGTGCTGTTTGATCCGGCTGTGTTCGTTGCCGGGCGCGATTATCAGATTTTTCTGCGCGTCGGCGCCGACTGCGCGGTGTCCGTTGAAATCGACGGAAAACGGTTTTTTGACCATGCGAACGGTGTGATCCGGACAAGAACACGGATCCACCGCGTGACGGTGCCGCAAACGGCGCTGGACAAGACGCAAAAGTATACGGTGGTCGTTTCTCCTTTGATCGAGCGCAAACCCTATTTCAGCCGTTTTGCGCCCGAGGAACGCTTGGATTATCCGTTTCATCCCGTGCCGCAGGAAAACATCAACGTCTATCACATTGCGGACGCCCACGGCAGGTCGACCCACGCGATCCGGTCCGCCGCGGCGTTCGGCAAACAAATCGACCTGTTGGTGCTCAACGGCGACATTGTGAACTCCGCCGACCGGCTGACGGATATCGACACGATCTATCGCCTGTCGCAGGCGATTACGCACGGCAGCATTCCGGTTGTTTGCGTGCGCGGCAACCACGATTTGCGCGGCCGATATGCCGAACAGTTCGGCGACTATATTCCGACGGTAGACGGCAAAACCTATTACACCCTGCGCGCCGGCGGGCTTTGGGCCATTGTGCTTGACACCGGCGAAGACAAGCCCGACAACCACCCGGAATACGGCGGCACCATTTGCTGCGAACCGTTTCGCAGAGAAGAAACGGCGTTTTTGCAACGGGTGGTTGCCCACGCGGACAGCGAATACAACGCGCCCGGTGTGACCCATAAGCTTGTGATTGCCCACAACCCGGTGACAAACGTCGCGGAACCGCCGTTCGATATTGAGCAGGATCTGTTCCGGCAGTGGGCTGCGCTGCTGAAAAACGACGTGCGGCCGGAATTGTTTTTGGCGGGGCATTATCACCGTTGTTTCGTAAGCGACCCCGGCAGCGCCTTTGACACGCTCGGACAGGCCTGCCCGGTGGTGGTCGGCGCAAAGCCGGAGGGCGGCAAGGCGTTTACCGGCTGCGGGATTACACTGAAAAAAGATAAACCGGACATTGCGTTTTACCGCGGCTGAGCGGTTTTTTAAGAGAGGATTTGATAGTATGATCAGTACCAACAACGTCACATTGCAATACGGCGGCAGAGAGTTGTTTCGCAGTGTGTCGATCAATTTTACCAAGGGCAACTGCTACGGCCTGATCGGCGCCAACGGCGCCGGCAAATCGACCTTTTTAAAGATCTTGTCCGGCGAAATTGAACCGAACAAGGGCCATGTTTCCATCACGCCGGGCGAACGCCTTTCCGTACTCAAGCAGGACCACTTTGCCTATGACGAATACGACGTGATCCGCACCGTGCTGATGGGCAACCCGAAGCTCATTGAGATCATGGACGCGAAA
Source organism: Oscillospiraceae bacterium (assembly GCA_902786285.1). Lineage (GTDB taxonomy): Bacteria > Bacillota > Clostridia > Oscillospirales > Acutalibacteraceae > UBA6857. The sequence goes on along the minus strand of CADABX010000003.1, from coordinate 106,264 downwards.
GAGGCGCTTTACAGTAAAGAGGATTTCACCGAGGAGGACGGCATCCGCATCAGCGAGCTCGAAGAGGAGTTTGCGGAAATGGACGGCTGGAGCGCCGAAAGCGACGCCGAAATTTTGCTCAACGCGCTGGGCATCCACAACGAGTTTCATAATAAGCTGATGAAGGAGCTGACCGGCGAACAGAAGGTGAAGGTGCTGCTGGCGCAGGCGCTGTTCGGCAACCCGGACATTTTGCTTTTGGACGAGCCGACCAACCACCTCGATGTGGCTGCGATCAACTGGCTGGAGGAGTTTTTGCTCGACTTTGAAAACACCGTGATCGTCGTCAGCCACGACCGCCATTTCCTCAACAAGGTCTGCACGCATATCGCGGACGTCGATTTCGGCAAGATTGAGCTGTATGTCGGCAATTACGACTTCTGGTATGAATACACCCAGATGCGCCAGCGGCAGACCCGCGAGCAGAACAAGAAGAACGAAGCGAAGGTGAAGGAGCTGCAGGAGTTCATTGCCCGTTTTTCCGCCAACGCGTCGAAATCCAAACAGGCGACCAGCCGCAAAAAGCTGTTGGAATCCATTGTGATCGAAGACATGCCCGTGTCGTCGCGCCGGTTCCCGTTTATCGAATTCAAGCCCGACCGCGAGATCGGCAACGATCTGTTGAAGGTGGAAAACCTCAGCAAAACCATCGGCGGCCGCAAGGTACTCGACAATGTGAGCTTCACGCTGCGCCCGAACGAAAAGGTAGCGTTTGTCGGCACTGACGCTGTGGCAAAAACGACGTTTTTCAAAATCATCATGGGCGAACTCGAGCCGGACGAAGGCTCGTTCAAATGGGGCGTGACGACGTCGCAGGCCTACTTTCCGAGCGACAACGCGTCGTTTTTCGACGGGGTGGAGGACAGTCTGATCGACTGGGTGCGCCGCTACAGCGATCTGCAGTTTGAAACCGACGTGCGCGGCTGGCTGGGCAGGCTGATGTTCAGCGGCGAGGAGGCCACCAAAAAGGCCAAGGTGCTCTCCGGCGGCGAGCGGGTACGCTGCATGCTGATCAAGATGATGCTGTCCGGCGCCAACGTGTTGATCCTCGACGAGCCGACCAACCACCTCGATCTGGAATCCATCACGTCGCTGAACAATGCTTTGATCAAGTTCAAGGGTGCGATTCTGTTCACGTCGCACGACCACCAGTTTGTGCAGTCGATTGCGGATCGGATTATCGAGTTCCGTCCGGACGGGTTGTATGACCGCAAAGAGACGTATGATGAATTTTTGGAGAACAACGATCTGCTGGTGACGAAATAAGATAGCAAGAAGGCAAGAAGTGTCGCTTTCTTTCGATTCCTTTCTTTCTCGCGAAAGAAAGGAATGCCACGCGGCGAGCGCAAAAAAAGGAAATGAGGAATACACCACACCGGGAGGGAATATCTATGCCTGCTGTTTTACCAACACTTACAACACACCCCTGCATCCAAAAACGACCGGCGCCGATTTTGACAAGCGCCGATCTGCCCTATGCGTCGTCGCTGGTGTTCAACGCCGGTGTGATCAAATACCGCGGCGAGTATGTGATGATCTTCCGCAACGACTACGGCGCTGATCAGTACGCCTATGAGACCTTGGGCAAACGCTTTGCCGGCACCGGCGTCGGGATCGCCCGCAGCAAAAACGGAGTTGACGGCTGGCGTGTGGAGCCGCAAATGCTGCTTGACAGCAACGACCCTTTCATGGACCCGGAGCTGCGGCGGTTTTACGATCCGCGCATTGTACAGATTGAAGATCGGCTGCTGCTGTGTCTGGCCGCGGACACGCGCCACGGTGTGTGCGGTGTGATTGCCGCGCTGTCGGACGATTTGAAAACGTGCCGGGTGCTGAGCACCACCGCGCCCGACAACCGCAATCTGGTGCTGTTTCCCGAAAAGATCGGCGGAGAATATGTGCGGCTGGAGCGCCCGATGCCGGTTTACAGCCGGGGGAAAGACCGGTTTGATATCTGGATCTCCCGCTCCCCGGATCTCGTCTATTGGGGCCAAAGCCGGCTGCTGCTCGGTGTGGAGGACGTGCCATGGGCCAACAACAAGATCGGGCCGACAGCGTCGCCGGTCAAAACCGACCGCGGGTGGCTGACGCTGTTTCACGCGGTGGACCGCGACGAGACGCGCGGCAAAAACGGTTGGGAGACTGCGTGGAAAAAGCGCTACACTGCCGGGCTGATGCTGCTGGATCTCAAGGATCCGTCCAAGGTTTTGTCGGTGTATCAACAGCCGCTGCTTGCGCCGGAGCTGCCGATGGAGACCGAGGAGGGCTTTCGGCAAAACGTGATCTTCCCCTGTGCGATGGTGCCGGAGGAGGACGGAACGGTCAAGATCTATTACGGTGCGTCCGACACCTGTGTGTGTCTGGCCGAAGCGAAGATCGACGACCTGCTGTCGCTGCTGTAACAGCGAAATAATCGCTTTCTTTCGATTCTTTTCTTTCTCGCGAAAGAAAGGAATGCCCCGTGGCGAGCGCAAGAAAAGAGAAATCAGCGATGGACTGTAAAGTTTTGTTGCTCTTTTTATATTGACAAATCGTTCAATAACGGCTATAATAAAAGTGCAAACGGGCTGGTCATTCTATTGACCCGGGTCCACCAACGGCGGGGAAGTTCCCCGCCTTTTTTTGAAGGGATGTGCCAATTTGTGAAGACGTTGAGTGTTTTTGTTGACGAATCAGGTGATTTTGGTTCATATGCAAAACATGCTCCTTTTTATCTTTTCACACTTGTATTTCACAATCAAGATATATCAATAACAGAGCAGGTTATGACTTTGGAAAACCAATTAGCCGAAATGGATTTTCCTAGATCTCACTGCTTTCATACCGGCCCCATCATTCGTCGGGAAGAAGAATATTCCTTTTTGAGCATAACACAAAGGCGAAGATGCTTGAACAGAATTCTTCCTTTTGCTAAGAGTTGTGATTTTGGATATCATACATTTATCGTTGACAAAAGACAAACGACAGATTCGGTCGCTTTGACTGCGGCGTTGGCGAAACAATTATCAAGATTTGTGCTTGAACATTTATCTTTTTTTCAATGCTACGATCAAGTTGTTGTTTATTACGATAATGGACAGATTGAGTTAAGCAAAATATTGGCCTCTGTTTTTTCTGCGCTTTTGACAAATGTTTCATTTCGAAAAGTGTACCCCGCGGAATATCGCTTATTTCAGGTTGCCGATTTTTTGTGTACAATGGAATTGATTTCTTTAAAGATTAGCGACAATACGCTTTCAAAATCAGAAATGCAGTTTTTTGGTAATTTACGAGACTTGAAGAAAAACTACATCAAACAGATACAACGATTCAAAATCATATAGTATTTTGAAGCCGGATAAAAGAACAGGTGCTTGCAAAGAAGAACAGAAGCATGGAAAAAAGAATTATACCAATTACACATAAAGATTTCGAACGCTGCGCCGACCTTTGGAATATGAAAAAACAGCGCGCACTTGCCGAACGTTTTTACAGCGACCTGCAAAGCGGCAAGCGTGTGACCTGGGTCTGCGAACAAAACGGCGCACGCTTGGGTGAAATCTCACTGGTGCTCGATATGAACGACCCGGAATACACAATCACGCATAAAAGAGCCTATGTATCGCACCTGATCGTGAAAAAAGACTGCCGCCGGCAGGGGATCGGCCGTTCGCTTGTGGAGCATGTCATCGAACAGGCGAAGCAGATGGATATCAAAGAATTGACCATCGGCGTCGATCTCGATAACTTCGCGGCGCTGCGGCTGTATGCCAAAGCCGGGTTCGACCGTATTTTGGATGTCTGCGAAGACAAAGACGGGCGGTATGTGAAGCTGATGAAATCCTTATAATAAAAAGCGAATGGACGATTGCCCATTCGCTCTTTTCTTTTTGCGCTCGCCGCGCGGCGTTCTTTTCTTTCGCGGGAAAGAAAAGAACAAAAAGAAAGCGGTGCTTTTTTACGGCAGCACAAAGCCCACTTTCTTCATCACCTTTTGCAGCGTGCGGTTCGCAATCCGGCTCGCCCGCTCCGCACCCTGCGCCGCCACATCCTTGAGATAGGCTTTGTCGCCCATGTAGCGGTCAAACTTTTCGCGCACCGGCCGCAGCTCTTCAATCACCGCTTCCGCCACGGCAACCTTGAAATCGCCGTAGCCCTTGCCTTGGAAGTCGTGCTCGATCTGCGCGTCGCTAAGACCCGTGCAGCAGCTATAGATCGACATCAGATTGTTGATGCCGTCCTTGCCGTCCGCATAGCGCACACAGCCCTCACTGTCGGTGACGGCGCTCTTGATCTTTTTCATGATGACCTCGGGCGCGTCAAATACGGAGATGTAACCCTTCGGGTTCGGGTCGCTCTTGCTCATCTTTTTGTCGGGCGACTGCAGCGACATCACGCGCGCGCCCTGCTTGCCGATGTACGGTTCGGGAATGGTGAAGGTGGGCGAATAGAGCGTGTTAAACCGGTTCGCGATATCGCGGGCGATTTCCAGATGCTGCTTCTGGTCGGCGCCGACCGGCACCAGATCCGCCTGATACAGCAGAATATCCGCCGCCATCAGCACCGGATAGGCGAACAGGCCGACGTTCACATTGTCGGCGTGCGACTGCGATTTGTCCTTAAACTGCGTCATGCGCGACATTTCGCCGAACTGCGTATAGCAGTTGAGAATCCACGCGAGCTGGCTGTGGGCCGGCACATGGCTCTGGATGAACAAAATGCTCTGTTCCGGATCAAGCCCGATGGCAAGCAGCAGCGCGAGCACCTGCTGGATCTGCTGGCGGAATTTTGCCGGATCCTGGCGCACGGTGATCGCGTGCAGGTCGGCAACGGCAAACGCGCCGTCAAACTCGTCTGCCAGCGTTTTCCAGTTTTTCAGCGCGCCGAGATAATTGCCGAGCGTCGGGATGCCGGACGGCTGGATGCAGCTTAAAATGCGCTTTTTGCGCGCTTCGGGTTGGGTGTTGGGCGTATCCATCGGGAACCTCTCCTTCAAAAATCAAACTACCTTTTTATTATATCATAGCTGAAAAAAAGTATCAAGAGAAATCGGCATTTCTTTGCTCCGGTCGGTTTTGCACAGGACATTTTTGCCGTTTTCAACAGCGAAAAAACGCCTGTATCATTGGCATGGTGAGAAAACTTCTCCACATTTTCCACATGGTTTTCCACAATATTTACCGACGGATTGTGAAAAACGGTGCCCGCATAATTGCCTGCTGACTGCAAAAGCTAATGAAGCATGTGAAGGAGGTCGCCATATGATCAAAGGTGTGAATCGTCAGGTCGTCGAAGTGCAGGAAACGGACTGCGATTATTTCGAACGTATCCTGTTTTTTGTCAAACCCGAATACGCGAGTCTGAGCGAGGGCAAGATCCGCGAACGCGCCAGCCTGATTGCCGGCAAAACATCTGCTGCGCCGCCGACCAAGGTCAGGCGCAGCGTTCTGGCGGACGCGGCAAAGGGCGGCGGGGTGCTGGTGTGCGGACTGCTGTTGGGGCTGCTGCTGAGTTTGCTGCTTCGCTGAGCGAAGGCCGGGCCTGTCAGGCGCGGGGCATCTGAATTTTGGACAGATCGGTGCTCGGCTTGTCCACCACAATCAGCCGCTTGACCAACGTATAGGCCAGAGCAGTGAAGCGTTCGCGCGGCATTTCGTCCGGATTGCGGAGATAGCGGTTGAGCAATCCGTAAAAGCCGCTGGACAAAAAGGCGTAGAAATAGTCGTAGCCGACGCGGAACTGCGTGTTATGATAGGCGGAAAAATACTGGAAGAAAAAGTCGCCGAACAGCTTGTCGATCCGGCCGATGAATTCGCTGGAATAGGGCGAATTGATCAGCATCATTGTGATATCGCGGTGCCGGATAAACAGATCCGGCAGCCGGCGCACCGTGGCGTTGACGCATTCCGGAAAGCCGGTCTGCTTGACTTCCTCCAGCAAACCGGTGATGGCGGCATACATATTGTTTTCGATATCCTCGATCAGCGCGTCGATATCGGCGTAGTGAAAATAAAAGGCGTTGCGACTCAGCTGCGCCTGCTCACACAACGCCTTGACGGTGATCTTCGGCAGCGGTGTGGTTTTTGAAAGCTCGGCCAGTGCGGTTTCAAAGCTGTGTTTGGTGCGGCTTACGCAGCTATATGTTTTCTTTTCCATGCGCGGCTCCTTTTTCATTTTGAAAAATATTTTTGCATAAATTGTGACAGGTTGTTCTTTTTTTGTCCAAAATCATTCAAAAAAAGAATAATTGTAAATTGACAATGTGTGACAGTGTGTTATAATAAGTACACTTTATCATATTTGTTACACCGTGTCAATTGTTTTTTGCGGTGAAACCGGAAGGAGTCTCTATGTACGCTGCTTACGACCAATATATCGAACCGAAGGAAAAATACTTATTCCAGCCGGAGGGCCACGAATCGTTGTATGAATATCTGCTGGAATGCTATCGCCGCATCTCGAAGGATATCGGCGATTACGGCGCGTTTGTGACGCCGGTGCTCGACACCTACAGCGAAACCCCGATGAGCAAAATGATCGCAGACGTCGAGCAGCTTGCTGCCTATCTCAAGGCGCAGGGTCTCAAGGAAGGCGACGTGGTCACGGCGTTCATGCCCACCTGCGCCCACGCGTTCCCGGTCATGTACGCGGTCAACAAGCTCGGCATGATTCTCAACTTTGTCCATCCGCTCACGCCGCCGGATGCGCTGCTTGCAACGATGAAACATACAAAGAGCAAGTTTTTGTTCATTCTGGACGCGATCTCCGGCTATTTCGGCGCGGTGATGGAGCAGTATCCCTGCGTGGTCTGCCGCACCTCCGACTACTGCGACGGCAAGGCGCTGATGATGGCGCAGTATAACGAAGCGCACAACGTCAAGATCCCGGACGTGCCGTATACGTTCTATAAAGACGCCATATCGCAAAACCTCGACCCGGTGGAAACCGTGAAAAACTTCGGCAAAAAAGACGCGTTCTATCTCCAGGGCGGCGGCACGACCGGCAAGAGCAAGACGATCATCCTTTCGTCCTATGCGTTCAACGCGCTGTCCTATAAATACTATCTGATGGATATGCCGCACGACTACCGCAACGCCTATGCGCTGTCGGCGCTGCCGTGCTTCCATGCGTTCGGTCTGGGCGGCAGCATGATCTATGCGATCTGCAACGCCTTCAAGCCGATCATGATCCCGAAATTCGACGCCGAGCAGGTCAACAACCTTGTTAAACAGCTCCCGATCATCGAGATCCTCGGCGTGCCCAAGATGTTCCAGAAGATGCTGGAGGCGCCGAACTTTGAAAATGAGGGCCTCAAAAACTTCAAGATGCTCTTCTCCGGCGGCGATATCATCAGCGACACCTTTATCAAACAGTTTGACGAAACCATCGCCAAACACGGCTCCACGGCGCGCCTTTGCCGCGGCTACGGTCTGACCGAGATGGCCGCCACAGTCACGTCGAGCTGCTGGCAGCATTTTAAAACGGAATCCACCGGCTATCCGCTGCCCGGCGTAGAGCTGCAGATCTGGGACGAAGACTGCAAGCCGGTGCCGAACTATGAGATCGGCGAAATCGTTTTGGCCGGCGAAAATATGATGAACGGCTATCTGCCCGACGAAAACATTCAGGAGACCGGCATCTATATCGACGAAAACGGCAAACAGTGGGTCCGCTCCGGCGATATGGGCTATCTCGACGACGACGGCTATCTGTTCTTCTCCGGCCGCAAAAAACGCATCATCATCATCGCGGGCTACAACATCTATCCCGCCACGATCGAGGATCAGATCACAAAGCTCGATTACATCAACGAGGTCTGCGCCGTACAGGGCTACAGCGAAGAAGGCAAGCCGCTGGTGAAGCTGTGCGTATCGCTCAAGGACCCGAACATGGATCACGACGAAGTGATCGCCGCGCTCAAGGACTACTGCAAAGCGCACATCGAAGGCTATGCCTGCCCGCGCAAGTTTGAAATTCTGGACCTGTTGCCGCGCACCAAGATCGAAAAGATCGACTTTGTCAAGCTTTCCGACCCCGTGCCGCAGGCATAACGAACCAACAGAAAAGACCGACCGGAAATCCGGCCGGTCTGTTTTTATGTCAGCGATCCGTGCGTTGTCTGCAGCCGCGAAAGCTGGCCGAGGATCGTCGGCGCGAGCGCCCAGAGGAACATGGCTGTTGCCGCCGCGTGAATCAGATCCATCGGCAGGCCGCTGAGATAGTAGCTGAAAAGGATTTCTCTGTTCAGCGCGCCGCCCCAAAGCAGGGCGGAAACGGGATTCATGATGCCGCCGTAAACGACCACGGCGCACACCGCCCCGAACACACACAGCGCACCGCGGCGCGGCGGGAGCACCCGGCAGCGCGCCAGAATGCCCGCCAGCGCCCCGCAAAGGCCCATGGCAAACATCTGATACGGCGTCCACGGTCCCTGGCCAAACAGCAGGTTCGACAGCAGCATTGTGACACTGCCCACCAGAAACCCGCTTTCGCCGCCGAGCGCTACACCGGCGAGGATCACGATCGCCAGCACGGGCTTGCACTCCGGCAGCATGAAAAACGCGGCGCGTCCGGCAATGGCCAGCGCGCTCAGCGCCGCCAGAACGGCAATCAGCCGCGCGGACGGCCGCCGACGCTCAAACCGCAAAAAGAACGGCAGCAGGCCCGCGGCAAGCAGCCCCAGCGACAGCAGCAGATAGCGGCTTTGATCCAGGGCGTTTGCTCCCAAAAACAGTCCGAGCGGCAGCACAAGCAGCAGCCATACCGCGGAAAACACGGTCCGCTTCACCGGCTCGCGCGGCAGCGGCGGGACGGCGTCGGCGCGTTTGCGGGAAAGACACAGCAAAACAAGCAAACAGCATACAGCGAACGCGCCGAAGAGCACCCACTGCTTTGCGCTGAGCGCCGGCGCGGCGCCGAAATCGGAAAACAACACCGGTCCGGTCTCTTTGGCGGCCAGACAAAAGCTGACGATTGCGCCGCAGCCGCCGCAAAGCGCGCCGATTTTGCGCCAAAGCGGCAGTTTTGCTTTGGCAAAAACCTGTTTCTCCTGTTGGGCGTTCCGCGGCGGATCTGGCGGATTTTCGCGTGATTTCGGCATCTCAATTCCAAAGGCCGCGAGCAGATCGGAAAGGGTGACGCAGCACGGCACAAGATCGCGGCTCAGCTTTGCCGCTGCCGTGGTATACAGTCGGCTTTGCGAAAAGAATACGCGCGGCGTCTGCGGCGTTTGCACCGCGCCGTCAAACAAAAGGGCGCATCTGTCGGCGTTTGCGGCGCAGAATTCCACATCGTGGCTGACGGCAATGATGCACATGCCGTCGCGGCAGCACCGGCGCAGCGATTGCGCCAACGCTTCTTTTTGTCCGGCATCCAGTCCTTTGGTCGGCTCGTCGAGCAGCAGAATGTCCGGCTGTGTCAGCAGCAGCTTTGCCATTGCCAGCCGCTGCACTTCGCCGCCGGAAAGATCCGACGGGTGCCGGTCTTCCAGCCCGGTGAGCCGAAAGCGACGGAGCATGGCGTCGACGCGTGCTTCATCCTCGCAGACGCAGGAAAGTTCATCCCAAACGCGTTCGTGCCAAAGCAGATCCTCCGGCCTTTGCGGCAGCAGAGCGGTTTTTCCGTTGATGGACAGATCCCCGTGCTGCGGCCGCAGCACGCCGGCGAGCACACGCAAAAGCGTACTTTTGCCGCTGCCGTTGGCGCCGAGCAAGCAAAGCCATTCTCCGGTTGACGCGGTCAGATCCAGATCGCGCAAAACATCGGGCAGATCTTTGCCGTAGCGGAACGAAAGACCTTCCGCCCGGACCGCACAGCCGCCGGAGACAGGGTCCGGCTTGGCCGGCAGGGGAACGGGTGGATGTGTTTGCAGATAAGACGCAAGGTAGCTTCGGCCGTCGTTGACCGTACAGGGCACATCGCCGCTGCCGTTGACCCCACACCAGAAGCGCGCCGCGGTCGGCATCGCCGCCAAAAACGGGGACTGTGTGTCGCGCAGCCGGCAGATCACGTCCTGCGGTGTACCCTGCGCGGCAAGACGGCCGTCTTCCAGCAAAAAGACCCGGCTGCTCAGCGGCAACACTTCTTCCAGCCGGTGTTCACTGAGCAAAACCGTTGTGCCCAGATCCCGGTTGATCTGCTGCAGCCAGCGTAAAAACGTCTGTGCCGCGTGCGGATCGAGCTGCGACGTCGGCTCGTCCAGCAGCAGCAGCTCCGGCCGCGTAATCATCACACCCGCGAGTACCAGCAACTGCTGTTCGCCGCCGGACAAATCGGCGGTGTTTCGATCCAGCCACGACGTGATGCCGAAATAGGTGGCGGTCTCGGCCACGCGCCGGCGCAGCTCCTCCTGCGGCAGCCCGAGGCTTTCCGCGCCGAATGCCAGCTCATGCCAGACCTTATCGGAAACGAGCTGGGTATGCGGCGACTGCGCAACAAAGCCGATCCTGGCACCCGCGTCGCGCGGCGACAGGGCGTCGATCGGCACGCCGTCCAACAAAAGCTCGCCGCTTCTTTCGCCGTGCGGGGCAATCGCAGGTTTCAGCAAACGCAAAAGTGTGCTTTTGCCGCTGCCGGAAGGGCCGCAAAGCACGGCAAAATCGCCGCGCCGCAGGGTCAAAGAAACGTCGCGCAGCGCCGGCACGGCCGCTGTGGGATATTGAAATGTTACATGGCTGAGCCGGAGCGTTTCCATGCCAGCACCTCCAATCTGTTCCAAAGAACGGGACTGATACATAAAGAAAAATACACGATCGCGCAAAACAGCAGCAGCGGCGTGACAGCCGCGCCGTGCGGCGTTGGATAAACAGAAAACGAAAGCCCGCCCGAAAGCGACGCGCCGAGCACCGGCAGCGCGCAGCACAGCAGAAACAAACAGCATAACCCGTCGCGGCGGTGCCATGAAAACAGCGCATAGGCCGTGCGCCCGGGCAGTCCGTAGCCGCGGCTTTTCATCGCGTCGGAAAGCTGTACGGCGTTTTCGAGTGCGCGGCGAAGCTGGACCCGAAAGGCCATGAACGCCCGGCGCAGTGCTTCGCGTTTGGTTTTCGCCGGGCCGAGCAGACAGGTCTGCGCCTCCATCGTCCGCGCAAAATCCGCCCGCATGGCCGGGATCATCCGCAGCGCCAGCCGCAGCAGCAGCGACAACGCCGGCGCGGCGCGGGAAAACAAAAAGAGACTGCGGTCGGTTGTCATCACCGCCGTATAGCAGCGGAACCACACGAGCACCGTAAACAGCAGCAGCGACGCCAAAACGCCGTAAAGCAGACTTTCCCCGGTGCACGGATTGCCCCAGGGAAAATAAAAGAGAATATGCACGCCCTGATGGTTAAACAGGGGATTGAGCACCGCCGCCAGCAAACAGACCGGCAGCGCCGTGCGCAGCAAAAACGCGCCGCGTGCGTCGCGGCAAAGCAGTGCGTGGCAGCACAGCGCACCGATCAGCGACAACAGCCGAAACAGCGGATGGCTGAGCAGCAGCGTACCGCCGACAACGCAAAGAAAAAAGAGCAGAATCACGCCCGGATGCAGGCGCGACACAGCGTCTGTTCGATGCATGAAAAGCCCTCCTTTTCTGTTACTGAAACTGGTTGCGGCCGCCGATATCCGCCCCGAGCGCGCAGGTATAGCGCCAAAGGACGGTGTCGCCGTTTTGAAGCGTATAGGCGCTGCAGCCGCAGTTGGGATAGACGCCGTTCACACTATACATCCAGCCGGACGTCGGGCCGCCGTCGAATTCATACAGGTTGCCGATGCCCTCGATATACGCGCTCTGATACACGGGCGTCATTGTGAACTCCATCTGCAGCCCGTTTTGGCGGCAGACGCGCTTGAGCACATCAAACACACTTTCACCCGCGGTAAACGAAACGCTGCGCGCCGCCAGTAACACGCCGTTTGCCGGCACCAGAGCACGCTTGCCGCTTTCCAGCTCGTCCAGATGATCGAGCAGCGTTTTGCAGTCGATCGACAATGTGCAAGACAGCGTTTGCGGCTGGGTGGTCGTCGGTGCTGCGGTCGTTTTGGGTGCTGCCGTCGTTGTCGGGGCGGGACGCGTGGTACGCGCAGCGGTCGTCGTCGCCGTGGTGGCCGCGGCACGGGTCGCGGCGGCTGTCGTTGCTGTTGTTTGACGTGCGGCGGTCGTGGCCGGTGTTGTTGCGGCCGGCGCTGTTGTCGTTCGGGCCGCAGCGGATGTTGCGCTCGCCGGTACGGTCGTTGTTGTCTCGGTTGGCGGTGCGGCGGTTTCGGTCAAAGTCGCCGTTGTGGCCGCCGGCGCCGTTGTATCCGCAACGGAAACCGGCGGTTGTGTTGGGTCAGCGGTTTGTCCGTTGCCGCAGGCGCAAAGCAGCAGGCACAAAAGCACACAAAGACCTGCGCTGCATTTACGAAGCATGGCGCGCCTCCTTTTTGCGGCTCAGCGCGAGCGCAGCTGTGCCGAGCCCAAGCAGCAAAACTGCTGCCAACACGGCATGGTCGTCGCCGGTGTGAGGCGTTGTTTCCGTGCGGTCGGCGGTCGGTTCCGGCGCAGCGGTTGTTGCTGCCGGCCGGACAGCGGTCGTCTGTGTCGAAGCAGCGGTGACCGGTGCTGTCGTTTCTGCGATCGGATCGGCCTGCGTTGCTGCTGCCGGGTCGGTCGGTTCCGTCGGTGCAGCGGTTTTTGTGGGTTCTGTGGCAGCTTCCGTCGGCATTTCGGGCGGTTCCGTTGTTTCCGTCGGCGCCGTCGTTTCCGTTGCCGGTTCCGGCATAGTCGGGTCGGCTGTCAGCGGCACGTCGGTGCAATCGAACAAAAACGGCTGACCGTTTACCAGACGCTCATACGCGAGCAGGGCAAGAGCAGCCTGCTGCGTTGCCATTTCATCCGCGTCCGGTTGTGCGGGTCGGTGGCGAAAGGCATTTTGCTGCGGCAAATAGGCTGCCAACAGTGCGTCCAGAACGGATGTACCATCTTTTAAAAACCTTGCGTCCGCGGCAGCATCAATTTGCCACGCGCACAGGGCAAGCAAGATCTGTGCAGTGCTTTCGGTGGTCTCTGCGTCACCGGTCGCAAATCCACCGGTTTCTAACTGCATTGCCGACAGGCAATCGATCGCACGCGCGGCCGCCGTCGCCACGTCCGGCCACTCCCGATAGGCGGCAAGGCTTTGCAGCACAATCGCCGTCACATCGCTGTCGGCGCTGTCGCCATAGAGCGTCCAGCCGCCGTCTGCGGTCTGCGTTTGCAGCAGATAGTCCACGCACTGCGTGCGAACAGAGGCATCTGCCGGTTCGTAGCTGTGACTGTCGAGCGCGAGCAGCGCATAGGCAACGGCGTTGACGCCCTGCCGTTTGATCCAGTTGAAATCGTCAAACGGCTGCAGCAGATCCCAGCCGCCGATTTGCCGCGGGTCTTTGCCGATCGCGGTCAACGCGAGAATCAGGCGGGCGTTTTCTGTGGATTTCACCGGATGGAGCGCACCGTTTTGCAGCGAAACAGACGGCGCCGTTTCGCGAACTGTCTGCACAATCCGTTTATAATAGTCATTGGCGTAGGCGTCCTCCGGTTGTATCAGACCGGCCCGCGCCAGCGAAAACACAATCCAGTCGCCGCCCACGGGGGAAAACACCGGCGACGGAGTGTCTTGTTGCAGCTGCAGCAGCGCGTTTTGGGTCAGCGTATGCAAATCCTGCGTGTCCGCCGCCGCGGCAGGGAAAAGCAGGGTTGCAAGCAGCAGCAGACAGCAAAGAAGACAGTGTGTTCGTTTCATGCGAACACTCCTTTAAAACAAGTTTTTGAAAAACGCGAAGATCCGGCGGAAAAAGTCGGCGATCCGCTGGAAAAAGGACATTTTTCCGGTGTCTGCTGGGGCGCTGGCCTGTGTTGTCAGCGCAGTCAGCGCGCTGTCGACCTGCGATTGTGTGGCAGTGAGATTCTCCATCACACGGCGGGCCTCTGCGCGTTTGCCGCTGTCTGTGCTCTGCGCATAGGCGGCATAGAGTCTGTCCTTGTTCGCGTGATTAAAATAGCCGTTCACGGTCTTGCCGGTGATTGCGTCCTTGGCGCTGTAGCCGAGATCGCGGCCGTAGCCGCTGATGGTGAACTGCCAGCGGATGACATAGGTGTTGCCGTAATCCTGGAATCCGGCGTTGCGCGGCGTATTGTTAACTTCCAATCCGAACTTTGCAATGTTGTCCGTAATCAGATAATCGTTGACCGTAATCATCCAGCCGGACTGATCGGTATAGTCGAATTCATCCAGCGAACGGTCGGCGTTTTTCCGGACGGTACTGTTGGACGGCCCGCCGTTTTGCGTGATGATCGCTGGAATCTGCACCGTGCCCTTGTCGATGCCGGCCACACCCTTGAGATACATGACCTGCTGCGAAGCGTCCATGCGTCCGGTGATGCTGGCGGTCAGGTTTTTGTCGCGCAGCATCGCGAGTGTTGCCATACCGGCGGTCAGATTGCGCTTGGTGTAGGGTCCGTAGCCTTGCGGCGCCAGAAGCTCGTTGATCTGATCGATGTTATACGACGTCGGTTCCACATAGAATCCCTGGCCGAGCGTCAGCCCTTCCATGGAAATGACCACGCGAAACGGATCGTCTGCCGCAACAGCGGCAGGAGCGGCTGCCGTGCCGAGCAGCAGCAGGCACAGCAGCAGCGTCAGAAAACGGGTAAAGCGGGTTTTCATACGCATCAACTTCCTTCATTTGGAGTTTTTACTTTTTAATCATGTGAAAAATGCTCATCAAGAACCACACGACCAGATGGATGATTTTGACCCAGATCTTATCGTGCTGTTTGCCGCAATACGGGCAGTCGCCGCTGCCGTCCGGTGTATCGGATTCGGTCGGGTTGGTGCCGGGAACGACAAGGTCCACCCAGACCTCCTGGCGGTAGAGCGCGTCAAAGTCCGCGTTGTCGGGATACAGCTCGGCGTAGCGTTCAAACTGTTTGCTGGAGAGCATCGCATAGATGCGGACAGTGGTGTTTTCTTCTGCCGGGGTCACAACCAGGTTTTCGTGGGAGATGACGTCCGGTTCCGTGGACTGGAACTTGTCCCAACGCTCCGACGGATGGAACGGGTCGATCGACACGGCGGAGATGCCGAGGTCGGTCACTTCCGCGTTGGTGTAGATCCATTTGAGACCGCCGTTGCCGTCGGGGATGGCTTCATAAAACGCGTGCAGGTTGTTGACAACTTTGTCGGGCGTCTCGTTTGCGCCGTTGTTGATGCCGTCGAAGAAATGGGCTTTGACCTGTTCCATGAGGGCTTTCTGGGCGTCGATTTCCGTCTGCGCGATCGGCGCGACGGTCAGCGTCAGCTGTTTGCTGACCGCAAGATCGCTGTAGTTCTTATGCTTCATGGTGACGGTCAGCGTCACGGCAGCCGGATCTTCGCCGGGCAGCGGACGGGTCACGTTCAGGCGGTAGCTGCTGACAGACGCATTCGCCTCGTTGTCGGAGGTGACGGTGAACGTATAATCGTTCGGATTGCTGATGCCGGATGTGCGCGGGAGCAGAAGCTGGACATCCTGCGTCACAGCGGTCGGGTCGATCGGTGTTTTGTCGGTGATATAGGTCAGCTTATTCGCGGTGTAGTTTGCGTCAAGCTGTTGCTGCATCTGCTGCAGCAGTTCGTCGCCGATGCCCTTGACGGTCACGGTGTACTGCTTTTCAATCGTGATAGGCTCTTCGTCATAGGACGTGCGCTGGAAGTTGTAAACGGCGGTCAGGGTAACGGTCTTGTCCTCGATGCCGCGCTTTACTTCGCCGACATAGGGGTTGAACAGCGTGTCGGCGGACGACTGGTTCTTGTCGCTGACAACGATGGCGTCGGGATCGCTGCTGGTCCAGGAGATCAGCGTCCAAAGCATCTGGTTGTTCTCTGCGTCAAGTGCGGCTTTCGGCAAAACAAGCGCGTCTGTCACCGCTTCAAGCGATTCGTTCTCGCCCTTCATGACGTCTGCGGTCACATAGGAAACGATGTCGTTTTTCATAGCATCTTTCGCCTTGTCGGCGTCCCAGTTGATGACAGCGTTCTTTTCATAGGTGGTGTCTGCGTCCTCGAGCGAAAGGGTGAAGGTGACGGGAATGGAGGCGGACCACATCGGACGGTAGACCGCCGGGTCGGCGTAGAAATAGGTGATATCGCCGTTGTCGGCAATGGCAGCCGTTTCGTCGGCCGGGTTTTCTGCCGCGGCAACCGAAACAGCGACACCTTCATAGCCGTAGCTTTCGATCGCGGCGGACAGCATGGTGCAGACGTTGGTGTCTCTGCCGAATTTCGGGGTCAGGCGGAACCAGTTGTCGGAAAGCGACTGCAGGACGTTTTCCAGCGTTGCTGCCGCGGCTGCGGATTTTTGCGCCAGCAGCTGATTGCAGACGGTGCAGCGCTTGACCAGCTTTTCGTTGCCGTCGATGGTCTCCGCGGTCCAGGTGTCTGGCGCGGTGTGGTTGCCGGTGGCAGGGATGGGTTCGGTATAGCTGTGGCCTTCCGTACCCTCGTCGCAGGTGGTGCAGGTGTAGGTTCTGACGCCGGCTGTGGCGCAGGTGGCAGGTGTGGTGATCTTGCCCTCGTCATAGGTATGCACGTGGGTGGGTGCGCCGGCTTCGATGGTCAGTGTGCTGTTGTCGGGGTTGTTGTTCTTTGCAACAAATTCATCTGTGCCGCCGCCGGCAGAGAGGGCGCCGGTGGAGGAACAGCCCTTGATTGTGATGCTCGGCTGTGATTGATAGGTGGCATAGCTGGACGCAATATTGATCTGTCCGACAATGCCGCCGGCAAAGCCGTAGTCGCCGCTGCCGCCGGTGACGTCGCCGCTGTTGACGCAGTTTTCGATCAGGTTGACGTCCGTGCTGCTTGCCGCGCCGATGGCTGCAACGATGCCGCCGGCACAACCGGCAGCGTTCGTGGCGGTGATTGCACCGTTATTGGTACAGCCGATAATTGATCCGCCAAGATTTTGATATGCAATGCCACCAACATAACTGCGCACGCTAAGAGCGGCCTCGTTTACACAATTTTGGATTGTGCCGTAATTCTTAGCGGCGATGCCGCCGACATACTGGCAGTTTTTGGTGCCGGTATGAGTGATGCTCATTTCGTTTACACAGCTTTCGATGGTGCCGTGGTTTTCATACACAAACGGGGCATTGTTGGTGCGCGCTGCCGTAAATGTCATGGTACCCCTGATCGTCAGGTCTTTGATCACGCCGCCTTCATTCAGAACTTTGATGAGGGAATGGAAATTACCTGCCGGATTGGTTTTGGTATAGGTGATACTGTGGCCGTTGCCGTCGAACGTACCGCTGTAGCCATCGGTAAACGCGGTGGTCCATTCGCCGAGGTCGATATCCGCGTCGAGGATGGCATCGGCGGCTGCATCGCCGGCAACAAAGGCGGTAAAATCATCTACTGTCGCAATGTGCACCGTGTCCGCGGCAAAGGCGAACGGGATGCCGCTCACCAGCAAAATGAGCGCGAGCAGCAGGGAGAGAGAGGTGGATAAACGTTTTTTCATACGATCTGCTCCTTTACAGAAAATCTAACAAAAAAGCGTGCAGCGCACACGGTTTCCCGTATGCCGGCTGCACGCTTCACGCCCAAGAATGAACCAAAAGACCACGGCAGGTGCCTGACTGATGCACGCACAAAAAGCCCCGCAAGGGAATCTTCTGTTTGCGCAAACACAGGAATGGCGGTTGCTCCGGATTTGAACCGGATCCCTCAGCAGACGGCGTCTGCTCCTTACTCAGCTCACAACTTTTCAAACCGTGTCTTTCTATTTGATTTTCTATACCTTACCATATTTTACCGCAAAAAGCAAGGGCTGCGCGAAAAAAAGCACCGCCGCAGCGGTGCCGAAAGATTTTTGGTTAGCCGAGCTTCGATTTGATAAGGTCGATCAGCCGGCGCAGGATGGGGATGAAGGACGTCAAAAATTTGAGCACGTTGCGCACATGCCGGTTGCCCACCGTCGGGTCGTCGGCGGTCCAGTGTTCGGTGGCAGCGTTGTCGGCTGTCATCGGCGACATGGTTCTTGTCTCATAGTCATAAACCATGAACTGGGTATAGGTGAAGTCGTCCACAGTCAGTTGGGTGTCGGCGGTTGCAACGGTATAGAGGATCGCGTTCTCCGCATCGGTCCAGTAGGAGTGTTCCGCGCCCTTCACAAACCATGTGCTGTCCGGGAACAGACAGGTGGATGCGTCAATCTGTTTGTCGGGGGAAATATATTTGCCGAGACCCGCCGCTTCCTGCTGTGCAATATAGTCTTTGGGCAGCGTGTTGTAGATCATGGATGTTTTGGCGCCGAGGGAGGCGTTCTTGACCGAAACCAGATTGTCTGCCACCAGATTTCTCGACTGACAGATGGGGATCATCTGAATGCCGTATTTCGCAATGATGCCGACCTTGCCGCCGTTTGCCGCAAAGTCAAGAAGCAGATCGTCCACATGCAGACCGACGGTGTTGTGATAATTTTCGATTTTTTCGATCAGACCGGCATAGGTCTGTCTCTTTTCGCTGCCTTCTTCGCCGAACACATACAGCATGGCGTCGTCGAAATCCTCGTTGCTCACACAGGACCAGTAGGCGGGCATAGTGAACATGGTGGAAAGCGCGAGCGCGCTGGTCACACCGCCGAGCACCTTGTCATAAATGGTCTTTTTTGTCGCGGTGGAAACGGCGTTGAGAATCTGCGCATGCTCCAAAAAGTCCACAACTTCCCTGAGCACAGGGCTGAATTCGGTGTGGTTGACAAATTCCATATCGGCAATAAAGCGATTGACGGAATCGCCGTCTGTTTTGAATTTGCCGCTGATCGCTTCGCTGACAGGGTCTTCGCCTTTCATCATGCCCGCGTCGATCGTCAGACCGGCAATGCGGTTTTTATAGCCGTATTTGGCAAGATAAGCCAGCACAAAGTTGCTGCCGAGGCAGCGGCCCGTCAGACCGATTCTATCGTGACCGGTCATGGCACAGACAGCTTCAATATAGGCGTCAAGCTGATCGGCGATTTCCATCGGATCGCGGCGCCAATCGTACCAGAAACAATAGTCATAGACGCCGTATCTGCTCTTGACATTGGGCGTTGTCATGCGTTTTTGGTTGGTTTCATAGTCGCTTTTGGCAATATCCGTACCGTAGCGCGGCTCGCCGTTTTCGTCCATACGGATACCGTCGGCAAGCTCGGTGATCTCCTGTTCCAGCTTTTCGTAGTATTCGTCGTAATCGCCGGAAATAACGCCGAGCACGAACGGCGTGAGCACATTGGCCACAGACTGCTTCAGATTGTCGCTGCCCTCTTCTGTGTCGGCTGCATTGTTTTTGCCGGTAAACGCATCGGTCACAACATCTGTAAACTTCGGCGCTTCGTTGCCGCTTTCGTCATAGATGGTGTTGCCGTCGCCGGAAAGCAGGACCAACGGCATACTGCCGCCGCCGGTCGGGGTGAATGCTGCCGCCGGTAAAACGGCAAAGCAGGAAAGCAGCAAACAAAGCGCTAAACAAACGGATACGATTTTTTTCATTTGGGAAATCTCCTTTGTGTCAGAATAAAGCTGCATTTTATAATAATCTTAATAGTTCCATACCGTTTGTTGTGTTTGTAAAAACAATGTAAACAACCTGTTGCATCCATTTGTTCCGTCAAAAGCAACAAAAAAGAGGGCGCTTTACTGTGAAAACGCCGAAAACAACAAACAAGGCACCGCCCAAGCGATGCCTTGCTGCAAGAAAGACTCAGTTGATTTTGCCGTAGAGCGAAACGCCTGCGGCGCCGGCGTCGGTTTTCGGCGCGCGGGTCGGGGCTGTCACGGTCTGGCTGGGTCTGCCGTTGCCGCGTCCGCCGCGTCCGCCGTTTCTGCCGCCGCGTGCGCGGTTGTTGCCGCCGCGTGCTCCGCCCGGATGGGTCGGCTTCACACCTTCGGCAAGCGTGATCACCACACGGCGCTCGTCGTCGTTGCCGACGGAGTGCGAGGTGACGCCTTCGATCTCCTGGATCGTGGTGTGGATGATGCGGCGTTCATAGGGATTCATCGGCTCGAACGTGAAGTTGCGGCCGTATTTGAGCACTTTTTCGGCGTTCTTTTTCGCAAGAGAGGCGAGCGTGCTCTTTCTCTTTTCGCGATAGTTGCCGACGTTGATCGAGATGCGGGAATACTCGCCCTCGCTCTTTTGCTTGTTGGCGACCAGACGGGTCAGATACTGGATGGAATCTAGCGTTTCGCCGCGGCGGCCGATCACGATGCCGTAATCCTCGCCGCAGTCCAGCTCGAGCAAAACCTCGTTGTCCGCGTGGACAAACGCTTTGACCGACGCGCTTTGCACACCCATCAGCCGGACCATCTCAAGCAGATAGGCGGCGCCGGCCTTGACGCCCGGCTTCGATTCCAGATCGATTTCGGTCTTCGGCGTTTCCTCTGCGGGTGCGGGCGCGGCCTTTTCCTTGGCGGGCGCGTTCTGCGGCTGCGGCTTTTTGGCGCTCTTTTGCTGCGGCTGCTTTTTGGGCTGGGGTTTGTCCGCGGGCTTCGCGGCCTTTTCCGCCTCTTTTTGCTGCGGCTTGGGCTGCTTTTTCTCCTGCGGTTTTTTCACCGGTGCGTCCGGTGTTTCATAATATGCGCGGGCCTCCGCCTTCTTTTTGCCGAACAGACCGAGCAATCCTTTGGACGGCTGGGCAATCAGTTCCACATGCACGTCTGCGTCTGCAGGTGCGTGCAGTGCGTCTCTGGCGTTCTGAAGGGCTTCTTCGATGGTTGCGCCCTGCGCGGTTACTTCATGAATCATGTGTTATCACCACCGTATAATACGTTCGTTTTCTGCTTAGTCGTTCGCCGCGGTTTCGGCGATCTGCTTTTTCGTCTGTTCATAGGAACGGCGATAGATCGTTTCGTCAACCATCATGCGGGCGATCGTTTTTCTCGGCGCATAGATGTGGCCGAGCAGCAAGGTCTGGAAGAACGCGAACAGGTTGGAAAGGATCCAGTACATACCCATACCGGCGGGGAACTGGAACGTGAACCAAAGCGACATCAGCGGCATGGTCAGCATCATGCAGCCCATCATCTGTGCGTTTTCCATATTGGGGTTGTTTTTCTTTTGGCGCAGCTGGGTCAAAACGCTCGTCATCATGCTCGTCAGGAAAGACAAAAGAGGTATGAGGAGTAAAATCTTTGCCTGCGTCGATGCGGAACCGAAGCTTTTGAGCGTGGCAAAATCGGGAACTGCGCCGAGATCGATGCCGAAAACGGTGAAATCGAAATCCCGAATTTTTTGGATCTCCGCCGGATACTTGGCGGCGGTTTCGGGAATTTTGACAACGAGCTTGTCGATGTTGGAGATCAGCGCCGTTTCAACATAGGCGAGGCCTCTGGTGGAAAGATTCAGGCTGGTTTTGGCAACATTCGTCAAAGCCGTCAGCAGATCGGTCGGGATCTGCAAAACATATTTGAGCGGTTCACGGACCACGCCGTACAGACCCCACAAAATCGGGAGCTGGAACAAAAGCGGCATGCAGGAGCCGGCCATGGCGTTGTAGCCTTCGCGCTGATACAGCTCGTTGGTTTCTTCCTGGATCTTCTGATTGCGTTCCTGGGGTGTGTAATCCTGATATTTTTCGCGGATGCGCTTGAGCTTGGGCTGCATACGCACCTGCGTGGCGGAGCTCTTTTGCTGCTTGATATTGGTCGGCATGATGATGAGCCGGAAGAACAGCGTAAAGATCAGCAGCGCCAGTCCGTAGTTGTTGATGAAGGAATACAGGATACGGAACAGGAAACCGAAGATCGAGTAAAAAAATGCGAACATGCGTTTCCTCCGTAAAGAATTGGCGGTTGAATGTTGAATGCCGCGGGCCGGACAGCCGGCGTTATCGACGCTTTTCTCTCTTCGGCGGAACGGGATCATACCCGCCCGGAGAAAGCGGATTGCATCGAAGCAGACGCCACACCGCGAGCAGGGTGCCGCGCAGGGCGCCGTGGGTTTCGATCGCTTCGATCGCATAGACGGAACAGGTGGGATAATAGCGGCACATGGGCGGCAGGTGCGGTGAAAGATGCCGGCGGTAAAACCGGATGGCTGCAAGCAGCGCCTTTTTCACGCGATCACCCCCAGCGAACGGAACGCGTCCTCCATGGCAGACAAAACCACCCCGCTTTTGACACGGGTCGTTTTGGTGCGTGCAACGAAGACGAAGTCCCAGCCGGCAAGACTGTCGGTGCGCAAAATCTGCTGCAAGGAAGCGCGGATCACGCGGCGCGCACGGTTGCGCTGCACAGCGTTGCCGATCTTCTTGCTGGTCGTGATCCCCACACGGCAAAGGCCCGTGCGGTTTTTCATCGCATAGACGACCAGCGCAGGTTTGGCGCAGGACTTGCCCCGGTGATACAGCCGCAGAAAATCCTTGTTCAGGTTCAGCGAAACATAAGACGGCATAGCATCAACCCTCAACGCAAAAATTGGGACAGCGGCAAATCAATAGGTCAGTCTTTTTCTGCCCTTTGCGCGTCTGCGGGCAAGAACTTTGCGGCCGTTGCTGGTTGCCATTCTTTTACGGAAGCCGTGCTCCATCTTTCTGTGGCGTTTCTTCGGTTGATAGGTTCTTTTCATTGCGATATACCTCCTTTTTGCTGAAATCATCTTCAACGAAACCGCGCCGAAGAAGGCGGTTTGTTATCGAACTGAAAGGCAAAAACCCAAAAGGGCATACCTTGCATTTTGTCATTATATCTCAAAGACGGGTATTCTGTCAACATTTTTCTGAGAAAATCTTTTGCGGTACGCCCGGGGCCTCAGACGACGGCGAAGGCAAGGCTTGATTTTGCAAAAAAGCATGGTATAATAAAACCGGTTCTTTTATAAGGAAAAGGAGGCGACGGTATGCGGCGGTTTAAGGAACGCGCACCGACCCGGACAGTGGCGATCATCCGGCGCTTTTTTGCAGGGGTGTCCGAACATTTTTCCCTGCTGGAAACACCGGTGCTGGACGGCGGGGCCGGCGTCTATTCGCTTTCGCTGCAGCTCAGGTATGACGACACAGAGCTGCTGCGCACCCACGGCAAAGGGATGCAGCCGGTGTATGCCCGCGCGTCCGCCTATGCGGAGCTGTATGAGCGTTTTTGCAACCGCCACGGCATGACCGGCTGTCTGTTGGATGATCCGTCCGAAGAAACGACGCCGTCGCTGCGGCATATCGCGGCGGCGTTCCCTGCGTTTTGCGGAAGGGAGACGGCGTTTTTGCGCTATTTGCAATCGGAATGTCCGGCTGTGCGCGAAAAGGTTTTTTTGCCGGTTGCGCCCGCGGATGCGCCGCTGCGTATAGATCCGCGCCACATCTTCAGCTATTGCGGCACAAACGGTATGGCCGCCGGCAACACGCTTTCGGAGGCGCTGGTGCAGGGGATGTCGGAGCTGGCGGAGCGGAATGTGCTTTGCCGCTGTTTGCGCGACGACCCGCTGAAGCTGCAGGAGATTCCGGATGCCGTGCTCGCCGCAAAGGCGCCGGAGAGCTTTGAGAAGATCCGCAAAGTGCGGGCGAAAGGGTTTTCGCTGCGCTTTTTCGACGCGGCCGGTGCCACCGGACTGCCGGTGGTGGTCTCTTTGTGGGTCAACCGGGCCCACGGGGTACACGCGGTCAAATTCGGCGCCTTCCCGGTATTTTCCGTGGCGGTGGAGCGCTGCATCACAGAGACGATGCAGGGCCGCGCGTTGCAGGATTACAGGCAGTATATGCCGAACGCGCCCTATGAGGGCGCCGGGCGGATGGCGTTTTACCGCATGCTCAAATACGGAGACGGGCTTTTGCCCGAACGACTGTTTACGGATGCGGTGCCGATGGAAACATTTCCCGACCGGGTCTATCTGGATGGACGAAGCGGCAACCGGGCGCTGGCGGCGCATTTTGCCGCGCTCGGACAGACGGCCGGGTTTCATCTGTATTACCGCGATGTGTCGCTGACGCCGGAGAT
The DNA here is from genome assembly GCA_902786285.1 of Oscillospiraceae bacterium. GTDB lineage: Bacteria > Bacillota > Clostridia > Oscillospirales > Acutalibacteraceae > UBA6857. Next base: position 82,302 of record CADABX010000003.1, on the reverse strand, counting down.
GGCGGCGGTACAGGTGTTCAGCCCGGAGCTGAACGCGGTTTTTCCCACGGAGCATCTGTTGATGGACGATTGTCCGGCGGCGGTCAGCCGGTTTCTGGACACGCCGCAGGTCGCGTCCGCAGCGCAGGCTGCCGCGCTGCTGAAGCTTTTTGATTCTGTGCCGGCGCTGCCGGACGCCATGTGCGCCAGGCTGCATCTTGCCGGGCTGGAAAGCTGGACATATGTGTATGTGGTTGCCATCCTCTCGCTTTGCGCGGGGGATGTGCAGCAGGCGTCCGATCTGCTGGAAAGCATGGAAACGACCGGCGGATTCGAATATCTGCCGGATATGGCGGCGCTGCGCTGCTTTTTACGTTACCGCCTGACTGAAACACAGGACGACGCTCTGCGTAAAAAGCTGGCGCTCTGGGACTATGATGATGCGGCGACGGCGCCGTTTTTCGGCGATCCGGCAGCGCTTTGCAACCGGTATCTCAAGGATGTGCTGTTCGGCGATCTGTATCGGAAAAACCGGGCGCTGACCGTGGAGGTGCAGCGTCTGCAGGCACGCCGGCGTGCCGCATGCGCCGCCGACTGCGAATGACTGCAAAAAAACGGGACGAAACGTTGGTGCGTTTCGTCCCGCTTTGGGTGTACGGCTGTTACTTCGTCGGTTTTTTGGCCGGTGCGGTTGCGGAAGCGAGGGTTGTTTTTCCGAGCTCCTCCGGTTTTTTGGCCGGTGCGGTCGTGGAGGCCAAAGTGGTTTTTCCAAGGGTCTCAGGCTTTTTGGCCGGCGCAGTGGCGGAGGACAGCGTGGTTTTTCCTTTTTCGATTGCCATCTAAAGGTCTCCTTTCTTCGTTTGCTTTGCAGCTTTATCATAGCATATTCCGCCGGACTTGTCAATGCTCCCGGCGGCTGCAGTTTTATTTCTTGACTTGTGCGCTTCATCATGCTAAAATAAAGCCAATATACAGGAAACGGAAAAGGAGGGCTTCTATTGGGCGAAAAGATCAAAAAGGCCATCGGCGTCAAGGGCGACTTCAAAACCGCGATTGTGCCGATGATCAACTACAGCTACGCCAACATGTTCATGGGCGGCGCGGGCTACATCATCAGCATGTATTTCACGATCTTCCTGACCGATGTGGTCAATATCAGGCTTCGGGATGCCGGCGTCATTGTGATGATCGCAACGCTTTGGGACGCGGTGACCGACCCGGCCATGGGCATCATCACCGACCGCACGCGCAGCAAAACCGGTAAGCACAGGCGCTATCTGCTTTGGGGCATTCCGGTGCTGTTTGTGTCCTATACGTTGCTTTGGAACAGCTTTGGGCTGACCGGTGCGACAAACCCAGGGCCGGCAATCGTCTACTATGTGCTGGCCTATATGCTCTATAAGACAGCCTATACCATCATCGCCGTGCCGCATACGGCCATGCTGCCGGAGCTGGCGCCGGACTACGATCTGCGCACGCAGTACAACTCCATGGGCTATCTGTTCAATTCCGCGGGCATGGTGCCGTCGTTTTTGTTCACGGTGGCGATTCTGGCGATTTTCGGTTCCAACAACGACTTGACGAGTGCGTCGAAAACGCCGTTCCTTGTTGTCGGCATAACACTTTCGGCGTTCTATGCATTTGCGGTTTTTTTGACCTACCGCAAGACGTGGGAGCCGTCGTCGCTCGGCAATGAACTTGAGCCGTTCGATTTCAAATATTTTCTGCGGGAATATGGTTTGGTCTTCAAGAACAAGGCGTTTCGGCAATACTTCTTTATGAGCCTTGCATATATGTTTTCGACCGGCTTCTATGCGCAGACAAAGGTCTATTATATCAAATACCTTGCATCCCAGTATAGCTCCTATGCAATCTTCAATGCAGTAGCCGGCGTGGCGGAGGCCAGCGCCTTCCCGCTCAACTATGCGCTGACAATGAAATACGGCAAAAAGCGCTGCGGCGACATCGTGACGCCGCTGATGGTGGCAGGGCTTGCCATCGGTCTGTTTATGCAGCCGAGCCGCAGCGGTGACGGACTGCGCTTCCTTTGGCTGGCGCTGATGATGGTGAGTATGATTCTCTATCCCTTCGGCATGAGCGGCCTCGGTTTCGTTTCCACAAACATCTTCCCCGATCTGACCGACGTGGACGAGGTGATCACCGGGCGCCGGCGCGAAGGCGTGATCGCCACGTTCAGCACGCTGATCAAAAAGAGCATCAGCGGCGTCATGGCGGCGCTGGTCGGTTTCATCCTGCAGGGCTTCGGCCTGATGACCGGCGACGCGGTCAAGGAGCAGGAACGGCTGACCGGAGAGCTGTATGTACAAAGCGACCCCGCAATCTTCGGCATCCGCCTTTGTGTGGCGATCATTCCGATCGTCGCCGCAATCATTGCGCTGTGGCTGCTGCGCCGGTTCCGGATGACGAAGGACGATCACGCGATGATCCGCGCCGCGATTGCAACCAAGCACAAATACGGCAGCGTGACGCTGACCGATGCAGAGATCTCCTGCATCGAAGCAATCAGCGGCCAGAAGATTGAAAACACATGGCTCGGCAAAGACAACGACGACAGCACGCCGCATCCGCTGACCAGAAATGAAGACGGTGAGTACGACATCCTTTTGGAAAAGGAAAAAGAAAAAGAGCAGGCGCATGCAGCAGCCAAGGAGGGCGTGACACAATGACAAACATCGACATCAGCAAAAAAGCACCCGACAAACCGGAAAAGAACTTCAAAAACGATTTGAAAAAATTCTGCTTCTATTTTGTCCAGTGGACGTGGGGGTTGCCGGTGAATCTGATCGGCGGCATAATCTTTCTGATCTGCACGAAGATCCTCGGCCGGCGCTATCAGCGCTTCGGCTATGCCTTTATCACCTATCTCCCGTGGAACCAGGGCGGATTGTCGCTCGGGCTGTTCATCTTTATGAAGGATCAGCATCCGAAAAAGGAATGGACGTATAACACGCGCATCCACGAATACGGCCACACCTGGCAGTGTCTGCTGCTCGGCCCGCTGTATTACCTGGTGGTCGCGATCCCGTCGGCGTTCTGGTGCAACGTGATGGGCGGCTGGCGGAAAAAGCACAACGTGTCCTATTACAAGCTCTACTGTGAAGCGTGGGCAAATGCCTGGGGACAGAAGTTTACCGGGATGCAGATGACGGACACGGCGAAATAGGGAAAGCCGCCGGTATTCCGCGATTCGCAGCAAGGGCGGCCATTGGCCGCCCACTTTTCGTTTTTTGCCGCGGTGGCTGCCGTCGGGTCGCCCGCTTTTTCTCTCTGCTGTCCACGGCATTCAGCCCGCGAAACAACCGTTAGTTTTCAACAAGACGGCCGTTTTTCTTTCATATCAACCGCGTTGTCAGCGGCGAAAGCCGCTGACAACTTTTCCTTCCGATAGGTTGTCCGCCGACGGCCGTTTTTCTTTCTTTCGAGAAAGAAAGAAAAAGTCGGCGGTAAAAAGAAAGAAAGCTTCGCATACGGCAAAAGAAGAAACGCCGTCCGCTGCCAACGGCGCGGAAAAGCGGCGTTTCATTTTGCCTACCGGAACAGCCAGCCTCAACTCATAGTGCCGGAAGGTCGGCATTGCGGTGATTAGGCACCGCAGAGATATCGAGGACAAAGTTTTATAGAAAAGGCAAATCCGCTTTTCTTTTCCGTTTCCATTGCAATGCCTTGCATGGAAAGAGGGTTTTGGTTGTCGGTTTATGTTATGTTTTTGATTAACTGCAGAACACACAGCAAAGAATCATAAAACTCCACAGCATAGCACCAAGGCATTGCGGAAAAGCGTGACAGAGGAGGGAACACTTGCGGTGTCCGCAGCGTTCCTTTTGGGTCAACATTCTATGTTGTGCAATGCCGCACAGCGGCAATGCGGGTCGTTTCTTCTTTTGCCGTATGCGAAGCTTTCTTTCTTTTTACCGCCGACTTTTTCTTTCTTTCTCGAAAGAAAGAAAAACGGCCGTCTTGGTTGAAGACCGGCGGTTGTTTCGCGGGCTGAACGCTGTGGACAGCAGAGCAAAAAAGCGGCAAACCTGCCGGCAGCCGCTGCGATAAAGCTGAAAAGCGGGCGGCCATTAATCACAGACTGCTGACTGCTGACAGATAAAACAATAGCCGCGCAGTCGCGCGGCATCTGCTTATCTGTTCTTATACATCTTTTCATAATAATCGGCATACTCGCCGCTTTTGACGTGTTCCCACCAGTCGCGGTGCGTCAGATACCAGTCCACCGTCTTTTTGAGTCCGGTGTCAAAATCCGTTTCCGGATACCACCCGAGGGCGTTTTTGATCTTGGTCGGGTCAATGGCATAACGCATGTCATGTCCCGGACGGTCCTTGACATATACGATGGCGCTCTCGTCCTTGCCCAGCAGGCGCAGGACGGTCTTTACCACATCGAGGTTCGTCCGCTCGTTGTGGCCGCCGATGTTATATACTTCGCCCGGCACACCGCCCTGCAGAATCAGGTCGATCGCCTTGCAGTGATCCTCCACATACAGCCAGTCGCGCACATTTTTGCCCTCGCCGTAGACCGGCAGAGGCTTGCCCTCCAGCGCGTTGGTGATCATCAGCGGGATCAGCTTTTCCGGGAAATGATACGGCCCGTAGTTGTTGGAGCAGCGGCTGATCGTGACCGCCGCGCCATAGGTGCGGTGATAGGCCATGACCAGCAGATCCGCGCCGGCCTTGCTGGCGGAATAGGGCGACGACGTGTGGATCGGCGTTTCCTCGGTAAAGAACAGGTCGGGCCGGTCCAGCGGCAGATCGCCGTAGACCTCGTCGGTCGAGACCTGATGATAGCGGACGTTGCCGTGGGCGCGGCAGGCGTCCAGCAGCACCTGCGTGCCGAGGATATTTGTTTTCAGGAAAATCTCCGGCGTGTCGATGGAACGGTCGACATGCGATTCCGCGGCAAAGTTGACCACGGCGTCGATCGGCGTTTCATCAAACAGCTTGAAGATCGTTTCGCGGTCGGTGATGTCTGCCCTGACAAAACGGAAGCGTTCGTTTTCCATCGCGGGCGCAAGCGTTTCCAGATTGCCGGCATAGGTCAGCGCGTCCAGCCCGATGATGCGCAGATCGGGATGTTTGGCAAGCATATAATAAACAAAGTTGGAGCCGATAAAGCCGGCGGCGCCGGTGACAAGCAGCGTTTTCATAAGCAACCTCACGTTCTTTTCTTAAATTTCGTGCCGCAGTGCGGGCAGGTGATTTCGATCTTGCCGCGGTTCTTCGGCACACGCAGTGTCTTTTTGCAGGTCGGGCAGGCGTAATAGCGGTGGTCTCTGTCCCGGGCGTGCTGCGCTTTCACGGAAAGCTTTTGTTTGACCGGTTCCCACACACGCAAAAAGCGGTCGTTTTCCGCGCGGCGTTTTTCCACATTGCGCGACAGGACACGCAGCAGCGCGAGGATCATCGGCAAAAGGCCGATCAGCCGGTAATAGCGCACCGACAGAAACGACAGAATCAACGTGATGAGACAGCCGAGCAGCATCAGCGCCACGGTGAGCTGGTCGACGCCGTAGCGGCCTTGCAGCAGCGTGCGCAGCTTTTGTTGAAAATTTTGCATGGGATCACTTCCTTATCCTTTATTATATAATGGATTTGCATAAAACGCAACTAAAATTTCCGCCGCTGCTTGATTTCTTGCGGCGTTTATACTATAATAACGCAAACAGTAACTGCCCGCGGATCCATGCGGATGCGCAAAGAGGAGGTCTTCTCATGCAGGTGGTCAAAAAGTATTTTAAACGCTATTTCGTCGACGCCATGAGCGCGATGGCGCTCGGTCTGTTTGCGTCGCTGATCGTCGGTCTGATCATCAGCCAGTTGGCAAAGATCCCGTATCTCGGTTTTTTGAGCAAGTTCACCGAGGTGCTTGCGGCGTCCTCGCCCGTGGTCGGCGGCGCCATCGGCGCGGCGATCGCCTATGGACTCAAGGCGAAACCGCTGGTCATCTTTTCGTGTATCGCCGTCGGCGCCTACGGCTACAGCCTGGGCGGCCCGGTCGGCGCGTTTGCCGCAGCCGTGGTCGGCAGCGAGCTCGGCTCGCTGATCGCCGGCAAAACCAAACTCGACATCGTGCTCACCCCGATTGTCACCATCGTGACCGGCGGCTTGTGTGGCATGTTTGTCGGTCCGTATCTGTCCAAATTCATGACGTGGCTCGGCGAAGTGATCAACGCCGCAACGACGCTGCATCCGTTCCCGATGGGCGTCACCGTGGCGACGCTGGTCGGGCTTGCGCTGACCGCGCCGATCAGCTCGGCCGCGATCTGTATCATGCTCGGTCTGGACGGTATCGCCGCCGGCGCGGCCGCTGTGGGCTGCGCGGCGCAGATGGTCGGGTTTGCCGTCACAAGCTACCGCGCCAACGGTGTGGGCGGCCTTTTGTCGCAGGGCATCGGCACGAGTATGCTCCAGTTCGGCAATATCATGAAGCGGCCGCAGATCCTTTTGGCGCCGACGCTTGCCGGTGCGATTCTCGGCCCGATTTCGACCTGCGTGTTCAAAATGACCAACACGCCCACCGGCGCCGGTATGGGCACGAGCGGCCTTGTCGGCCAGTTCGGCGCCTGGAGCGCCATGCACGAATCGTTCGGCGCCGGCAAAACGGTCGGTCTGATCGTGCTGATGCATATCGTTGCGCCGGCAGTGCTCTCGTTGGTGTTTCATCTGATCTTTAAAAAGATCGGTCTGGTCAAAGACGAATACCTGAAGCTCGAACAGCCGAAATAAGGAGAGCCGCATGAATGTCTATGACTTTGACGAAACCATCTACGACGGCGAAAGCTCCATCGAGTTTATTCTGGCCTATCTGAAAAAAGATCCGACGATCGTCCGCTTTCTGCCGAGCATCGCAAAGCTGATGCGGCAGTATAACCGCGGGCAGGCACGGTTTGAGAATTTTGCAGAAAATTATGCGCCGAAGCTGCAGGCGTATTTCGCCGAAAACAAAGTGGACGTGGCGTCGCTGGTGTCCGGCTTCTGGGACAGGCGGATGCACAAGATCAAGCCGTTTTATCTCCGGCAGCAGAAGGCGGACGATGTGATCATCACCGCGTCGCCGTATTTTATGATGGACGACATCTGCCGCCGGCTCGGCGTGCGCCATCTGATCGCGACCGATTTCGATATTGAGACGGGCGAGGTGCGCACCGCGTGTTTCCGCGAGCGCAAGGTGGCGTTGTTTCGTGCGGCGTTTCCCGACGTTGAAATCGACGACTTCTATACCGATTCCGTCAACGACGCCTGTCTGTTTCCGCTGGCAAAGCGCGCGTTCATGGTCAAGGGCAATGAGATCCGGCAGGTAAAATAAACCGAAAAGAAAAACAAACCGTCCGCAGGTTTTTCCCGCGGACGGTCTTTTGTTTGCTTTATTCGGCAGCCGGAGTTGTGGTATCGCCCTGCTTGGCCTGGATCAGTGTGCGTAGGATTCCCATGACCATATTGATGAGGGAAAGGATCATTTTAAAATCGACCTTCGACTTGATTTTGTCCAGCTTGAGCGAAAACTTATCCATCATCTCGCCTCCTCTTCAGAATCTACAATACTATTTTAACAGATTTTCGGCGAAATGTGTGAACAATTCGTGAAAAATAGCCAAAATTTCCCGGGCAAAAAAGATGGGCGATTATTCCATATGGAAAAGAAAAAACGCAGAGCCGCAGCCCTGCGTTTTCCATTGGCTTTTGTGTTATGCGGCGTATGCCAGCTTGTCGCCGTGGGTGGCGTACATGTCGTAGCAGCAGACATACTTGACCTTGAACAGATAATGCATCACGTTCAGCGCGGTGATCCACAGTCCGCCGATGAAGGAATGGCAAGCACAGGTGCAGCGGGGTTTGTATTCCTCGTGGTAGCCGGCAGCCGGCGTCAGCGTGATAGTGACGCCCTGTTTAAGATCGCTCACGGTCACCTTCTTGATGATGCCTTCGTCGGTATCCGTATAGGAGGCCTCAATGGTGTACTCCGTCTGATACGGCAGATACATCGTGATCTGACCCTTATCGTTGGTATAACCGGTTGCTGCCTTATAGCCGCCGGTCAGGTTGCCTTCCTCGTCGCGGGCGGCATAGGTCTGGTCAAGCAGCTGACCGTTGGCGCCGCGTACCTGCACAGCTGCATGGTTGACCGGAGAGCCGTAGGAATCCAGCACCGTCAGAGAAAGCGTGTATTCCTTGATGTGACGAGTGAAATAGGCATAGACGTCAACGGTAATGGGCTCTGTGCCGGTGCCGTACAGATCGATGTAATCCGGCTGTCCCGGAACCTGCTCAAGCTTTTCGTCGATCGGCAGATTCAGGCCTTGAGAGAAATCAAGCAGATATTTTGCATCCTCCGGATTGGATGCCGGATCGATGCCGAGCTTCAGCGACCAGCCTGCAAAGTCATAGAAATAGCGGTCGTCATCGGGACGGACCGGCACGGGCATTTCGGACAGATGATCGCCGTAAATGCACGTTTCGCGGCTGATCTCGCTGCCGTCGAAGTTGTGGTAAATAACATTATACTGCTTGCCGACCTTGTTATAGCGCGGGGAAATGGTCAGATTGCTCTGCACATTTTCGAGGCTGTGGCTCCAACCGGTGAACTCCCATTTGTAGAAATCCTTATCCAGTTCGGCGGGGTATTTCAACTTGTTTTTGACATTCTCATACGGATCTTCCACATTTCCGCCTTTTTCAACATTGTTCACTTCCCAAATGACCTTTGGCGCAGAACCGTTTTCGGACGCGCATTCAAGGAATTTCACCGTAAACGGACCTGCCGGTTCCGACTCTGTGCCGGTTTCCGCAAAGCCGACAACGGAAAAGACCGACAGCGTCATCAGCACGGCCAGAAACAAAGCGATGGATTTCTTCATATGTTTCATAAAATAACCTCCCTGATAGGTTGCTGTTGCTGCACCTGAAAGATACAGCCTCTAATACAGTTTTATGATACCTGTTTTTGTTGTAAATGTCAATGCTTTTTTGCAGGCGCCGGAATAGAAAAAAAGCGGCCAAATCTGTTGATTTTGCCCGAAATACGGGAAAAATCGCAACATTGCCGCAACAGTCCGCGCAATTGCGGGCGCGTGTTCACAAAAGTTTTTGTTTTTCGCAATAGGTCTTTAAAAGCGGAAAAAGCTGTGTTATAATGAAGCAAAACAACGAAGGGGAGAAGACGATGCAACAAAAACTGCGGCAGGCGGGCGCGCTGCTGAAAAAGGTCAAAACCTATTGGGACCATCCGATGCCCGGGCGGTATATGCCGTTTCGCGAAATCGCCGCCTATGCGGGCGGCGGTATCGGCGCCTATTTTGTAATGTGCCTCGGCATGGCATGTATCCTCGGCACCGGCAATACCCTGGTGATGAGCACGCTGGGCGTGGCGCCGACCGATCTGTATATCATGTATGTGATCGCCGTGGTGGCCAGCATTCCGATGACCGGTCTGCGGGCGGATATCATCGACAACACGCGCAACAAGGCGGGCAAGTACCGCCCGTATATTTTGACGATGGGTGTGCCGACGGCCCTGCTTTGCGTGGCGATGGTGTGGTTTCCGTATAATCTTTTTGAACAATGGTTCCCGACCGGCACGCTGTTTGGCAAACCGACGGCCTATGTGCTCAAATGCGCCGTCATTCTGATCATCAATCTGTTTTTGCACTTCTTCTATTATTTCTTCTACGACGCGTATGAAAATCTGATCCACGTCCTTTCGCCCGATTCCCAGGAGCGCTCCGATGTGGCGTCGATCAAAAGCGTGGTCTATTCCATGGCGCCGTCCATCGTCAACCTTGTCACGCCGCTGGTCGCGTCAAACATCTTTCATTCCAACGCCACGGACATCCGTGTCTACCGGCTGCTGTACCCGATCTTGTCCATCCTCGGGCTGCTGCTGTGCATTGTGGTCTACAGCAACACGCAGGAAAAAATCGTCCAGGCTCGCACCCATGTGGTGCAGATCAAGTTCACCGACGCCCTGCGAGCAGTGGCCAAAAACAAATACTTCTGGATCATCTCGCTCGCCGGCTGGATCGGCTTTCTGGAAACCGCCTATAGCAACATCCTGTTCTGGCTGTATAATTACGGCGGCGCCTGTTCGGGCAATCTCTACGGCATTATCGTCACCATCTACGGCAACGCCTCGCTGTGGGGCATGCTGATTACGCCCTTTGCCATCCGCAAATGGGGCAAAAAGGCGGTGCTGATCGTTACGAATCTGTTCAACATTCTGTTCATTCTGCTTATGCTGCCCGCCACGCGGCAGATCGATGGCATGACGATCTGGCTGGTGCTCGGGTGTCTGTATATGAACGCGTTTGTCGGCTCGTTCTTTTTGATCCTCAACCCGGCGGTGCAGGCGGATATTCGCGACTATCAGCAGTACATCACCGGCGAGCGGATCGACGGCATGTTCTCCGCGGTGGGCACCATCGGCATCGTGATCACGCTGAGCACGTCCTCCATTTTGCCGATGATCTACGAAAAGGGCGGTCTGACCGCCGAAAACGCCGCGCGTGTTACGAGCAACCCGGCAATTTTGTCGCGTCTGCTCGGCGACGGCAAAACAGTCGGTACGATTCTGCAGGAGCAGCTTGCCAGCGGACAGAACAACTATATCAACGCCAACTCCGCGCTCTATGACCCGGACGTGCTGCTGCGGCTGCTGCATGTGCTGATTTTATTTTCCGCGTTCGGCGCATTGCTCAACGTGATCCCGTATTTCTGGTACGACTTTTCCGAACGCAAGCAAAAGAGCGTGATCCGCGTGCTCAAGATCCGCGCCATGTTTGAGGACTATCATAACGGTCTGATGCAGGACGATGCGCTGTGTGAAGCGGCCGAAATCATCCGCACCGCCCGCGCCCACGCGGAAGCCGAGGCCAAACTGCTGTCGCGCAAAGTCTGGCGCGGCGAAAAAGACAAAGCTGCCCGCAAAGCAGCGAAGACGGCATATAAACGCGACAGGGATTTCAACGAAGAGATCGAGATCGGCAAATTCGTCTGCGACGAGCTTGACAAGTTCGGTACCGACAAGATGCAGCGCCAGCTTTTCCAAAGCGAACGGATGGCGGCACAGGGGCTGCAGGGCGTGCAGACGCTCGATCCGCAGACCGTCCGCACACGGATGCGGGAAGCCAAAGCGATGCCGAAAGGCACCAAGGCCGAAAAAGAGCTGCGTTCTCTTTGCGTGGAACAGGCGCGCACACTGCGCAGCGCCCGCAAGGCGTATCAAAAATACTTTGCCGGCAAGCAGCCGTTTGTGCAGCCGGACTTCGCCGTGCTGGAAGGATTCTTTGCCGCGGAGGACGATTGCGATGACAAACTGAAAGAGCAGTACGCCGCGCTGCGCGACGCCAAAAAAGCGAAGGACCGCAAACAGCAGAAAGCGCTGCGCCGGCAGATCGAAGAAACCGGACAGCAGCGCAAACAGGCCCGCGCCGACGCCAAGGCGGAAATGGACCGCCACGCCTTCTTTGCCCGCGCGGCAAAGCCCGTGCTCGACGCCGAAAAGCTGCTCTCCCAGCGCGACATGTATGCCCACCTGGACGAGATCATGGCAAAGGCCGACGCGCTGGAACAGGCAAAAGAACAAGTGCCCGCGGAATAAAAAAATAAAACAACAGCGCCCTCGGAGCCAATTGCGGCTTCGGGGGCGCTGCTTTGCAAAGCGGCTTATACGCCTGCCAAAATATGCAGATTGCGTACCGTCGCGTTGGCAACGGTGTCGTTGACGGAATAGGCGTGTTTTTCCAAATCGCCGCAGATCGCCTTGGTCAGCGCCTGCGTCTGCAGCGCTTCGATCACCATACCGGCGATGTCCTCTATGATGCCGTACTTTGTTTCGCGCAGATCGTCGCTGTTTTCCGTCGTGAGCAAAAACTCCAGCGGATCGGCAAGACCCGACAAAACCGGCAGCGCCCGCAGGGCGCGGAACTGCCATTTGTAATAGGGCATGTAGGTTTTGTTCAGCAAAAACACCGTGTGGATCGCGGCCTTGACGAATTCAAAAGCCGCCATTTGCGCCGCGCCGGTTTCGCCGTGGCGAAGGCAGCGGTTGTAGTTATACTGTCCGCTTTGCGCCATCGTCAGCAGCTCGCCCGCGAGCTTTTTGCGGCGGATGTCCTCGGGCATCGCCGAAAGCTTTTCCCGGATGGCGCTGAACGCGCCGCAGTCGTCGCGAAAGACGGCGCCGTTGGTCGCTTCGGCAAGATAGAATTCCGGGATCGTCAGCCACTGCTCGGCACAAAGCACGCCGTCCGCCGCGCCGACCTTTTGCAAAAAGAAGTCGTCCATGCGCATCACGCCGTGGCGGTTGCCGCCCACGGGGCTCATCAGACTGCGCCGGAAGCCTTCGAACTCCTTCGGCAGCTTGGCATAGGCACGCTCAAGCAAAAACGCCGTGCGCCGGTCGATCACGTCCTCGCCCGGCAAAAACAGACAGAAGCCCGGCTCAAAATCGTGGTCGGTGGAAACGTCGTCGTCAAAGCCGAAGCATTCCGAGCCGCTGCCGCACAGCGCGACTGCAATCAATTCCTCATAATCGGCAAACTGTTCATGCAGCATCGGTCTGCCGTATTGCTCATAAAACGCTTTGGAAAGCTCAAGTCCCTTCATAGATCCTCCGTGCCGTTTCTTCCAGCTCCTGTTTGTCGGCAAAATAGCCGTAATAGCCGAACGTCGGCGCGCATTTTTCACACACAAACGCATAGTAGCCGTCGTGCTTCAGCTTCGGGTCGTGCAGCAGCGAAAGCGCGCGGTCGAGCAAAGACAAAATCTGTTCGTTGCCGTCGAGCAATCCGTCGCGCGCCTCCACGAGATTCGCAAGGTTCAGCAGCGTGATCGCCGCGTCGGCGGAGCCGCTGTCGTCCGCTTCCATGATGGCGAACGCCTTTTGATACAGTGCCTCGGCCGCGTCATATTTGCCGAGATCGACGAGCGAAAGCGCCATGTTATTATAGAGCCCGGCCAGCCGGTTGTCGTCCGGGTCGAGCTGCGCTTCATAGATCGCCTTCGCTTCTTCAAAATAATGGAACCCTTCGGCCGCTTTGCCAAACGCCTTGTAGACCGTGCCGGCGTTGAGGAACGCCGTGGCGCCGGTGATGTTGTTGTCCATGCCCAGCTCGTGCACAAGCTGCACCGTCCGTTCGGCAAAGTCCATCGCCTCGCGTTCTTTGCCCAGCTTGCGGCAAAGGCCCATCAGCTCGTTATATACGGTATACAGTCCGCGTGTGTCGCCGCCCTCCTTCGCCTCCTGTGCCCAGTGGCGCAGATGCCGTTCGGCGGCGGCATAGTCGTTTTTGCCGAGGTAATCATCCAGCTTTTCAATCACGCGGCCGGTCGGGATGCGCGTGATTGCGGCCTCTTGCGACTGCGGGTCGGTTTCGCACAGCAGACAGCGCGGTTCGCTGTAATCTTCCTGTTTGATATAGTCCGCCATAGTCATCTCCCTTTTCCAAAAAATATCCCTCTTATTATACCGCATTCCGGGTGAATTGCAAGCGGTTAATAAGAAAAAGCCCGCGCACAAAGGTACACGGGCAGGCTTGGTTTTATTCGGCGGTTTCCGTCTGCGCGTTCAGCACGCGGGAGACCACTTCGCTGTCGGTGACGACATGGGAGAAGAAGAATTCTTCGCGCTCGCGGGAGTTGACCACGGTGACGGGCTTGATCTGGTTGAGCACCACGCCCTTCTGGCGCAGCGATTCGCGGTAGTCCCAATAGGTCTTGTCCTTGAGGATCAGCACCTCGGGACGGTTGAGCATACCCCAGCGGCGGTACTTCGCATATTTTTCGTTGACGCCGTGCAGCTCTTCGTCCAGCACGTCGATGAATTTCTGACGATCCTCTTCGCTCATGTTTTCGCCGTCTTTGACTTCGGCAAGCATCACATAGCGCGGCGGCTTTGTGCCGAGATCCGGCCAGAAGCTGTGGCCGGTGAGGGTCAGACCCATCTTGCGCGCGCTTTCCTTGGCGGCAAAGTCGACCATCTGGGTGCTGCTCTTTTCGTTGGCAACGTTCATGCTCAGATTCTGGCGATAGAGCAGCTCCACGCGCGGCGTGTTGTTATACATTTTGGTGACGGTGTAGACGTCATAGGTGCGGTAGCGGTACAAGCCGGAGAAGTTCGACACGATCATCTCGTAGCTCTTGCCGACCTCGAGCTCGTCGATCAGAAGCGGCTTTTGGGTGGTGTCGGTCTCTTCGGCGCCTTCCTCCACCGGCAAAAACTCAAAGAAGATGCACCAGGGCAGCAGCACGGCGTCGGAGACGTTCAGCTCGACCGGCGTTGCAAAATAGCCTTCCGCGGCGGCGTAGCCGCAGTTGTGCAGCGGCAGATCGCCCACGGAGTGGCGCAGCTTGTCGATATACAGCGAAAGGTTGGAGCCCATCATACCGTAGGCCCAGGTCAGACGCGGCCAGATGCGCGGCGCGATCGGGGTGTCGAAGCCCTTTTCAAACTCTTTGCGCAAAAACGCGGCGCGTTCCGGGTTGGGCTTGAATTTCTTTTCATACTTCTTGCGCAGCTCCGGCGTAATCTTGACGCTCGGGTTCAGCGTGCCTTTTTCAATATCGTCGCACAGCATTTCCCAGTGCTCCTCGAGGTAGTCGAACATCTGCGTAAGCAGGGTGACGACCATGGAGCCGAGATAGCTGACCTTGTCGTTTTCCAGCGCAAAACGAAGCTGCAGATAGGAGGTGTCGAGCAGCTCCTCGTGTTCGGGCTTGAGCAGCGACACGGGAGAAGTGGAGAAAAACGGCGTGATCATGCGCAGATAATCCAGCGGGATCTGGCCGGCGCCGTTGCAGCGCTTGCCGTCCTCGAGCTTGTGGCCGGTGAGGATCAGCACCAGCGGGCCCATCTGCGGCGGGAGCTTGATGCCCTTGTTTTTCTTGAGCCAATGGGCGGCGGTGGAAACCGAAACGGAAAAGCCGATGCACTGCATCTTCCAAAGGTCGTTGGCGCTTTTGGGCAAAATCTTCGGCTTGCCCACGGAGCCGGACGACGAGCAGTAGCGGATGTTGGGGCCGGTGAACATCAGGTTCTTTTCCTTGTTCTGGATCATACGGTCCACCAGCGGCTCATAGTCGCTGTAATCGGTCAGCGGCACCAGACGCTGATAATCCTCGATGGAATGGATCTGATCGAAATGGAACTTTTTGCCAAGCTCACAGTTCTTGTTGCGGCGCACGATTTTTTTGAGCGTGCTGCGCTGGGCTTTCATCGGGTCTTTTGTGAAGTGGTTGATCTCTGCCAGAGAAACATCACCGAGCCAGATGCCGAGATCGGAAAAAGACATGGGCATACATCCTTTCTTTATATCAGTGCTTGAAAACAAGCCGATTTTTGATTTCTTTTAATTCTAACATGAGACGGCTTTTTTTGCAAGCCTTTCGTGCGTTTTTCAATATTTGTTAAACAACCGGGACGGCAGTCAGGAATTATACGCGCTCATGGCGCCGTCGATATCGTCCGCGACGATCCGCTCGATCGCTTTGCAGCAGTTGTCCGCCGTTTTGCGCAGTGCCGTCAGCTCCTCTTTGGAAAACGGCGACGTCACCCAGTCGGCAAGGTCAAAGTCCGGGTGCGGCTTTGCACCCACGCCGATCTTGATACGCGGAAATGTGTCGGCGCCCAGATGGTAGATGATGTTCTTGATCCCGTTGTGGCCGCCGTCGGTGCCTTTGCGGCGGATGCGCATACGGCCCGGGTCGAGGTTGATATCGTCAAACAGCACCAGCAGCCGCTCGGGCGGGATCTTATAAAACTGCACCGCCTCACGCACGGCTTCGCCGCTGAGATTCATAAATGTCTGCGGCTTCATCAAAAGGCACCGCTTGCCGCCGACGCGGCATTCGCCGATGAGGGCTTTGAATTTGAGCCGGTCGATTTTGACGTGCTGCGATTCGGCAAACACGTCGAGACACAGAAACCCGGCGTTGTGCCGCGTGAATTCGTATTTTTTGCCCGGATTGCCGAGCCCGACGATCAGCCAGTCATAGACGCCGCTGTCGTCAAATTTCTTTTTAAAAAACATCGTGATCGTTCACGCTCCGTTGCAACAGTTTTGGCTTGCAGGTCACATACCCTTATACGGCTTCTTTTTCAGCACCCAG
Organism: Oscillospiraceae bacterium; assembly: GCA_902786285.1. Taxonomy (GTDB): domain Bacteria; phylum Bacillota; class Clostridia; order Oscillospirales; family Acutalibacteraceae; genus UBA6857. The sequence goes on along the minus strand of CADABX010000003.1, from coordinate 66,195 downwards.
CTTTCCTTGTTGACCTGCCTTGCGCGGGCGATGGCCAGCGCGTTGGCCGGGACGTCCTCTGTGATGGTGGAGCCGGCGGCGGTATAGCCGTAATCGCCGACCGTCACGGGCGCGACGAGGTTTGTGTTGCAGCCGATGAAGCAGTGGTCGCCGATGGTCGTGCGGAATTTTTCCTTGCCGGTGTAGTTGACCGTCACGGTGCCGCAGCCGAAGTTGCAGTCTTTGCCCACGTCGCTGTCGCCGACATACGTCAGGTGCGACACCTTGGTGCCGTCGTCGATGGCGGAGTTCTTGACCTCCACAAAATTGCCCAGATGCACCCTGTCGCCGAGCGTTGTGTTCGGCCGGATGTGGACAAACGGGCCGATGCTGCAGTCGCTGCCCACAACGGCGTCGGCGCCGTGGACGTTGTTCAGCTCCGTACCGCTGCCGACTTTGACGTTGTGCAGAACGGTGTTCGGGCCGATGACGCAGCCGTCGCCGATCTCGGTGTTGCCGGTGAGGATGCAGCCGGATAAAACGACACTGCCTTTGCCGGCTTTGACCGACGGCGCGATGCACACGTCACAAGGGAAGGGAATACAAACGCCGGCTTCCTTGCGCGCTTCGATTTCTGCGGCGCGCGCTTCGGCGGAAAGAGACTGTAAAAATGCAATCGTTTGCGGATGCATGGAAAAACACCTCCGTTATTTTTCTGCACTATTATGCCAAGAAACGCCCGAAGATGCAAGCAGTTTCAAAAAATAAACGGAAAAACCCATTTATTTTTTTCAAAACCGTGGATAAATCTATTGTTTTATGCTATAATCATTCTAATTATATGAATCTTTCAAAGGTCCGCGGCAGCTGCGGCGGCCAAACAAAACCGGGAGGCACCATGACAGAGCAACAAAACGAAAGAGACAGCGAGCTGATCATCGGCCGCAACGCCGTGCTTGAGGCGATCAAAAGCGGGCGCGAGATCAACACGCTGCTTGTGGCAAAGGGCGAGCGGGGCGGTTCGATCGGCAGGATTTTGACCGACTGCCGCGAGCGGAAGATCGTGATTAAGGAAGTCGACAAACGCAAGCTCGATTTTCTGTGCGGTCAGGGCAACCATCAGGGCGTTGCCGCCTATGCCGCGGCGCACGCCTATGCCACAGTCGACGACATGTTTGCCCTCGCCGAAGCGCGGGGCGAAGATCCGTTTCTGATTTTGTGCGACGAGCTTGAGGATCCGCACAACCTCGGCGCGATCATCCGCACCGCAGAGGCGGCCGGCGCCCACGGGGTGATCATTCCGAAACGTCGCAACGTCGCGCTGACCTGGGCGGTTGCCAAAAGCGCGGCCGGCGCGCTGGAATATATGCCGGTGGCGCGGGTCGGCAATCTTGCCGCCACGATCGAAGAACTGAAAACGCGCGGGCTGTGGGTCTACAGTGCCGACATGGACGGCACACCCTGGCACGACGTTTCGTTTTCCGGCGGCGTTGCGCTGGTGGTCGGCGCGGAGGGCAGCGGCGTCAGCCGGCTGGTGCGCGACAAAAGCGATTTTATCGTCTCGCTGCCGATGAAGGGAAAAATCAATTCGCTCAACGCTTCCGTTGCGGCGGGTATATTGATGTATGAGGTGTCGCGTCAGCGCACACAGCAAACCGGGAAGGGGAAAGTATAATGGCAGAAGAACATAAGGAACACGCGCTGTTCAGCGAAGATTTTGAAGAAAAGGCGCGCGCGCTGCTTGCGGATACCGAGTTTTCCAAAGAGCCGGCGGACGCCGATCCCGCTGCGGAGCAGGAGAGTCTGGACGATATCAACGCACTGCTGCAGTCGGTGGGTCTGTCGCCGATCGACCATGCGCCGCAGCCGGAACCGGAAATGACAGCCGCACCGGAAACGCCGGCGGAAACGGCCGCACCGGAAATGCCGGCGGAGCCTGTGCCGGAAGTGCCGGAAGAAGCACCGAAACCGGACACGCTGGAAAAAACGCGTCACTTCGACGCGCTCAAGGATATGCCGGAAGACGCGCAGGCGAACCAGAAGACCCGCCATTTCACTGTGCCGCACACAAAAGCCGCGCTGAAAAAGGCCCCGGAAAAAGACAACGGCCAAATTCTGCTCGACGGCTACAACGAAGAGGAAGCCCCGCGCCGCGTGAGCGAAGCGGAGGTGGAGGCCCAGCTGCAGCAAAACCGCAAGAGCCTGGTCGAAAACTTCCGTGTTTTGTCCGGCGACCGCGAAGACAACGCGATTTTGGAAAAAGAGCCCGGCGGCGAAGGCGCAAACAGCGTGTTTGACGAACTGGAGGTGCCGCAGGGCGAACCGCTGTTTGACGCGGTGGAAAAGGCGGACCGCAAAACGATCCAGTCGCTCAAAAAGCTCGGCGCGCGCGCGGTGCAGACCGTGCAGCAGATTGCCAAAGCCGACCGCAAGGCCGTGCAGCAGCTGGACGCGAAGGTCACCAAAGAAACGCTTGCCCAGACCCGGGCGCGCACCAAAAAGATGACGATCGTGCTCGGTGTGCTGTTTGCCGTGTCGCTGCTGTTCAATCTCTTCTCCGCGTTCTATACGCCCGGCGGATCGCTCGAGTTCCTGTTTGGCCACGGGGCGAGACTGTATAGCTTCTTGCATCTGCTGCTGTTTGCCGGCGCCGCTGCCGTGGTGCAGCGTGAATTGCGCGCGGGGCTGCAGGATCTGCTGCAAAGAAAATGGAGCTTCCACGCGATGGCGTTCGTGCTCGATGGCTGTGTGCTGCTGCACACGCTGATTATGCTCGCGTTCGGCATGGACGAAGTGAGCGGTTTTGTCAACTTCTCGCTGTGCGCGCTGTTTTTGTCGCTGGTGGAATACGCGGGCCGGCTGGTGCGGCTGCAAACCGTGCAGGGCGACCTTGCCGTGATGATGCGCGCCGGCCGGCTGCAGGGCTTGTGCCCGGTGGAGGACGCAGGCGACGCGGCGGCCCTCGGTAAAAAAAAAAAAAAAAAACCGCATCCGACGATCATGCTTTCGGCCGATATGCCGACGATTCCCGATTACGACCGGCTGGCGATGGAATCGGACGCCCATGAAAAGCTGTATCTCTTCGGTATGGCCGCGTCGCTGCTGGTGGCGTTTGTGTTCGCGCTGGTCCGTGCGATCACACAAAAGAACGCGTTGCTGTTCTTCTCCGCGTTTTTGAGCTGCGCGTTTTTGTGCGCGCCGGTGATGCGCGGCGCGATCAGCGTGCTTTTGAAAACCAAAAACGACGCCACGCTCGGCAAGGAAGGGCTTGTCGTTTCCGGCACCCGGGCTGTCTCGCAGCTCGGCAAAGCCGACGCTGTGGTGGTGGACGCCGCGGATCTGTTTACGGTGTCCGTTTCCCGCTTCAAGCCCGTGCCCGGCGGCCGGATGCAGCGTGCGGACGCGGCGGTCTATGCCGCGGCAACGCTGCAGAATACCCGCAGCCTTTTGGCGGACGCATTTTCCGATTTCCTGCTGCAATCCGGCATCGAAGCGCCGGAAGCGGAGGATCTGCAATATGAAGACAAGCTCGGCTATTCCTGCTGGATCGCCGGCCGCCGTGTGCTGGTCGGCACGCGCGATATGCTGGTGCAGCATTCGATCTCCGCGCCGTCCGCGGCGGAGGAGGCCGCCTATGCCGGTAAGGACCATGTGCTGTACGTCGCTGTGGAGGGCATTGTTGCCGCCACATTCCTGGTGCGCTATCAGGTGCGGCCCGAGGTGCGCCGTGCCGTGCGCGCGTTCAACAAATCCGGTGTGGTGCTGATGCTGACCAGCGGCGACCCGACGCTCAGCGAAACGCTGGTTGCCAAAAAGCTGGCGCTCGACGTTGCGGCGATCAAGATCGCCGACCAGAAGGGTGCAAAGGCCGCGCAGAACTGGCGCGAGAGCGAAGCGAAGCAGCCGCTCGGCCTGGTTTGCGCCAAGGGCAGGCAGGGCATTTTGCCGCTGATCCGTGCGTCGCTGGCGCTGTATGAGGGCGAAAAGCTCGCCGGCATCGTCCATATTGCGTCGCTGGCGTTCTGCTTCCTGCTTTTGCTGCTGTGTGTTGTGTTCAAGATCTCCGGCTTCTTTTTGCCGCCGACGATCGTTTTCTTACATCTGCTGTGGAGTCTTGCGGCGTACTATGTCGGTACCACGCGGCTTTCAAAATAAATCATTGCAACTGAAGGTGAAGCTATCCCATGGAACAACTCATTACAGTGGAGAACCTGCATAAGTCCTACGGCAGCAAGACCGTGCTGGACGAGGTCTCCTTTACCGCCCAGCCGGGCCAGATCATCGGTCTGCTCGGGCCGAACGGCTGCGGCAAAACCACGCTGATCAAAATCCTGACCGGCCTGATCAAGGATCACACCGGCACGGTGCGGATCAACAACGAAGAACCCGGCGCCTACAGCAAAAGCATTGTGGCGTATCTGCCGGAAAAAACCTATCTGCCCGACTGGATGCGTCCGGTCGACGCGATCAACTACTTTGCCGATTTTTACAAGGATTTCGACAAGGACAAGGCCATCGCCATGGTGTCGCGCTTCGGCCTCGATATGAAGCAGCGCGTCAAGACCATGTCCAAGGGCCAGCAGGAAAAGCTGCGGCTGCTGCTGGTCATCTGCCGCAACGCCCAGTTGTTTATTCTGGACGAACCGCTCGGCGGCGTTGATCCGGCCGCGCGCGCCAAGATCCTCGATCTGATTCTGGAAAACCGCGCCGCGTCGTCCACGGTGCTGATCTCCACCCATCTGATCAGCGACGTGGAATATATCTTCGACCGCGTGCTGATGATCAAAGAGGGACACCTCATCGTCAACAAACACGTCAACGAGCTGCGCGAAAGCGGCAAGAGTGTGGAAGAAGTGTTCAAGGAGGTGTTCAGCTATGCTTGGTAAGCTGATAAAGCACGAGTTCAAACAGTCAGCGCGCTCGGTCATGCTGATCTACGCCTCGGCGGCTGCCGTGATTCTGTTTGTCTTTTTCGGCATGCTCACAAAGATCACCTGGATCGGCATCGTCGGCTCCATCGTGCTGTATATCGTGGCGCTGGTCGGCATCGTGATGACGCTGGTATCTGTGATCAAAAACTTTTACGATACGCTCTATTCCAACCAGGGCTACCTCAGCTTCACGCTGCCGGTCAAATGCTCGAATCTGCTGTTGAGTAAGGTGCTCGTGTCGGTGGTCTGGATCGTTTTGTCGTTCGTGCTGGCGGGGCTTTGCTTCCTTGTGATCGCCATGAACGCCAAAGCCGCGGCGGAGGGCTCGATGGAGGGCGTCTGGGACGTTTTGGAAATGACCGGTCTCAAGGAGATGCTGCCCTCGGGCGCAACGCTTGTCAAGCTGCTCGTTTTGCTGGTCGTGCTGATGCTTTTGATGGTGCTGACGTTTATCGGCTTCGTCTATTTCGCCGTCACGCTGGCGAACACCCGTGCGCTGCAAAAGCATCCGAAGCTGTTCGGCTTTTTGATCTTCTTTGCGACCTACGGCGCGTCCAACGCGATCGCCACCAAACTGACCTATTCGCTGCCGCTGTCGCTGGAGATCTCCACTGAAGACGTCAAGCTGGCCTTTGTGGCGATGGACCGCAGCGAAAGCATGCTGTCCTACGGTCTGGGCGGCACGATCTTTCTGGCGCTGGTCGCCTTCGGATTGCTGCTGCTGACCGGCTGGATCATGGAGCATAAAGTCAATATCAAATAAAGAGTGCGGCGGTCCGTCCGGATCGCCGCCTTATCGCAGAAAAGGAGAAACGATGATGAAAAGAAAACCGATCGACGGCCTGCGCGAATGGCAGAGCGACCCGACCGTGACCGGCGTCAACCGTCTGCCGCAGCGCGCCACATTTTATCCGCATGAATCGCAGGACGAAGCCAAACGCAACAGCTTTTTGTCCGGCGGCCGCACCATGAGCCTCAACGGCGCCTGGCAGTTTTTGCTTTGCGACGACATCGCCGCAAAGCCGCAGCATTTTTATGAAATCGCGGCCGAAACCGACGGCTGGAGCGAGATCGCCGTGCCGTCCTCGTGGCAGATGCAGGGCTTCGGTCAGGCGGCCTACTGCAATGTTCAGTATCCGTGGGAGGGTGTGGAAAAGCTGCAGCCGCCCTTTGCGCCGACGCAGAGCAACAGTGTCGGCCTCTACCGCAAAACGGTGACGGTCGACGAAAGCTTTCTGCTCGACCGGCTGATCCTCACGTTTGAGGGCGTGGAGTCGTGCTTTTATCTCTATGTCAACGGCGAACGGGTCGGCTACAGCGAGGGCACATTCCGCCGCAGCGAGTTTGACGTGACCGATCTTGTGCATCCGGGCGAAAACCTGATCGCTGTGGAAGTCTACCGCTGGTGCACCGGAAGCTGGCTGGAGGATCAGGATTTCTTCCGATTGGCGGGCATCTTCCGCGACGTCTGTCTGACCGCGCGCCCGGCGCAGTATCTGGCGGATGTCGCCGTTTCGGCCGAGCCGGACGCGCGGTACCGCGACGGCCTTTTGCGCGCGAAGGTCACGCTTTCCTGCGACGATATTCCCGCCGAGGTGGAAATGACCGTGTTCGATGGGAGCGGCGCCACCGTGGCGTTCGATTCCGTGGCTGTGCAGCAAAGCGATGCGGCCGATCTGCGCGCCACAATCCCGTTTGTGCGGCTGTGGTCGGCGGAATCGCCCTATCTTTACACCGTGCTGATTTTGCTGCGCAGCGAAAACGGCGAAGTGCTCGAATGCACAAGTGTACGCACCGGCTTCCGCCGGATCGAGATCAAGGATTCCGTGGTCTATCTCAACGACCGCCGGCTGCTGCTCAAGGGCGTCAACCGCCACGAATTCTCCTGCGACACCGGCCGTGTGATCGACCGCGAAACGATGCGCGCCGATCTGATCACGATGAAGCGCAACAACATCAACGCCGTGCGCACGTCGCACTATCCGAACCACCCGGACTTCTACGCGCTGTGTGACGAATACGGGCTGTATGTGATTGACGAAACCGATCTCGAAACCCACGGCGCCCGCTTCACCGCACCGCCGGCGCCGCCGCTGATTCCCGGCAGCGAGCCGGAATGGGAAAATGTTGTCATGGATCGCGTCTCCTGCCTTTATGAACGCGACAAAAACCACCCGTGCGTGCTGCTTTGGTCGCTGGGCAACGAGTGCAGCGGCGGAGAAAACTTCCAAAAAATGTATGCCTACCTCAAAGAAAAGGATCCGTCGCGCTTTGTACACTACGAATCCATCTGGGAGGACTTTGAAAACGACAAAAACGTCACCGACGTGTGGTCAATGATGTATGCAAAGCCGTGGGATATCGAGCGGTTTATGTCGGCGCATCCCGAAAAGCCGTTTATGCTGTGTGAATACTCCCACGCCATGGGCAACTCCTGCGGCGGCAACGACAAATACATGGCGCTGTTCGATACGCAGCCGTCGTTCTTCGGCGCGTTCGTGTGGGATTTCGTCGACCAGGGCGTGCGACTGACGGCCGACGACGGCACACGCTATATCGGCTACGGCGGCGACAGCGGCGAATGGCCGCACGACGGCAACTTCTGCGGCGACGGCTTGCTGTTTGCCGACCGCACGGAAAGCCCGAAGCTTTGGGAAATGAAGCGGCTGTATCAAAACGTCCGCTTCCGTGCGATCGACGCCGCAAAGGGCAAGCTCGAAATTACGAACGGCTTTTTGTTCACCGATCTTTCCGAATACAATCTCCACTGGCAGCAGATCTCCGGCAGCCGTGTGGTGGATTCCGGCGATCAGATCGTCTCTGTTCTGCCCGGTGAAACCAAGCAGGTGGATCTGCAAATCACCGGTGCGCCGGAGGGCGAATGGTATCTCAACGTGTTCTTTGAACTCAAGGAGACTGTCTCCTGGGCAAAGGCCGGCCATGTGGTCGCCAAAGCGCAGTTTGTGGTCAACGAGGGCAAATGGAAGCGCCGCAGCGTGGAGGGCGAGCGTATGAGCACCCGCACGGAATACGGCACGCTGTATCTTGACGGCGGCCGGCTGTCGGCAGCGTTTTCGCGCCGCTCCGGCAAGCTGTACAGCCTCAAAAAGAACGGCGCCGAGCTGCTGCGCGGGCCGGTGGAGCCGACTTTCTGGCGTGCGCTGACCGACAACGACCGCGGCTGCCATCAGGGTGTGCGCTGCGCTATGTGGCGCGACGCCGGCAAGGACGCGGGCTTCCATATGGAAGACGTGATTGAAACGGGCAAAACCGTTACGGTGAAAACAAAGTTCTGGGTCCACACCCAGCCAGAAAGCACCGGCACGCTCGATTACACCGTCGGCGCCAACGGTATCCGGTTTGATTTCAGCTTTACCCCGCACGAAGGTCTGCCCGAGCTGCCGCAGATCGCGCTGTGCCTGCCGCTGGTGAACCGCTACCATACGCTGCAGTATCTCGGCCGCGGCCCGCATGAAAACTATATCGACCGCCGCGCGAGCGCCGACGTCGGACTGTACCGCACCGAGCTGGACGCGCTGTATACGCCCTATCTCAAGCCGCAGGAGCACGGCGAACGCACCGATGTGCGCCACGCAAAGCTGATCGGCCCCAAGGGCGATCTGAGCGTGGAGGCCGCAGATGTGATGGAGCTCAACGTGAGCAGATGGAACGAAAAAACGCTCGAAGAGACCGCCCACGGCTATGCGCTGCCGCAGTCTGACACGCTCTATCTCAAAGCCGTGCTGCGCCAGATGGGCGTCGGCGGCTACGACAGCTGGGGCGCACATACGCTCGAGGAACATAAAATCAAATCCGGCGAGACCTACCGGTTCAGCTTTACACTGCTGCTTTAAGGAAAGGAACAAAACCATGAAAAAACAGGAAAGCAATCCGATCGCCGCTGTTTGTGCGGTGACAACGCTTGTGATTTTGCAGTTTGCCATCCGCCGCTGCATGAAGAAATACGGCAGAAAAGCATAAGATGGCACAGACGATCCCCAAAAAAGCAGGCAAGGGCAACGGCTGCACGCTGTATAAGGCGTGCGGCGGCTGCCAGCTGCAAAACCTCAGCTATGAGGAACAGCTCCGATATAAGCAGGTGAAGTGTATCCGCCACCTGTCGCGCTTCGGCCATGTGGACGAGATCATCGGCATGCAGACACCGCTGCACTACCGCAACAAGGTGCAGGCGGCCTTCGGCGTGTACCGTGGCCGGATCATCTCCGGCGTCTATCAGTCCAAAAGCCACCGCATCGTCAATGTGGACGACTGTATGCTCGAGGACGAAACGGCGGACAAAATCATTGTGACGATCCGCCGGTTGTTGCCGCGCTTCAAGCTGACGCCCTACAACGAAGACACCGGCCGCGGCTTTTTGCGCCATGTGCTAGTCAAACGCGCCTTTGCGACGGGTGAAGTGATGGTCGTGCTTGTCACGCCGGCCAACCTGTTCCCGAAGCGCGAGGCGTTTCTCCATGAGCTGCTGCGGCAGCACCCGGAGATCACCACGGTGATCCAGAGCATCAACGGCGCCAAAACGAGTCTGGTGCTCGGCAAGCAGGAGCTTGTGCTGTTCGGCAAGGGCTATATCGAAGACGTGCTTTGCGGCTGCCGGTTCCGGATCTCGGCGCGCTCGTTTTATCAGATCAACCCCGTGCAGACCGAAGTGCTCTACGGCAAGGCAATCGAATTCGCCGCGCTGACAGGGAGCGAAACGGTGCTCGACGCGTATTGCGGGATCGGCACCATCGGCCTTTGCGCCGCCGGAAAAGCGAAGCGTGTGATCGGCGTGGAGCTGAACGCCGACGCCGTGCGCGACGCGAAGCAAAACGCAAAGCTCAACAATAGCGCCAACGTGCAGTTCTATTGCGCCGACGCGGGCAAGTTTATGGTGGAGGCCGCCAAGGCGCACGAAAAGATCGACGTCGTATTTATGGACCCGCCGCGCGCCGGCAGCGATTTGCCGTTTCTCAAAAGCGTCGTGACGCTCGCGCCGAAAAAAATCGTCTATGTCTCGTGCAACGTGGAAACGCTCGCACGCGACCTCGGCGTGCTGTGCAAAAACGGCTACAAGGTGAAAAAGATGCAGCCCGTGGATATGTTCCCGCATACGGGGCATGTGGAGACGGTTGTTTCTTTGGTCAGAAAAACTCCGGATATATATGTGGGCTTCAAAATCGACCTTGACGAGCAGGATCTGACCGCATCCGAAGCCCATCCGACTTATGAGGAAATCAAGGCGTATATCCAAAAAGAATACGGCATAAAGGTTTCTTCGCTTAACATTTCGCAGGTCAAACGCAAACTCGGATTGGAAGTCGGGGAAAGCTATAATAAGTCTAAATCCGACAACGCAAAACAGCCTCAATGTCCGCCGGATAAGGAAAAGATAATTATCGAGGCATTGAAGCATTTTAAGATGATTTGATATGGCGAAGGAAAACAATAGAAAGAAGTTTAATTCGAATGAGGACGAATCTGTTTTTGAATCCAATGAATACTTTGTATATATCGCCGGATACACCACCGGCAGTTTTTCTTACGGTATAACATGGGAAGAAGCAAGAGAAATCGCCAAACGGGATCTTCGTTTTGGCAAGGATCTCGGATTGATTTATTCTCGTGAAACCGAAAATGATAAGGACATTGATTTTCCTTGATTTTAACACAATTCATTTTAGTTGAGACAAATAACATTCATCTGTTTGCTAACGTTGTTAAAGATCATGTATAATAATTGTTTTTTGCATATTCGACAGACTTTTATGTCTTTATATGATATTATTAATAAGGAAGTATTTGGTTACCTATTAATAAACGAGCAAGAATGAAGTTGACTGTATTTTTGCGGCATATGTCTCTATAAATAAATAGTAGATGGCATAAAGACTTTCACCACTCTTTTCATATCTACAAAGAGACCGTATCACTCGTTTTTATATTACAAATTCTTTAATCTTTAACTCTTTCACTTTCATAAATATTTTTTTGGGAGTTGTATAAATTGACACTAAATAATGTTCACAGATTCAACTTGTTAATCAATCATCTGTTCTCAAAGCATTGTATTGGGATTGATGAAATCAACGACATTTTTTTGTTGTACGGATATAGCAATAAAGAAAAACACCAAATAATGCAACATCTTCTAAGAAGTAATGTGTTTATGCAACAATCAGAAAAGATCTTTGTTAAATCACATTATAATATAAAAATGAGTATCCAGAAGGATAAAAGATTAGTGAAAGAATAGATTGACACACGCTTATGAGTATAAGAATAAAACAGTAGAAAAGGCCGCTTTAACTGCGACCTGAAAGAGACTTTATGTATTATTGTATGGCTCCAGTAAAAGGTATGACTTTGCTACTTAACTTTCACATATGGATTATTGAATGGTTAAAAACACAGCCATAACTAGACCGAAGATTTTTCTTTTACCGGCGCCAAATAGCGCGATGCAACCTTAAATCTTTTCTTACGGCAAAATGGACGAACATAATATTTATCCTCTATACGAGAAACAAGACCTTTATGGATCAAACAATTTAGAGCATCTCTCACAACTGCAGGTTCAATTCCTTCTGATTCAACAATAGAAATAATAGTCTTTTCTGTAAAAGGCTTTTTTCTTTGATTTAGAATCAATGTATTAAGATACAAATATTTGTTTGCATATGCACTTTCGGATAATTTTATTTTACACATATAAATACCTCTTTTAAATAATACTTTTGATCTAATATGTAGGACTTCTTAATCCCTTGTTTCTGCACAATTTTCTAAATAATTAGAGATATAGCCTTTAACAAAGTTTACAAATCTATTGCAAACCATGTTTAATAGTTCCGTTTCCGGTTCGTCTATTTTTGCATATAAACAAAACGGAGGAACTAATCCTTTTTCATATTCAAGATCAGTTCGAATTGATGAGTACTTTGAAAGTCCGACGAAACTTTCCCTTTTTGAACTCCACAATTTGTATTCATCATTATTAGGGATGCCTGTCCCAAAATTAACTATTCCTAAAAAAGCTCGTTGATTATCACCATCATTTGACATTAAGACACTTTCAAATACTTCTATTGGCAATTTGTTTCTTGTTGTTTCTTCGATAGGAAACAACAGCTCAAGTAAACCTAATAGTGTATTTGTAAAAAGTCTTCCATATGAGATTATATAATGGTCATAATCTTCTAGGTCCTCAATATCTTCTAAAAATTCTTCTATGGAATCAACAAGTTGATTCTGTTGGACGGGTTCACTATATGAAAAATGATTATTCTGTGCCAACTCAGCTTTGCTTTTTAGTTCTTTCAGAATACCATTAAAACTGTTATAAACCAATTCGTCGAAGTCAAGAAAGTCACTATATCGTTTTAATACAGTTTTATATATTCTACGACCGTAAATCAATTCATTATCGAAACCATTCTGACAATCAGATCTTTTCATTAATGTATCCAACCAAGAATCATCTAGCATTAGTAGAATTTTTCTCAATGCGTCAGGATCCCCATCTTCAACCAAATGATGTAATACCAACATTACACCAAAAATAAAATCATTTGGTAAGCTTTCAGAATACTTTCCCACAATACAATTTGTTGAATTATCATAGAAGGTCTCGTGACTATTCTGTAATGTATAAAGTGCCTTTTCGCGCAAAACTCTACGCATGATTATTTCGCTTTTTAAAACACTGTGATGATAATTAATTACTCTATAAATTCGCCACCTTTTTCTTAAGAAATCTTCAACATCATTTATTGCTTTAACATCAAATACGACAGAATAATAACCTCCTTTTTCAGAGTTCTTATGGATAGAACAATGCATAAACAACCGATCATAGTTTATTATATCTTTTGAAACAGCAGAGCACAACAAATCTCTGCTCGCGTAATCTAGCCTGTCAGCATCCACAACGCCAGAAATAATACTATGTAAGCTTTTGTATAAGTCTGAGTCTTTTTTATATAAAACACTACGGGCTATTTCAAAAGATACTAATGAAAGCAATGCATATATCTTTTGTTGATTATTGTCATATGTGAGTTTTTTTATTGATTGAGCTACCTCCAGTTCAACAACGTCAAACATGGATTTACTAAGTTCCTCATGAAGAGCTTGTCCAGATTCACAATACTTATATGCCAAGTCAATGTATTTCTGTTCTAAGATTGTTTTGTTGTCTTGGGATGATATATCAAGATAGAGACGCTTTAATATACACTCTAAAGTATGTGAATATGGAAGATGTCCAAGGTCGTGTAACAGCCCGGCTAAACGCAGTCCTTGAAATAATGCTGCACAGATAACATAGTATTTATCCTCAATATTACTTGGAATTTGAATATTGAAAAAACGATTTTCTGCCAATAATTCTTTTCCTAGTGTTGTGAATTTTTTTAAAATAACATCCCCATTTGCACCAAAGAGTTTTGTATCATATGCAGATTGATATTCTGTTTTGTTGTTACGCTTAATTGATGTAATCCAACCTTCAAGACTATTTTTTATATAATTAAAAAAACCAGACAATTCTGTTTCGTTGGTATTAATCAAAGCGCCACGGAAGTAACGACTTGTTAAGTGCATTACTCCAATGCTGTGTTCAAATCTTTTAACTTTGTTGGAAGGAAAAGTCAGGAATGCTAAAGAACTTTGTGAAATTCTTTGAAGTCGCAATAATAGTGGAGTGGATAGAACAAGTTCTTCAAAACCGTTATAAAAAATTGACCCGTGGACAATGTCAGAATAATTCTTTAGGTTTCGCAGTGAATCGACATGCATATGTATTCCTCCAATAAATTAGATATTTTTTGATATTAGATTGAAAAGTACGATTCTTTTTTCTTAGTTGTTACATATTTGCGGTTTTTTTTGAAGTAATAATATTTTTCTAATGATTTTTATAACTTATAATCATTTCCTATATACTAAATGTCATTTTTTTGCATTTTGTGACATCATTTTTTATAATTTGCCAAAGTTTGGCAAAAACAATAAAACATGATTGCAAAAATATACATAATGCCCATATAATAATAAAATTAAATGAATAAACTCACTCATTTTCAATTCATAATGATTGTTGCATGTTTATTATAGTTTTATCCATTGGTTTAATCACTTGATTGAATCTTTTCAATCAGTGGTACAACCGACAATAATAGCATACATATTAACTCTACAAAAACTAAATAAGCATTCCACATATTCGACAGACCCTCGGTTCTTTGGTATGATAAAAGTACCACAGAAACGGAGGTTTTTATTGTGGAAGAAAAGAAAGTCAAGATGAAGTTTACAGACTTTGAGTGCAACCTGCTGATCAACGGCGATAAGGTACAATAAATTGCGCAAATTCAAAAAAGGAAGACATGGTTTGCAATCTGTGATAGAATGAAGTAACCACACAAACATTCTGAAAGGAGAAAGCAAACCATGTCCGAAAAGATTGTACAACTAAATGAGGAAATAATCAAGGGGCAGATCAAAGAATTGGTGCGCGGAAGCGTAGAAGAGACGCTCAACGAGCTGTTGGAGAGAGAGGCCGAACAGCTCACCCAAGCCGCACGCTATGAACGAAATGAGGCCCGTCAAGGCTACCGCAGCGGGCATTATGATCGAAATCTCACTACAACCTCCGGCGATGTCACCCTTCATATGCCGCGGCTCAAAGGCGTGTCATTTGAAACCGCCATCATCGAGCGGTATCGCCGCAGGGAAAGCAGCGTTGAAGAAGCATTGATTGAGATGTATCTCGCCGGTGTCTCCGTGCGCCGCGTGGAGGATATCACAGAAGCGCTTTGGGGCAGCAAGGTGTCTCCGTCCACAATCAGTGAGCTCAACAAAAAAGCCTATGTTCATATCGAGGACTGGCGAAACCGCCCCCTGCAGGGTGGCAAATACCCGTATGTCTATGTGGACGGGATTTATCTGCGCCGGAACTGGGACGGAGAATACGAGATGTGGCGGTTCTTGTGGCTATTGCCGTGAATGAGGACGGTTACCGGGAAGTTTTAGGTGCTGCGGAAGGAATGAAAGAGGACAAAGCCAGCTGGATCAGCTTCTTCCGGTGGCTCAGGAGCCGCAGCTTGGATGGTGTGAAACTCATTGTGGGCGATAAGTGTATGGGCATGCTGGAGGCCGTGGGTGAAGTGTTCCCCGAGGCAAAATACCAGCGCTGCACCGTGCATTTCTACCGCAACGTGTTCAGTGTCGTACCAAAATCCAAGATAAAAACGGTGGCAAAAATGCTGAAAGCGATCCATGCGCAGGAAAGCAAAAAGGCTGCGAGAGAAAAAGCAAGAACAGTTGTGGCGGAGTTGAAAGCCATGAAACTTAAGGAGGCGGCCAACAAGTTAGAGAACGGAATAGAGGAAACGTTGACCTACTATGACTTTCCTTCCGAGCACTGGATCAAGATCCGCACAAACAACGTCATCGAGCGGCTGAACCGGGAGATTCGGCGTCGAACGCGTGTCGTCGGTTGCTTCCCGGACGGAAACTCCGCTCTCATGCTGGTCTGCGCCAGGCTGCGGCACGTCGCCGGTACCCAATGGGGCAACAAGAAATACATGAGCATGAAGCATTTGGATGCGATGGCCGATCCCCTGATGGCTGGACGAATAGCAGATCGTTCGCCCGATCCGCTGCATGGAAATCACGAGGGCTTTGCCCTCAAATACAAAATTCACTTCATTCTAAGGGTAAGGATGCCCAGCGACAAGGAAGTTGGCATCCTTACTTTGTCGTTTTTGGTATCCTTGGGTCAGGTGTTGAAATGATTGAAAAGGCTGCCCAGACGGTGATGTAATAATCACAGAAACATGAAAGAGGTGATAGCTTTTATTACCCTTTTGCAACTTCACAGTTATCGACTTCAAATTCTAAAAGCGTATTGATTAGATTGTTGCGGGAGCGATTAGCCTTCTGCGCCAGATCATCCGGCTTTTTAACCAAGCTTACCAAACTACAAAATCATCTTGGCAAGCATCGCCTCTGTATATACTTCGGTACTTGTCAGGGGCAGTCCTGCCCCTGAAGCCCCGTGTTGGAAGTGGCAATTATGAAAGAACTGAAGAACCAAACCAGCGCCTAACACACCCTAACAATCAAATCGAACAATCTAAATCTGGAATTATGGATTTATGCTTTGTCCCCAAAAGCGCCCGAACAATTCCTCTCCATCGGAAGCTAGTCTTAACACCGCATTTTCCTCAAGCATTTGTGTGGTCTTTGGCGAATATGAATCCTGCTTATCAAGCGCTATGACTACTTGTTTTCCGGATGCAGCATATTGCTCCATAATGCTTTCTATGGCTTCATCCGAAATCTGCTTAAGCACAACAGAATCGTGAACAAGAATCGGCAATCGTGTTAGCTTCAAAACGGCAAGATCAAAAACGACTAAACCTTTATATGCAATTCCCGTTCCGGTATCATTTGGCGTGAAGAATCGATACGTATTCCCACTAAAGGTTAACGTAGGCGGGTTAAACGATCCTCCGTAAATTATATCATTTATGCGACGCATCTCTCTGTTTATAGTATCTGACAAAATACCAAACTGCTTGATTTTTATATCCCCTAGACTATGCTTGTCACTGTCCCGTTGACTTTTCAGTTCAGAAGACTTCTCAAATGCTTCGTTTTCTTTGCGCATCCTGTCGAGCTCTTTTAACCCCTCTGCGTGCCTTTTTAAAACTATTTTTGACAGACGTGGGTCTCGAACAAGTTCTTTAAGCTGGTTTTCGAGTGAAGCAATAATAGAATCGTAATCAGCAATCTCATGTTTAATGCGGGAGCTTTCCTCCTGCAATTCATGCTTAAAGATAGCCGAAATCTTCTTATGAAAGGATTCAACTTCTTCTAACGCTGCTAAATTCGTGTTTGGAAAGTATCGCTCAAGCTCTTTGTATGTATCAGATGTTGATGAAAACCCGTAATCCAAGTTTTCGTCAATAGTTATCATACTGGAAATCAAGCTGCTTCTATACCTTCTTGCTCTTGACAGGGATTTTTTGATTTCGATTGCTTCTTCCGAAGCGGCTGCGTTGACATCTAACAGATTGCTCTCAAGACCTTCCGAAAGTTCCGCCAGTTCCCTTTCAATTCGATCAATCTCTTTAACATTTCGGCTGTATGCACGCTTCCCAATCTTTGCTATAAAATTAAGATTTTGAGCTTTTGCAAATGTACTGTACGCCTCTTCAGACTGATCTGCTTGATCTTTAATAATGGAAATCGGCGCATACATATCAAAAAGTTTCAGCAAAGCAGAAGACGCATCAATATCCCTCTCTTTAGAAGAAGCTTGAAGCGGCTGTTTCTCCGAACAATTATCTTTGCCGTATGCACGGATATAGCGTCCCACAGCATCTCTAAAGGACAGATCATCAATTCCCAACAAGGTTTGCTCTTTTAACCATTTGCAATAGTCGGATACTGTTACTTTCTTTAGTGCAGTATACTCCGAGTCACATTCCTCAACTTCTTTTGCCGCTGGAATTCGACGTGCAAAATAATACTCTTTTTTTCCAAATTCAAAAGCCCAGCAAATACGATGTTCTTTAACGTTTTTGATAATATCTTCTGCACTGGCATACGTGTTTCCACCAAAAACGAAGTCTATTATAAGCATAAACGTTGACTTGCCGATGGAATTAGTTCCTGTAGGCGTACCAAGTACTACGCTAAGTCCGTCATTAAACCGTATCCGCTTTTGATGAAACGCTTCGCAATAAATCTCACGCAACATAGTGTAACACCTCGCTTTGCTGGACTAATTCCACTTTTCCAAGGGCAAACAAGCAATCAAGTGCTTCAATATACTCCGATAGAGAAGGTTTGTCATTAAGTGACTCAAACAACTCTGTCGGAGACATATCACATCTAGAAAGCTCATCAAGGATAAGCGGTAAAAGCCTAAGAATGCTTTCTTTATATGAAGTTATCTTATCTGGGAATCTCATTGAAGACCTCACAGTTCTGCACAAAAAACGCTGCTACTATTTCACATGCCGTTTGATTTGAAGAGGCTGTCTTCCTTTTTATCAAGGAAGATAGTTGATTAAATACTTCTTCTTTGTCTTTAGAAATTGCATCCATTTTTAAAAATGCAGCTTTCATCTCTAGACAAAGAGCATTAAAAACGAAGCCCTCCTTGCCATCTTTCTCTCTAAACAAATCACGAACAAAGGTATAATACTGAATGACATACCCTGTAACCTTTGATAAGATGGGTGCATCCTCATCTTCAAATTTATCCGCCACCCGGACAGGATTCATGTTTAAAACAGCAAGTTCAGAAGTAGGCTTCTTGCATATCTGGTTAACAATTTCATTCAAATCGTTTTCCAGGTGTAGTTCATCTACTGCGTCGTGTAAAGCACTTTTCTGTAAATAGTTCTTCTTTATAGAGAGTAACGCCTCATAGTCATTTTTTGTTGTTTTGAAATCCTGCTTGTCGTGGCATGATAAACATAGAGCAATTTTATTCTCAAAGTCTTCTGATGTTTTTCCCAAACGTTCAAGACCATAGAGAACAGCATATTGTTGAAGTGTCGGACGGTTAGGGTAAATATGTGCAATCTGAAATTGTTTATGACTCGGTTTCGGTTGTGCTCGAGACTGTAATTCTTTTCCACAAAGCGGGCAATGATAACCCACTTCTCGAAGAAATAGCCTAATTTCGTCTTCTCTAGGTTTTTTTCTGGGAATATGGTATGGATCATTTTCCAAGATTCGATCCAACTCAGATTGCGTCATTTTGTTAACCTCTCAGATCATTGATTATTTCTTTCCAAGCTCAAAGAGTCTTTACTAAAAGTCCTCCGGCACCAACGCCAGCTTGTTGATCGATTCATGCGCTCTGGCAAGGGAATCATACACCGCAGGACATCATCCGAATCCCATGTGTGTAGAGACTCTTCATCTATGACACTAGCGCTTTCACGGATGATTTTCGCCAGCTGCGACTCCAATCAGGTCGCAGCTGCTTGTTCAATAAGGGTTTATAATCCCTTCACTATTTCCATAAACCGATCATAGGAATATGCACCAGGATAATCGGGTGATTTGCTTTCAAATACCATAAAATACCGGTACTGGCTCCCCGAAAGGCTATCCCAAAGATGACCCAGCTTCGCCTTTGCCTTCGATTCGTCATTATCCAAATGATCGCCTTTGGTTTCCACAACTATGATTTTTCCGTTCGTAGTCATGGCAATAATATCAGGGTAAGCGTGAATGGCTCCGTTGATTTGGAATCCCAGTCTGGAAATGTTACGGTGCCACCATTTGATATTATCAAGAGAAGACAACGCCCAAACAGTTTTTCTTTCAAATTCGTTCATGTCTTCTTCGCTGGTGTAAAGCGATTTGGGATAGGTTGATGTAAATTTCGTTGGCGAGATAACCGAGCAGAACTGATAATTAGGCTCACAGACAATTTTGCCCTGCTCTTGCCACAACTCAAAAACATTTTCCCGATGTGCTGCCAATAGTGCTTTGACTTTTTCCTCGATCTTTGTGCTATACGGGTAAACCGATTGCTCCATATCATCAAGCTGTTCTTTACTCAATGTATCAACCACACGATTGACATATTCTTGAAGCTCTTTATCGTTGATACAATTCATTTTTGATATGCGCCCGCAAATCATATCCTTGCAATGTTTCAATCTTTTTTCGGACGGTTGAGAGTTGAACCATTCTTTGAAATATGCGCTGTCCGTTCCCTGCAGTTTCCAGGCTTTTGGGACACTGTCTGTGCTGTCATCAACATCCACGCGCGCCATTTCAGCGTCAACAGTACTGAAATCAATTTGAACGTCCTTGTCCTTTAGCGTAAAGCCTTCTTCCAAATGCTCAAGCTTCAGCGTAAGCAATTCTGTGTCAAAGAAAAAGTTTGGTGCCGTTTTCAGCATAAACTGCGGAATCCGCAATGTGAGCGCTTCTTCGGAAAAACAGTCATTCATCCCGAAAACATTCATTTTATCGCGCACCTCCGGCGGAGCCAATGCAAATGCCGTATCTTCCGGCTGGCTGATCTGCTCCTCATACTCGTCGCTTTGCTGCAAAGCCGTTGAAAGCATTTCATCCATTTCCGTAGGCTCACTCTTTGTAAAAGGATGTGGGTGTGTTTGATTAATTCTGTCCTTAATTGTTTCAATGCTCACTTCCGGTAAATCATCTTCTGAAACAGCCGGCAAAGATTCGGTGATGGGAGTAACCTCTGGCTCAGCTTGAGACGGTTCTTCATAATTCTTTGCGCGGCAATCCTTCCGGGAGAAGCCGGCATGGTTTAATCCGGCAACAACCTTGTTCAGCGTTTGTCCGAAATCATTGGACGACGTAATGACATAGGAGATATTCAACAGGTTGCTGCTGTTCTTTCTTGCATATGGCAAGCGAAGCACACGACCGAGGATCTGCTCAACGTCAACGGAAGAACTTCTGTTTGCAACCGTTGCTAACACGTAAGCGAACGGACAATCCCAGCCTTCTTTCAGCGCATTGACCGTAATGATAAAACGAATCGGACAATCCGAAGATAGGAGATTTACCTGCTTCAACTCATCTTTATCAGCGGTTTTGATTGCAATTTGTTCTTTGGGGATTCCAGCGTCAACCAAAGTCTGTTTGATCTTATCATAGGTCGTACTGTCAGAGTTGATATTGGGTTGTGCCTGGAACAGAACAATAGGACGGATATAGGGGCCGCCATTCTTTCCCTCAACGAATGCTTGGAATTCCAACTTTTGACGAATGCTGATTGCATCGGCAAATACATCTTCCTGGCTTCTTCTGTTGTAAACGATCACAGGCAGTTTCACCATGTTTTCTTTTTTCAGTTGAGCAGCGTCAACAAAAGAAATGATATTGCTGTTTTCTTTTGGTGTGGCCGTCAAGCTCAAAACAAAGCAGGGGTTGAAGTTTTCAATCATTTGTGTGCTCAAAGAAGAGGCCGCATGGTGGCTTTCGTCAACAATAACAACCGGATTCAGTGAACGAATCACCTGAATCAGCGCCGTTTCGTCTGTATCTTCAAGCAGAATGGATTTATCCTGCATCAGTTTGGGGAACATGGCAAGGTTTCCATTTTCCTGATATGCTTTCCGCCCTTCTTTTTTGCTTGTCCGAAACGAATCATAGCTGAGAACAAAGATTGAAAGCTGCTCCGTCACAGCGGTTGGGTTGAAGTTTTGACCGTTCAGCAGCTGCGTCTTGGAATAGACTTCAACTGCACCGCCGAAATCAACGTCGATCCTTTGCCGGTAGGGATGGTTGGGATCGCTGAGTGCCGCATACGTTTGCGTCAGGATTGCATCGGACGGAACCAGCCAAACCACCGCCTTTGCAGATTGCGTTGGCATAGCATCATAGATCGTCCGAATTGCATTTGCAGCAATGAACGTTTTTCCGCCGCCGGTCGGCACTTTGAGACAAACATCCGGGACGTAATTATTGAGATTTTGCCGATAATACGGTAATCCGCCGTATCCGACATTTACACCCTTTTCTTCCCAGAAGGCAGTGTATGCTTTCGCAGAAGAGCCTTTTTCCGTCAAAAGCGACAGGAAGCGCGACAAATCGGCGATTACATTTTTTTGATATGTTTTTAGTTCCATAAAACACCAACCTTAGTATCTAACCGGAATAGTGGACTTAACCACTTGACAGTCTGCAAACTTATAATCTAAGGAGTCCATAAACTGTTTTAGTCCGAGCTCTTTTTGATCCGCATTTGTTGAAGGACCGATTCTAATTCCATTAATTGCCCAGCAAGTATCTTGGTTCCAATCATTAAATGGCATTTTGATATATGGCACGAAAGCGCCATTGCGAATCTTGAAATCGTACATTTTGTATGTTTTGCCTTTATATTCATAAACAATATCATTGAGCATCCTGGTGGGAACTATCGCTATATATCGAGTCTCTTGTTCCTCTTCAAAGCATTTGTCCTTGAAGAACAAAGCTTCCACGGAAATCCAAGAATGAAACTCCTTAATTATCTTCTGATTCAAATCCTCTGAATACTCATAAGACTCCCATATTGAGTATAATCGATCAATTGTATCGCCTATAATCTGTTGCTTTGTTTCCGAACGATATTCAACCATACTGGCAATTGTGGCTACTCCAGTATTTCTATCAATCCATTCATCGTCTAATGCATAAGAAAAAAGCCGTATACAATAGCCGTTGTAGTTTTCTGCTTTTGAATAATACTTCCACATGGAAAGACTATCATCGTTCATCGAAAGAGAAAGGACAAAATAGCGACACGGTTCGTCTGAAAAGTGATCAATATAGGAAAAACCGCTATCCTCAAATTTGGTTACGCGTATTTTTTCAAGAAGTCGAACAAACTGCTTATCAAATCTTCTGCGGTTTGCTTTCCAGAACCAATCCAATTCGTCATTAATATTGATCTTTTCTCTATAGTCATTTAAAAACTGACTGTCAGTAAAGTGAAATGTTCGTGTCTTGAGTATCCCCATTAACCCTTCCGGCGATGTATAGTGGAATCTTTCTCTATCTGTATTATCATAATTAAAAGATGAGAGAAACGGCTTTGAAAACAATCTGTCTAAAACAGGCTTTTCATGATCATGGTTTATCCCAATACCAGAAAGTAATAATCTATCATCTGCGTCCTGTCGCATAAATCTCCCTCACAGTTTTTGAATATCTCTCGGAATCTTTTTAAAAGTAATATTGTACTTTTTCAATTCTTCATCGGGAATCGTGCAAAGATCCGCGTAGATCAGATAGCTCTCGGCACGATCCTGAATAGTGTTCAGAAATTGATGGTTCAATGTCGTCATCCGGTCTTTTTCGTAATAGAAGTAATAGCCGGTGCCGCGGCAGTTTCCGAGATAATATGCGTTTTCGCTTGAAACAGGTTTCATGGGCCTTTTCGTTTCCATGTACCACACATATTCACGGATTAATCCTACATCGACTTCTTCATTCAGGTTTCCGTCCGGCAAAAGCAGTGGCTGTCCCAATTCATAATAAGTGAAATCGCCGCCGGTTCCATCAACGGCTTTCTTACCTTCGCCGTAACCGTCAATAGCACGCCGGACCCGTTCTGCAGTAAGGTTTTCTGCATAGTACTCCATTTCGACGAGAATAAATCTTCTGTTGCCTCCATCAAACTTGTTTGTATTTAATACAGCATGTGCTGTAGTACCAGACCCAGAAAATGAGTCTAATATAATTGAATCCTTCCTTGTGGCAACTTCAATAATTCTATTCAGTAGTTTTATTGGTTTTGGATTGTCAAATTTTATTGATGGAACTATTTGTTTTAAAAAAACCGTCGTACTCTGTGCATCAAAAACACCCCATGAGCTCTTTATGGCTTTGTTCTCATTTGTCATTTCATAAAGGAACTCTTTTTGTTTAGGCAGCGTTTCTTTCCATAGAATTCTATCTTCTTCTATCATTCGATTTAGGGATTCTTTTGAAAAAGCCCAAGTGTTTGTGTATTGTTTCCCTGTGCTTGGATCAACAATGGTAAATGCTTCTTCAGGGGATTTAGTAGTGCTTTTAATATTTGACATTCGCCACGGTCCTCTGGGGTCGTTATCTGGATTTTTAAATCCATCTGCATCCGGGTCCCTTTTCTCGCCCACAAATCTGAATCCTTCCGCTTTTTGATACGCAACTATATATTCGTGGACGTTGACCATCATGCTTCTCGGAGGAACGCCTTTAGCGCCTGCCTTCTTTTCCCAAACAATCGTTTCGACATGATTTGCTTCACCAAACAGTTCGTTCATAATAAACAGAAGATTTGAAAGTTCATGTTCATCAATACTAATTAGAATGATTCCTGTGTTTGAAAGCAGTCGTCTGAGTAGTTGAAGTCTAGGATACATCATACATAACCACTTGTCGTGCCTGCACAAATCATCGCCCTCGGCACCAACCACTTCGCCCAGCCATTTTCTGATTTTAGGATCATTTACATTATCATTATAAATCCATTTTTCGTTTCCTGTGTTATATGGAGGATCAATATAAATACAGTCAATTCTACCTTCAAAACTTGGGAGCAGGGCTTTCAGCGCCTCCAGATTGTCGCCGTGGATAATCATGTTGTCGCTTTTTTCTGCATTATAGGTATACTTCCCCTCCAACACCCGATAGGGTACCTGCTGGTGGTGGTTGATCACTTTTTCTTTTCCGATCCATTCAAGCGTCGGCATGGTTTTCGTTCTCCTTGTTTTCTACTACGATATCAGGTGTCTCTGACCTTGACAAGTCAGACTTTTCTTTTCCGGTGGCTGCGGTCAGTAAATCTTTCCTCAGAGTGCTCTCGGGTGGTGCCTCAATGTTGTCAAAACTGTATAGATTTTTTCCGTCAAGATAATTGGCTGTTCGGTTGGCGGAACGGGAGATGCTTTTCACAGACGATTCAATCTCTTTGAAACTCAAATTGGTGTCCACTGACACTTTTTTATCAAACGCCGGTGAATAGGTCACCGTCCGGGAATACTGCACTTTTTTCCTAAATGAGTCTTTACGATATGATACATCAACCGTAATCTGCGGGAACGGTTCTTCACAAATGGAGCCACTGACATAGGACACGGACCCTTGCACAGATTCCTCGGGGTATAGTTCAAAGTCCGTAGCGAAAAGACCGGAGTCAAAGAGCGTTGAGTCGCTGTTGTTGATAATCCCTGTTGGCTTGATCCGAATATGATGAGCAAGGCTTTTCCCGGTGTTTTTTATGTGAAGATACAATATGCCGTCATAATCAACCAAGCGCATACTCAAAAGTGGTAGCTGGCTGTCTTTATAATGCTTTTGGTTCTTGATATTTTCTATCACAGCAACCAGAACAGAAATCACCGCAATCAAGGCAGAAACAGCAGAAATGACCACAGCGGCTTTTTCGGGAGATTCAAACAGCAAAAACAATTTTTCCAACTGGAATATCCCTCCTGAACAGAAATGGAAAATGCTTACAATATATCAATTTATTATAGCAAAAAAACTCCCTTTTTTCAACACTTTTTGATAATCTGTTGAGCACCATTGGAATATTGGTTAAATCAATCATGCGACCAGAAGGAAACCGTTGCACAATTGGCTGTTTTACCGTTTACAACGGCGTCTGAATAAAACTTGAGGCGATTGTAGCTTTTTGTGCAATAATCGAATAAATCTTGCAATCTTCTCTACTAAAGTCCCATTTATCGGCCAGTAATATTTGCCAAATCGCCGCTTTTCCTGTATAATAAAAGTGTAATACAGATCGTGAGGTGATACACATGGCAAAAGAATTTGATGTTGGCTTTTTGGGCTTGCACGGATCCATTGACGAAGAGACTGCGAAAGCAATCTTCCGCGGCGATTTTGACATTACAGCACAGGCTCCGGATACCAAGCGCTTTTCCGAACAAGATAAGCGCGTCTTTGAGATTGCCAAAAAAGTACTCATTAACCGTTGGAATGAAGAAATGCGTCATCAGGGAATTACTGCAAAGCCCTCCGACTTTTCCAAAGATCACCCGCCGACACTCCTGAGAAACAAGAATGCTGAAGTCCTCGCGGCGCTGTCAACGGAGATACGTCCGGATCTGCTGGAATTGGTTGACTATATCTTTTCCGATGATGATGACGAAAATAATGTCGATGCTGTTGCAACGGACGAGGATTTGTTTGGTGAGTTGACAGAACAGGTGCTCTCGAAATACGCAGAAGCTATCTTTTCCGGCATTTCAGAAGCATTGGATGATTTTGCCAAAGAAAAAGGTATTGATGCGGAAGACCTGTTGGATGAAGACATCGTGGCAGCACTGGGTCGCTGGGCAGACGAAATCATCGGCAAGGAAATGGAAATTCTTACAACCGGACAGCTGGCAAAAGAACTGTTTCTGCTGTCCCGTGACATTCCGCAGGAATCAGACTTCTCCGGCAAAAAGGAAAACCATTCGCGTTCCGACGCCTACCGCAAGCTGTATCACACGCGGTCCAAAATTACGATGTGCTTGTTTTCCGATTATTTGGAAGACAAAGCTGCCCGTGAGGAGGCAATCTATTCAGCCTCCCCGGAAGAACTGGCGGAAGCAAGTGCGTATGTTGACGGCTTTTATGGCTTGCTCTCCGATTCAGACCGGAGAATTCTGGACCTGCTGTTGGGCGGAAAAACACAGTCGGTAATTGCCGCTGAACTGGGCATCAGCCAATCCAAGGTGTCAAAACGCAGAAAGCATTTGCAGGAGGTTCTGTTGGAGTACGATCCTGACATTCAAAAGATTCTGCATCTTTTAAAAAACAATTCTCAAAAAATGGAATAATTTGCTGCCTTAAGTGTCGGTATGCGCTTTGGAGGGAGAAAAAATAAACCTTTCAAAAACGGAAACAATAAAAGAAGAAACTGTTGACAAATGGGGATATATCCCCTATAATAGAATTGAAACCACAGGAGATTACAACTATGCCGACAATCTGTCATTTTTACGGAATCATCATCGTTATGTACTTGCGCAACAAGGAACATAACCCGCCGCACATCCATGCGATCACACAGGACTTTGACGCGCCGTTTCTGATCGAAACAGGCGAAATCATGGAGGGCGAATTCCCGCCGAAAGCAAAGACCATGGTCAAAGAATTTATCATGAAGTACCAGAAGGAACTGCTGGAAATGTGGGAAACCGAAAAATATCAGAAGCTTCCCCCGATCAACTAATCAAAACAACTATATCCACAGGAGGTGATAGCTGTGTTTCACAAGGCAATTGATTTGCACTTCAAAGAGGGAACCGTGATGGAAGTCACGTTCCAGGACGGCGTTGTAAAAAGATATGACATACAGGTGTTGTTTCCAAAGTACCCGCAGCTGGAAGCGCTGCGCGACCGGGCGCTTTTCACCTCCGGCAAGTTAATGGGTGCCTACGGCATCTATTGGAATGATGATCTTGACATCGAAGCAGAAACGATCTATGAAGACGGCGAAACCGTCCGGCAGGAATCGATCCCCATGCACCTGTCTTCTGCCCTTGCGGTTGCAACAGCACGCGCCAAAGCAGGCATTTCGCAAAAGCAACTTGCCGCCAAAGCAAAGATGGATCAATCGGATCTTTCCAAGATTGAACGCGGCATTGCCAATCCTTCCGTTTCCACACTGGAACGTATCGCCAATGCGTTGGGCGGGACGCTGTCTATCAACATCGTAACTTGACAAAAAAACAATCGCTCTTGACGCTCATTTATTTGGGCGTCTTTTTCTTTTTGTAACGGGTGCATTTTTACGTCTGTAACGGAAAAAGTACGATTTTCTGAAAAAGTTGATATTAAATAGGCGAAGAAGAAACACGGCATAGTTTTTGTCATGGTTTCGATTTTTTTCTTGTCATGCTTTTTTCACGCTTTTTTGAAAAAACCAGTATAATATAAGTAGAGGAGAAAAATAAAACACTGCATCCACTTTTTTCAAAAAAATTCGAAATAATGGAATAATTTGCCGCCATAAGTGTCGGTATACTTATGGAGGAAGAAAGGCGCTCTTTTTACGGGCGTCTTCTTTTTATGCTGAAAACAAATACATAGGAGCCAAATCCAATGCAGTCTAAGCTGTGAAAGGAGGTTTTGTCCGTTTGACCGAGGAGAATTCCGAAGGTCAGCAAGCATTGGATTTGTCTCCGCAAATCCCGCGGGGAACGGAAGGTTCCCGCGAAAGACAAAAAAACAATCTGAAAAGAAAGGAGGAATATCCCATGTCTAACAGAAAACGAACGCACGATCTGCATGTCTATCTGGACGATCAAGAATACGCGCTGCTGCAGACGCTCTGTGACAAAACGCAGAAAAGCCAAAGTTTCGTGATCCGTCTTTTAATCGCCTGTGCCGAGATCATTGAAGCGCCGCCGGTGGATTTCAAAGCCCTCACGGTGGAGCTGCGCCGGATCGGGACGAATCTGAACCAGCTCGTCGCAAAAGCCAACAGCATCAACTTCATTGACCGTGAAGAATGTGCCGTGGCTCTGACCGAACATCGAAAGCTGGAACGCAGGATCGCATCGTATTTCAAGTCACGCAAAGGGAAACGCATATGGCCGTAACACGCATCTGGCCGATTAAGGGACACATCGGAGCCGTGATTACCTATGCAGCAGACAAACGCAAAACAGATGAAGCACGCTACTCTGACGGGGAGCGTGCTTTGCTGCGTTCGATTCACTATGCCGAGGATGAAAACAAAACCATGCTGCAATCCGAGCAAAAGCTTTTGGTGGAAGGTATCAACTGCGACCCGGATTGTGCTGTGCAGCAGATGACAGACACGAAGGAGCTCTACGGCAAGACCGGCGGCATCGTGGCCTATCACGCTTATGTTTCGTTCAAGCCGGATGAAGTGACAGCACAGCAGGCGCAGGAGATCGGGATGGAAATCGCCAGAGAGATGTGGGGAAAAGATTACGAAATGATTGTTGCCACCCATCAGAACGCCCGTTGTATGCATTGTCATATCGTGATAAACAGTGTGAGCATGACAGACGGCAAAAAGATGAACGAAAACAAGGCGATGTACAACCGTTTCCGTGAGACTGCCGATCGTATCTGTTTCGAACGTGGCTTGTCTGTGATCGCGCATCCGAAAAAGAAGCGCGTACCGTACAACGTATATATGGCACAGCAGAAAGGCATCAAGACCAAATATGACTATATGAAAGCGGCCATTGACTTTGCCATCCGGCACAGTCCCGATGACCGTCGTTTTTTGCAGGTCATGCGCGATCAGGGTTATTTCATCTCAAACTTCGGCAGTCCCGAACGCTATGCCACGATCAGAAGCCGAACAGATGAACACGGGGTACGTCTGGCAAACCTCGGTGCAGACTATACGCCCGAAGCCATCCGCAACCGAATTCGGATGCAGGACCGCTATGAACTCAACGGTAACATCATGGGTTACAACCACTACAAACGCTATTTCGTCAACAACGTGTATGTCTACCGGTACAAGGACATTGAGTTTGAAGAGTCGCGGCGAACCTACCGGAGCGAAGAAGCATTTGCCAAGATGGCCGGAAGTTGCGTACAGGGCATGCTCGGCGGCGTAATTATCGGTGCGCCTGTGATCTCACTGCTGCTTCTGGCGCTGCTTTTCGTAGGCGCTTTGATCGAAGTGCACGACTGCAACCCGCACCCGATGTCGCCCGAAATGAAGATGCTGCGGCCGAAGATCACGTTCATGCAGGAACAGATCGACCTTGCCGTGAACGAAAAGCTGTACAACTACGCCGATGTTGAACGGTTCATTGCAGATACGTCTTTAAAAATGGAACAGCTCAAGTTTGAACGCAGCAAGGTTTACAACCGGATTCGCGGCAGCAAAGATCCGGCGAAGCTGGCGGAACTCATCAAACAGCGCGACGCCATGACAAAAGAACTGGCTGGACTGCGCGCCAAGCTGAAACTGGCGCAGCGGATCATTGACGACCAGCCCATGCTCCTGGGCAAGGTCGAAGCCGAAAAAGAACAGATGCGGGAATGGTATTTCCCGCAGCGAACCTTGGAGCAAAACAAAGACCGTCACAGAGATGACGGCGCAAGATAACAATTTTTATGATAAAAGGAGTTTTGTAAAATGGCAAAAAAACCAAATATTTCAGAAGTAAAAACCACAAGAGAGCTTTTCTCTCTCATGCCGCCGGAAAACGCAGGGCTGCTGATTGCGGAAATGCACACGCAGGCGAAGCAGGCCGTCCTACGGGAAATCGCCGCTACGCACCAGACCGTCAAACTTCCGGTGGACCGAATCGTTCCGTTTGACGACAACCCTTATCAGGTGCTTGACAATGAAGAAATGGACGAGCTGGTGCAGAGCATCAAAGAACGCGGCATTCTGTCGCCGTTGATCGTGCTGCCGAAGCCGGATGATGCGCACGTCTTTGAACTCATCAGCGGACACCGGCGGTTGTTCGCGGCGAAAAAGGCAGGGTTGAAAAAGGTGCCCGCCGTTGTTTGCAACGTCAGCCGCGACGAAGCCGCGATCATGGTTGTGGACAGCAACCTGCACCGGGAACATATTCTTCCTAGCGAAAAAGCGAAAGCCTATAAGCTGCGGTTGGATGCGACGAAACGACAGGGAAAACGGACGGATTTAACTTTTTCTCCACTGGATAATAAGTTAAACTCCAGCAAAGAGCTTTCCAAAATGGTGGGTGAAAGTCAAGCACAAATCTTTCGCTATATCCGTCTGAATCAACTCAATCCGGACTTGCTCAGCTTGGTTGACGAAGGCAAGATCGCTCTGCGCCCTGCTGTGGAGCTTTCCTATCTTTCCAAGGACGAGCAACGCGACCTGTTCGATACCATCGAAAGTGAAGACTGTACGCCGTCACTGGCGCAAGCCCAGCAGATGCGCAAGCTGTCGGAGAAAGGTCAGCTTGACATGGACGCGATCTTCGAAATGATGACCAAGCCGAAAGCCAACCAGCAGGAAAAGGTCACACTGGCGTATCAAAAGCTGCCGGTGGACAAGATCCGCCGCTATGCCGGCACAGAGCCGACGCCGCAGGTCGTGGAGGATTTTCTGCTGAAGGCCGTAGAGCACTACTGCCGCTATCTGCAGCGACAGCGGGATAGAGATGCGAGGTGAGAAAAAGTGAAGCTTTCGATTGATCCAACCACCTTTAACCGAACGCAGCAGGCGGCTTATGACAGCATTGTGGATCTGCTTTCCCGGCTGGTGGTCAAATATGGGCCTTTGATTGAAGATGTGACAATACTGGATGATTTCCCACAGTTCAAAACACAACGCGGGAAACGCAAATAAGTTTGAAAACATGTGCGGGGCGGCACACACTGCTCCGCACATTCGTCATATTCAGAATAAGGTGGTACAATCAAACCACCTCAAAGAAAGGATAAGATTATTATGAAAAAAATCAACTGTTATATCTACACGCGCGTATCCACAACCATGCAGGTGGACGGATACAGCCTGGATGCCCAAAAAGAAAAGCTGCGTAAATATGCCGAGTTTCAGGAAATGCAAGTTGTCGGCGAGTATTCCGACGAAGGGAAATCCGGAAAGAACATCAACGGCAGACCGCAGTTTCAGCAGATGCTTGATGACATCAAAGAATGCAAGGACAATGTTTCATTTGTACTAGTGTTCAAGCTTTCC
Organism: Oscillospiraceae bacterium; assembly: GCA_902786285.1. Lineage (GTDB taxonomy): Bacteria > Bacillota > Clostridia > Oscillospirales > Acutalibacteraceae > UBA6857. The sequence goes on along the minus strand of CADABX010000003.1, from coordinate 35,109 downwards.
CGTTTTGGAAGAAATGCCGCCGATGTACTCAGCTCGCTACAGTTCATGCAGGATTACGGCGTAAATCTGATCTGTGTTGAAGATAGCATCGACTCCTCGCGTGACAGCGGCAAGTTAATGATTTCCGTGCTTTCTGCAGTTGCAGAAATTGAGCGTGAAAACATCTTGGTACAAACTATGGCTGGACGCAAGCAAAAAGCAAAGGAGGGTAAGTGGAACGGCGGCTTTGCACCATATGGGTATTATCTTGAAAAAGGTGAACTGAAAATCGCTGAAGACGAAGCCGAGGTGATCCGCGTGATTTACGATAAGTTCTGCCATACAACAATGGGGGCTGCCACTGTTGCGAAGCATCTGAACAGCCACGGATATGTCAAAAAGCAACGTCAGAACGGAACGCTGTCCTCCTTTTCCGCACATTTTGTGAAACTGGTACTGGACAATCCGGTTTACTGCGGCAAGATTTCCTATGGTCGTCGGAAAACCGAAAAAATCAACGGCGAAAGAAATCAATACCATATTGTACGGCAGACGGATTTTCCGATCTATGATGGCATCCATGAAGCAATCATTTCAGAGGATGAATGGAAGCTGGCGCAGGAAAAGCGCAAGCGCACCGGTGTTAAGAACAAAAAGGTCTACAGTATGGAGCACCAGCATATTCTTTCCGGCATCGTCTGCTGTCCCGGGTGCGGACATCCGATGTATGGTAGCGTCAACCGCAAACGTAAGAAGGACGGTACCTTTTACAAAGATTACTGGTATTATGCCTGTAAGCACTATCTGGATGAAGACGGACATAAGTGTACCTATTCCAAACAAATCCATCAGGAAAAAGTCAACGCTGCAGTGGAGGAGGTTATCCGCAACATTATCCATGATCCGAAGTTCGAGGCGGCGACCAAAGCGAAGATTCAGGAACGGATCGACACGGCTGAGATTGAGTCGGAAATCAAAGCCCAGGAAAAGAAAAGCCGCCAGATGGTTGCTGCGAAAGATAAGTTGATTCGGCAGATGGACAGCATGGATTTTTCCGATCCCTGTTATGAGCAAAAATATGAAGACCTTCAAAAACGGCTGGATGCGCTGTATCTTTCCATCAGGGAAACCGACCAGGAAATTGATGTCTTGCAAGAAAGAATAGAAATAATCCACCGAAATCAAATTTCGCAGCAAAAGGTCTATGAATTTCTGCTTTTATTTGATATAATATACGACAAGATGACCGATGCGGAAAAGAAAGAGTTCATGAACAGCTTTATTGAGCGTGTGGAGCTTCACAAAGAACCCTTGCAGAACGGTCAGATTTTAAAGAGCATTCACTTTCGGATTCCCGTTATTGTTGACGGGAATCCGATGGAAGAAGTCGACATCTCTGTTCCAACTGAAAATGCGATGGTCGAGACTGTATGCTGCTTGTACCACCAAAAGAAGGATTTCATATCGGTGCCGTATGAACCGAAGGATGCGGACTATCTGAAACAAAACAATTGATAATGCCTATACGATTATTGTGGAGGAGTTCTATAAACATGAAATGCCCTGTTTGCGGTAATGAAACATTTCCGCGCAAGAATTATGAATTTGATATATGTGAGGAATGCTTCTGGGAATATGATCCCGTTCAAGTTGAGAACCCTGATTGTTCTGGAGGTGCTAACTGTCATTCGTTAAACGAGTACAGAAAAATCTATGAAGACTTGAAAAGTCGCAACCCTGATTTCAGTTGTAAAAATCCTAATGACAGAGACCTGATTATTAAACTTGATCACATGGAAAAGTAGGTGCAATTTGTATTTGTTGATTTGTTTAGGTGATTATACTTAGTGGAATCAGTCGTATTGATGTCTCGAGCCTGAGTTGAGACTACAGGATAGATGATGGATGATTTTTTGCTGATGGAGAAAAAACAGTATGGAAGCAAAAATCTATATATGCAATACAATAGGTGAAATCAAAGAAATATCGCCCAACGACTATAATTGGGATTATTCGCCGTCGCAATTTTGCATTGTGGAAAAATATGAATCCTTATATGAAAAAGCTCTTGTAAGATTCAAAGATAATTCGATTTATGCACTGCCCGGAAAGAATAAAGCCATTCGTGTGTATAAGGGAATTGACAGAGATCCTTTAGATTACACACCGGATGACATGGATAGGTATTCTAAAGCAGAGACCTTGCAGTATTACAATGGGCTGGATAACAGAAAACTTGATCTGATTTTCTATAGGATGGCTGGATCTTGCAGAGAGCTTCCTGATGGATTGGCTTTTATCGGCTACGACGTGGGATATCTGTTTGGGAAAGGCTATGGTGATGGGTTTTCAGCCATATGCGATTGTATGTTCTTATGCAGATGGCACGGATGCGATGAAGAGGGAACGGAGTTTAGCAAAGAGTTCCATCAGTTGAACAAAAACGGATTGTTCGACACCGAAGAGCAAGCGGTTGATTATCTGTACCACTATTTGAATCAAGACTGGGCAGAGACTGGGGATTTCTGCGTGTTTGAAATATATGAACTTGTTTCGGAGTAACGAAGATAGCTCAATTATAATACAGATGTTGTGATCAACTGCATATTCCTAACGCCGAGGGGCGTGTGGGCAGCGTAGATATGGGCTTTTTATTCACGCTGTTGTCCCAAGGCATTGCGAAATCGTGACACTGCTTGCGAGGTGAATGACCATGACAGACTACCAGACCATCCTCCGGCAACTGGAATCGCTGGCCGCTTCGTCGCGCGATCCCGTCGCCCTCATGGCGAACACGGCGGCGCTGCTGTATCACGGCATGGCGGATGTCAACTGGGCCGGGTTCTATCTGGTCAAAGACGGCGTGCTGCTGCTCGGCCCGTTTCAGGGCAACGTGGCGTGCGTCACGATCCAAAAAGGCAAAGGCGTTTGCGGCACCGCGTGGGCCGAAGACCGGCTGCAGCTCGTGCCGGACGTCCATGCGTTTCCGGGCCATATCGCGTGCGACAGCGCGTCACGCTCCGAAATCGTGGTGCCGCTGCACCGCGGCGGCGAGGTGTGCGCCGTTTTGGATATCGACAGTCCGCTTTTCGGCCGGTTTACCGCCGCGGACGCGGACGGGCTTGCGGCGCTGGCGGCAAAGCTGGAGCAGTTTATGGGTTAAAAAGGAAGAATAACAGAGCTAAAAGGAGAATTACGAATGCAGATTAAAATTGTTTTCTATAAATCTTCTTCGAAGTTTTATGATCAGTGTTGCTTGTTGTGTGAGACATTTATTGATTATAAGAGCATTGAAAAATCAAATGTGGTTATCATTTTGGATGAAGAAATCCGGGAAAAACAAGCTATAATAAAAAACTTATTAGATTTTGTCAGACATTGGAAAAAAACAGAGTTTTATATTGATGAAGAAGACGTCAGTTTTACTGATATAATTGATTTGCTTGACCTGATTCAATGCGAGAAAAACAAGTGTGCTGAAATTGTTGGAGATTATTGCTTCAACCAGAATGGGTGGGGTTGTAATAAAATAGAAAATATTTCTTTTGATGGTTATGCTCATTCTTATTATTCTTATAAAGAGTATTATTGGTATCAGTTCGGGCATTTTTTTGAAGGTGTTTGGCATGTTGACAAAGGTAGAATAAAAACGATGATTCAAAGAGAGGTGGATAGCAAGCACCTTTCTTTCTGCAAATACTTTGATATTAATAGAGTATGGAATAGAGTTGATCATTTGCCAGATACAATCACAGTTAATGAAAATGATGATGAGTGCAAATGGCAGTATGTGTATAGAAAAGCTCCTGCAGGGATGGAGCAAACAGAAATAATTGGAGTTAAACCCAAGACAGAAAGCAGACATGATAATATGGGCTTATCTATTAACATAAATGCTTTGATGGACAGAAACAGACAAGAAAGCGACGAAGAAAATAAAGAGGTTGAAGAAAAAAAGAACATCCCCGCTGTATCGTTTTCTGATATTGGCGGATTGGATAATGTCATCCAGCAAGTTCGAGAAGTAATTGAGCTTCCTATGGTGTTGCCCAAGATTTTCGAGTACTATCACTTAACGCCACATAAAGGAATACTGCTTTATGGCCCACCTGGATGCGGTAAGACAATAATAGCAAAAGCAATTGCAAATGAAATAAAAGCTCATTTTATTTCTGTGAAAGGTCCAGAAATCTTAAATAAGTATGTAGGTCAGTCAGAGGAAAATCTTAGAAGAATATTTGAAGAGGCAAGGGAAAAACAACCTGCTATCATATATTTTGATGAGTTTGATGCTATTTCAGCAAGACGAGATGCAGAAGATCATTTATCCTTGTCTACAGTAGTCAATCAACTCCTTTCATTAATGGATGGGTTGGATGAAAATAGAGTTTGCTGTATTGCTTCAACTAATAGATTGGATATGATTGATGAGGCAATAAAACGACCTGGAAGATTTGATTATGTAATAGAGATTGAAAAGCCGTCATTGGAAGGTTGCAAAGCTATTTTTAGAATTCATACGAAGCAAAAACCACTTGATAACAGCTTTGACAAAGACGCTTTTGTGAAAACATACTTGGATGGTCTATCTGGAGCGGAAATAGCGTTTGTGGCTTCTGAAGCAGCCTATAATTCGATTCGTAGAACTATTAATATTAACGATGTTTTCTCAGGAGCGGATATCAAACTATCGGAGAATAATGTTATTATGGAAATTGATTTTATTCGGGCAGTAAATACACTTAAAGAAAGAAAAGTTAAAGCTGATACAGCCAAGTATAGATACAATCTTTAATAAAAATAAGATGGTGAAAAAACAGTATCAAAGATTGGTTAGACTACCTGTATTAATGGAGGAAAGGCAGATAAAAGGGATTTTTAAAACAAGAAAAGCCAAGCTTCATTGCCTGATTTGTGTTCCGACCGTATTATTGTACTGTTCGGAGTTCTGCCTCTAATGTGCTAATGGATAGAAACAAGATCGACAATTGGGAAACAAACTAAATAGACAAGAAACCCGAATAGAAAAAGCCCTGCAGCGAAAATCCGCTGCAGGGCAGTTCTTTTATTATTACGGCATCTTGCCGTTGATCAGCAGCTCCACACCCTGTCCGATGAGATACGGCAGCTCCACAAGGCCGCACACGACCTGCACCAGCCGGACAAACGTCCAGAGCACCTCACGAAGCGCGAGCGTTGCCGCGGGAACGGCGACCGGCGTTTCCAGCGTTTCCGGCGCGGGGTCGGCGCCGTTCACGGTATAGCTGAAGGTCGTCAGCATCGGGTTGTGGTCGGTGTAGCGCTCGCCGTTCTCGCCGAGAAGCGGCGGCACGGATTTTTCCGTCGGCGTCAGCGTCACATTTTTGCCGCTGCGGTACAAAACACGGTCGAGGTCGTCGCCGGCGACGTCTGTCCGAAACGCCGGATCGCTGACGTCGGTCACGCCGTTATTGGAAAGCTCCGCCCACACGTCTTTGAGGCCGGTCGGCGCCAAAAGATTGCCGACAAGATCGTCGCGCAGCGCACGCTTGAATTTGAAGTTGAAATCCCCCTGCACGATGAGGGCGCGGCCGTCGTTCAGTTTGTCGTTGATATAGGCCGCGAGTTGCCGGAAGTTGCTGCTGCGCGCACGCACCGACAGCGGCTCATAGCCCGCGTCGCAGTGCACGGTGATCACATGGATATACACGCCTTCCTGCAGCTCCATCAGACTATAGAGAAAGCCCTTGTTCGCCAGCGCGTCGGTGGAGCCGGAGACGGTGCCGTATTCGCAGTCCCACTTCACACGCTCGATGTTATACAGAGGATGCGCCGAAAACGCGTTGAGTCCCTGTCCCTGCGCAAGACCGCCGCTCGTGCAGGAGCGGAACGGATAGCGGTCCATCTGCGCGGCGAGATGGTCGTGGCCGTTGAAGTCCTCTTCCACACTGATGAAATCGACGTCGGTGCCGTTGAGGAGCGTGCCGATCTTTTTTGCGCGGTCGTTGGTGGTTGTGAAGACCGAGCCCTGAAAATCGCCGACGAGCGGGATGCCCGAGACGTTATAGGCGAGCATGCGCAGCGTGCCCGTTGCGGGCGCGTCGCCCGCAAACGCCGCAGGCAGGCAGGCGGTCGCCAAAAGAAGGCAGAGCAGAACGCAAAGTGTTTTTTTCATCGGAGTTCCTTCTTTCCAAATAAGAAATGTCGTGTGTCAGTATAGCATGTTTTGCTTCGGAAGTCAACGCAAAAGCTGCCGTGCAACGGTTTGCATCCGTGCGAGCGCATGATCAAAAAACGCCCGGTACGCGCCGCAGTACTTATTCTTTGTGCCGTTTTCAATCCTGTCGGCGCGGCAGCCGCCGCGGCAAAGGAAGTGGTATTTGCAGTTTTGGCAGTGCGCGTGGATCGTTTCGGACGCCGCAAGGAACGACCGTTGGATTTCGTTTTCCCGGAACGGATCGTTGTCGAACACCGAACCGAGCCGGTATTCGTCCCGGCAAAAGAAGTCGCACGGATACAGACTGCCGTCCGCCTCCACTGTAAAATAGCTGCCGCATACGCCGCACATGGCGCAGTTTTCCGGCGGCTCGCCCAAAAGGATGCGGATATAATTGTCGATGTGGCGCACAGAGATGTAGTCGCCCTGTTCCCACGCGTCGTACCACAGATCGAACGACCGCTTCAAAAAGAAGGCGTAATTCTCCGCGGACAGCGACACGTTTCCGGCGTCGAGGCAGGGGATGAACTGCAAAAAGCGAAAGCCTTTTGCCCGGAAAAACGCCCACGTCCGGTCGATCTCTTTGGCGCTTTCGTCGGTGACGACCGACAAGATGTTATAGTCAACGCCGTGGGCTTTCAGCGTTTCGATCGCCTTTATCACACGGTCAAACGTCGGCTCGCCGTCCTTTGTGCGGCGGTGGCGGTCGTGGGTGGCGCTTTCGCCGTCGAGCGAAACGCCGACCAGAAAGTGCTGCTCCCGAAAGAACGCCGCAAATCCATCATCGACCAGAAGACCGTTGGTCTGCACCGCAAAGGAGACCGGCGCGTGGATCGCGGCGCGGATCTTTTTTGTAAACGTGCGGAAAAAGGCGAGCCCCGCAAGCAGCGGTTCGCCGCCCTGAAACACAACCGACAGCGCCGCCGGCCGAAGCTGCCGGAGCTTTTGAAGGAGCATGTCGACGGTCTGCGGCGCCATCAGCCCGGCCGGTTGCGGCGAGCGGTAAAAGCAGTAATCACACTGCAGAAAGCAGCGGTCACCGACCGGCTTGAGCAGCAGCGTCAGGTGTCTCATACGCGTTTCCTCCGTTCGTCTGATCATCGGTTGTCTGCCAAAACAATAGCACAAAACGCGCGCTTTGTAAAGCGGGGAAAGACAGAAAGCGCGCGGTTGCTTCTTGCTTTTTTTCCTGCGGCGTCGTATAATAAAGCCAATACCGGCACACAACCGCAGGAGGAGAACGTTATGAACGAACAAACGCTGCAATCCACCATCTATATCGGCCTGAACGACGCGGACACCGGTGTGCAGAAATTCAGCACGGAAAAGTATCTGTCGATCCTCAAAAACGTCTGCCGCAACTATCAGGTCGCCTTTTCTGTCCACCGCATCAACGGCGGCTATTTCCACGTGGACGGCCGCTACACCGAGGAAAACACACTCTCGCTCATGCTGATGGATGTGCCCGAAACAACTGTGCTCGAAATCGCCAAGGACCTGTGTGCGTTTTTCCATCAGGAAAGCGTGATGGTCACGACAGCGCCGTGCAAAACCGTGTTTGTGCAGGAGAACCTGGACGATCTGCCCGGCTGAAACACCCGGCAGGACGACGCTTTTATAAATTTTTGAGAAAACGGTTTTTCCGATTGCAAAAGCGAAAAAAATGTGATACAGTTATATTGGATGGAATCTCTGTATTCCGGGAATCTTGAAACATAGGATGACTGCAATGACACATAAACTGCTCTCTCAGACCGCGATGCGGCTGATGGTATTGAAAGGCAACGCCAGCCTGCGCAGGCTGGAAAAGAACGCCGAAAACCCCATGGAGGTCAACCGCGCGCTGCTGATGAAGATTTTGCGCGACAATCAGGATACCGCTTTCGGCAAAGCGCATCATTTCAGCGAGATCCGCACGATCGAGGATTTCCGCAAGCAGGTGCCGATGGCTGTCTATGAAGACTACGCGCCGATGATCGAACGCACAAAAGACGGCGAAGACAATCTGCTTACCAGCGCCAAAATCCTCGGCTATTCCCGTACCTCCGGGTCGTCCGGTGTGCCGAAATATATTCCGGCGACCGACAGCTCTCTGACGGCCTATGTGCGCTATACCTGGACGCGCGCCCTCGCGCTCGGCGCCCGGGAAAAGAAAAAGAACGGCGAACGCTACCGCCCGGGGCGCGGCGTGTTCCTTTCTCCGGCCACCAACGAATGCCTGCCGAACGGTCTGCCGTGCAGCAATATTGCGGAGATCGGTGCGCGGGAATACGGTATGTTTTATCCGTACATCCTCACCGTGCCGACAAAAGATCTGTTTGATATGCACGACGGCGACTATATCTATAATATCTACCGCTTTGCGCTGGCGGACGAGGATGTGACCTTTATCTTTTCCGTGTTCTTCAGCGTCAACGTCAGCCAGCTTGCCTATCTGCAAAAGAACTGGCGCGTGATCGTGGACGATATCGAACACGGCACGATCAGCGATTCGATCGATCTCAAGCCGGAGGTGCGCCAAAAGCTGCTGCGCCATGTGCGCCCGATGCCGGAGCGCGCGGCCTATTTGCGCAAACAGTTTGAGCAGGGCTTCGACGAAACGCTGTTTAAGCGTCTGTGGCCGAATCTGACAGTGCTTTGCAGCATCGGCAACGCGTCGTTCAAGCCGGCGGCGGACTATGTGCGCTCGTTTGCCAAGGGTGTGCCGTTCGATTTTTCGATCTACGGCGCGTCGGAGGGTCTGATCGGCGCGTGCTATGAGCTCGAGTCGACCGATATGCAGCTTCTGGTGGACAGCTGCTTCTTCGAATTCATCCCGGCCGAAGCGGAAACCGACGCTGCCGAGCGTCCGGTTCTGACGCTCGACCAGCTTGAGCAGGGCAAAAAATACGAGATTTTGATCACCACCTGCGCCGGCCTTTACCGCTATCATCTCAAGGATGTGATCGAGGTCAAGGGCTTCCGCGGCAAATGTCCGCTCATCTCGTTTGTCTACCGCAAGGGTCAGCTCTTCAACGTGGCCGGCGAAAAGTTCAGCGAAGAGGATGCGCGCAACACGATCGAAATGTTCGAAAAGAACCATGGCATCCATGTGGATCACTGGCTGTTCTATCAGGACGACAGCGTGATGCCCAACCGCTACGCGCTGGTTGTGGAAAGCGACGCCGATCTGGACTGGGACGCGTGCATCGACGAGCTGGAGGGCTATATGGGCTTTTGCAACAAGCGCTATCCCAGCCAGCGCGCCAAGGCGTTCATCGGCCGGATGGTTGTTCAAAAGCAGCAGCCCGGCACCCACGACGCCTGGTCGGCGCTGTGCATCTCCCGCGGCGCGTCCGCGGCGCAGATCAAGCCGGTGCATTCGCTCGACAACGAAGAAAAACGTGCTTTTTTCCTGCAAAGGATTGAAGATAAATAAACATACTATAAAAGGAGGAATCCCTATGAAGAAACAACTCAGAACCACACTTGCGGCGCTTCTTTCCGTGCTGCTCATCCTGACCTGCTTTGTGCCCGCGTTTGCTGCGGTGCCGAAGTACGGCGAACAGGGCGGCTACCTCGCCATCGGCGACAGCATCGGCCGCGGCTGCGGCGCAGACGGTTCGTATCTTGACAAGGACGGCAACCCGACCGGTGAATCAAAGCCCGGCGGACAGTATGACATCTATGAGATGCGCAACGTCAAGGGCGCCTACACCACGCAGGTCGCCGAAGCGGTCGGCTGCAAAATGCCGGACGATATCACCGAGCAGGACGCGACCTTCTGGCCGCTTTGCTATCCCGGTATGACCACGGCCGTGACGCTCGATCTGATGGGCGTTGACGATCTGTTCTCCGACGATGAACTGAACTATCCGTATTACAACGACATGCTCGAATATTTCGGCTATGAGGGTTCGTTCAACGGCGTCAGAGACAACAACACCCAGGAATACGTCATTGCGAACAAAGGCGCCATCGGCAAATGCGGCAGCGTGAAGGCGCTGGCGGAAAAGGCAAGCCTCATCACCGTGGAGCTCGGCATGTGCGACGTGTTCTACCGTACCTACCGCATCGCCTCCAACGGCGGCATGCTCTCTGACGGCGCGGAATTCAACGTGAGCAGTGCGGAAGACGTTTTGAAGCTCGGCACAACCGCAGTTTCCCAGATGTGGTCCGGTTATAAGCACTGGGAAAAGTATTATCCCGTGCTGATCCAGACACTGCTTGATTGGAACCCCGACGCCACCATCGTGATGGTCGGTGCGTTCAACGTGGTCAAGCAGCTGCGCATCTCTGATGAAATCATCGTTCCGCTCGGCAACATTCTGGACATCATTCCCGGAAAGATGAACGAGTGCTATAAGAAGTGGGATAAGGACTTCGGCGACAGAGTCATCTATGCCGACATCAGCAACACCGAACCGCTTGCGGCGGAAAAAGACTGGTCGCTGCTCGGCGATTTCATGGACAACACCTTTGCCGGTACCCATCCCAGCCAGGACGGCTATGACTACATCACCCGCCAGATCCTCAATACGCTGGACCCGGATAAAGAAGTCACCACCGACATCGTGGTTGACCTCGGTCGCTTTGACAAGGTGGACACGGTGAAGGTTGACGGCATCAAGGTGACCGATTATTCCATGGACGGTCATGTCCTGACGGTGAAGAACACCCGGATCGGCGCCAAGAGCCTGACCATCTCCGTAACCGGAGAAGACGGCAAAACCGCCGTGCAGACCTATGCGCTGTCCTACAGCAAAGACACCGGCTACACCGCCAGCCGTATCTACGGCACCAGCGATGTGCAAAAGACGAGCCGTTCCTTCCTTGACCTGCTGAAGATGCTGTTCCAGAAGATCAAAGACTTTTTTGCAGGCCTGTTCAAATAAGCAAAATCCACGTCCCGGCAGAGCGATCTGCCGGGTTTTTTATTGACAAAAACGCAAAAATCGGGTATAATAAAGCATAGTAAATCCATAGGCAAATAGCCTTTCGAGGAGGCGTTTTTATGGCGCAATATCAAGTGACAGGCATGAGCTGCGCGGCGTGTCAGGCGCGGGTGGAAAAGGCGGTTCGGGGTGTGCCCGGCGTAACGGACTGCGCGGTCAGTCTGCTGACCAATTCCATGCGCGTGGACGGCGACGCATCGGCGAAGCAGGTGATCGCGGCGGTGGAAAAGGCCGGCTACGGCGCTTCTTTGCGCGGCGAAGACGCAAAAGCCGGCAACAGGAGCACCGCCGACGAAGCGGCGGCGCTGCTTCGGGACAACGAAACGCCGAAGCTCAAAAAGCGGCTGATCGTTTCCGCTGTGTTTTTGCTGCTTTTAATGTATATCACGATGGGCCACAACATGTGGAGCTGGCCGGTGCCGCCGTTTTTACAGCACAACCATCTCGGCCTCACCCTTGTGCAGATGTTGCTGGCTTTGCTCGTGATGGGCGTCAACCGCAAATTTTTTGTCAGCGGCTTTCGTGCGCTGATCGCCCGTGCGCCGAATATGGACACGCTCGTGTCGCTCGGCTCCGCGGCGTCGTTTGGCTGGAGCCTTTATGTCTTCTTTAAAATGTGCGCCATGATCACCGCCGGCAGCACCAATATGGATCTGATGCCGGTCTATCACGACGAGCTCTACTTTGAATCCGCCGCCATGATCCCGGCGCTGATCACGGTCGGCAAGCTTTTGGAATCGATCTCCAAGGGCCGCACGACCAACGCGCTCAAGCGGCTGATCGCCCTTGCGCCCAAGCAGGCGCGGCTGCTCAAAGACGGCGAAGAGGTGCTCGTGGACGTTGATCTGGTCAACCCCGGCGACGTGTTCGTGTTGCGTCCGGGCGACAGTGTGCCGGTGGACGGCGTGGTGGAAAGCGGCGAAAGCGCCGTCGACGAATCTGCGCTGACCGGCGAATCCATTCCCGTGGACAAAACCGCCGGCAGCACCGTCAGCGCCGCCACGATCAACCAGTCGGGCTTTCTGACCTGCCGTGCGCAGCGCACCGGCAACGATACGACGCTCAGCCGCATCATTCAAATGGTGTCCGACGCGGCGGCGACCAAAGCGCCGATCGCCCGGATCGCCGACAAGGTGTCGGGCGTGTTTGTGCCGGCGGTGATCGGCATCGCGCTGGTCGTAATCGCCGGCTGGCTGATCGCCGGTGAAAGCGTCAGCTTTGCCCTTGCGCGCGGCATCAGCGTGCTTGTCATCTCCTGCCCTTGCGCCCTCGGGCTCGCAACGCCGGTGGCGGTGATGGTCGGCAACGGCCTCGGCGCCAGAAACGGCATTCTGATCAAAACCGGCGAAGCGCTCGAAATGGTCGGCAAAATCGACACGGTTGTGCTCGACAAGACCGGCACCATCACCAAAGGCGTGCCGGCTGTGACGGATCTGATCCCGGCAGAAGGCGTCAGCGAAACAACGCTGCTGGAACAAGCCTTCGCGCTCGAAAGCAAGAGCGAACATCCGCTTGCGCGTGCCATTGTTGCGGCGGCGCAGGCGAAAAATCTTACCGCGGCAGAAACAGACGGCTTCAAAATTCTGCCCGGCAACGGACTGGCGGCCGTTTTGGACGGCAAAAAGCTGTGCGGCGGCAGCCGGGCATATATCGAAACGGTTGTTGCCGGTGACTCGCCGCTGTTCGAAACCGGCGACGCACTGGCCGCACAGGGCAAAACGCCTTTGTATTTTGCCGCGGACGGCCGGTTGCTCGGTCTGATCGCCGTGGCGGACGTCATCAAGGAATCCTCGCCTGCGGCGGTTGCCGCCCTGCGTAAGCTCGGCCTTCGCGTGCTGATGCTGACCGGCGACAACGAAAAAACGGCCAAAGCCATCGGCGCCCTCGCCGGCGTCAGCGACGTGGTGGCGGGGGTGCTGCCCGACCGCAAGGAAGCTGAAGTGCGCCGGCTGCAGCAATCCGGCCGCGTGGCCATGGTGGGCGACGGGATCAACGACGCGCCCGCGCTCACACGCGCCGACGTCGGCATCGCCATCGGCGCCGGTACAGACGTTGCCATCGACAGCGCGGACATCGTGCTGATGAACAGCGATCTGCAGGACGTGGCGGCCTGTGTGCGGCTCGGCCGCGGCACGCTGCGCAATATTCACGAAAACCTGTTTTGGGCGTTTTTCTACAACGTGATCTGCATCCCGCTGGCGGCGGGGCTGTTCGCGTGGAAGCTGAACCCGATGATCGCGGCGGCGGCGATGAGTTTGTCGAGTGTGACGGTCTGCCTGAACGCGCTGCGGCTGAATCTCCTCAAAATTAAGGACGGCCGCCGCGACCGCCCGCGCCGCACGCGCAAAAAGGCTGCGCCGATTGCACAGCCGTCGGCCGCGGCAGGGGAAAGCGTCACACTCGCAGTCAAGGGCATGATGTGCGAGCACTGCGAAGCGACGGTGAAAAAAGCATTGGAAGCGCTGCCGTTTGTGGCGGCGGCAACCGCCGACCACACCGCCGGCACGGTGGAGGTCGAGCTGCAGGGCGCGCTTGATTTGGCCGCCGCAAAACAGGCGATCAAGGAAAAGGGCTACACCTGCACCGGGGTTAAAGGGTAAAGAAAAAAATCAGGCGGCTGCGTTTTCACGCAGCCGCCTTTGCTGTTGGCTTCTTATGCCATGATCTTTCTGTACAGCGCCTTGAGGTCTTCGATATTCGTGTCGCGCGGGTTGCCCGGGCAGCAGGCGTCCGCAAACGCGTCGGCAGCGAGCACATCGAGGTCTTCTTCCTTGACCTTTTCGTTCGTCGCCGGAATGCCCACGTCGGCCGAAAGCTGTTTCACAGCGTCCACCGCCGCCTTGCGGTATTCGGCCTGCGTCATGCTGTCCACGCCTTCCACGCCCATGGCGCGGGCGATTTCGCGGTATTTTTCACCGGTGTAATCCTGGTTGTATTCCATGACGATCGGCAGCATCATCGCGCAGGCAACGCCGTGCGGTGTGTCATAGTGCGCGCCGAGCGTGTGGGCGATGGAGTGGGCGATGCCCAGACCGACGTTGGAAAAGCCCATGCCGGCCACATACTGCGCCAGCGCCATGCCCTCGCGGTCTTCGGGCTTGTTTTCCACGGCGCCGCGCAGGTGCTTGGCGATCAGCTTGATCGCTTCAAGATGGAACATGTCGGTCATTTCCCAGGCGGCCTTAGTGGTGTAGCCCTCAATCGCGTGGGTCAGCGCGTCCATACCGGTAGCGGCGGTCAGGCCTTTCGGCATCGAGCTCATCATGTCGGGGTCGACAATGGCGTAGGCCGGGATGTCGTGCTCGTCCACACAGACGAATTTGCGCTCTTTTTCCACGTCGGTGATGACGTAGTTGATCGTGACCTCCGCCGCGGTACCTGCCGTTGTGGGCACGGCGATGGTCGGCACGGCGTGATGCTTGGTGGGCGCCACGCCTTCGAGCGAACGCACGTCGGCAAACTCGGGGTTCGTGATGATCACGCCGATTGCCTTCGCGGTGTCCATCGAGGAGCCGCCGCCGATGGTGATGATTGCGTCCGCGCCGCAGGCCTTGAACGCCGCCACGCCGTCCTTGACGTTTTCAATCGTCGGGTTCGGCTTGATGCCGGAATAGACGGTGTAGGGGATATCTGCCGCGTCGAGCAGGTCGGTGACCTTGGCGGTCACGCCGAACTGAATGAGCCCCGGGTCGGAGCAGACGAAGATGTGCTTCCATTCGTTGGTCTTTGCGATGGGAACGATCTCGTTGATCGCGCCCTTGCCGTGGAACGAAACGGTGTTGAGAATAATTCTGTTGGCCATAGTCGGCACCTCCATTTATGATTTACAAGCTTATTATAGTACACGCAACCATAAAAAGATATTAAAAAATGCATGGTTGCAAAAATATTTTAAAAAATCAACGCCCCGTCCGTTCGGACAGGGCGCAGATTGGTTTTACTTTTGCTGCTGCGGATGGCATTTGTCGTGCAGGGCACAGTGTTCGCAGCCGTTGCCGCAGGACGTCTGCCCTGTTTTTTTATCCTTGCGCAGCTTCCAAACAATCAGCGCAACCGCAACCAGAAGCACCAGCACCACAACAATTGTGCCGATATTTGCCTGTAACCATGCCAACATACGTATGCCTCCTTTGCATGGATTTTATGTTTGTTTCTTATTTCACCGTCAGCTTCGTCGCTTCCTTATAGGGACGGAAGAGCATGAAGCACACGAACGCGAGCACTGCGATGGCAGCGATCAGGCCGATGATGTTGAGACCGCCGGTGAACGCGGAAACGATCTGATACACGCACAGCGCGGTGCCGTAGGCAAAGACCGTCTGATAGCCGATGGCAAACCAGGTCCATTTGGCGTTGTTCATTTCGCGCTTGATGGCGCCGATAGCCGCGAAGCACGGGGCGCAAAGCAGGTTGAATACCAGGAACGAGAAACCGGACGCGCCGTTAAACGCCTGTGCCAGATTCTGATACACGGTGCCTTCGCCGCCGCCGTAAAGGATGCCCATGGTGCCGACGATGTTTTCCTTTGCCACAAGACCGGTGATGGACGCCACAGCCGCCTGCCAGTTGCCCCAGCCGAGCGGTTTGAACAGCCACGCCAGCACGCCGCCGATCATGGAAAGGATCGAATGGTCGATCTCGTCCTCGGCGAGCATCCGGAACGAACCGTCGACTACGCCGAAATAGGTGGTGAACCACACAACGATGGTGGAAAGCAGGATGATGGTGCCGGCCTTTTTGATGAAGGACCAGCCGCGCTCCCACATGGAGCGAAGGACGTTGGAAAGGGTCGGCCAGTGGTACGCCGGCAGCTCCATGACGAACGGCGCCGGGTCGCCGGAGAACATCTTGGTCTTTTTCAGCATGATACCGGAGATGATGATCGCCGCCATACCGATGAAGTAGGCGCTCGTTGCAACCCACGCAGAGCCGCCGAAGATGGCGCCCGCCACCATGGCGATGAACGGCACCTTTGCGCCGCAGGGGATGAAGGTGGTGGTCATGATCGTCATGCGGCGGTCACGCTCGTTTTCGATGGTACGCGATGCCATGATGCCCGGCACGCCGCAGCCGACGCCGATGAGCATCGGGATGAAGGATTTACCGGACAGGCCGAAGCGGCGGAAAATCCGGTCAAGCACGAAGGCGATACGCGCCATATAGCCGCACGCTTCGAGGAACGCGAGCATCAAGAACAGCACAAGCATCTGCGGCACAAAGCCGAGCACCGCGCCGACACCGGCGACAATACCGTCGAGTACCAGACCGCTTACCCAGTCTGCCGCGTTGAGCTTGGTCAAAAGACCTTCCACAAGCACCGGGATACCCGGGACCCAAACGCCGTAGTCGGCCGGATCGGGCTCTTCAAAGCCGTTTTCCGAAAGGTATGCCGCAGCGTCCTTGAACGTCATGGGGACGGTCGCTTCTTCGTCTGCGTCTGCGGGAATCGTATCGTAATACGCGGTCAGCGTGTTGATGGCAAGGGTCTCTTCGTCTTCCACATCGACCGTTGCGCTCGCCGCGGTCGGCACGAAGGCGTTGAGATTTGCAATCGCGGCGGTTTCGTCAAAGTCTTCCGCTTCGGTGTCAAGGCCGGTGAACGCTTCGGCGGCCTGCATCGCGGCGGTGTAATCGTCGGCCACCTCGGTATAGGCGGAGGTGCCGATGCCGAACAGGTGCCAGCCGTCGCCGAACACGCCGTCGTTGGCCCAGTCGGTGGCCGGTGCGCCCACGCCGACCATCGCGATCCAATAGACCGCGAACATGATCACGGCGAAGATCGGCAGACCCAGCCAGCGGTTGGTGACGACCTTGTCGATCTTGTCGGAGGTGGAAAGCTTGCCGGCGCTCGCCTTTTTATAGCAGGCCTTGATGACCTGGCCGATATAGACGTAGCGTTCGTTGGTGATGATGGATTCCGCGTCGTCGTCGAGCTCGGCTTCGGCCGCTTCGATATCCTTGCGGATGTGGGTCATCGTCTCTTCGGGGATCTGCAGTTGTTCGAGCACCTTTTCATCCTGCTCGAAGATCTTGATGGAATACCAGCGCTGCTGCTCCTCCGGCAGAGCGTGGACAGCGGCTTCTTCGATATGCGCCAGCGCGTGTTCAACAACGCCGGAGAACGTGTGCATCGGCACGGTTTTGCCGCTCTTTGCCATCTCGATGGCGGCTTCGGCGGCCTCCAGCACGCCGGTACCCTTCAGCGCGGAGATCTCAACGACCTTGCAGCCGAGTTGACGGGCGAGCTCGGCGGTGTTGATCTTGTCGCCGTTCTTTTGCACCACGTCCATCATGTTGATGGCAACCACCACGGGGATGCCCAGCTCGGTGAGCTGTGTGGTGAGGTAAAGGTTACGCTCGAGGTTTGTGCCGTCCACGATGTTCAAAATCGCGTCGGGACGTTCGGTAATCAGATAGTTTCTTGCCACCACTTCCTCCAGCGTGTAGGGAGAAAGAGAGTAGATGCCCGGCAGGTCGGTGATGACCACGCCGTCGTGCTTTTTCAGCTTGCCTTCTTTTTTTTCAACGGTAACACCCGGCCAGTTGCCAACGAACTGATTGGAACCGGTGAGCGCGTTGAACAGCGTTGTTTTACCGCTGTTCGGGTTGCCCGCAAGGGCGATTCTCAAATCCATAGTACTGTTCCTTTCTTTGAGGACAAAAATCCCTGTTCAAATACTTGTTTGCTGCTTGTGATCGGGGTTACTGCACTTCGATCATGTCGGCGTCGGCCTTGCGCAGCGACAGCTCATAGCCGCGCACGGTCACTTCGATCGGGTCGCCGAGGGGTGCGACTTTGCGCACATAGATCTCCACGCCCTTGGTGATGCCCATATCCATGATGCGGCGTTTGATCGCGCCTTCGCCGTGGAGCTTGACGACCTTGCAGGTGTCGCCGATGGCAACTTCTTTGAGTGTTTTCATGCGGTTTATCCTCCTTCTCCGAAAAGTTCTATTGCAAAATCAGGACGCTCAGACCATGATTTTTTGCGCCATTTCCGCGCTGATCGCCACACGCGATTCCTTAACATTGACGATCACGTTTTCGCCGAGGCGTGTGATGATCGAAACAGAGCCGCCGACAACGAAGCCGAGGTCGGCCAGATGCTGCTTGACGTCCGGCTTGCCGCCGATGCGCTTGATGATATTTTCTTCGCCGATATTGGCCATAGCAAGTGGTAACATGTTTTTTCCCTTTCCCGTCAGCGGACGTTTGCGTTCGCTAACTCATGCGCACAAATTTAGATTAGCCGCAGCTAATCCTCCTGATGCTATTATAGTTACCCTTCGCTAATTTGTCAAGTCTTTTCTATAAAAAAGGAAAGGCGCTTTTTTAATTCGGAATTCGGAATGCGGAATTCGGAATTGCGGTCGCGGGCAGGATCGCGCCGGCTTTTTTGCAATTCGCCGCGAAAGCAGCCGAAGCAAAAGGGGAAAGAGCGGGATTGTATCCGTCCGGCGCTGTGCCGGTTGCAAAGTAATACCCGCCACCGGGAAGTTTTGATGGCGGGTAAAAGATTTCGTTGTTTGTATTGTTCAGCGAATAAAATCAACCGTGTTCCGGCAGCGAACGTTGTGTGCCGCGGCGCAAGGCTTTTTGCGGCAAAGCTGTAAAGACGCGACCTTCATTCCGCATTCCGAATTGTGAACCGGCGTTCGCGCCGGTTCACCCAATCCCGCATATCCTGCAGTTTTCCAGATGCTGCTCATAGGTTTCGGCATAGTAGTAGTTCATGTCCGCGTCCGTGACAAAGAAGAAATCGTTGGTGTCTGCCGGATACAGCGCCGCGTCGATCGCGTCGATCCCAGGGCAGCAGATGGCGCCGACGGGCAGACCGTCCACCTTATAGGTGTTGTAGCGCGCCGCGAAGACGGACGTATCGCCCGAAAGATAGGGCGAATTTGTGATCCGGTCGTTGACATAGTTGATCGTCACATCGCACTGCAGCTTGCCGTAGGCCGGACTCTTGAGCCGGTTGTGCATGACAGAAGCCACCTTCGGCATCTCGTTGGGGTCGCCGGCCTCCTCCTGAATAATGGAGGCGAGCGTCACGATTTCGTCGATCGTGTAGCCGAGCTCCTTGGCGCGGGCGATCCGTTCGTCGGTCAGCTTGCGGTTGGCGTTGGACAAAAAGCGTTTCAGCGCGCTCGCTGCCGATTCGCCGCGATAAAAGTCATAGGTGTCCGGAAACACATAGCCCTCCAGCGCGAAGGCGCGCTCTGCGGCGTTTTTGACCGACGCAAGACACGCGTAACTGTCCTTCACTGCGTCAAAGTCTTTGACCGCTTCCATAAAGTCCGCCGCCGGGCAAACCCCGTTTGCCTCCAGCTTTTCGGCAATCTCCACAGCCGTCAGTCCCTCCGGAAACGTCACGCGCACCACGGGGTCTTCGGTCGTCGTAATCTCCTGCGGCGAAAGTGTGCCGCCCTGCTCCGGTATCTCTTCGATCGGTGCGCCGCATCCGGCAAGCAGCAAAACCAGCAGCGCGAAAACCAGCGCCAAACGTCGTTTCATGTCGTATCCCGTCCTTTTTTGTTTTTTTCATTGTACCACAACCGGCGGCAAAAGAGAAGCCGGACGGCAAATTTTTCAGAATTTCGTCATTTTTTGTGTTTGCGGCGGAAAACTTCTGTCCGCAAAACAGGAAAAATCAAAAAAGGGCTTGCAAAATGGCGCTGTTTCGTATAGAATATAACAGTAAATCTATAACGCGGAGGAACACTATTATGATTTCAGCAGGCGATTTCAGAAACGGCGTCACCTTTGAAGAGGACGGCAACGTGCTTCAGGTGGTTGAATTCCAGCACGTCAAACCGGGCAAGGGCGCTGCTTTTGTCAGAACCAAAACCAAAAACGTCATCACCGGCGCGGTTGTGGAAAAGAGCTACAACCCCACGGCGAAATTCCCGACCGCTTATATCGAGCGCAAGGATATGGAATATTCCTACAATGACGGCGATCTGTACTATTTCATGGACAGCGAAACGTATGACATGATCCCCATCAATGCCGGTGATCTGCCCGACAACTTCAAGTTCGTGAAAGAAAACATGACCTGCAAGATTTTGTCCTACAAGGGCAAGGTCTTCGGCGTGGAGCCGCCCAACTTTGTGGAGCTGCAGGTCACCAAGACCGATCCCGGCTTCAAGGGCGACACCGCCACCAACACCACCAAGCCCGCAACGCTGGAAACCGGCGCGGAGATCAAAGTCCCGCTGTTCATCGATGAGGGCGAAATGATCCAGGTCGACACCAGAACGGGCGAATATCTCGGCCGCGCATAAGAAAGGAAGGAAAGACTATGTCAGTATCCGAAAAAGTTGCATATCTCAAGGGACTTCTCGAAGGCCTTGACATCGACACCGATAAAAAAGAAGGCAAGCTGCTTGCCGCCATCATCGACACGCTGGGCGAAGTTGCCGACGAGCTCGACGATCTGGGCGCAGATGTGGACGAGCTGAACGATTATATCGAAGAAGTGGACGAAGACCTCGGCGACGTGGAAGAATTCGTCTATAATCTCGACGATGACGACTGCTGCGACGACGACTGCGATTGCTGCGATGACGACGACTGCATCGAAGTGACCTGCCCGGCCTGCGGCGAAGATATCTGCATCGACTTCGACGACATCGACGAAGACGGTCAGGTGGAATGCCCGTGCTGCGGCGAAACGCTGGAATTCGACATCGAAGTCGAGGACGACGACGAAGCCGAAGACGACGACGCGGACGAAGAATAATCTGTAAACCGGGAGCGCTGCTTTTCGCAGCGCTTTTTCTATGCCTTTTTTTGCAAACAAAAAACGTCCCCGACGGGACGTTTTTGCTTTTTGGGTTTTACCGCTTGAACATATCCGCCAGACGGTCGAACACACCTTCGGTGGTAAACGATTTGACACGGTCGATAAAATGATCGAACGCTTCCGCAAGATTCTTTGCAAAGCTCGACAGGTTTTCAAAGATGATGCGGAAAAACTTCAGTCCGTCGCCCAGCTCTTTCTGGTGGTCGGCGGCATGATCGCCGGCAATGTTGGTGATCACCTGGGGGATATCGGTTTCATAGGGGTCTTTGGTCGTGCCCTCATCCGCGGCGGAAACAAGGCACGCAAACGCTGTGCAGATAACCAGTAAGCTCAAAATAACAGCAATCAGTTTTTTCATGGATGGCTCCTTCTTTCCTTTTTTGTCCAGCTTTATTATAGCAAAGAAGGATCGGATATGCAAGCCCCAATTCACAATAAATTCATAAAAACTGTCAATCTATCGAAAGCGGCGGCGCGGTGCAGTCCGGCTCCCCATGGGCGCAAAAGGCGCCACCGGTCTGCCGCCGCCGCGAAGGTTTCCCTCCACGTCATCCTATGCGCACAGCCGGGAATTGACAGAGGGCGCGGTTTTTATTATAATAGAAAAGCATTTACAGATTGCCGCGTTTTTCGGCCGGCGGCCGCAGGCGGCAGGGAAAGGATCTGATTACGATGGAAAAAAGAATTGGCATCGTCTTTGCGGACGAGATGGAATTTTTGCCGTTTTTGCGCCTGACGGCTGCGCACGCGGGCAGCGAGAGCGTTCGCCGCGGCAAACGTGCCGCCGCGTTCACGCTGCAAAAAGGCGACCGCACGCTGCACCTTCTGGGTGTGGAATGCGGGATCGGCAAGGTGGCTGCCGCGGCTGCCACGGCGTTTCTGATTGCGGACGACAACGCGGACATCATCCTCAACGCGGGTCTGTCCGGCGCCGTCAGCGGCGTGCGGCGCGGCGATTTTGTGGCGGGCGAAAGCTTTCGCGAATGCGACTTCGATCTGACCGCCATCGGCCGTCCGCTGGGCAAGGATGCGATTCAGGCGGACAAAACGCTGCTGAAGCTCGCTGCGTCGCTCGACGGTATGCACGTCGGCGCATTGGGCACAGGCGATCTGTTTCTTGCCGACCCGGTGAAAAAAGACCTCTATCAATCCCTGTTTTCCATCACGGCGTTCGATATGGAGACGGCGGCCATCGCGCAGGTCTGCGGGCAGTGCGGCGTGCCGTTTTGCTCGCTGCGTCAGATCAGCGACGACGCGAACGACTGCTCGGCGGACGATTACACTGAGATGAACGACCGCGCAGAGGACGATTTGTGTCGGTGTCTGCTCGCGCTTTGCGACAGGATCCTCGACGAAGACACGCTCTGGTAAGCCGATGAAAAAGGAAACGAAGGACGTGCTGCTGCTGTTTGTGCGTGCGGCGGTGGCGCTTTCTCTGTTTGTGCTGGCCATCGTCTACTACGACCGGCTTAAAAACCTCGACGTGCGCGCCATTGTGGAAAAAAGTACCTCTCTCGCGCTGGCGATCGGCGCGGTGTGGGGGATCTACCTTGTCAAATCCGTGCTGTTCGTGATTCCGGCGTCGCTCGTGTATATCTATGTCGGTATGGCGTTTCCGACGTGGCAGGCGATCGCGATCAACGCGGTTGGCATACTGCTGGAGGTGTGCGTGACCTATCTGCTCGGGCTGTTCCTCGGCGGCGACTATGTCCAAAAGCTTTTGCAAAAGAGCAAAGCCGGACGGAAGATTTTGGAAAAGGACGTGGGCAACAACTTTCCGGCGCTGCTTTCCATCCGTGCGCTGCCGGTGTTCCCGATCGATTTTGTCTCGCTGTTCTGGGGCGCGTCGAAGTGTAAATTTCCGCGCTATCTGCTGGCGTCGCTGCTCGGGATTTTGCCGCGCGTGGTGCTGTTCACCATCCTCGGCGACGGCATCTACGACTATATTCCGATCCATCTTTTGGTGAAGATCATCATCTGCGCCATCCCGGCGGGCGTGGCGGTCTATGTGATCCGGTTTTTCTATCAGCGCCGCAAGCAAACAAAGGCTTGACAAACGAAAAAAACATGTTATGATGAAGACAACAAAACAAAAGGAGTGTTACTTATGAAATTCTATCGCTGTGCCCATTGCGGCAACATCATCGCGTTCTTTGAAAACAAGGGCGTGCCCGTGGTGTGCTGCGGCCAGAAAATGGACGAGATCATCCCCGGTTCGGTGGACGCTGCCGCCGAAAAGCATGTACCCGTCATCAAAATCGACGGCGACACCGTTACGGTCTGCGTCGGCGACGTGGCGCACCCGATGACCGAGCCGCACCATATCGCGTGGATCGTGCTGGAAACGGAACACGGGTTCCAAAAGAAAGACCTTGACCCGACGGGCGAGCCCTGCGCGGTGTTCAAACTCGCAGACGACAAGGCCGTTGCGGCCTACGCCTACTGCAACCTGCACGGCCTGTGGAAACAGGACGCATAACAACGGAAAGGAGATTTTCTGATGGCAAACAAATATGCCGGCACCAAAACCGAACAAAACCTGCTTGCCGCCTTCGCGGGCGAAAGCCAGGCCAGAAACAAATACACCTATTTCGCGTCCAAGGCGAAAAAGGAAGGGTATGAACAGATCGCGGCGCTGTTTTTGAAAACCGCCGACAACGAAAAGGAACACGCCAAGCTGTGGTTCAAGGAGCTGGACGGTATCGGCACCACCGCCGAAAACCTTGCGGCAGCCGCCGACGGCGAAAACTTTGAATGGACCGACATGTATGAGGGCTTTGCAAAGACCGCCGAGGAAGAAGGCTTCCCGGAACTCGCCGCAAAGTTCCGCGGCGTGGCGGCCATTGAAAAGCACCACGAGGAGCGTTACCGTGCGCTGCTCAAAAACGTGGAGACCGCCGCCGTGTTCACAAAGAGCGAAGTCAAGGTCTGGGAATGCCGCAACTGCGGCCACATCGTGGTCGGCACCAAGGCGCCGGACGTCTGCCCGGTTTGCGCCCATCCGCAGGCCTACTTCGAAGTCCACGCGGAGAACTATTAAAAAAGCGCCCGCGGGAGACACTTCGTAAGGAAGGTGTTTCCCGCTGCTTTTGTAATCAGCCGGAAAGAGTGAATTAACAGGACGAATTCAATTCTATAATCTATTAACGGAGGATTACTCAAAATGAAAGATCACTTTTACAACGAACAAAACGGACTTTACTACACTCGGCGAGGTGACTTATATTATCCCGACCTTGCTTATTCCAAGAACAACTACCCTCCCCTCGGCAAGTACGGCATGCTGCGCAAAACATATCTGCAGGAGCACCGCAAGGCGCTGTTTAGCAAAATGTTGCTGTGTGACGAGCTATGGCCGCACTTGCTGGAAGTTGACGAACAGGCGCATGCGATGATGGAAACGATGGTCACACAGATGGCAAAAGCCGAGGGAGTGACGGAGAAGATGAAATCGACCGACCCGCTGCGCTGGGTAGGGCTGATGAACAGCTTTAAAAGTGCTGCGGAGGAAATCATCCTGCGGGAGGTGGTGTACGCGTAAAAAGGATCGTACATCGTAATACAGTATCATTGCGGCAGCGTCCGATTTGGGCGCTGCCGTCAACGTTTTATAAACCAACTATTGGTTGGTGCTGTTTCTTTATCGCCATATAAAAAAAGATTGAAAAATCTGTCAGTTTCAGCTATAATATAACATGGTATATTATAAGAAAACCGTTCAATCGCGGAGGTGCATACCATGACACCCGAAGAACAGGCACGGAAACAGATCGACGACCGGCTTAAAATGTCCGGCTGGGTGATTCAGGATCTGAAAAAAGTGAATCCGATGGCGTCGATCGGCGTTGCGGTCAGAGAGTATCCGACCAGCACCGGGCCGGTTGACTATGCCCTTTTTGTCGGCGGCACACCCGTGGGCGTTGTTGAGGCGAAAAAGGATACCGCCGGCGAAAGCATCACCACAGTGGAAGAGCAGTCCGGACGCTATGCCAACAGCAGTTTCAAGTATATCAAAACAGACTACCGGATCCGTTTTGCCTATGAAGCCACCGGAGAGCTGACGCGCTTTACCGATTACGCCGATGAGAAGTACCGCTCCCGGCGCGTATTCTCGTTCCACCGTCCGAAAACCCTTCAGGCTCTGCTTGCCGCGGATGATACCATTCGCAATCACATGAAGCACTTTCCCGCTTTCGACACGACCGGCTTCCGCCAGTGTCAGATCAACGCGATCCGGAATCTGGACACTTCCTTTGCCGAAAACCGTCCGAAGGCGCTGGTGCAAATGGCGACGGGCGCGGGCAAAACGTTCACCGCAATCACAGCGGCATACCGCCTTTTGAAGTTCGGCAAAATGAAACGCATTTTGTTCCTTGTTGATACCAAGTCACTGGGCGAACAGGCGGAACGCGAGTTCCTTGCCTATACCCCGAACGATGATCCGCGCTCGTTTGCGCAGCTTTACGGCGTGCGCCGTCTGAACAGCTCCTATATCCCGAACGATGTGCAGATCTGCATCAGCACCATTCAGCGTATGTATTCCATCCTCAGGGGCGAGGAAATGGATGAATCCGCAGAGAATGAATCGCTCTTTGAGCTGCGCGGCGCCGACACGCAGACCGCAAAAGAGGTCGTATATAACGAAAAGTACCCACCGGAGTTTTTCGACTGCATCATCGTTGACGAGTGCCACCGGTCGATCTACAACGTTTGGAATCAGGTACTGGAATACTTCGACGCCTTTATTATCGGTCTGACCGCAACACCGGACAAGCGCACCTTTGCATTTTTCAATCAGAATGTGGTCAGCGAGTATTCACGGGAGCAGGCCATCATCGACGGCGTCAATGTCGGCGAGGACGTGTTCCTCATTGAAACCGAAGTCACCAAAAACGGCGCGCACATCATGAAGCAGCAGATCGAATACCGCAACCGTCTGACCCGCGCCAAACGTTGGAAGCAGATGGACGAAGATCTCGATTATACAGCGACTGGTCTGGACCGCGACGTGGTCAACCCCAGTCAGATCCGCACCGTGATCCGTTCGTTCAAAGAGAATCTGTTTACGCAGTTGTTCCCGCACCGCAAAGAAGTGCCGAAAACGCTGATCTTTGCCAAAACCGACAGCCACGCGGATGACATTATTCAGATCGTCCGCGAAGAATTCGGCGAAGGCAACGAGTTTTGCAAAAAGATCACCTGTCAGGCAGACAAGCCGGAAACCGTACTCAGCGCGTTCCGCAACGACTATTATCCCCGCATTGCCGTGACGGTCGACATGATCGCCACAGGCACCGACGTGAAGCCCATTGAATGCCTGATCTTTATGCGCGACGTGCGCAGCAAAAACTATTTTGAGCAGATGAAAGGCCGCGGCACCCGCACGCTCGGCAAGGACGATTTGCAAAAGGTTTCTCCGTCCGCAACGGAAAACAAGGACCACTTTGTGATCGTGGACGCCGTCGGCGTGACCAAGTCAAAGAAAACCGAAGCGCGCACGCTGGAGCGCAAGCCCTCCGTAAGCATGAAGGAACTGATGCTGAACGTCGCCATGGGCGCCAAGGACGAAGACACGCTGACCTCGCTGGCAAACCGTGTGATCCGGCTGAACAGCCAGATGTCCCCGAAGGAGCGCACAGCGTTCACCGAAACTGTCGGCAGCAGCGCCGGCAACCTGGCGCAGCATCTGCTCGACGCGTTTGACCTCGACATAATCTCCGAAAAGGCCGGCGTCGATCTTTCCGACGACCACATACCGACCGCCGAAGAGCAGCAGCGCATGGACGCGGTGAAGCAGGCGCTCGTCAAAGAAGCCGTGCAGCCGTTTTATGACCCGGACGTCCGGACGTATATCGAAAACGTGCGCCGCAGCCATGAGCAGGTCATCGACGCCGTGAACCTCGACACGGTGCTGTTTGCCGGGTACGACACCGACCAGCAGGCAAACGCCGACCGGGTGCTGACAACGTTCCGCGCCTTTATTGAGGAGAACAAAGACGAGATCCTCGCCCTGCGGATCCTCTATGACCAGCGGTACAAGGACCGTCCGATGGCGATCGCGCGGCTCAAGGCGCTGTATGAAAAGCTGCAGGCGCAGCACATCACCGTGGAGAGACTATGGGACTGCTATGCCATCAAAAAGCCGGAAAAGGTAAAGCGCGGCACGCTCGCGCAGCTCACCGACCTGATCTCCATCATCCGCTTTGAGATGGGCTACGCCGACAACCTCGCGCCGTTTGCAGACCGGGTGAACTACAACTTCATGCAGTGGACGCTGCGCCGCAACGCCGGCTCCGTGCACTTTACGGACGAGCAGATGGACTGGCTGCGGCTGATCAAGGATCACATTGCGGTGTCTCTCAGCGTGGAGCCGGCGGACCTCGACCTCAGCCCGTTTGACCGCAAGGGCGGCCTCGGCAGGTTTTATGAGGTGTTCGGCGCTGAGTATGAACAGGTGCTGCAGGAAATGAATGTGGAATTGGTGGCGTAAGATGGCAGAGTATAAAACATTGGTAAAAAAAATACCTATTCCTCCCAATCTGAAAACAAAGCAAAAAGATTATCTGAAAACTGGAAAGCTTGCCATAATAGATCAAGGTCAGGCTTTGGTTGGTGGATTCTCTAATGATTTAGAAAAAACCATAAAATGTGATTTGCCAGTTATCATTTTTGGAGATCATACCCGCGCAGTAAAATTCGTAACCTTTCCTTTTGGCGCTGGAGCAGACGGAATAAAGATTCTTCAACCGATAGAAAGCATTCTCCCTCGTTTTCTGTTTTATGGAACGCAGTATGTTGTTTCAAAAATGCCGGACAGGGGATACGCACGCCATTATCAGTATGTTGAAAAAGAAGAGTTACCTATTCCGCCCCTCGTGGAGCAGGAGCGCATCGTTTCCAAAATCGAGGAACTGTTTTCGCAGCTTGACGCCGGTGTGGAAACGCTGAAAAAAACGAAAGCCCAGCTTGCGGTGTATCGGCAGGCTGTGCTGAAAGAGGCGTTTGAGGGACAATATACACCTGATGTTTCCATGCGCGAAACAACGATGGGCGAAATTGCCGATAGCAAAGATGGATTAAGGAGAGGACCGTTCGGCAGCGCAATAAAGAAAGCCTTTTTTGTTGAATCTGGAT
Organism: Oscillospiraceae bacterium; assembly: GCA_902786285.1. Lineage (GTDB taxonomy): Bacteria > Bacillota > Clostridia > Oscillospirales > Acutalibacteraceae > UBA6857. The sequence goes on along the minus strand of CADABX010000003.1, from coordinate 7,060 downwards.
ATAAGGTATATGAACAGGGAAATGCAATAAACAATGATTGCAAGCGTGGTCATTATTATATTTCAGCGGATAAATACAATGAATTATCAAGTTTCCAACTGAGGCCTGGCGATTATATTGTTAGTTGTTCCGGAACAATAGGAAAAATTGCACTGCTTCCGGCAGATGCAGAACCAGGAGTGATTAATCAGGCTTTAATGAGAATTCGTTTAAAGTCCGGTGTGATTGATCCATATTACTTTATGTTGCAATTTCGCTCTGAAGTATTCCAAAGGAAAATCGTTTCACGCGGTTCAGGAATGGGAAATCTCGCCGGCATAAAAGAGTTTAAAATGGCAACTATGTTCATTCCTGAAACCTATGAGAATCAAAAACTTATAGTATCTGAGATAGATTCACGCATGTCCGTCTGCGACAGCATTGAGCAAACAGTTGATGCTGCTCTGCAGCAGGCGGAAGCCATGCGGCAGAGCATTCTGAAAAAAGCGTTTGAAGGGAAGTTAATATGATAGATAATGATATGCAACGCCAGTTCATAGAAAACAAGCTATCGGAACCACACGAATACAGTGACCGCTATGTCGCTTTTCTTGATATGCTTGGTTTTTCTGATGTGTGTGGTAACAAAAAAATGGATTGCTTCGAGATTAAAGCGGTTTATAATGATATTGAACTATTAAAACTGAAGTATGATATCTTTGCGGGTGTTGTAATTTCGGATGAAATTCGAAACGGAACAGATTTTACATTTATGTCTGACAGCATAATCATTTCCGCTCCCCATAGTGATCCCGGATTGCTCTTTATTCTCTACCTATGCAGTTTTATTCAGAACATGTTGCTACAGCAAGGCATTCTTTTGCGAGGAGGAATAGCTGATGGAGAGTTCTTCAAACTGGACAGCATTATGTTTGGCCCAGCGTTGATTTCAGCATATACAATAGAATCAAAAACAGCTATTTATCCAAGAATTGTATTATCTGGCAGAATAATTGATGAGCTAAAAATAAAAGGGCTTTTTAAGAAGAAGACCGTTGAGGATTACATAGCGCGGAGTCAGCGAGAAACTGAAAAAGGCGAATATATTGAAAGTGTTGACGATGTTTATACTCAAATTGAAACATTGATTAAGCAGTCATCTGAAGATGCCTACTATTTCGTAAATCACTTCAACCTTATGGAAATGTTAATTCTTTCTCAGAATCAAGCAAAAAAAGAAAAAGTAAACTTAATTATCAAAAATGGGCTATCTCAAAAAAGTGATAGGATCAAGCAAAAATACCAATGGCTTGAAAACTATTATAATAGCAGTTTGGAATCTTACAAAAAAGTGTTTCACTTTAGCTTGGAGGGTTTAATCAATGCCTGACCAAACATCATCGATCATCTCCAAAGTCTGGGACATGTGCGGCTCGCTGCGGGCAGGTGTTCTAGTCTGATAAATAATAAGTAAACCATAGATGCCGCCTTGCAATAGGCAGAAGCCATGCGGCAAAGCCTTTTGAAAAAAGCGTTTGAAGGGGAACGGTAGAATATGCCTGAATATAAAGAACACTATGTTGCATTCTTAGATATTTTGGGGTTTAAAGCATTATTAGGGAGTGCCTCATGCGATGAGATTCATTCAATTTTTGATGTTCTTCATAAAAAGTCTCATGGAAGATACAATCTAAATGATGTGGAGATCAAAGCATTCGAACACATTCACCACATGATTCTTTCTGACAGCGTTATTGTTTACATTGAATCAGATGTTGAAGATGCCTTTGCTTCACTTATACTCATCTGTAAAAGAATGCAGTTTGCCCTCGCAAACCGTGAAAATCCAATTCTATTACGTGGAGGAATAGCGGTTGGCAGTTTATTCTACGAAGATGACATTATCTATGGAGAAGGACTGTCCAAGGCATACCTTTTGGAAAACAATCTTGCAAAATATCCACGCATTGTTTTTACAGGTGATACGTTGTCGATTGGATTAAAAAACACAAAATATATGTTAGCAGATATGGAAGGATTAGTTACACCTTATAATGTAGACGATGATGCACTTTACTATATAAACTATCTGCAACCACGCTTTTTGATATTAAACGAGATAGTTCAGTATTTTGATAGGTTAAAAGAAAAGTGCAGATATCATTTAAACCAAGGTATTGAAAGCGGGTTAAGAGAAAAATACCTTTGGCTAAACAGAAAGATTGATAGTGAAATAAAAACGATGATTAACGTCGAAAGTTTTTATCTTAAACGAGAAAAAGAAGAAGATGCAAAAAGGTGCGAAGAGTATAATAGACGCTTCTCGTCAGTATATTTAAATCCAATTGGACTCGAAATTGAAATGGGAGAGAGTGAGAAATAGAATGCCTGACCAAACATCATCAATCATCTCCAAAGTCTGGGGTCTGTGCGGCCCGCTGCGGGACGACGGCGTGTCCTACGGCGACTATCTGGAGCAGTTGACCTATCTCATCTTTTTGAAAATGTCGGACGAGTACGCCAAACCGCCGTACAACAAACAGACCGGCATTCCGGTCGGCTGCGGCTGGTCGGACATGAACACGCTCACCGGCGCCGCGCTGGAAGAGCAGTACAAACAAACGCTGGAAACCCTCGGCGAACAAAGCGGCATCCTCGGCCAGATCTTCCGCGGCGCGATCAACAAAGTCAGCAACGCCGCGATCCTCTATCGGATCGTGCAGATGATCGACCGCGAAAAGTGGGTGTCCATGTCAACGGACGTCAAGGGCGAGATCTACGAAGGTCTGCTGCAGAAAAACGCCGAAGACGTAAAATCCGGCGCCGGTCAGTACTTCACGCCGCGCGCGCTGATTCAGGCGATGGTCGCCTGCGTGCGTCCGGAGCCGATGAAAACGATTGCGGACCCCTGCTGCGGCAGCGGCGGCTTTTTCCTTGCGGCGCAGTCGTTCCTTGCCGACCCTGCGAACTATACGCTCGACCGCGAGCAAAAGGAGTTTCTCAAAAACGAGACCTTCTATGGCAACGAGCTGGTGGCGACCACGTTCAAGCTGTGCCTGATGAATCTGTATCTGCACAACATCGGCGACATCTACGGCAAAGTGCCGGTGGCGTGCGGCGACTCGCTGCTGACCGACCCCGGCTACCGCGTGGACTATGTGCTGACCAATCCGCCCTTCGGCAAAAAGTCCTCGCTCACCTTCACGAACGAGGAGGGCGAACAGGAAGCGGAAGACCTTGTGTATAATCGCCAGGACTTCTGGACAACCAGCAGCAACAAACAGCTCAACTTTGTGCAGCACATCAACACCCTTTTAAAGGCGACCGGCAAAGCTGCTGTCGTTGTACCGGACAACGTGCTGTTTGAGGGCGGCGCAGGTGAAATCGTCCGAAAAAGGCTGCTGGCGACCTGCGATCTGCACACGATCCTGCGCCTGCCGACCGGCATCTTTTATAAGCCGGGCGTCAAGGCGAATGTCATCTTTTTTGACAAGCGTCCTGCCAGCGCCGAAACGCAGACGAAGACCGTCTGGATCTACGACTTTCGCACGAATATCCACTTCACGCTGAAAAAGAACCCCATGCAGTTTGCGGACCTGCAGGATTTCATCACCTGCTACCACCCGGAAAACCGCTTTGAGCGCACCGAAACGTGGAGCGAAGCAAACCCGGACGGCCGCTGGCGCAAGTTTGACATTGCGGAAATTCTGGCGCGGGACAAGACGAGCCTGGATATCTTCTGGATCAAGGACAAATCGCTCGCCGATCTGGACAATCTGCCGTCGCCCGATGAGCTGGCGGACGATATTATTGAGAATCTGCAAAGCGCACTGGAAAGTTTCAAGGAGCTGCGGGAACAACTGAACGAATCAAACGTATAAACATCTGATTCCTTCAACATCTTTTTATCAAATTCGAAGGAGCTAATAATGCCAAATCAAGTATCTTGAGTATACTATCACTTCAAAGAATAATGGAGAGATAGTGTCAGGTTAAATTGATGTGATATAATTAGGATCTTCAACTGTTAGCAGCACGATCGTGGAAAATATATTAAGCACTATATTTTGGACTATAAAATCATTTTTCTCGAACATTTTTTCGTTTTCTCTAATATTCATTCTCGTTTGCACGTACCGAGCAACGGGTCCGTGAGTTGAAAAACTCAATGAGTCACCAAATAGCCGGACATGTATAACCCCAAGGGAGTTCTCTGCCCTGAAGGTTAGCATGTCCGGTTTTTTGTTTGTAAAAATATGCTGTAAGGGAGGTGCTGTCTGCATGAACAAATTGCCGCTGAAAACGCCGCTTGTCTGTTTTTTGACTTGACAATGATCCACGCTTGTCATTTGTAAATTCTATTTGGAAAACGGCAAAAACCACCGGCAACTTGCCGGGCAAAAATTGCCAAAAACGGCACCCTTGCAAATAGTCAATGGAAAGAGAGGTGAGAAAAATTGCCTAACGTGAAAAGCAAAGAATTCCATCTGTTTTACGCGATTGGAGATGATGAAATGTGAGAAAAATTGCCTAACGTGAAAAGCAAAGAATTCCATCTGTTTTACGCGATTGGAGATGATGAAATCCAGATCGAAAGCTATGATAAAAAGCGCAACAAAGACATCCTGAAACTGGCGGCGTCGGTGCCTGATACAGTGACGATTCTTGATGCTGATGACGCGCCGTACTATCTGCGTGCCGCCGTCAAAGCAGAAAATGTCAGCCTGCGTTTCAAGCCGGTGCTGTCCGAATCCGCACGTAAAGTACGCGCCCAAAACGGACGCCGGAATGCCGCCAATCTTAAGAACAACAACAGCAAAACCAAAAGGCTGAGTGACGATCCGCGACGGCGGTGACGATGAAGAAGAGAAAACAAAAACAGCGTCGCCATCGTCACGGAACAAGTATCATAATCCATGCTGTGTTGCGGTATTGTCTTAGCAAGCATCGCCGTTTGGGGTACAAACGGCACTTGTCAGGGAAATATCCCTGAAACCCTTGGGCTGAAAGGCCAAAACCAATACTTTTTCAGGAGGATAACTTATGTCAAACTTAGCAACCAAAAGCAAGTTTTATCTCAACCAACACGAACTGAAAAAGCTGGATGCCGACGCGAAAAAGCTTGAAATGACGCGCTCTGCTTATGTCCGTCATCTGCTGCACACGGTCTTGCCGATTCCCTTTCCGAAGACCGATTTGAGCGGTATGATCAGCGAGCTGAAAGAGCACGGGAGAGTCATTAACCAGCTTGCTGTTCAATCGCACAAATACGCAATTCTGGACCTTACCAAGCTGCAAACGCAGATGGATCTTATTCAGGATGTGATGGATCGTTTCATGGGTATCTATGTGGAACGAAAGGCTTTGGCGGAGAAGTTTCAAAGCAAATATGATCGCTTGCCGCACGGAGAAAAACATGAGATCGTGATCCGTATGTCTGCGGAAGACAAGCGGTTATTGAACCGTTACGCAAAGGAGGCGCGGATTACACAATCGGCATATCTGGGCTTTCTGATTTACGGAATCCGCCCGACCGAAAAACCTTCGTCAGACTTCTTCGCCGTAATGCATGAGCTCGGCAGTATCGGCTCCAATCTTTCTTCCATCTGGTTGTGCGCCAGTACCCATGAGCATCCGGATGAAGAACTATTTCATCAGTTCAGTTTGTGGCAACAAGAAACCAGCGCAGCAATGATCTATCTCATTTGAGGGGGGTGAATTATATGAAATTATTCGACACCTTTTGGTATCATTTTCGCAGGTTGCTTTCCAGTTGCAGAGCCTCTTTGGAACTGACCGGCAGAGCGGAAAAAGAATACAAGCGAATCATGTCTGAATTGAAGCAGATGACGCCGGAAGAACGAATGGATTTCTTTCAAAACATGAAGTCGGAATCGGTTCGTTTCTTGAAAAAGATTGACGGCACGACCTATATCGTCCGCACCTTTTTCCAATCCGAAGGGAATGAAACCCTATTGGATCGCGCTGAAAACTTTGTTGTCAGAAATCTTTGAATTCGCGCTTTAAAGTGTTGAAGTTTAAGCCGAAATGTGATATGATAAAGCTGTCCTGAACATTCATATCCTTCCGGCTGAAGAAAGGAGTCACATTGAAAAGAAAAACAAACCAGTCGGATAAAATCGATGCGTTGTACTGCCGCCTGTCACGGGATGACGAACAGGAAGGTGTGTCCGGCAGCATCAAAAATCAACAAGCCATTTTAGAAAAGTACGCAAAGGAAAACGGGTTCAACCATCCCCGCGTTTTCATTGATGACGGCTGGTCAGGCGTCACGTTTGCGCGTCCGGCATTTACCGAAATCATGGAGCTGGCGGAGCAGGGTTTGATTCGCACTTTGATCGTCAAGGACCATTCGAGATTAGGTCGAAACCGCTTGATTGTCGGTCAGCTCATGGAAGAAGAGTTTGACCGTTTGGGCATTCGGTATATCGCCATTATGGACAACATCGACACCGCCAAAGGGATCAGCGATCTCGTGCCGATGCAGGATCTGTTCAACGAATGGCACGCAAAGAATACCAGTCAAAAGGTACGCAATGTTTTCCGAAGCAAAGGTATGTCCGGCCAGCCGTTGACCACCAATCCGCCGTATGGGTATCTCAAAGATTCCGAAAGTCAGAAGCACGATATCAAGTGGATCATTGACGAACCGGCGGCGGAGGTCGTGCGAAGAATCTTCCAGTTATGTCTGGACGGTTACGGGCCGACACAGATTGCAAGGCAATTAAAAGCTGAAAAGATACCGACGCCGACAGAGCATTGGAACAGCATTGGGAAAAAGTGTTCGCACGCACCGGAAGTGCCGTACAACTGGAATTCATCCGGAGTTGCTGATATTCTTTCCCGGCAGGAATACTGCGGCGATACAATCAACTTCCGCAGCACGACCAAGTCTTTTAAAAACAAAACGAAGATTGAACGCCTAGAGGAAGAATGGCAAGTGTTCCCCGACACACACCCGGCCATTATTGACCGCGAAACCTTTGCGTTGGTACAGGAACTGCGCGCTCACCGCAGACGCCCAACACGAACCGGTCATGTCAGTATGTTCTCCGGATTG
>CADABX010000002.1 GCA_902786285.1 Oscillospiraceae bacterium | reverse complement strand
GTACTGCACCTGCATCTCTTCGATTTTGGCCGCCGAGGGCAGACCCATGGCGTCGACTGTCAGCACATCCATCACCGCGCCGAGCTTTGCCGGCGGCGATGTGAGCGTCTGGGTATCGCCGCCGAGCGTCAGGTTCAGCGTGCAGCCGCCGTCCGACGCCGGCGTCGCCGTGGCGTTGGTTACGAGCGTGGGATCGAGCGAGGCGTTTTTGCCGGCCGGCGCGATCACAAAGGTTGCCGATTTGCCGCTGGCAGCGTCGGAGCCGCCGGAAAAGGTGAAGGTTTCGGGCGCTTTCTGGTTGCCGGCAATGATCTTGTTGGCAAGCGAGCGCATCGACGACGGCGTCATTTCATCGATCACGACATTGAGCGTCTGGCTCTTTTGCAAAGTGAACGCCGGCGTCTCCTTCAGTGCGTTGACCGCATTGACATAGGTGCGGATTACGCCGCTTTTGTCCTGCGGCACCGTGAACCCCGCCGAGGTCGGCGCTGCGGTTGTTGTTTCGGTGGTGCTTGTCGGGAAGGTGGGATTGGTGTCGCCGGCAATCACGTTTCCGTCGATGGTGACGGCAGGCAGGGTATCGGCTGTTGTCGGCGCCGTTGTGGTTGCCGGTTCGGTTGACAGCGCCGGGTTGTCCGACGGCGCTGTCTGCGGTTTGATTCTCTGCAGCCCGACGAGCAGGATCGTGGTGAAGATTGCCGCCGCGACCACAACGATCGCAACGAGCTGCAGCAGCTTTTTGTTGGTCATAAGGGTTTCCTTTCGCTCAGCGGGTAAAGGTGTATTTGTAGGTCAGCTCCACCGGGAAGTTGGTGTTGCCGAACGTGCTGCGAACATTCATCGAATACGGATTGCTGATTTCCAGCGCATCGAGCGTATAATTGCCGTTGATCGTCGCCTTGATTGTGGACGCGCCGACGGTGGCAGTCGCGGCGCTGATTGCGCTGCTCTTGTCGATTTCGCTTTGCAGCCCTTCCGCCGTAACCGCGGAGCCGACCAGCGACGGATGGTAGACCATGTCTTTGCTCGTTGTCACCGTTTCTGGCTTGAGCTTCAGCGTGACGACGGTCTTGCCGCCGCTCGTTGTCACAGCAACATCGGAGACATAATTCTGGAATGTAGACAGCGTGTGCTGGTCATACAGATAGGTTGCGCCGTCGGACGGCACCAGAATCGTTTGCAGCAGCGAAAAGCTCTTGCCGGTCACATCGGCTTTGCCGTCTTCCTTTGTCACAACGGTTGCCTGACCGGAGCCGCCCTGATAGGTGCAGGTAATGGTCTTGACAGAATTCATACTCTCCGAAATGCCCATCATCGAAGCGGTTGCAGAGTTTTCCATCACAGCCGTCATATGGACCGTCCCGGTTTCCATGCGCGTGTTGTTGACCGCCTGGGTCAGCATCAGCACGTATGCCTCCTTGACGCCTGCGGACGCGCCGGAGGAATAGGCCGGCGCCGCCGGGGTGCGGTAGGTGAAGTCGCAGGAAGTCAGGCAGACGTTCTGTGCGGTGTATTCGGAATAGGCAAGGCAGCTCGTGCCGGCGCTGTTGAGCGCGTAGATGCGGAACCGGACGTTGCCGATCGCGCTCACGCGGATGCGCTGCTCGCTGTTCGGCGGCAAACGCAAAGCGGCAGATGTGCCTGTGACGCTCACCATGCCGATCCAGTCGTTGGTGTTGAGCGAAACCTCATTGCGCACTTCATAGCGCGTTGCGCCGGAAACCGCGGACCAGCTGACATTCGTGGCATAATCCGTGCCGTCTGTGCAGCGAACGGACAGATCGGTATCGACCGCATCGGGCGACACACGGGCGTTCGTCAGCCGTTCACGCACGGTGACCCACCGGTTCGTCTTGCTGTCGAGCATCTGCACGGTATAGAAGCCGCCGGAGACTTCCTCCCAGCGCAGCGTATAGTTGCGGCCGTCGTTGGAGGATTTCACCGTGATATTGCGGATCGGCGTATTGGAGGTCGGCAGATCCGACGCCGGCGCCGATGGGTCGGTCGGCGTGGACGGCGCGGAGCCGCCCGTGGTGATCTGCACCGTGCCGGACGGATTGGAATAGACGGCGGTGCTGCCGGAGCCGGTGAAGGACCGGACATAGAAGCTGTAGGTCGTGCCAGCTTTGAGATTCGACGCAGTGTAGGCGGTTGTTGTCACACTTGCAAGCTCGTGCCAGCTGCCGTCGTTGATCGAAACGCTGTAGCCGGAGGCGCCGTTGACGCCGCTCCAGGTCAGTCTGACGCTGTATGCACTGCCGGACGAAACATCCTCCGCTTTCAGATTGGTCGGCGCGACCGGGCCGTCCGGGGTCACGGAGCCGGCATTGGTTTTGCCCTTGACCGCATCGGAAAATTCGCCGTTTTGGGCGACGCCGTCGTTGCTGTTGACGGCGCGCACGCGGAAGGTATATTCCGTGGAGGCCGCAAGGCCGGTGACCGTATAGGGCGACGCGGCGTTGGGTGTGACCGAAACGAAGTCGCCGCCGTTTGCGTTGCCACGCTGCACTTCATAGCGCTGGGCGCCGCGGACAGGCGTCCAGATCAAGGTCACGGCGCCCGCGCCGTTGGCCGTTGCGCTCAGTCCGGTGACCTTCGCGGGACGGGTGGTCACAGTGATGGAAGCGGGCAGGCTTTGGGTATCGTTGACGGTGTTGTAGATGCGGACGGTATATGTTGCGCCCGCGTTCAGCTGGTCGACCAGAAGCGAAACTCTGCCGCCGGAGACCGTGGTATAATCGGGCAGCGTTTTTTCCGCCGCGCCGTCTTCGCTGCAGGTGATCTGGTATTTCGTTGTGGTTTGCGGCGCGTTCCAGCTCAGCAGGAACGAGGTTTCGGAAACGTTGGCCGCTGTCAGACCGGACACGGCGCCCGGCATCGGTTTTTCGGACACGGGATCGGAGGGCTCGCTGTAGCATCTGGCGTCGCCGATCTGATAGTAGGCGCGGACGCGGTAGCTGTAAGATGTATCGGTCAGCACATCGCTGTCGGCGAAGGAGCACTCCGTGGTATGGCCGAGCGTTTTCCAGTTGTTGCCGGAAACATATTTGCTCACCTCATACCCTTCGGCACCCGCAACGGCCGGCCAGGAAAGCGAGATCCCGCCGGTGGCTTTGGCGGCTTTGACGCCCTGCGGCTTTGCCGGCGCGGTTTTCATCAGCAGCGTCTGTTCGGTACCGATGGCACTGCCGTAGAGCGGACGGACCGAAACGACATAAGCCGTGTTTTCTTTGAGGGACGAAAGCGTCGCCTGTACCCGGCCGCCGACAACCGTCTGGACAGCGGAAACGGTCTGCGCGGCTGTTTCGTCGAGCTCGCGCTTTTCCACGCGGTAGCCGCTGGCGGTGGAGATCGGATTCCACGAAAAGACCAGTGTGGTGCCCGTGGCGGAATCAAACCGCAGGCCGGAGACCGGCGCCATCAGCGTCTGCGCTGTGGCCTCGGCGGAAAACACGCCGCACAGCTTCGCGCCGTTGACAGTGTGGTAGGCGCGGATCTTGAAGCGGTAGGTCGACTGCGGCGACAGACCGCCGACGGTATAGGCGGTCGTTTCCGACGCGCCGACATAGATCCACTTGAGCTTGGCGTTGTCATATTGCCAGATCTCATACCCTTCTGCGCCGGCAACCGCGGAAAAGCGCAGATTTGCGGCGCTGTCGGTTGTGCCGGAAACGATCAGCCCGCCGGCCTGCTTCGGCGCGGTCCGCACGGAAAGATTGGAGGAGAACTGGGAATAGTAGTTGCGGTCGTTGACAACGGTGCGCGCGCGCACGGAATAGATATAATCCGTGGCGGCCTTGAGGCCCTTGAGCGCAAAGGAAGTCTTTGTTGTCTGACCGATCTTTTTCTGGGTGTTGGTGCCGACCCGGTAGATGAAATAGGTCTTGGCGGTCGCGACCTTGTTCCATTGGAGCGTCAGCGAGGTGCCCGCGACCTTCACCGCCTTCAGTCCGTCGGGCTTCGGCAGCAGGTCGGTGCGGGTTTTAAGCTCTTTGTAGGCGCCGAAAACCGTACCTGTATAGGCGCAGACGCGGAAGCGGTATGCGGTGTTGGGCGCGAGCTTTTTGACGGTATAGCTCGTTTTTTTCGTCGATTTGAGCACATTCACCCACTGCTTGTTCACATACTGCTGCAGCCGGTAGCCGGCGGCGCCGGACACATTGGTCCATTTGAGCGTGAGCGCATTTGACTTTTTGGCGGAAACCTTGAGCGTTCTGACCGTCGGCGCGGCTGTGGCCGACACTGCAGATGACACGGCGCCATAGGTCACGCCGCGCTTGGTCGACTGATAGGCGCGCACACGGAACCGGTAGGTTGTGCCGAGCCGCAATCCGGTGATTTTGGCGCTTGTTTTGGAGGTGACAGCGGCGCTTTGCCACACGCTGCCCGTGGTCTGCTGGACCTCGTAGCCCGTTGCGCCGGTGACCTTCGCCCATTTGAGCGAAACGGAATTCGCTGTGACGGCGCTGACCTTCAGGCTTTTGACAGCCGCCGGCGCCGCAAACGCGGGCAGCACGGTTGTTGCGACCAGCAGCACGCAAAGCAGCAGCGAAAGGATGACGTTGCGTTGTTTTTTCATCGAAATGGCCTCCCTGTCGAAAGGATTACAAAAATAGACATGATAATCATACCATGCCGCAGTGTCAAAAAGCAATCGGTTTTGCAGATTATTTACAAAACAATCACGAAAGCGCCACAAAAAGAAAAAGAGACGGGAAATCCCATCTCATCATCCGCAGCGTTTTATTTCGCAGCTTTGAGCATCAGCGCAGATTTTTTACGCGCAGCGTTGTTCTTGTGCAGCAGACCCTTTGCAGCGGCCTGATCGATCTTTTTGATCGCAGCTTTCACAAGCACGTCCTTGTCTTCCGCGTTCGCTTCGATCGCAGCGTTCGCTTTTTTGATTGCGGTTTTCAGCGCAGAATTGTTCGACTTGTTGCGAGCCTGTTTCGTTGCGCTGACGAGCACACGTTTCTTCGCAGACTTGATATTCGGCATCCGTGATACACCTCCCTTAAAAGCAATGGTAACTTGCGTCAATGAATCATAACACTTTTCAAAGAAAAATGCAAGGTTTTTTTGCATATTTGGATATACTTTTTGAAATGCGAGCATAATGATACTACATTTTTGTTTATTTTTCAAGAGTTTGGGAGAGAAAAAATGATTTTTCGTACAGATCTTGCGCTGGAAAAACAGGAGGCGCTGGAGGACGCGTCGCCGCGCGGCGTACTGCACGCGGTAAAGGATGAAAACGGCGTGCGGGTAACCACCATCTGTATCCGCAACGAAAAGGGCGAACAGGCGCTCGGCAAGCCAAAGGGCACCTATGTCACGTTGGAGACGCCGACGCCGCTCAGCGACAAGATGCTGCTGTCGTCCTTGCGGCGTGCGCTGTCGGCGGAGCTTTGCAAGCTGCTGCCGCAGTCCGGCGCCGTGCTCGTTGCGGGATTGGGCAACGAGAGCATCACGCCCGACGCGCTCGGGCCGCGGGCAGCAAAGCATCTGTTTGCCACGCGGCATATCAACGGCGAGATTGCGCGCGTGTCGGGGTTTGACAATCTGCGGCCGGTGGCGGCGCTGGCGCCGGGCGTATTGGGACAGACCGGGATCGAGACGGCGGAGATATTGGAATCCGTCGTGCGCGGCATCTCCCCTGCCGCCGTCATCGTGATCGACGCGCTGTCTTCGCGGCGGCTGTCGCGGCTGGGCACCACGGTGCAGCTGACCGACACGGGTCTGTCGCCCGGATCCGGCGTTGGCAACAAGCGCGCCGAAATCAGTCTGCGGACGCTCGGCGTGCCCGTGATCGCCATCGGTGTGCCCACTGTGGTGGACGGCGCCACGCTCATTGCCGACTGGCTCGACAGCTACGGGATCGATCCGCGTATGGAGCCGCAGTTTTCGCGCGAAAGCTTTATGATGGTCACGCCCAAGGAGGTCGATCTTCTGATCGACCGTGCGGCGTTTGTTGTGGCGATGGGGATCAACTGTGCGCTGCAGCCGACGCTCAGCGAGCAGGAGCTGCTGGAGCTGGTGAAATAACGCGGCATAACCTTGTCCCGCGCGTCATAGACTTTCATAGATTTGCGGAAACGGGGTATGGCAATGAAACGGCAGAGAAAAGTGGCACGGGTGATCGCCATTCTGGCGGCGGGCGCGGCGGTGTGCGCGCTGCTTTTTTGGCAGCATCAGGCGGCGCTTTCGCTCTTTTGTGCACTGACGGTCCGCGAAGTTTCGGTTTTGCTGCCAACAGCAATTTTGCAAAGCGAACCTCCAACGACAAACAGCACAGAAGCAGCCGCAAAGCCGCAGCGGTCGACCGAAGCCGCGCCGACGGAAACGACCCGAAAAGCCGAAGCGACAACAGCGCCGACAACGGACGGCGCCGATTCGCTGACCGAAACACCGCAGGATATCCTGGCCCTCATACAGAAAGCGCAAGCGAGCGCCGCCAAAGACAAAAAGGCCGGCACGATCCACGAAGTAACCTATACGAACGAGGGCGTGACCGACAAAAGCGGCGTTGTCAGGGTCAAGAATATCAACAAAACCAAAATCGATGTGGCAAAGCTGCTGGGACAAAAAGCGGATCTGTCGGTCAGCAGACAAGACCCGTGCGTGCTGATCTTTCACACGCACACCACGGAGTCGTATCAGTACCTGGACCGCACATTTTACACCGCCGGCTTTCCCACCCGCGACAGCGACCCCGGCCGCAATATGATCCGCGTCGGCGACGAGATCTGCGCACAGCTCGAGGAAATGGGCTTTGCGGTGATCCACGACACCGCCATCCACGACGCGCGCTACACCGGCGCCTATGAGCGTTCGCGCGCGGCGATCCAAAGCTATCAGAAGCAGTATCCGTCGCTGCAGGTGCTGCTGGATATCCACCGCGACGCCATTCAGCAGTCGGACGGCACCAAGCTCAAGCCCGTGGCAACCATCGGCGGCAAAAAAGCCGCGCAGGTCATGATCATCAGCGGCTGTCAGGAGGACGGCAACGGCGTGACGGACTTTCCCGACTGGAAGCAAAACCTTGTCTTTTCGCTGCTGCTGCAGCAAAAGATGGAGCAGACCTTTCCCGGACTGACGCGGCCGGTGTTCTTTTCGCCGCGGCGCTACAACATGCATCTGTCGCACTGCTCGCTGCTGCTGGAGGTCGGCAGTGATTCCAACACGCTGGAGGAGGCGTGCTACAGCGGGCGGCTGATCGGCCGTGCGCTCGGGCTGCTGCTGGAGGACTACCTTTCGGAGGAACCATGAATCAAAATCTCAGACGTTTTCTGCTCATCGCCACGGTACTGCTTTGCCTGCTGCTGATTGTTTACGGCAGCGCGCTGGCGGCCTACCGCACGGCGCAGATATGGGGATGAAGGTGCGGCGTTGCTGCAGTGATGATGCAGCTTCGCTGCAGTGATAATTGCTTCGCAAGTTATGATTGCCGCAAGCGGCAAGTGATGAGACTGCTGCGCAGTCGTTGTGGAATGAAAAGAAAACGATCGGCAGCCGTCAGGCGCCGATCTCATAACTGCGGCAATGCCGCATCTAAACTGCAGCGAAGCTGCACCAAAACTGTAAACTGAAAAAAGCCGCCCGAAGGCGGCATTTTTTCATTTATTCTGCGGCGTTTTCGGCAGCGGATTCCGCCGTGATCTTGCCATAGAAGAAGTCTTTGCGCTCCGGTGTGTTGAGCACGATGACGGGCTTGATCTGGTTGAGCACGCGGCCCTGCGAAAGCAGCAGCTCACGATAGGCGGCATAGGCGCCCTCCTCCAGTTCAAAGAACACTGAATCGCCGATCATGTTCCAGCGGCGGTATTTCTCATACTTTTCGTTGCACTCGCGGAAGAATTCATCCACCGCAAGGCTCAGCTCCTTGCGCAGCTCGGGTGTGAGCGCCTTGTCGGGCTCGGCTACCATGACGTAGTGCGGCATACCGACGTTGGTTTCGGAATAGAAGCTGTAGCCGCGGAAGTTCAGGTCAAACTTCTGCTGCATCTTTTCGGCCACCCAGTCGAGCATCTGGGTCGTGGTCTTTTCGTTGGCAAGGTTCAGACCCATGTTGGACCGATACAGGAATTCGATCTTCGGGGTGTTGTTGTGCTTGCCGGTGATCTTCACGATGTCCATGATGCGGTAGCGGTAAAGACCCGAGAAGTTGGTGATGATGATCTCGTAATTCTTGCCGACCTCCACTTCGTCGAGCAGCAGCGGACGCATACCTTCCGGCGCATCCTCGGGCAAAAATTCATAGACCAGCGAACGCGGCAGCAGCACGGAGTCGTTGGCGTTGAGCTCCACCGGCATCGCCATATAACCTTCGGAGGCGGCGTAGCCCATGTTGTGCAGCGGAATGTCGCCCACATAGCGGCGCAGCTTTTCCACATAGACAGCCAGCGTGGAGCCGATCATGCCGTAGCCCCAGACGAGCTTCGGCCAGATTTGTCTGCCGACGGGCACAGGACCGTCGAAGCCGCCTTGGAAAATTTTGCGCAGTTCGGCGGCGCGGGCCGGGTTGGGCTTCATCTGGCCGTAGTGCTTGCGCAGATTATCCGTGGCGCGCACACGCGGGTCGATGGTGCCCTTTTCGATATCGTCGCAGATCATTTCCCAGTTGTCTTCGAGATATTCGAACATATTGGTCAAAAGTGTGATGACCAGCGAGCCGAGGTAGGTCACTTCGGTATTCACCAGCGCGAAACGAAGCTGGAAATAAGCGGTATCGGTATGCTCCTCATCTTCGGGGAAGAGGATATCCATCGGCGTGGTGGTGATGTGCTTCAGGATCGGCTTGATGTAGTAGAACGGAATCTGCGCCGCGCCGTTGGCCATAAAGCCGTTTTTCATCTTGACACCGTTGAGCGAGAGCACAAGCGGACCCATCGCGGTGGGCAGCTTTTTAAGGTTTGTGTTCTTTTTGAGCCAGTTGTTGGCGCACGCCGGTGTGGCGGCAAAGCCCATGCACTGCATGTTCCACAGATCGCGCGCGGTCTTCGGCTGCAGCTTGGGGATGCCGACGGAGCCGGAGGAGGAGCAGTAGCGGTGGATCTTCTGCGAGGTGATGATCTTGCCGTTGTCGCCCTCGAGCATGCGGCCGATCATGGGCAGATAGTCTTCAAACGTGGAAATGGGCACTTTGTCCTGATACTCGCGCAGGGAATGGATATCTTCGAAATGATACTTTTTGCCGAGCTCGCAGTCCGCGTTTTTCTTCATGATCTTTTGCAGCGTTTTTTCCTGCGTCGGCATCGCTTCGGTCGTGAAATGGTTGAAGCCTTTGTAGACGATATTGCCAAGAAATACGCCGTAATCTGTTGTGAATGACATAAGTGACCTCCGTGTATGAAAAATTTATGAATCTTTGCTTTTTATACTATACCATATCTTTTTGCATTTTGCAAGAGGATTGCATACAAAAAAGCTCGGAAAAAGGGGATCTCCCCCCGGCGATTGCCTTGTCGCGCAGCGACATATCACGCGACGCCCGGCGCCGCATTTCGACGCGCAGCGATATCGAGCGCGGCACGCGCATAACAACCCGACTTTTTCGCAATGCTGTCGATCTATTGCGCTTTGCGCAATTCGATAGATCGCTTCCGGCGATTCGATATATTTCGCTTCGCAAAATGCGAAATGCCGCAAAATGCGGCAAGAAAGGGGATCTCCCCCCGGCTGTTGCCGGAGGGAGAAACAAGAGGAGATTGAAATGAGGAACGTCTGAGTTATCTGCTGAAGATGCCGCGGAACCAGCTCACGATGCGGTCGAAGAAGCCGCGGATCGTGCGGATGATGCGCTGGAAGAAGTTCACGCTCTTCTTGCCGATCGTCTGGGTTTCGGTTGCGCCGCAGACGGAGCAGGTACGGGTCTGGGAGCCTTCTTCATCTTCGGTGGCTTCCTTGGTGGTCTTCCAGTCGCCGAACTTGTGGCCGGCAGCCGGGATGGATTCGGTCTTGGTTTCACCGCAGACCGTGCAGGTGTAGGTCTTCACACCGGCGTTGGTGCAGTCGGCAGCCTTTGTGACAGTGCCGGCATTCCAAGTGTGGTTCGTGGTCTTCGCGGTGGCGGAACCGGTTGCAATCTTTTCACCGCAGCCCAGACAGTAGGTGTCGCCCGTGTAGCCGGCTTCTTTGCAGGTTGCAGCCTTGACATCGCGGACCTCGGTGCCGCCTTCGTGGTTGGCCGGGTCAAGCGGAAGCTCTTTGTCGGACAGTTTCTTGCCGCAAAGGTCGCAGACGACGGACGCTTTACCTGCGGTCTTGCAGGTGGAAGCGGTGATCACCGTTTCGGTCGTTGTGCCGTTATGCGGGCAGGCCTCCTGCTTCATGGCAAGTTCAAGGCCGGATTCTCTCAGGAGATTCAGTGCGCACGGAACAAGGTCAGCCTTGCGGTTTGCGATATCCTGCATATTGCGTGCAGCGATTTCGGGATCGTTCTGATAGCCGGTGAAGTAGTCCTGAACGGTTTCGGAAGCTTCATAGGTGGAAGCGGAAACGGTAGTCGGGAAGAACGCGGAGACGATCTTGTCAGACGCGTTGATGAGCGCCTTGGTGACCGGGGTGTTGCCGGCAATGGCGTCTTCTTTCACTTCGAAGTATGCAAGGAAGTTGCCAAGGTCGCCGTCGGCAGCCTTCACGAAGAAGTCTTCGTTCATCTTTTCAAGGCCGGCGTAGTTGGAGAACATGGAGGTCATCGGCAGCACTTCGCCTGCGATGTCGCTCAGCTTTGCAATCGCGTTCTTGCTCTTATCAAACTTCTTGATAAACAGACCGTCAGTCAGGTCGATGAAGCGGTCAAGCAGCGCGTTGAGCGTTGCTTCCCAGTTGGCGCCCTTTTCAACGCCGAGCTGGAAGTTGACTTCGCCGATCTCAAGGTCGGCAAGGAGTTTGTTGGCTTCTTCGTTGATCTTCGGCACTGCGAAGGAGGCAGCGGAGTAAAGAATGTCAACGAACTTATCCATCACAGCGTCTTTCGCGGTGACAGTACGGTTGTCAACAGCTTCTGCGTCGATGGCGGTGTAGGTGTAATCCCAGCCTTCGATGTCAACCTTGGCGAGCAGCTTGCTCAGAATCATGTCAACCGTTGTTGCCGCAATGGCGTCAAGGGTGTCAAGGTCTTCCACACGCATGTGGAATTCATAGAAGATGCTCTTCGGATCGTCTTCGGCAAGCAGGTCGCAGGCGACGCGGATGCCGCAGTCAAGGGCGTTCTCGACGGAGGAGAAGTCCATGTCATAGATGATGCCGGCGTTGAAGCCGTGTTCGGACGCGAACGCAGCGCTGATATCAGCAGCTTTTGCGAGTTCAATGAAGGTATCGCGGTCGATGTACTTCTTCATGGTGTTGAGCAGACCGGAAACCTTGTTGCAGATCTTCTGCAGGTTGCCATAGAGGTTTTCGTTGCCGCCGTCGACAAGCGCGAGGTCAGTCATGCCTGCGTCGGAGCAGATCATATCAACGAGACCGTAGAGGATGTGGTTAACCTGACCCACAACGCCCTTGTAAGCGTCGTAGTTTGCGGAGACGTCAAGCAGGTCGGAATTATAAACAGCATCGGTGTCGATGTAGCTGAGCAGGGTTTTGATCTGTTCGAGTTCTTCGATTTTGCCGTCAAGGTTATTCACAACGACGGTTGCGAAAGCCGGATCAGCAAAGAAGTTTTGACCGTTTTCATCCACAACAACGCTCTTAATCGCGTTGATAACCATCGCATCAGCATCAATGCCAAAGCTCTTGGCCATGGAAACGAGGGTTGCAGCACTGCCCCAATCAACGACAGTCGCATCGGGATTCATGAGGTCAACATCAGCAGTTGCGGTAATGGGAGAAGTTACGTTCACTTTTGCAGTTGCGCTTTCAACCTTAACCTGAACAGCAAAGGAATCAACGTCCTTATATGCCTTGTAGGAGAAGGTTGCCTGTGCGTCGGAAATATTGAACGCAATCGTCTGGCCGCCAAACATCGGCGTGCCTTCCGGAATTGTGATCGAAGAGCCTTTGCCGTTGAGTTCGTCAATGATTGCAGTCTTGACTGCATTTTCGATATCGTCAAGCTTGATGTTGATCGGAAGCGCGATGCCTTCCGGCAGGAAGTCGTCCGCACCTGTTGCATTGATGATCACATTTTTGCCCCAGACTTCGCCTGTACCGGCAACAAGCGCCGCGTCGGCTTCGGTCATTTCGCCGTTCTTGATCACAGCGATGCCGAGGTCTTCGTTCGCATAATCCTTCATCGTGTCATACGCTTTGTCGTTGACATAGATGGTCGGCATATACGCGTTGAAGTCGGGATCTGCCGGATGGTAGGTTGCATAGGGATCATTGCCGGTATAGCCGATCGTCAGTTCAGGCGGTGTGACATTCACGCCGGACTTCACAACCTTCACCATGCCCTGCAGCGCGGACAGGAAGGACGCGAGCATGCTGTCGAACTGATCTTTATAATCGTTCTGCAGCAGGCCGACATAAGCTTTCACAAGCGCATAGACGTCTGTTGTCTTGAGATTGAATGCATCGTAAGCAGCTTTGGATTCTTCCGTTTTCAGGATATCCTTGAGCACCGGTGCCAGCGCCTTTTTGATGCCGTTGTTCAGGGTTTCGTCAAATATTTCGCCTTCGGGAATGGTGTAGCCCATTTCTCGGGCGATTTCAGCGACGAATTTTTCTTGAATGTTGAAACCGTTTTCAAGATACTTTTCATAGAAGGTTCTGATTTTGTCGTCTTCCGGAAGCGTCTTGATATATTCGCCGACTTTGCCGTATTTAAACGGTGTGCCGTCCGGCGTCCATGTGAAGACCTTTTTGAAAATGTTCTTGTTCGCAGCCATGAAGTCGATCACGCTGTTGATGAATTCCAGATCGCCGTCGGCGCGGGTCTTCAGTGCGGAGGTATCCAGGTTTGCGAAGTCGCCTTCGAGGTCTTTCGCATGATCTTTATATGCCAGCAGATCGTCGAGAGAGTCGATGTCTTCGATGCCGAGGTCAATGCCAACGCTGTTTTTGAATGCGTTGAAATCAGCCATCGCATCGGCGATCTTTGCGTCAACCCAGTCAAGCAGCGTCTTGGCTGTGGACGCAGTTTCGGTTGCATTGTAAGCAGACGCCATCGGTACAAAGCAAGTGAGCGCCATGAGGACTGCCAACAACACTGCGGATAGTTTTTTCATGAGTATTGCCTCCTTATTTTTTTTTGCTGTTTTGCGGTACAGCGACCGTATTCCGTGGCCGGGAGGATCTCCCGATCTCCCTTAGCTCGTTTCCCATTTTATGCCGTTGCAAATCGTTTTTCAAGCAACAAAAAACACGGATTTGTCAATCAATACAACACATCCGTGAATTTAGTTATGAACATTGCACAAATTCTGAACGAACCGTGAACGCAGTGTCACAGCGGGATTTTGAGCGCTTTTGCGGTGATTTTTTTGACATCCGCCACATTGCGGCAATAGGTTTCGTAATCGATCCGGCGCAGGTAGTACCACAGCGACACCGTGGCCATCACGCCGATGTAATAGATCAGCGCACTGTCTTCCTGGGCTGTCAGCGTGCCGCGCTCGCGTTCGAGCTGTTCCTTGTAGCGCACATAGAGATTCGCCACGATATAGGCGCCGTATTCCACGATTTTGCCTGTGGCGAGCAGACGGTTGGTCGCCTTGCGGTTGTAGGACGCGTAGATTGTTTCGCGCATGGAGGACACTTCGGCTTCCGGCACCGGGTCGGGCCGGCGGAAGACATAGAGCAGCAGTTCGATCACCAGCTCGAAGCAGGTGTAATAGAACTTTTCGCGGAAGTCGTCCATGTTTTTGTAATAGAGATAAAACTGCGTGCGGCTGATGCCGGCGGTGTCGAGCAGCTTGGTGACGGTGATGTTCTCTTCGTCGTCAAGCGTCGTCAGCTTGATGTACGCGCCGAACAGGGCGTAATGGAAATCGCTGCTCCCGCCGAGGTTGACTTCCATGTAATGGGAAAGGTTGTCGGGGATGGAGTGGGTGAAATCGAAAACTTGCTGCTGCGCCGCAAGCGCGGGCTTGAGCACGTCGGCGCCCTTCATCTCGATAAACAGCCGCACAACAAACATATACGGCACATAGCGGATATTGCGATAGACCGCGGGGTCGGTCAGCTTTGCTTTTTTGGCAAGGTGCTGCAGTCGTTTGCGCAACGCGAGACCGCACATCAGAATCATGCGCAGCACGCCGGGCTGGCTGAGCATACGCAAAATATCCGTTTTGCGCGACACCAGCCGGTTCCAGATGAGATTGGTATAGGCCTCCAGATCCTGCGCTGTTTTGATTGTCATGTCGTCCGGCACGGCCAGCATCAGCTTGATATAGCGGCGGTACATGGAAAGGATCAGGTCGGGCATGCCGGCGTAGTGCTTATAAAACGTGGTGCGGTTGATGCCGGCAATTTCGATGATCTCGCTGACCTTGATCTTGTTATACGGTTTGGTTTCGCACAGCGCCACATAGGCGGCGTGGATCTTTTCTTCGGCGGATTGTTTTGTTGTGTCAGCCATTGGCAGCACCTCCGAAGCCCAGCTTTTTTCGTAAACCGTCAAGCGCGTGCAGCCGTTCGCGCAGCGCGTCAAGCGGCAGTTGCCCGCTGTAATAGGCCAGCGCATAGCTCACATAGCTGCCGACATAATACAGCAGATCGTATTCCCGTTTTTTCACCGGACCACCATGTTCCGGGGTCTGCGGCGCAAGCACACCGAATGCAGCACCGATCAGCGTGGTAATATAATAGATGATGTCGCCGCGCTCCATGACGCCCCAAAGCGTCTTTTGCACAAAATTGTAGTTGATTTCGAAAAAGGCCGTCAACATACCTGCGCCCGTGTCGGCGTCGCTGCGGCAGACCTTGACCACATACAGCGTGGCGCAGTTGCGGACCATGCTGTAATACAGGCGGTGGAAATCCTCGATGTTCTTGTAATACTGGTAAAACTCCGTGCGGCCGATCCCGGCGGTCTGCAACAGCTGTGTCACCGTCACGCGCGGCTGCAAGCGGTCGAAAAACTTCACATAGGAGAGCAGCAGATCATAGTGGAACTGCAGCGTGCCGCCGCGCCGCTTTTGCAACTGCTCCGCCACGTTTTCAAAAAAGCTCTTCGTTTCGTCATACGTCACGTCCGGCGCGCTGTCCCAGATGGCGCGGAGCTTCGTCTGATAGATCCGGTAACACAGCGTTGACGCCGCAAAGCCGGGCGCAGCCTGAATGTTTTTGCGCACCTTTTCGTCCGTGATACCGCCGGCGTCGGCCACCTGCGTCAGCCGCTGCTGTATCTTTTCGCCGATATACCAAAGGGTGCGCACGTCGCCGTGGTCGCCGCCGAGCAGCGCAACTTCTTCACTGTGCGCGTTCCAAAAACGAGTGAAAATCATTTGGGCAAAAGATTCCAACTCCTGCGGTGTGTGCGGCGGATCGGCCGGAACGGCCATCACCGCATCGGCGGTCTCCCGCTGCAGCGCCTGAAACAGATCGGGCGCACTGGTATACTTTTTATAGAACGTGCTGCGATTGACGTCGGCCAGCCGGATGATCTCGGTGACCTTGATCGCGCTGTACGGCTTTTCCCGCAGCAGCGTATAAAACGCGTCGATGATGCGGGTTTCGGCGGATCCGGCAACAGTATCCGGCATAGCAGCACCTCCTTTGGAAAAGCTTATATTCTTTTATATTTTATCATGCATTTAATATTTTTTAAAGATTTGCCAAGGCGACACTTTTGCAATTTTTGTCAGTACGCCTGCTTTATTTTCCCACTACGAAAAAAAGCCGCCGAACGGCGGCAGAACGAGCGGAAGGATCAGCGTTTTTCCGCCGACTTCACAAACGCGGCGGTGATAAACCCGACCACAGCTTCATAGAGCAGCGCAATGCCGATCAGCCGGGTAATGAACGTCGACAGCGCGTTCGGGTTTGACACGATCAGGATGCCGAGAACAAGCCCCACCGCCGACAGCAGGATCGACAGCAGCCTGCCAAACGGGAGCTGCAGCGCCGACAGCAGATCAAACGCCGACAGCACGATCAGCACCACGCCGAACAAAAATGGCAAAATTCCCGTGACGAACGCCGGCGCCAGCAAAAACACCAGCCCGCACACCGCGGCGACACAGCAGCCGACAACCGCCCAAACCGAGCGCGTCCCGTTTTTGATCACGAATTCGAGCAGCAGCCCGAGCGCCGCGCCGACGAGCAAAACGACGCCGATGACGCGCACATAGGTTTGCAGCGTTTCCGCCGGGGCAAACACCAACAGGCCGCCGAGCACCAGCAGCAGCACCGAGGTGAACACAATGTTGGAAAACAGTTTTTTGAGCGTTTCCATATCATCACTCCTTTTTCTTATATTCAGTTTAACACAAAAGGCAAAAAGCGTCAAATTCTTTTTTTTCGGGAACTGGCCCTTTGCTTGACACAGCCGCAGATATTCGTATAATGAAGGACAGAGATATTGCATCAGGCAACGAAAGGAGCTGTTTTTATGCTCGATTTTTCTTCCGACTATACGCGTCCGGGGCATCCGCTGCTGGTAGATGCGATTGCCAAAAACCAGGGTACGCAGTTTTTGCCCTATGGCACCGACCCTGTGTCGAGCCGCGCCAAAGCACGGATCCGCGAAGCGTGCCGGGCACCGAAGGCCGGCGTGCATTTCCTGTTGGGCGGCACACAGACCAACCAGCTCACCATCGACGCGCTTTTGCGCTCGTTTGAAGGCGTGATCGCCGCCGACACAGGCCACGTCAGCGCCCACGAAGCCGGCGCGATTGAGCACGGCGGCCACAAGGTTTTGACCATCCCGCACCAAAACGGCAAACTGACCGCCGACGCGGTGGCGAATTACTGCGAGGCTTTTTATGCTGACGAAAACCACACGCACATGGTGTTTCCCGGCATGGTCTATCTGTCGCAGCCGACGGAATACGGCACGCTTTATTTTCGCGAAGAGCTGCGTGCGCTGCGCAGGGTCTGCGACCGGTATTCGCTGCGGCTCTATGTGGACGGCGCACGGCTCGCCTATGCGCTCGGCGCAAAGGAAAACGATGTTTCGCTTGCCGATCTCGCCGCCGTGTGCGACGCGTTTTATATCGGCGGCACCAAATGCGGCGCATTGTTCGGCGAAGCGCTGGTGGTACCCGACCCGACGCGCACGCCGCAGCTTTTTACCGTGATCAAGCAGCACGGTGCGCTGCTGGCCAAGGGCGCGCTGCTCGGGCTGCAGTTTGACGCGCTGTTTGCCGGCGGGCTGTATCTTTCGGTTGGGCAAAGCGCCGTCGCGTTCGCGTCGCAGATCCGCCGGGCGCTGACCGAAAAAGGCTACAACCAGCCGCTCCTTTCCGAAACAAACCAGATCTTTCTCACCCTGCCCGACGCAGAGCTGGAAGCGCTAAAGCAGCAGGTGCGCGTCAGTTTTTGGGAAAAGGCGGACGCCGGTCATACAGTCGTGCGCATCGCCACCGATTGGGCAACGACGCAGGAGGACGTGGACGCGCTGCTGGCGCTGTTTGAGGGAGCGGCAAAATGACACTGCTCCTTTGTGTGATCTATCTCGGCTTTGTGGCGCTCGGACTGCCGGATTCGCTGTTCGGCGCGGCGTGGCCGATTTTGCAGACGCAGCTGAACGTACCGCTTTCTTGGGCCGGATTTGTCACGATGATCATCTCCGGCGGCACGATTCTTGCCAGCCTTTTGTCCGACCGGCTGACGTTCCGCTTCGGCGCGGCAAAGGTGACGGCGGTCAGCGTTGTCACGACCGCGCTGGCGCTGTTTGGCTTTTCCCATGCCACACGCTTCTGGATGCTGCTGTTGTTTGCCGTGCCGCTCGGGCTCGGCGCCGGCGCCGTGGACGCGGCGCTCAACAATTTTGTGGCGCTGCACTTTTCGTCGCGTCACATGAGCTGGCTGCACTGCTTTTGGGGGCTCGGGGCGAGCATCAGCCCGTATATCATGGGCTTCTGGATCGCGCGGGACGCGCGCTGGGATCGCGGCTATCTGACCGTGTCGATTGTGCAGTTTGCGCTGTCGGCGGTGCTGTTTTTGAGTTTGCCGCTGTGGAAACAGGCGCAATCGCAGCACCACACGGACGAACTGCGCACCGCGCCGAAAACGCTGCGTGAGATCTTCCGGCTGCCGGGCATTTTTTATGTGTTGTTCGCGTTTCTTTTTTACTGTGCTGTGGAGGCGACGGCGTTCGCGTGGACAAGCAGCTATTTGGTACGCGAGCGGGCGATGCCGCCGGAGGACGCCGCACGGTTTGCCTCGCTGTTTTACATCGGGATGACGCTCAGCCGGTTTTTGAGCGGCTTTATTGCGGACCGGCTCGGCGACAAGCGGATGATCCGTCTCGGCTATTACGTCTGCTTTGCGGGATTGCTTTTGACGGTGTTGCCGGTTGCCTCTCCCCTGCCGTGTCTTGTCGGTCTTGCGGTCGCGGGCTTCGGCTGCGGCCCGATCTATCCGTCGATCATCCATGCGACGCCGGACGTGTTCGGCAAAGAAAATTCACAGGCCGTGGTCGGCGTGCAGATGGCGTTTGCCTATACAGGCTCCACGCTGATGCCGCCGCTGTTCGGCCGGGTTGCGGACGCGTTCGGCATTGGCTTATTCCCGTTTGCACTGCTTTTGTTCACGCTGACCGGCTTTGTGCTGACGGAGATGCTGAACAGAAAGCAAGATTGCAAGATGACAAGATAGCAAGATGACAAGAAACAAGCACCTGCCGTTTGACAGGTGCTTGTTGATTTTCAGAAGCTCTTGGGCGACCTTTTTTAGGTTTACGCTTTTTTCGCGGTCGCAAGCTTGATGATGAACAGCGTGCCGATCATCAGAACGATGGCAACCGGGAGCACGATCATCCAGTTGGACACGAAGCCGGCAAGGATGTAGCTGACAAACGAGACGCCGGCAACAGTCAATGCATAGGGCAACTGGGTGGAAACGTGGTTGATGTGGTCGCACTGGGCGCCGGCGGACGCCATGATCGTGGTGTCGGAGATCGGCGAGCAGTGGTCGCCGCAAACAGCACCGGCCATGCAGGCGGAAACGGCAACGATGGTGATCGGTTCACCCGCGGAGAACACGGACAGCACGATCGGGATGAGGATGCCGAACGTACCCCAGGAGGTACCGGTGGCAAACGACAGACCCACGGCGATGGCAAAGATGATGGCCGGCAGGAGCGCCTGCAGGGAACTTGCGGAACCGCCGATCATCTGCGAGATGAAGATCTTTGCGCCGAGCGAGCCGGTCATGGAATTGAGCGTCCATGCGCAGGCAAGGATCAGAATGGCGGGCACCATGGCTTTGAAGCCGTCGGGCAGGGATTCCATGATGTCTTTGAACTTGAGCACACGGCGGCAGATGAAGTAGATCACCGTGACGACCAGCGTGAACGCGCCGCCGAGGGCAAGACCGACCGAAGCGTCGGAATCGGAGAACGCGTCGATGAACGAAGCGCCGCTGAAGAAGCCGCCGGTATAGATCATGCCGACCACGCAGGAGGCGATGAGAACGACCACCGGCAGGATCAGGTCGATCACGCGGCCCTTCGGGTTGACTTTCATCTCTTCGACCGCCTGCTTGGTGCCGGTGGTAAAGATGTCGTCGTTTTCAATCGCGTTGCGTTCGTGCTTCTTCATCGGGCCGTAGTCAAACTTGGCAACGGCGAGGAAGATCATCATAACGATGGTCAGAATCGCGTAGAAGTTGAACGGGATGGCACGCACAAACAGGCTGATACCGCTGCTGGCGCCGGCGTCCTTTGCAAAGCCGGCAACCGCTGCCGCCCACGAGGAGATCGGCGCAATGATGCAAACCGGCGCGGCCGTGGCGTCAATGAGGTAGGCGAGCTTGGCACGCGAGACCTTGTGGCTGTCGGTCACGGGACGCATGACGGAGCCGACGGTCAGGCAGTTGAAATAGTCGTCGATGAAGATCAGTACGCCGAGCGCAATGGTGGCGAGCTGCGCACCGATGCGCGATTTGATGTGCTTGACCGCCCAGCGACCGAACGCCGCGGAGCCGCCCGCCTTGTTCATCATGGCGACGAGCGCGCCGAGGATAACAAGGAAGATGATGATACCGATGTTCCACGAATCCGCAAGGTTGCCGATAAAGCCGTCCTGCACCACATGGTTCATGATACCCTCAAAGTTGAAGCCTGCATAAATGATGCCGCCGGCAAGGATACCGAGGATCAGGGAAGAATAGACTTCCTTGGTGATCAGCGCCAGCACGATCGCAATGATCGGCGGCAAGAGCGAAAGCCATTTGGCATAGGCCGGGATGCGCGTGCGCACGGTTTCGATGGCGGACGCAACATTTTCGGTGAAATCCGGATCGCTTTCCAGATTGTCCGCATAGGCGTCCACATATTCCATGGCCGCGTCAAAGGCGGCATCGTCGGCGGCCGCGGCGGCGTCTTCGGCGGCTGTGTCAACGAGCAGTTCGGCGTCTTCCGCCGCCTCTTCGGCTGCGGCTTCCACCGCTTCGCCGACTTCAGCGGCAAGCAGCGCCGCGTCTTCTTCGGCAAACGCTGTGACGGCTGCGGGCACAGCCAGCGTCAGCACAAGCAGCAGCGCAAGCAGGAGTCTTGCAAAGGTTCGGTTTTTCATGGTTTTTTCCTCCCAATAAAAAAATGTGTGGACCTGCAGAAAGGTTCACACAGCAAACAAAGCATACTTGTTGTCTTGTGATAGCTCTCCGCAGGGTGGTGCGACAGTCGGCAGGATGTTTTCCGTACCGCCCAGGAAACGGCCGTGCAACCGGCGCTTCCTTCGGCAACTGCGCCTTTCGCGGTGCCCCATCGCCTGTTGCAAAGCGGGAAACCGGTACTGATCGCACTTGCGCCTCTATCGAAAGCTCAAAAAGGAGCTTACCGTGCTATTATAACAGATTATACACAAAAATCAATCACTTTGGGAAAAAATATGTATTTTTATGAACGAAAGACAGACGGATCCAAAAGAAAAAGAGCAGACAGGGGCACCCTCCGCAAGGATGTGCCGCCCTGAAACCGCCGCTTTTCCGTGAAGTACTGCATGAAAAATCCGCACAAGGCGTCAGCCTTGCGCGGATTTTATGCTTTGTTCTAACGAAAAATCGTCTGGCTTCAGGGTGCAAAGCAGTTTTTGAAGAGCAAAATTATTTCAAAGGCAAAGCCGGAATCCGCAGGAAACCTGACGGTTTTCAAGGATGACGGCTAAGCATTTGGGAAATTTTACCTTCAAAAACCGACACTTCCTTGCGAAGGGTGTCCCCACCGCTGCTCCTGTTGTTATTTTGCCTGACTGATCGCTTCCTGCAATGCTCTTGCCAGCTGGTCGGGGCACGACGTGGGCTTGAAGCCGCAGCGAATGCCGGCGAGCTTTTCGGCCGCCTCTTTGGCGTCCATCCCCTCCACCAGCGCCGCGATGCCGAGCGTGTTGCCCGGGCAGCCGCCGTGGAAGCGGACGTTGTGCAGCTTGCCGTTTTGCAGTTCAAACGTGATATTGCGGCTGCAGACGCCGTTCGGACGGTAGGCGTATTCCATTATGCATCTTCCTTTCCGTTGGTTTCTTCCTTCTTTTTGAATATGACAAACTTGCTGAACAGATAATTGAGCACCACAACGACCACGCCGATGATGAGCTTCGCGACGATCTTGCCGCTCAGCTGCAACAGCCTGAAATCGAAGACCTTTTCGTCAAAATGCAGCAGTTCAACAAAGCACCACAGACCGCCCTGCTCGACGAAATAAGAGCCGATGCGGGCAGAGAGAAAGCCAGGGATCTCTTTTTTGAGAACGGCGAACGTCCATTCTTTGCTTTCAAACACAAACAGCTTGTTTGTCACATACGCGAACGCAACCGCCGCGATCCACGCGATGGTGTTGGTCAGCAGATACCATTTGCCGGCAAAGAACAGGTCGAACACCTTGAACACCACAAGGTTCACAAGTGTTGTCAGCCCGCCGAAAAAGACGTAGGTCACCGTCTCTTTGTTGAGCACAGCGTGCAGTAGCTTTTTCATGCGTCGGTCCCTTCCTTTGCCGGGAAAATCCGGTGCATGACCGCTTTGGCTTTTTCTTCAACCACCGGGTACACAATCGGGTAAAAATGACGGACGATCGCCACGGCGATCAGCGCATAGACAACGCCGAACAACGCACCGAACAGCACATCGGTGCAGTAGTGCACCTCAAGATAGACGCGCGAAAAGCCCATGACAAACGCAAACAAGGTCAGCAGCACGCCGCCCTTGCGGCTTTTGAAAAAGACTGCCGTGGCCGCGGCAAAGGCCGCCGCCGTGTGGCCGGACGGAAACGAGAAGGAATCCGGCTGATCGACAAAGCCCGGATAGCGGTAGACCGCCTGCCACCAGTCGTAGTCGAGTTGAAACGGCCGCGGCCGCGCCAGAAGCTCTTTGACGATCACGGAGTTGCACACGGTCGTAATTGCCAGCGCGCCGAGCACGCAAACACCGAGTTTGCGCGTTTTGCGAAACACCAGCAGCACAAAGCCGAGCAGAAAGAAGACCGCGCCTTTTGTGCCCAGCAGCGACACGACCGAGAGGATCGGTGTGAGAACCGGGTTCTGGATCGATTGGATCCACGAGAAGACCGCGAGGTCAAACGATAAAAACGGATCAAATAACGGTTGCATAGCATCGCCTTTCTATGGAATCAGAGTTCAAACAATTTTTTAAGCGCCTTGCCGGCGGCGCCGACCGCCAGCGCGACCACATCGTCGCCCGGCATCAAAAGGGTGTTGCCGCGCGGAATCAGAAGCGAGCCGCTGCGGATGATATAGATCAGCACGCAGTTTTCGGGAATTTTCAGATCCATCACGCGTTTCCCGGCGTGGCTCCACGAGGCAGGGATGGTATATTCGCTGATGATCGCGTCGGAGTTGGAGATGTCGGCGATCAGCTTGACGTCGGAGTTGTCGATTTCGCGCTCAATGAGCTGGGAGATGATCTGGGTGGAATCCAGCACCAGATCGACGCCGAGCCGTTTCATCAGGGAGATATTTTTCGTATTGTTGATCTTGGAGATCGTGCGGCGGATGCCGAACTGCTTTTTGCCGATCTCGCAGGCGATCAGGTTGTTTTCGTCGTGGTTGGTCACGGCGATCATCACGTCGCATTTGCCGGCGCCGGCGGACGCAAGCGTTTCCACCCGGGTGCCGTCGCCGAAAAACACACGCACATCCACGGCGTTGGCCAGCCGCGCACAGTTTTGCTCATTGCGGTCGATCACACGGATGTCGTGGCCGGCTTCCTTGAGGTGTTTGGACAAATAATAGCCGTGCTGTCCCGCGCCGATGATGAGGATTCGCATACGATCACTCCTTTGCAAAAATCAGCATGTCGCCGTCTTCGATTTCTAAATCGTCCTGATAAAACAGGAGCTTGCCCGTTTTGCGCCGCACGGCAAAGAGCATGGTGTTCGGCTTTGTCGCAATCTCGTGTGCCATACGGCCGATCTCTTTTTTGTCGGCTTTTTCCATGGAAAAATGCACCGCCGTGCCGCCCATGGAGATGGAATCGATATTCTCGCTGTCCTGGCTGACAAGGCTGAACAGCAGATCGCTTTCGAGCCGGGTCGGGCAGATCGTGCGAAGGCCGAATTTGCGGAACACCGCCTCACGCGACGGATCGCTGACGCGCACAAAGGTGTTTTTCACGTCAAACTCGAGCTCGAGCGTCTGCGCCGCCATGACGTTGACGTTGTCGTTATCGGTAACAACAACAGCCAGATCCGCGTTGTCCGCGCCGGCGTTGCGCAAAACGTCCATATCGGTGACGACGCCGCAGACCGGCAGCCCCGAAAACCGTTCGCCGAGCGATTGAAACGCGCGCTCGTCCGCGTCCACCACGGCCACGTCATAGCCGTATTCGTCGAGCTGTGTGGCAAGGCGCGCACCGGTCTTGCCGCAGCCGATGATCAAAACATTCATACGTTTCTCCTTTCAGAATGCGCAGGTGCAAAACGTCACGTCCGCCTGCGTTTTCGTCAGCGTCAGCACGGCGTATTTACCGTCGCACAGTGCGCCGGGATTGACAAACAGCACGCCCGCACGCATCTGCTGATCCTGCCGGTGGGTATGGCCGTACAGTGCGATATCGGCCAGCACGCCCTGCGCCTTTGCGAGGTAATCGGTCAAAGTGCTGCGCACCGAGACGCGGTGCCCGTGGGTCGCAATAATCGTGTGGTCTTCGAGATACTTGTAGGCGAAATCATCATAGGATGTATATGCGCTTTTCAGGTCCATGTTGCCGCAAACAGCAACAAAACTGCGGTCGGGAAAGCTGTTGCGGACCTGTTCCAGATCGGACAGCCCGTCGCCGAGGAAAAAGACGGTTTTGCAATCCGCCTCCCGTTCGATCGTCGCCTGCATCCGCCGCACAGCGCCGTGGGAATCCGAAAGCAGCAACACACGCATGCATCATTCCCCCTTTTGCGTCATAGGCATAGTATATGGATACAAGTTGAATTTTACCATAAATTCGGAGGTATTGCAATGGATGACACAACAAAACTTTCCCCGAAGCTGCTTTCGGCACTGCTGAAGCTATGGAAATCGCAGACAGGCGGCGCCGACCCGCAGCCGGAAGCGCTGCTCGGCGCGCTGAAACCCGAACAACAGGCGGCAGCAAAGCAGATGCTCAACGATCCGCAAAAGCTGCAGAATCTGCTGCAGCATCCACAGGTGCAGTCCATTCTGCGTGCGCTGCAAAAGAGCGCAGACGGTCATGGCGACGGAAAGCTTTGATCTGTCGGGGCTGCTGCAGTCGCTGCAGGGACAGGATCTGTCCGCCCTTTTGGAGACTGCCGGCGCACTGCTTGGCGATTCGGCGACGGACGCGCCGCAACCGGAGCCGCCGACGCAGGACGCCGCCGCGTTTTCGATGCCCGACCCGGCGCTGCTGCACAAGCTGACACAGCTGTTTTCGTTGCTGTCAAGCCGCGAACACGATCCGCGTACCGATCTGCTTTTGGCGCTGCGGCCGCTGGTGCGCCCGGAAAAGCAGCAGCGCATCGACACAGCGGCGCGGATGCTGCAGCTATTGCAGATTTTGCCGCAGCTTCGGGAACTCGGGTTGTAGACGAAAGAAAGGAGATGCACCATGGGCGAACCGCAGGAGGAACAAATACTGGACGCTGTGTGGCAGATGCAGCAGATGCACGCACATGCACCGCAAAGCGAGGCAGAGGAACCGCCGCAAACGTCGCCGCCGGCGCTGCCGCAGCAGCAAGAGAGCCATCCGGCGTCCGGACTGCTGCAGTTTTTGCATCTGGATTCCGACGCGCTGCTGATTTTGCCGCTGATCTTACTGCTGATGCGAGAAGGCGCCGACGACAAGCTGGTACTGGCGCTGCTGTATGTGCTGCTTTAGAAATGTATAAAGCTTGTTTTATGCATTGATTATTCATAATTTTTTGATAATCATCCTTTGATATGCAAAAATTTATGGATTTTTAGAAAGAATATTCATTTTAGGCTTGACAAATACACAAGCTGCGTGTATAATACCGAACAGAATTTCAAAAGAGAGGTTATTGCTATGAATAAGGAAAATATCAAAAAAGTCGTTCTCGCCTATTCCGGCGGTCTGGATACATCCATCATCATCCCGTGGCTGAAGGAGAACTACAACAACTGCGAAGTCATCGCCGTGTCCGGCAACGTCGGCCAGGCGGACGAGCTGGAAGGTCTGGAGGAAAAGGCCATCAAGACCGGCGCGAGCAAGCTGTATGTACTGGATCTGACGGACGAATATGTGGACGAATACATCATCCCGACCATGAAGGCCGGCGCGATCTATGAAGAGTATCTGCTCGGCACCAGCACCGCGCGTCCGTGCATTGCAAAGGGTCTGGTTGACATCGCGCTCAAGGAAGGCGCCGACGCCATCTGCCACGGCTGCACCGGCAAGGGCAACGATCAGGTGCGCTTTGAGCTCGCCATCAAGCACTTCGCGCCGAATATGCCGATCATCGCGCCGTGGCGGGAATGGGATATCAAATCCAGAGAAGAAGAGATCGACTATGCGGAAGCACACAACATTCCGTTGAAAATCAACCGCGAAACGAACTATTCCAAGGACAAGAACCTGTGGCATCTGTCGCACGAAGGACTGGATCTTGAAAATCCGGGCAACGAGCCGCAGTATGAAAAGCCGGGCTTCCTCGAAATGAGCGTCTCTCCCCTGCAGGCGCCGGATGTACCGACCTATGTGACGCTTGACTTTGAACAGGGCGTGCCCGTCGCGCTCGACGGCGAAAAGATGAGCGCAAAGAACATCATCCTCAAGCTCAACGAGCTGGGCGGCAAAAACGGCATCGGCCTGCTGGACATTGTGGAAAACCGTCTGGTCGGCATGAAGAGCCGCGGCGTGTATGAAACCCCGGGCGGCGCGATCCTCTATAAAGCGCACAGCGTGCTTGAAACGATCTGCCTCGACAAGCTGACGATGCACGAAAAGCAAAAGCTCGCCATCACCTTTGCAGAGCTCGTTTACAACGGCCAGTGGTTCACTCCGCTGCGGGAAGCGCTCTCCGCGTTTGTTGACAAAACGCAGGAGACTGTGACCGGCAAAGTCAAGTTGAAGCTCTATAAGGGCAACATGATCAACGCCGGCGTGTGGAGCCCAAACTCCCTTTACAGCGAAGACCTCGCCTCCTTCGGCGAAAGCGACTACGACCAGACCGATTCCGCAGGCTTCATCAACCTGTACGGTCTGCCGATCAAGGTGCAGGCGATCGTGGACAGCAAAAAGAAATAAGACGGCAAGAAACAAGATTGCAAGAAAGCAAGAACGGCATAGGATATCTCCGGATATCCTATGCCGCTTTTTTTGTTGCAGGATGGAAACAAAGAAAGCCGCCCCGGAAAACCGGGGCGGCTGTTGGGTTTATGCGGTTGACTGCTATCCGTCAATCAGCGATGGAACACCTTGTTGATGATCGTCTTGATCCAGTTGATGATCTGCTGGAAGAAGGCGATGAAGCCGTTGGACGCAAAGCCGGGCTTGCTGTTGTTGCCATATTCGCTGTCCGGATAGTTGTGATACACGTTGCCTGTGTCATCCTTGTCGCCGCCGACATACTCGGTGAACAGGAAGTCGAGCAGTTCGGCGACCTTGCCGAGGTTTTCGTCGCGGGCAGAAGCCTTTTGTTCACCTTCCGCCACAAGCTGCAGTCTGGTGTTGTAGTCTCTCTGCCAGTTCGCAACCTTGGTGGTGCCGGTATGCACACCATAGAAGATGTAATACAGCATGTGCAGGATGGAATCCATACCGCTGTTGGTGCCTGCATAGGCGCCGACGATGTCGATGAGCTTGTCGATATAGGCGTAGCCTTCATCGCTCATTTCGATCTTTTCGCGGACAAGGGTCTTGAGCTGATCCTTGTTGAGGGCAACCCATCTGAGCGCGAAGCGCAGCAGTGTGGTGATGGTGTCAGCCTTGGAGGCTTCGCCAGCGTATTCCATCTTGTACCACGGCGTCAGTTCAGACTGGGAGCTGCTGGTGACGATCTTACCGGTGGTCAGTTCAGCCAGTGCGTCAACAACCAGCGGAACCAGATCCTGCGTGGAGCCTTCGCCGATCTTGTCGGTGATGGCGTTCAGGATGTACTGCATGTCGAGCGTGCTCAGGTCGATACCGAGCGCCGCGAACAGGTCAACGTCGCCGACCAACGGCTGCAGTTCCTTCAGGACCACATTGATCGCGTTGGTCATGTTGCGCACGCAGGCGTCGAGGCCCTTGGAGTTGATGAAGTATGCCACGTTCGGCAGCAGTTCAAAGATTTCGTCAACCGGGTTTTCAAGGAGCTTGTCGATCCGGCTCAGCAGCGGAGTCGCAATGGTGTTGACCAACGAAGCTGTGTCGGTCGTTGCGCTGACATCTGCCTGTGTCGGCAGGTTGGTGCAGTCGAAGGTTTCAAGAATCGGGATGATACCGTACTTGTAGCCCTGACCGCCCTTGAGCGTGATCTGATGATCGCCGTTGCTGTCGGTGAAGAAGTGGAGATCTTCTTCGCAAAGCAGCCAGTTGAGCACCGGATAGACCGGGTCAAGAATCTGCGTGAGTGCGTTCAGGAAGCCTTCCTTGCTGCCCTTTGCGAACGGCTGGACATGATACTTGCCGTCGCCGTCCTTTGTGAATTCAGTGCCGTCGGTGTAGCGGTCAAGGTCAACCTTGAGCGCCGTCTTGAGCACGTTCTTCACGATGCCGGACATATTCACGCCTTTGATCGTCAGTTCGTTGACAGTCTTGACGAGTTTTTCTTCCACAAGGTTCAGCAGCATATCTGCGATGTCGGTTGTGTAAACCGTATCGCCGATCACGGTGTTGAGCAGATCCTTGAGGGAGGTGATGTATTCATCGGTGCTGCTGTGGATGCCGAGGCCTTCGAGTGCGTCGGCCGGAATACCAAGCAGATAGATCAGGTTGTCGATGAAGTCATCGAGGTTATCAGCCAGATAGATCGCCATTTCCTGCGTGAACAGCGGGCCATAGGCGCCGAATTCTGTGCTGGTATTGATTGCGGAGAAGGTCTTGCCGGTGTTGGCCGCTTCGGGATACAGCCATTCGGGCACCTTCATCGGGACGCTGATTTCTTCGTCGGACTTGCCGAGGATGTTCAGAACCACCTGATAGGCTTCTTCGCTGACGCCCTTCAGGATCGAGGCGTTGTCTTCATAGGCAAGCACTTCGATCAGAACAGAAGCGAGGATCGTAATCATATCCTTGCGGTCACCGTCATAGACAAGCTTGAATGCCGGTTTGCCGTTGGCGGATTCGAAGTACACAGCCTTGCCGATGTAGAAGGAGCTGACTGCGCTCTTCACACCCGCCGGAATCTGGATGTTCGCCAGACCGCCGATCAGGTCAAGGATGTTTTCGGTGTTCAGGTCGTTCAATGCGACGCCCTTGACTTCCACACCTGCAAGCAGGGTCGCGGCATCGTTGCCGGTCACAGCTTCAACCAGTGCGTCAAACGGCAGCACCGCGTTGTTGATGATGGCCTTGACACCGTCCGCGTTCAGGAAGTAGAGCACGTTCGGCAGCAAGTCAAGGATCTTGTTGATCGGATCGTTGGCGATTTCGTCAAGTCTGTCGGTCACAGCCGTCAGGATCTTGTCGATCATGCCGCCGGTGCTGTCGGTTTCGCTGTCATAGACAGGCGCTTTCACACCGAGAGCTTCGAGCACCGGAACCAGCGCAGCGTTGTAGGCGTCGCCGCCGGTCAGGACCAGCAGATCTTCTCTGGTCGTGCCGTTGAAGAACTTGTAGCTGCCGCCGAAGAGGACGAAGCCGAGGATGCGGTTGAACGGATTGAGGATATCCTTCATCTTCGCGATGAAGTCCGCCTTGCCGTTCACGGATTCAACCGGCGTAAAGGTCTTGCCGGCAATTTCGGTGCCGAGCAGGGCGTCGACAACAACCTTCAGCTGGTCTTCGAGGTTGCCGAGCAGGCCGTAGATCGCGTTGCCGGCCGCGTTGACAACGTCAGCCGTGTAAAGCTTGTCGTTGATCAGACCGCTGATGAGCGTTGCAAGCATATTTTCATTCTGGCCCGCAACCTTCAGCACGTCTTTGACGATGGAATCAAGGTTGTCGTTCAGGTAATCCGCAAGCTCTGCGGTCCACTGGTTCTTTTCATAGGTGGACAGATAGTTGATGACCGCTTCGTTTGAGTATGCGGGCATTTCGAAATCAGCAAGCTGAATCTCGTAATCATCGCCCATCATATACGTCCAGTTGATCGGGGTGATCTTGGATTCATCAATCGCGGATTCACCGCCGGTAATCAGCGGAACAATCTTCGTGTAGATATCGGTGACCTGCTCGTTGTCGATCATGGCAAGGATCACGTCGCCGTTGGTCTTGCCGGCGTTGTCGCCGTCAAGGATTTCCGCTTCAAACGCTTCGATCACGCCGCAAAGCAGGATGGTCAAAACGTCAGCCGCATCGAGGTCGCCGTGCTTGATGGTCAGCGCCGGAATCGCATAGGTCGCAAGCGGGCTGCGGACCAGCTCGGTGCCGAGCATATTGTCAACGATCGGGAGGATCGTGGACATCTTGAGGTTGTCAAGATCCAGGTTTGCAAGAATCGCCGCAATACCGGTGGGCTCTGCCGGTTCGGTACCCGGTTCGGGTGTGTCTTCATCGCCGGCAGCAAGGCCGCTGATGAGTTCCATCAAGTCGATCGGATAGATCGGATAGATGGTGTCAAGGAGAATCTGGATCGGATAGATCAGGTTCTTGATCGCAACGCTCAGACCATTGCTCTCAATGAAGTAGACAAGGTCCGGCAGAAGTTCAAGCACATCCTTGATCATGCTGTTGCCTTCGGCGGTCAGTGCGTCGACCTTTGCAAGCAGCGCGTTGAGAATCGCTTCGAGTTCTTCTGTTGCAGACATGTTCTGATAGCCGGTGATCTGCGGGATGCCGAGGGCATCGAAGATCAGGCCGATGGACTTCGGATAGACGTCGTAGCCCTTGACGGTGATCACGCCATCAAGCATGGTAAGATCCTGACCCGGCGCAAGGAGCTTCAGAACGGGCGCCAGAGGATTGAGAATGCCGCAAAGCTTGTTCACAAACGCCGCCTTGTCGCCGTCAGTGATGCCCCAGTCGTAATCTTCGGCAACTTCCGCGAACTCGCTAAGATCAATGCCGAGTTCATCCTTCAGCAGGCCGAGGATGTCGAGGCCGCCGGCTTCTTCTTCGTCGCCGTCGCCTGCGTCGTCACCGCCGGCAAGACCGGCAACAGCACCTGCAATCAGGTTGTTGATCTTGGTCAGGTTTTCGCCGGTGAACACGCCATTCAGCGCATTCTGCAGCATTGTGTTGAGCGCAACTTCTTTGCCGAGCAGACCGGTGATGGCCGGAATCAGGGCATCAACGTTGGTCGCAACCGCAGACGCGGTGTCCTTATCCCAGTCGTTCGCATACTTCAGGTAGGCCACGTCGGCCGCGGTGATTGTTTCATCGTCATAGGTGAAGGAGGATGCCGGGGTTTCGAGTTTCGCATAGTTGTCATAGGTCTGCGGGACCATGAGTTCCACGATGGCTGCAATCGCATCGTCAGGATTATTTGCAATATCATCAATAATCGTATCAACGATTTCGGGCAGTTCCTGCGGCGGGTTCGGATTGCCTTGATCATCTTTTCCAGCAAGTGCAATCATCAATTCATTCACAAGATCTTTATCCAGTATGGAAAGAATATTTTGCACCAGATAAGCAAAGATCTCTGGGCGATTTGCAATAATGCGCGGGAAGTCGTCTTCATGTCCGGGCCAGTTGAACGGCGATACCGTTCTATAACCATCCTGCCAATCTACACCTGTTCCAAGATAAGCAATCTTTTTGAACATTTCGTCAATATCAAGCTTAGCGAGAATTGCAGCAAGACCGGAGGGTTCTGTTGGCTCTTCCTGATTCGTTGTCTCGGCTTCATCGCTCTTGCTCAGCAGACCGATCAGGGAGTTAACAAGCGCAGCCGGGGAGGTGATGTCAATACCCATGCTCGTAAGATCAAGCATATTAAGAAGGTTGATATCGATACTGTCCGACAAAGCCTCTTTTTCGCCACTTCCACCGATACCAGCATCGTATTTTGCAATAGCTTTATACTCAATCTTAGTCTTGAGTTCACCCAGAGCGTTATTTAATAACCCATGATTCAAGGCAAATGCCAGCGACGGCAATAGATCAAGGATAGCATCCAAAGGATTCGCTTTAATTGTCTCCAGAACATTATGAATCGGATTTATCAAGCCGCTTTCCAAAAGATCTTTGGTATTCTGCATCGCAGAAGCGCTTCCGTCCGGCAAACCATTCGCGCCCAACGCACTCAGGACCGGCGCGATCGCATTGTTATAACCGGGATTACCAGTGAATGTCATATTCAGATTGATCGGGTCGACCTTAATATCAACACAAGCATAGCTACCTGAACCGGTGCCGACTTTTTTATCGGTTACAGCATGTGTTTTATTGGAAAGAAGCGCAAGTAACAGCGGTTCAACACCTTTGAGCGCAACAGAAGCAGCATCCAGAAAACTGTCTTTATCTGTAATTCCCCAGACGAGTGTTAACTTTTTTGTCTCACTGTCATAAATGTTTGCGTTTTCCCACGGGTTAACAATCCATTCATCGTTCGGCTTATCAAAACTGACCGTAGCCGGCACTCTGGCCAACGCTGCCTTTGCTTCCGGAAAACTATCTCCGAGTTTAAGTGCAAGAAGATCGGGCAACAGCGGCAAATCTATTTTTCCACTGCCGAGCGCAGTATGTAAATCGTCAATTTTCAGTGTCAAAGTTGTCTCAACAGGATCTGTAAGAGGATACGTCGACGGCAAATCTGCCCAAACTTTAGCAAATTCCTTTGCTACCACCGGATAGACAAATTTAATCAAAGTGTTTAAAAACTCGTCCGTATAAATCTTTTCAGGCAACCCATTGATCAAATCAGAAATCGTTTTATTTAAATCGAACCCAAGCGACTCTTTTACAAGATCGCTGTCAAGCAACTTTTTGACATTGCTGTAAGCAGTTGCACGCTTTACTTCGTCTACTGTATAATTCTGGTTGCGAACCCGATCATACACCGAAACTTCGCGCAAAATATCGGTTACCTTTTCTGCATTAAACGCATACGCAGAAAGACCTTTTGTCGCGTCGTAATTATCGAACGCGAAGAGTGCATTTTTGATAGCGTCGTACTTCGCAACCGTTTCTTCCGAAACGTCAAAGTGCGTTGTATTCAGCAAGAATTCATAATGCTGGGGTTTCAGTTGACCAAACGTTGTACGCAGGTCGTTATAGTTTCTAACATTGACATCATCAGAAGTATTGATTGTATAGCCGTATTCCGCTACAAAAGCCATATACTGATCGTAAGCGTTGTTGATCTGCGCTTCCACACGGGTATTCAGCATTGCGTAGACAGTATCTATTTTATTCTGCATTGCTGTTCCGGTGGTTGCCATAATCTTTTCTGCAAGCGCAGGATCATATGCTTCGATTGACGCAATATAATTCTGAAGATCCGTATACCAACCGTCACGCGCGCTCAAAACCGCATAGAGATCATCCGTTGAGGTTGACAGCGAAATATTCTCAAACGCCTGTGAATAGACACTCTTATACTGTGCAAACTGAACTTTATAATCGTTGTCAATCAACAATTTATTCAGTTTTTCGCGCACCGGGCCAAAAACCGTTGCAACATAGTTTTCACCGAAAACCGCCGTAACATTTGTTGCCTTATAGGTACCGAGCGCAGTTTCATAACCGGTAAGTGCAGTTTTGGCAGCGTTCAGCGTCACATCTGCGTTATCGGTGGCGAGCACCCAGTCCTGATCGTAGTCGGCAATCGTTGCAAGCTCTGCTTCGATGGCAGGTTTGACCTCATCGCGCAGAACGGCGATTTCCTGTGCGTTCAAGATCTTGTCAAGTTCTTCGTCAACCACCGCGCGGTTAAGAATCGGAGGATTGCCGACTTCAAAGTAGTTGTAAACAGTTGGATTGTTAAGTGCTTTATAGCTGGTATAGCTCGTATTAAGGTTTTCATACAAAGCTACCAGTTGATCTTTTGTATACTCGGAATAATCCGTGGTGATATAGGCGTTGATGTTATCCACGATCGGCTTATACTGTACAATCAGCATGGAGGATTCCAGCTGCGCAATCGCGTCGCTGTAGGAGCCGAAGAAGAAGGCAAAAACACCGCTGCCGGACGCAAGGTTATTGACGGCATCCCTGGCATTGTTGATTGGGGTATATGCAGCATTAAGTGCGTCATAGCCAAGTTCCAGCTGCTCACCCTGCGAGAGGGCTAGAGTGGCTGCGTTACTTGCAAGCGTCGCCTGCATAACGCTGAACGCTGTTGTTTCTGAATATTTATCCTCTGCCGTTCGAGAGCCGTCACTACCTTCGGTGCCGTTGTTCCCTTTTGAACCGCCGCAAGCGGTTGAACCGTTACTACCTTTGGTGCCGTTGCTGCCGCCGCCGCCGCCGGTGCCGATCGCCGCACCGCCTGCGCCGTAACCGCCGCCGCCGCCGTAACCACCCGCTGAGCTGGAATTGCTCTGGGTACCGTTGCTACCTGCGGTGCCGTTGTCCCCGTTCGTTATAAACGCTCCAACGGTGTCCGCAATTATAACGGAAGCACCTGTTGGCCAGGCACCAGCTGCTGTGCCGACGTTGCCACCGTCGGTACCGATACCAGCGCCGCCGCCTGCGCCTCCTGCGCCGCCGTTGCCGCCGCTGGTGCCACTGTTATTGCTGCCGTTGCCGCCGTTAGCGCCTTTTCCGCCTTTCACGGTCAAGGCTCCGCTGCCGATGAAGATCAGCTTACTGTTCTGGTTCATCTTGATTGCCGCTTTGCCTGCGGTTGTCCCGTTTGCATCGCTGCCGGTCACGGTCAGCGATGCGCCAGCCGCAATCTGGATGAAAACAGTTGCATTCGCAGGAATCGTCAGCACCTTGCTCGGGTCAATCGTCTGGTTCCCCGTCACAAGGTAAACGGTGCCGTCTGCCAACGACGTCGTGCTGGCCGGCAAATTAGCCGACGTCAGCGCAGACGCGATGACGCCGAGTCCCAGATAAACGGAACTCAGCAGCATCAGCACAGTCAGCAAAACACTGAGTGCTTTTCTTGCTTGGTACTTTTTCATGATTGATCTCCTTTCTATTTGGACACATTGCACAAAAAGGTACAATACGACCTTATGATCATTATCATTTTACTAAAAAACTGTGGTAAAAACAATGTTATTCCGATTAAGAATTATTATCGTAACATGAATATAATTTAATAATTTGTTTTCATTGACTTGCCGGTTGCATCTAGTATATAATATTATCAGATCAACGAAAAACAGAGGTGACTTCCTTGAAGAATCTATCGCCGCAACAATTGTCATTAAGTATGTATGTTCTCGGCTATATTGTCGCGCTTTTTATCAGTATTTTGTTCAGGCAAAAATATCATATGAGTAGAGCGCGCGTGATTCTCTATTCTCTGACAATTACTTATGGCTTTTTGTGTGCAATGATAGGCGGCAAGATTTTCACGCTTGCATTGCAATTGCGCGGTATGCGCGGAGGCAGTACATCTTCGATTTTCGGCGCGGTGCTATTTACGCCCGTCTTGGAAATTGCAACCGTTGCTGTTGAAAAAGCAATTCGTAATTTAGTTGCAAGAAAAAGAGGTAGAAATAAACCGCTTATCAGCATTCGTGACACACTGGATATGCTGA
Source organism: Oscillospiraceae bacterium (assembly GCA_902786285.1). Taxonomy (GTDB): domain Bacteria; phylum Bacillota; class Clostridia; order Oscillospirales; family Acutalibacteraceae; genus UBA6857. The sequence goes on along the minus strand of CADABX010000002.1, from coordinate 137,034 downwards.
CGCCGAACATTTTTTTGATTCTGCTGTTTGGTAAACTGCGATGCACATGGGCAGGATGCTGTTTTGGTTTCCCCTGCAGTTGGGGCATTCATTCACCGTTTGTAAAGGACAGCGCTGTCTTCCCGGTGCAGTTGTTTGAAGCAGCAACTACACTTATAGTTTTACTTATCTGCTTTAAGGTTAAAGAATCCTCATTCTTCCGCCGCGGTATGGCATATCCGCTGACAGCGGCATTCTATTGTACAGCCAGATTTGGTTGGGAGTTTGCACGATACTATGAACCGGAGGTTCGAAATTTCTGTCTCGGCCTTACTTTTTGGCAATGGGCGTGTATTCTTGTTTTTGTCTGCTCCGTTATTTCCATCGTCTGGCTATATAAAACAAAGCCGAGCGAGCCGTTGCCAGTAATCAACTTATAATTACATAAAGCGCACAGCGAGAATTCACAAAAAGAAGTACAAAAAGAAAAAGTAAACAAAACGCCCGCCGTGGAAAACCTCGGCGGGTAAACTTTAACTACTATTATTATTGCTCTTGTATCTCCGGCTGCTTTCGCGCCTTCACAGTGAGCACCGCTATAATGGTTACACACACCACAAACGTGACGCAGCAGACACACTGCCAAAACGTCAGGCCGCAGATCAGATGGCGCATCCCCTCTTCCGGATAGAAGCGGAAGAGCTCCCAGCAAAAGCGGGTCACACTGTAAACAGCAAAGGTAATGGGATAAGCTGTGCCGGCAACAAAGCGTTTCGCTTTGCGGACATACAACTGTGTCAACAAAAGCACGAGCAGCATGGTTGCAACTTCAAAAATCTGCACCGGGAAATTCGTAACGTCGGAATTCTTGTAATGCACACCCCAATCGCACACAAAGCCGACACAGCAGCCATTTATAAAGCAGCCGAACTTTGCGCAGGTCAGAATCAGCAAAATGCCGGGTGCCAGCATATCCATAATGGATTTCCATTGGCGGTGCTTGATCGGGAAGATCAGAAGCAAAAACGGTGTAAACACCACCGCACCGAAGATGGCGACGTTACTATTTTCTTCAAAGCCAAAGGCAGCGTTGACCTTCGTATAGATGAAGCCCATCATCAGCGCACCGATGACACCGCAAACGTAGGTGTACAGCGTTGTCAAAACTGCGTCGCGTTTTTTGATTCCGTAGCGCTTATGATCCGCAAGGTTCCACACCATCATCAGTGCAAACCCAACCAAATACATGGCATCATAAAAAATACCGCTCTTTTCAAACATGTTTCTTTCCTCCTCGTTTCGCTGTTTTATCTCGCAAATTCCATAATCCCCGAACCAACGGATTGGTGACCATCTTGTCTGCTTGTTTGCCGGTAACATAGCAGCGTTTCAAAGCTTCCGGTTCAACCTCTTCGAAAAAGTCCCGATGCTCCGCTGCCTGCTTCAAAATTGCAACATCCTTGGCTTTGTTTGATCCCCTGTAATTCGCACGTTCACATGCCCGGTAATAGTCAACAGCCTGAATCAGGGAATAACCGTCTTCGCATTGCAGCGCTTTACCGCACACGCGGAACAAAATGAAATAACCGACCAGAAAAGCGATGAAAAAAATCAGCTCCACATACCAACGATGCACGCAGTACCTAAAAAAGCAAAGCAGCGCAAAGACCAAGCATAGATAGGACAAATAATGGAGTGTGATATACTTCTTTTTTTCCTGCATAAGCAACCCTCCTCGTTTGCTTGAGTTTATCATAAGATAGCCGGAAAGTCAAGTCTATAAAAGTTCACCCCGCCGGGATCGCATCCTCGGCGGGGTGAATTTATTGTGTTGCGTTATTCTTCCAGCGGTCGCACGGCGCGCGCTAAAATGCCGTTCATGTGGGCGATTGCCATGCCGTAATTGACCACGGGCACGCCCTGCGACGCGGCAAGGGCGAGGCGGTGGCGCATCACCTGTTCGTTGAGCATGCAGCCGCCGCAGTGGACGACGAGCCGGACGCCGGACAGATCAGCCGGAAACTCGCCGCCGGACGTGAAGCGAAACTGCGGCTCGGCGCCGCTGAACGCCCGGATCCAGTTTGGCAGCTTTTCCGTGCCGATGTCGCCGCACTGGCGGTGGTGGGTGCAGCCCTCGGCGATCAGCACCGTGTCGCCGTCGCGCAAGGCGGGCAGCGCGGCCGCGCCCTGCAGCTGGGCTTGGAGGTTGCCTTTGTAGCGCGCAAAGAGGATCGAAAACGACGTGAGCGCAACCGCGTCGGGCACCGTCGGTGCGACGCGGGCGAACGCCTGCGAATCGGTCACGACCAGCCGCGGCGGTACGCGCAGATTGTGGAGTACGCCGGGCAATTCCTCCGGCTGGCAGCACAGCGCCGTGCAGTGGCAGTCGAGCAGTTCGCGCAACACCTGCTGCTGCGGCAGAATGATCCGTCCCTTCGGCGCAGAGCGGTCGATCGGGATCACGAGCACAACCGTGTCGCCGGGGTCGACCAAATCGGCAATCAGCCGCTTTTCATTGTGCAGCGTTTTGGCGAAGGCGCCGAGGCGTTCCTTGAGTTTGTCGATCCCCTGCCCTGTTGCGGCGGAGACGTAAACAGTGTCGCCGCTGTCGGGCGGTACGGCCGGCAGCAGGTCGGCCTTGTTCATTACCAGCAGATACGGCAGCTTGCGTAACTTGTATTGCGCGAGCATCGCTTCGTCGAGGGCGGTCAGGCCGGCCAACGCGTCGACCACGTGCAGCGCGATGTCGGTGTGGGCGAGGGTTTCTTTTGCCTTTTCCACCCGCAGCGCGCCGAGGTCGCCCGCGTCGTCGAGACCCGGCGTGTCGGTCAGCAGCACCGGCCCGAGCGGCAGCAGCTCCATTGCCTTTTTGACCGGGTCGGTCGTGGTGCCTTTGACAGGCGAGACCACGGCGAGACTTTGGCCGGTCAGCGCGTTGACAAGGCTCGATTTACCCGCGTTGCGCAAACCGAACAGGCTGATGTGCACGCGCTCGGCGGATACGGTTTCGTTGAGTGACATGGCGTTCTCCTTAAAAGCGGAAGTCGCGGCGGTTGGAGTTTTTGATCGCTTCGATGTGATCTTTTGCGATTGCGCGCACCTTTTCCTTCGGGATGCGCTGCAGCTCGCGCTCTACCATTTCGTAGCCGATAGCTTTCGTGGCGGGTGACGCATAGTCTTCGAGGTATTCCGTCAGCGTCATCAGCGCGTTCGGGTGGCAGCAGTTGAGGATCTGGCCGCTCTTGCACAGCGACATGAACCGGTCGCCGGTGCGGCCCTCGCGGTAGCACGCCGTGCAGAACGAGGGAATGTGGCCGTTTTCCATCAGCCAACGCACCACTTCGTCCAGCGACCGCTGGTCGGAGACGTCAAACTGTTCAGTGTCGTGGGGACGTTCTTCCTGCGTATAGCCGCCGACCGACGTGCGTGAGCCGCCGGAGACCTGCGAGATGCCGAGACGCAGCAGCTTGGAGCGCACCTGTTCGCTCTCGCGCGTGGAAATGATCATGCCGGTATAGGGCACCGCCAGACGGATGCAGGCGGTGATTTTGGCGAAGGTTTCGTCGTCGATGCCGTTGTCAAACGCGTCGGGATCGATGTCGTCCGCTTTCTTCACTCGCGGCACGCTGATCGTGTGGGGTCCGACGCCGTGGACAGCTTCGAGATGCTCGGCGTGCATCAGCAGACCGGCGAACTCGTAGCGGTAGCCCTCGAGACCGAACAGCACGCCAAGACCCACGTCGTCGATGCCGCCCGCCATGGCGCGGTCCATCGCTTCGGTGTGGTAGTCGTAGTCGTGCTTCGGGCCGGTCGGATGGAGATAGAGATAGCTTTCCTTGTTGTACGTCTCCTGGAACAGGATATAGGTGCCGATGCCGGCGTCCTTGAGCTTGCGGTAGTTTTCGACGGTCGTAGCCGCAATATTGACGTTGACGCGACGGATGTCGCCGTTTTTGTGGTGCACGCTGTAGATGGTTTTGATACAGTCGAGGATGTATTCGATCGGGTTGTTTTTCGGGTCCTCGCCTGCTTCGATCGCCAGACGCTTGTGGCCCATGTCCTGCAGCGCAATGACCTCCGCCTTGACCTCCTCCTGCGTCAGCTTTTTGCGCGGGATATGCTTGTTTTTGAGGTGGTACGGGCAGTACAGGCAGCCGTTGACGCAGTAGTTGGACAGATACAGCGGCGCAAAGATGACGATGCGGTTGCCGTAAAACGCCAGCTTGATTTCTTCGGCGATTTTGTAGATCTCCTCGCGCACTTCGGGATCGTCGTTTGCCAGCAGCACGGACGCTTCGCGGTGCGACAAGCCCTTGCAGACGTAGCCGGTGGCGGTCTTTTGCGGTCTTGCTTTTTCCAAGATCTCATCGATCAGCGCACGGTCGTTTTTGTGCGCGTCGGCATAGGCGAGGGTTTCGAGAATTTCTTCGTGGTTGATGAATTCCTCGGCTTTGAGCGAGGACGGGTTGTAGATTGCCATATTGTTTATTCCTTTCTTTCGCCTCAGATCACTCTTCGGCGTGAGATGATACTGGTTCTTTTTTGATATCGCCGCGGTCGACGACCACTTCGTAGCCGATACTTTCTATCCGGCGCGACAGGCAGTCCTTACATTGGGCGGATTCCTCGCCGGTGCAGATCTTGTTGTCGTAGAGCGCATATTTCTTGCGCACGTCCACCGGCGACAGGTTCGGCATCACGACGTTTGCGCCGGCTTCGATCCCCAGTTCGCGCCCCAGCGGATGGATCGTGCCGAGCGCGGTGGTTGCCGGCAGCAGGATGTTCGGTTTCAGCAGCCGGATGATAGACAGCAGCCGCAACGTTTCGCTGAGCGCGCCTTGCGGATACTGCGCAAAGGGCGTATCCTTATGGGGAATGAACGGACCGATGCCGCACATATCGGGCGCAAAGTCGCGGATGAAGCACAGATCGCGCGCAAGGTCGGCTTTGGTCTGAAAGGGCGAGCCGACCATAAAGCCGGCGCCGACCTGATAGCCGATCTCGCGCAGTGTATACAGGCACTGTATCCGGTTGTCGAACGAGAGCGCCGGCGGATGCAGCTTTTCGTAGTGCGCCTTCGTTGCGGTCTCATGCCGCAGCAGATAGCGGTCCGCGCCTGCGTCAAAGAGCATCTGATAGCTTTTTTTGCTGCGTTCGCCGAGCGAAAGTGTGACGGCGCAATCCAGGTGTGAAGTTTTGATCTTTTCGATCAGATCGCACAAAAAGTCGTCGGTCAGCGCGCCGTCCTCGCCCGATTGCAAAACGAAGGTGCGAAAGCCGAGGCGATAGCCCTCGTCGGCGCAGTCGAGAATCTGCTGCTTCGTCAGCCGGTAGCGGTCGGCGCAGCGGTTGCTGCGGCGGATCCCGCAGTAGTAGCAGTCGTTTTTGCAAACGTTGCTGATCTCGATCAGGCCGCGCACAAAAACGCTGTTGCCGTAGATCTCTTTGCGCACGCGCACGGCGGCGCCCTTCAGCAGCGCGTCGGTTTCTTCGGTGCTTTCCGCAAGCAGCGTTTCAAAGGCGGCGGCGTCCAACGGTTCGCCGGCACACAGGGCGCGTGCCAAAGAAAGCGCGGTCACGAAAGATTCGCAAGCGCCGTTTTGACGCTGATGCCGGACAGGTTGCCGATCTTGCCCGCAAGCGCAGAGAGCGTGTCCTGCGGCGCGTCGAGCGCGATGGAGATGATGTTGATACCCTTCTGACGATAGGGAATGCCCATGCGTCCGATAATGTAATCGCCGTAGTCATGCAGCAGCGCGTTGAGCGCGTCCACAGTTTCGGTCTGTTCCACAATGATACTCATCACTGCAACTCTGGTTTCCATAAATAGTCCTCCATACAATAAATAATAAAAAGATCGCCGCACCCGACAAGGCGCAGCGATCCCGCGTTACAACGATTATGCCGCACCTTTCACGCAGATGGCTCTTTGTGTCAGGTAACGTGCGTAGTATAGCATATTTGAATTGAAAAGTCAACAGTCAGTTGATGCAAACTTTCGCTTGGTTGCCAGCCCGCCGCGCAGATGCCGTTCGCGTTTGTTTTCGTCGAGCACCTGCCGCACGCGGTCGTACAAATCGGGGTCGAGCGTTCGCAGCCGGCGCGTCACATCCACATGGACCGTCGATTTGCTCACGGCAAATTTTTGCGCCGCCTGCCGCACCGTTGCTCCGGTTTCCACAATATAGGCGCCGAGCTGCTTTGCCCGTGCTTCCGTAAAAAGACCCATCGCCATCTCTCCTCATCCAATAGGTATGAGGGACGGCGACGGGTTATACCTTACAGGCTCGTTTCCAAATACGTTTCCATGTCGAACGGGTCGAGCGGACTGTCTTTTTTGAGATAGAGCGGGTGGTGCGGATGGCCCTTTTTGCTGATCGCGCCGCAGGAATACCAGCGCGCGCCGTGCTGTTTGCCGAGCCGCACCATATCGCGCAGGCAGTCTTTGAGATAGGGCCGCATTTCCACAATGTTGCCCCAGGCCGCCCAGACGGCGGGCTGCCCGTCTTCACAGAGCGACAGGATATAATCGAACGCACGCATGTTTTCGCGGTGGAGCGTTTCACTCATCGTGCGGTCCATGTCGTCCGGACGGGTGGCACGCTGGGCATAGACATTGAACATGATAAAGCTGTCGAAGCCGTTATGCAGTGCGATGCGCTCCACGGATTTGAGCGTGGGATCCAGATCGTTCGGCGCCGCCGTGGACGGATTGATGCCGATGCAGATCAGCGGGTGCTTGCCCGTGGTGCCGAGGATGTACCGGTATTCGGTATAATGATTCGGCACATAGAGCCAGTCGTTGACGTTATAGCGGATATGCGACTGCTGCTTTGCTTCCTTTAGCGCCTGTTCAAACGGTTCGATGGAAAGCGTTGTGCTTTCTGCGGTGGGAATATGCATAGCTTCTCCTTTCCGCCGACGGCAAGGTGTGCCGGGCGTGCTGCTGTCCATGATTATACAGGATATTGCAGAAAAAGGCAAGGGTGAACCGGACCGCCGGATAGAAAAACAGCGCGCCGTCTGCGCGCTGTTTGAAGAATCGGATCAATCGACAAGCGTTTTTTCGAAGGTCATATCGATCAGCTGGTCGGCTTCCTGCTCGTCCTGCCATGCAAGGGTGCCGTCGCCGAAGAACTGGATGCGGCCAACGCCGTTTTCGTATTCCACCGTTTCGGAGGCGACTTCGCCGTTTTCGTCATAGACACGGTTCGCCTTCACGCTGTCGGAATAGTTGATGCGCAGCGTATCGGGATCGAACGAGCCGCTCATGGTCCACACGCTGGCTTCTGCGGCAGAGCTGCCCCAGGTCACGCTGATGGTTGCGTTGTCCTTGTCGCCGCCGATCTCGATCGAGCAGCGGCCGGCGCCGTAGATGCCGGTATAGTCGGCAAAGTCGTGGGACACTTCTTCTGCCGGTTCGGCGCTATCCGATGCGGCATCAGCCTCTTCGGCATCGTCCGGCGTGACAAATTCGAGCGGTTCAAAGGACATGTTGCTGTCCTGGTCGTCCTCCCATGTCAGGGTGCCGTCTTCGTTCACCTGAATGTAGCCCGCGCCGTTTTCAAACACCACCTCGTTGACATCATAGACGTCCACGTCGGTATAGGTCACGCTCATCTTTTTGGCGTCGGTGTAGTTGATGCGGTTGGTTTCGGCGTTGAATGTACCGGTCAGTTCCCATTGGAAACCGTCTTTGGCGGTCTCGCCCCAATAGGCGGAAACCTTGGCGCCGTTTTCGCCCTGCGCCTCGATGGTCGCGGTGCAGCGGTCGTTCATGTACGTACCGACAATGTTCATAACCGGGTTCTGGCCGTTTTCTGCCGGTGTTTCGGTTTTGCCGCAGGCCGCGAACAGCGCGGTGCAAAGAACCAGCGACAGCACAAGGCAGATGATTTTTTTCGTATTCATACTGATAGCCTCCATTTGAGATTGGATTTTGTTTTGCAGCGGCAAACCCGCAAAAAAATGCCGATGCTGGATAGCATCGACATTTTGGTGAGGATAAGTGGACTCGAACCACCGACCTCTTGCATGTCAAGCAAGCGCTCTAACCAACTGAGCTATACCCTCGTTTGCTGCTGCGAAAGGTATTCTACACTATTTTTTCTCAATTGTCAATAGTTCCCGCAAAAAAAGTGGAGAGACTTTTCGGTCTCTCCGCGCCTGGTTATCGGTAGTTGTGCGCCTCCAGCACGCCCTTGACCACATCGGGATAGTCGGTGATGATACCGTCCACGCCAAGCTGCGCCAGCCGCAGGATGGAGCGCGGACTGTTGACCGTCCAGACGTTGATCTGCATGCCGGCGTTGTGGGCCTTTTTGACCAGATCGGCGTTGACATACATCGAAAACGGATGCAGCGCATCGGCTCCGATGCTTTTTGCGAACTCCAGCGGATTGCGGTAGATGCGGAACTGGAATTTGCTGTTCGGGCTGTAAAGAAAGCCGGTCTTCGTTTTCGGGTCGATCCGCTTGGCTTCAAGCAGCAGCTTGGGGTCGAACGAGGACATCAGCATTTTGTCGAACAGGCCGTATTCTTTGACCATGGCAATCGTGTCGTGCACGATGGACGTTTCGTTGGTGCGCGGACTTTTCAGTTCGATGTTGAGCACCTTGATCTGCGGATCGTCGGCCACCAGCTCCAGCAGCTCCCGCAGCGCCGGAATTTGCGTGCCGGCGAACTTCGGCGAAAAGTACGAGCCGAAATCGAAGGTTTTCAGCTTGCCGAGCGTCATCTGCGAAATGCTGCCCTTGCCGTTTGACGTTTTGTCGATGGTATAGTTGTGGCATAGCACGAGCTTGCCGTCCTGCGTCAGATGGACGTCGGTTTCAAAGCCGTCCACGCCGATTTCCAGACCGCGCTGAAAGGCGGGTATTGTGTTTTGCGGCGCATAGATGTTTGCGCCTCTGTGTGCGATCACATGGATCTGAGCCATGGTTTTTTCACCTTCCTGTAACAAGTACACTGATTATAGCACCGTGCGGGGAGGTTGTCAAGGCTTGCGGTAAGGGATGGAGGGGCGAAGGGACTGAGGGACTACGTGACGCGACGGCCGGAAGCTCCGGTCATCACGCTGCATCCGCGAAAAGAATGACTGCTGCGCCCTTTTTCACTCAATCCCTTAACCCCTCAATCCCTGAATCCCTTCATTCTTATACTGATACGCCCGCACATAGTCCACAACAAAGGCCGACGGGAGATACTCGTTATCCGCCACCTTTTCGTTCACGCCGAGCGAGAGGATCAGATACAGCGGCACCTGACACACGCCGCCGAAGTCCGTGCGCGCCGTTTCGCGGCCGTTGACATAAAAGATGTAGCCGTCTTTGTTCCATTCCACGCCGTAGGTGTTGAATTTATTGTAGGGATCGTCGGCGTAGTACCAGCCCTGGATTTCCTGTTTGTGCGCGTCGCCGTAGGCGTCCACATGCACGGTTTGCAAAATGGAGCCGAAATATTTGCTTTTTTGATCAAAATCGGTGCCGGTTTCCAACACGTCGATTTCGCACCCCGTGACGCCGCCGTCGGTGTCGTCGTCCCACATGCCGTCGGTCAGCAGCCAGAACGCCGGGTTGAGGCCTGCGCCCTTGGGCAAAATGCAGCGTACCTCAAAATAGCCGTAAAGCTGCTCGAATCCCGTGTGGCGGCCGTTGTAGTTTTTGTTGGGATTGGTCTCCATACCGTAGGAATAATACTGCGCGCCGGCAGGGCCGTCCTCCCGATACTGCGCCGTGATACACAGACAGCCGTCGTCGGTGAAGCTGACCTGATCGCGGTTCCACCAGGCGGTGTCGCGTCTTTGGGTGTCGTCGTCGCCGTAGACATAGTGCCCCTGCCAGACGGTGTCGTCAAAGCCGCGGTCAAAGTTGTCCTCGAACGTCAGCACAAACCGGGACATGTCGATCTCGTCGAGATAAGGCTTGACCGGCAGATCGAACAGCGCGGCGCCGAACAGTTGGAAAGACGCGACGATCAGCGCGACGAAGCGTTTGCCCTGCAGCAAAAACAGCGCTTTGCACGCGGCGAAAAGCGCCGGCAGCATGGCCGTCCAGGCGGCGACGGCGCGTTTGGGGATCTTGTTCAGCATAGAGCATCCTCCTGTCAAAACAGCCGCCGGGAAGGCGGCTGCGGATGTTTGTTCAAAACGGTAAAAATGCGTTGTTGTTGTCGAACGGGCCGACGTTATAGAGCAGATCGTCAAACAGATCGCTGAGCTCCACCTTGACGCCGTAATAATCCGTCAGGCGGACGACCCTGCCGATACGCCGGACGACCGGCATGAAGGACTGATATTCCTTCGATTCCGGCGGGAACTGCCGGACGCCGGAATACATGTCGGAGATCAGTTCCAGCATAAAGTCGCGCACCTTTTTGTCCGCCACGGATGGGTCGACCTTGTTGGCCGTAAAGAACATGCGCGCAAGGCCCTTGAACGTGACGCCGTTGACCATTTTGCCCAAAATTTTGAGCAGCGGGCGCAGACGGTCGACGGTTTTTTCGTCCATCGAAAAGGTCTTAGCAAGCTGTTTGAAATGCTCGATGTCGTTTTCCATGGAATCGAAGATATCCTCGAGCATAAACAGGAAGTGGTCCTTCATGTACTGATCAACCGTTTTGCCGCCGAGATCCCAGTCGAACGACTGCAGGTTCTTCGTTTTGATATCCAGACCGTCGGGCTCGATCGTGACAAGGCGGTACGGCGCCGGATGGCCGGTGATGGAGGCAGTGTTGATATGATACATCCGGTTGCCGCGCACCGTGTCGATGTGTTTGATCGACTGCATGTGCGTGTGACCCGTAAAGACGTATTTGATGCCGAGGTCGGCAAACATCGGCGCGGTGGTCTCATAGCCGCCGAGCATATCGCGGTGGGAGAAGATCGGATAGATCTTCGTGGGCGGCAGCATCGGGTGGTGTGTCACGGCAATGACCCTGTCGCCTGCCGCGTCCGCGTCGCGCACCTGCGCTTTGATCCACGCGAGCTGATCGTCGTTAAAGCCGCAAAACGCTTCGCCGTCGCCGTCGTCGTTGAGCATCAGGAAGCGCCAGCCCGGAAAGACCGGCACCACATAGGAAAACGACGGCTTGTGCTCCGCGATCGCCTCCTGCCAGCCGTAGTCGGCATAGAGCTCGCGCAATTGCTCGCGCGTATACTGCTCCACCTTGAACGCGCCCTGCTCGGTATAGCCGCAGGCGGTCTTATTGTAGTCGTGCGTCGCGGTGGTCAGATAGACGCGTTTGCCGGCGTCCTTGAGCTTTTGCAGTTTTGTCAAAAGCAGATCGTGGCTTGCCTTTTCGCCGTCAAAGGTCAGATCGCCCGAGATGATGATGACGTCGGTCTCTTTGTCGGCAATCATTTCCTCAAACGCAGCGTCGATGATGGCGCACGATTCCTTCATGCACTTCTGATCCATCTGCGCCTTGCGGTCATAGCCTTTGCCGTAGGAGCCGATCGCCTCGTCTGCATACAGGTGCAGGTCGGTGATCTGGTAAAAGGTCGGATTTTTCACGTTCGTCGCCTCTCTCTTTTTGCTGGAGCAAAAAAATGCGGAATTCGGAATTCGGAATTCGGAATGAATGGACGCCGCGCTGCGCGCGATGCGTCAAACAACTGCCGAATCCAAACGCCGGGGTCAACCGAAGTTTTTTGCTTCAAACTCCTTGGTTTCTATTCTTTCATTGACGGACATTCCGGCTGCACACACGGTTCATGCCGCGGCAAGCGCTTTCAGAGCATCCGTCTGTTTCTTGCGACCGCAATTCCGAATTCCGCATTCCGAATTCCGAATTGCAGCTTGTGCCTTGCGGCACAAGCGCTTACAGTCCCGTCTTCTCGCGGATATAGTTGCGCGCGAGCACAGCGTATTCATACGGGTTGGCAATTGCGGGATCCTGTTCGGCTTCAACCACGACCCAGCCCTCATAGTCGGCGTCACTGAGGATGTCGAACACTGGGGTGAAATCGAAGTCGCCGTCGCCGGGCACAGTAAACGAGCCGGCACGCACCGCGTCGAGGAAGCTGTAGCCCTTGGCTTTTGCGTCGTCAATCACAGACTGGCGGATGCTCTTGAGGTGGACGTGCTTGATGCGGTGAACATACTTTTTCAACACGCCGATCGCGTCTTCGCCGCTGAACGCCAGATGGCCGGTATCGTACAGCAGATAGACAAGGTTCGGATCGGTGATCTCCATCAGCTTGTCAATTTCTTCTGCTGTCTGCACGCCGGTACCCATGTGGTGATGGATCGTGAAGTACATGCCCTTTTCTTTCGCAAGGCGGCCCATCTCGTTGAAGCCCTTGCGGATCAGTTCCCATTGCTCGTCGGTATAGACCGGCTTTTCGCCGAAGATGGAAACGGGCTTGCCCTGGATGGAGTTGCCCTGCTCGGAAGCGCCGATGACCTTGGCGCCCAGCGCGTGCAGGAAATCGCGGTGCTTGATAAACGCTTCGATCGTGGCGTCGTAGCCCTCGCTCAAAAGCAGCGAGGAGAACCACGCGTTGCAGATGCGCATGCCGCGCACGTCGAGCTTGTGCTTAAGGGTTGCCACATCTTTCGGATATTTGTTGCCGATCTCGCTGCCGGTGAAGCCTGCCAGCGCCATTTCGCTGATGCACTGCTCAAAGGTGTTTTCCGCGCCGAGGTCGGGCAGGTCGTCGTTGGTCCACGCGATCGGAGCGATCGCAAGTTGTACTTTGTCTTTATTTAACATCGGTTTGCCTCCTTAATACAGTCTCGCCTTCTTGATCTCGGCTTTCATCTCTTCATACGCCTTCTGCACGGTTTCGCTGGTCGAAACTTCGGCAACGCCCACGCGCCACCAGGAATCGTAACCGTCGGACATGGACTTGTGGGCCACCTTGATGTCGAAGAGAACGGGGATGTCGTAGTTTTTGGAATCCTCCAGCGCGGCCTTGAGCTCGTCCTCGTTCGTGACGCGATACGATTTGCAGCCGTAGCCCTCGGCGATTTTGGCATAGTCGGTCATAATCACGTCGCCGTCGAGAAAACCGCTTTCGGTGCGGCGCGTAAAGCGCGTGCCGAACGTGTCGGTGCCCTGGTTGTTTTGCAGGTTTTCGATGCAGCCCCAGCCCTCGTTATCGAAGAGCATGACATTGATCTTCGCCTTTTCCTGCACGGCGGTATACAGCTCGGAGTGCAGCATGAGGAAGCTGCCGTCACCGACGAAGGTGTAAACGTCGCGGTCGCCCACGGCAAGCTTTGCACCGAGCGCGCCGCAGATCTCGTAGCCCATGCACGAGAAGCCGTATTCAACGTGGTAGGTGTTTTCGCCCTTGGATTTCCAAAGTCTTTGCAGACAGCCGGGCAGCGAGCCGGACGAGCCGATGGCCACGGCATCGTTCGCTACGAAGTCGTTGATGATGCCGAGGGCGCGCGTTTGGGAGAAACCGTCTTCGAGCTGAATGTTATACATGCGGTCGATCTCCGCGAAAAATTTCGCCTGGGCGTCTTTGTATTCGGTTGTCCACGCGCTCTTGTAATCGCCGAGCAGCGCGGAGATGGCGTCGAGGCCTTCCTTCGCGTCGGCAAGCACAGCGACGGAATCCATCTTAAACGCGTCGAACGGGCAGACGTTGATGGAAAGCATCTTGACGTCCGGGTTCTGGAAGCCCCATTTGGAGCAGGTGGTAAAGTCGGTCAGACGGGTACCGACGGCGATCACAAGGTCGGTTTGCTTGGCGATCGCGTTGGCCGAACCGGTGCCGGTCACGCCGCAGCCGCCCATATTGAGCGGATGGTTCCACGGGATCTGGCCCTTGCCCGCCTGGGTTTCGCCGATGGGGATGTTGTATTTTTCAGCAAACGCGAGCGCGCTTTTCCAGCTTTCGGAATAGGTCACGCCGCCGCCGACGATCATCATCGGCTTCTTTGCTTCTTTGATCAGGTCGGCAGCCGCCTGCGCTTCACGCGCGGAAGGAAGCTGACGGTCGATGTACCACACGCGCTTTTTCAGGAAATGGTCGGGATAGTCGAACGCTTCGGCCTCCACGTCCTGCGGCATGGCGATGCAGACCGCGCCGGTGTCGGCGGGGCTTGTCAAAACACGCATCGCGTTGATGCACGCGGTCATGAGCTGTTCGGGACGCTCGATGCGGTCCCAGTATTTGCACACCGCGCGGAACGCGTCGTTGGCTGTGGTGGAAACGGCGTCGAACTGTTCGATCTGCTGCAGCACCGGGTCGGGCTGACGGCAGGCGAAGGTGTCGCCGGGCAGCACCAGCAGCGGGATGCGGTTGGCGGTAGCCGTGCCGCAGGCGGTGACCATGTTCAGCGCGCCCGGTCCGATGGACGAGGTGCAGGCGATGATCTCGCGGCGGTGCTTTTGCTTGGCATAGGCGATGGCGGCGTGCGCCATACCCTGCTCGTTATGGCCCTGGTAGTAAGTCAGGTTGTGGCCGCCCTGTTCGAGCGCCTGGCCGATGCCGACCACGCAGCCGTGGCCGAAGATGCCGAAAATGCCTTTGACGAACTTGGTTTCCACACCGTCAAAGCTGACATACTGGTTGTCGAGGAATTTGACAAGGGCTTGCGCCATGGTGAGCTTCATTTTTTCATCACGCTCTTTCGTTTTATTTTTGGTCGGGGCAAAAATAATTCGGAATTCGGAATTCGGAATTCGGAATTGCGGGACGCCACGCTGCGCGTGATGCGTCAAATGCGCAACCGAACTTCGCTTTCTGAAAACGAACGATCTCGTTCCCGTCAGGCTTGTGTTGATTGTGTTTTTGTAATTGCGACAAGCAACCGGATCAGTTCTTCACAGTCCCGATCGATGCTTTGATAATTTGACTGCGCCAGGTAATCGCTTTTCGATAACAAAAGCAGCCAATAATGGGTTTCTTCCGCTTCTTTTAACGCGATGTTGAGCTTTGAGAAGAAATCAGCACGGCTTTGTGCGCGAATGGATTCGCTGATATTGGCGCCGATACTCGTTCCGGCACGCAGGAGCTGTTTGGACAAAACATATTCCTGTTGTTCTTTGCACAGGAACCGATAAAGTTTTATAATTCGCAGGGAAAAATCAATGCTTTTTTGTAAAACGATATTGTTCCTGTCCATAACCTATACCCCCATCCGTTTGGCGCATGGCGTAGCCGCGCCCTATCATTCCGAATTCCGAATTCCGAATTCCGAATTGCGTGACGCAAAGCGTCACGCTTTCGGCCACATTTTGCTTTCATTTGCCGGATCGGTCACCCAGCGGTGCTCCGGCAGGAAGTACGGGGTGATGTACGGGTTGCCGTCGAGGTGGCGGATGACCCACAGATACCACATGGCGTAGCCCGGTGCGGTCGTCTGCGGATGGGTCTCTTCGTTCAAAATGAGCACGGTGGAATTGTTGTGGGTCTTGACAACGTCTTCGCTCAACTCCGCAAAGCCGTAGCCCTGTTCGGGGTTGAACTTGTAATAGTAAATCTCCGGCTGCGGATGGGTGTGCGGCGGATAGCTGGACCATTTGCCGGGGAAGCCGATCACTTCGCCGACGACCAGATTCGACCACGGCGCGTTGCTGTAATCGAACACGGTGCGCACGATGCGGGTGGACGCTTCGCGCATGGTGCCCTTGCCGCGCTGCTCGCTGGCGCACTCTTCGGGCGTATAAAGCTTGCAGGGGAAGGTCTTTTCGTTGTCGGTGCGGTGGACGGTCCATTCGCTTTCGGCCAAAGCGGTGATGGTCACCTTAATATCGTTGGGCACGGAGAGCACCCACGGATCAAAGTCGAAGCAGTTCTCGCGTTCGATTTCGAAGCACTGACCGTCGAATTCGACCTTCGCTTTGCCGTAAACGAGCAGATAGGCGCGCTCGAGATGCTCTTCATCGGTAAACACATCGCCCGCCTTCTGGCGCAGGATGCCGAAGTCCATCATCGTTTTGGGGTCTTCGTCTTTCCAGCTATTGATGGCGTTGTAGCCGTAGGGCCATTCCTTGGGCCCGGGAATCAGTCGTTTATCCATGGTGACGCCTCCTTAGCCGAGGATCTCGGCGATCTTGACCGGGCGGCCTTCCTTGACGCTTTTCTTGGCGGCAAGGGCGATCAAAATGGCGGCAAGGCCGTCTTCGCCGGTGGTCGGGGTCGGCTTGTCGTTTTGGACAGCGTCCACAAACTGCAGCATTTCGTCGCGGAAGGACTGCATGTATCTTTCGAGGAAGAAGTAGAGCGGCTTGTCCGTCATCACGCCGTCGGCAGTCATCAAAGTGACGTTGGTCGGGGTGTCGTTGGCGGCAACGGCTGCGCCGAGGGAGCCGAACGCTTCCACGCGCTGGTCATAGCCGTAGGCGGCGCGGCGGGAGTTGTCGATCACGCCGATGGCGCCGTTTTTGAATTTGAGCGAGACAATCGCGGTGTCCACGTCGCCGGCTTCGCCGATGGCCGGGTCGACAAGGCAGGTTGCGTTAACATAGACCTCTTCCACTTCACTGCCGGCGATGAAGCACGCCATATCGAAATCATGGATCGTCATATCCAGGAAGATACCGCCGGAAACAGCAGCATATTCGGCCGGTGGCGGCTCGGGGTCGCGGGAGGTGATTTTGACAAGCTCGAGCTTGCCGATTTTGCCTTCGTTGATCAGCTCACGGATATGGGCAAAGTTGTGGTCAAAGCGGCGGTTGAAACCGACCTGCAGCTTGACGCCGGCTTCCTTGACGGCCTGGATCACGGCAAGGACCTTTTCCGGGGTCAGGTCGACCGGCTTTTCGCAGAACACATGCTTGCCTGCCCTGGCCGCTTCGATGGAGATGTCGGCGTGGGTATCGGTGGACGAGCAGACGAGCACGGCGTCGATTGCGGGATCGGCGAGCATCGCCTTGTAGTCGGGATAAATCTTTTCAATGCCGTACTCTGCAGCGAGCGCCGGCAGCGCATCCTGGAACACGTCGGTGATACCGAGCACTTTGGCTCCGGGCACGGAATAGGTGATGGATTTCATGTGGACTTTGCCGATACGGCCGGCACCGATGATGCCGATGTTGAGCTGTTTCATTTGATTGCCTCCATTATGAAAATTCTGCGGTGGACAGGCCGAAACGCGGACCTGCTCATACATTGTTTAGTATAGCAAAAAAAAACGCGCATTGCAAGATGTATCGGGCACATTGTATCAGATTATTTCCTGCTTTTCACTTGCAAATCTATGCATCGTATGCTATAATGCCTCAATGCAAAGCAAGGAGGAATGCGTATGGCTTTGAGAAGCAGCAGCCGGAATTGTTCGATCGATCTGTTCCGCTATTTCTGCGCGCTTCTGGTTGTGAACATCCATGCCAATCCGTTCCTTGACATCAGCGAATTTGCGGACACAATCGCGGTGGAATATGTATCGCGGATCGCCGTGCCGTTCTTCTTTTTGGTTGCCGGCCATTTTTATTCGCAAAAGCTCCACAGCGGCGAAAGGCCCTTCAAGGGGTATGAACGCAAGCTCCTCAAAGTCTATCTGTTCTGGAGCACGATCTATGCCGTGCGGCTAATTGTTGTCAATCTGCAGCAGCACACGTTTACAAAAGACACGGTTATCATCATCCTGAAAGGCTATCTGTATAAAGGCGTTTCGGAGCATCTTTGGTTCTTCCCCTCGCTGATGGTTGCTGTTGCCGTGCTGACACTAGCACACAGGCTGAAAAAAGAAAAGCTGCTGCTTTGCATTGGCATTTTGCTGTTCTTCCTTGCCTGCTTTGGCATGTCCTATTATTATGTTGCGTGCAGCAACATTCCGGTGTTGGACAAACTGTTCATTGACGACAAGCTACGTTATGTGCACCGTCTTTGCGTGTTCGGCATCAGCTTTGTGGCACTGGGCAACGCCACCTACCGCCACAGAGAAACGTTGACCGCCACACCAAAAGCATTGGTCACCACCGCAACAGTTGCCTTCCTCGTGCTGTTTGAATGCGAAAAGGTTGCCGTAACGGCATTCGAGTTGCAGGAAGGCTTGCTTTACACTTTCATGCTGTTCCCGCTGATGCTTGCCATTTTTGTGATGCTGCTGCAGCACCCGCTGCAGCAGTTTGCCGTCGGCGCTAAGTATGCGCGTAACGCCGCCTCGTTCATCTACTATATCCATCCTTTGTTTATCTTTTTATTCCGGCATTTTTTCAAAGCAAGCATTCCGGTCTTTTTTGCCGTTTGTATCACTACAACGGTGCTTTCTGCATTGCTGACAAAATTGAACAACCGGCATTTGAATTTTTTAAACAGCTGAATAAAAACGAAGCGGCAGGCTGCATCAACGCAGCCTGCCCTTTTGTTATACTTGTTATTGTACCGGTCTCAAATAAAACCCGAACGCGAGCGTGTCGCGGATCTTCAGGTCATATTGCGGCAGCACGTCCGGGCCGCAGGAATTAGAGCCGGTGCCGCGCATGAAGCCGTCGAGGTTGAGACAGACGAGCCGGTCGTCGTGCAGGTCCTCGAGGTGCTTTGCCTTGATAAGCGTGCTGTTTTTATACGGACGGGCCGAGAAGGTGAACGGCTTTTCGTCACAGACAAATTCCACACCGCTGCCGGCGCTGTCGCAAAGGCGCAGGGAGCGCGTATCGGTATGGGTGCCGTTTTCCTGGGGCTTGATATAGTCCTCGCACAGATCGAACGCCGTACTCTCATAGATACCGAGCGGCGCGTGGTGCTTGATGTCGGGCAGGTTTTCCCGCTCGCCGCGGCCGTAGTAGCGCACATATTTGAGCGACTGATCCAGGTGGAGCGTGACGCCGAAGCGCGACAGTTCCATCGGCACCCGGACAAGACCCGGACGCATCAGCTTCGCGTCCACTTTCAGTGTGCCGTCGGGATAGACGCGGTAGCACAGCTCAAACCGGAACAGCTTTTTGTCGGTATATTCCAGCGCGCCGGCCGTGCGCAAAAAGACGAAGCCCTGTTTGTCGTTTCTGCATTCCAGCAGCTTGCGCGACGCCGGGCGGAGTTTGTCGAGTCCGAGCTTTTCCCAGCTTTTTTCCTTGTTGCGGTCGTTGTCGAGCGGTGCGCGGTAGACGTTGGGTACAAAGCCGAAATCGTCGGCCAGCATCTCTTTGCCGCCCACCGCATAGCTGACAAGCACGCCCGTGCTCTTGTCGAACACGGCGCGGCCGCGGTCGAACGCGACAAGGATGGAATCATGCTTTTTGAGGAACGCCACAGCGGATTTTGCTTCGATCGTCGGCGGCGCAAGGTGTTCCTGGAGCACAAGCTGCTCTTCGCCCACACAGTGGCCGCTCTTGTCGCAGTAGATGAAATTGATGCAGTAGTCGTGCTGCGGGTCCGTCATGGTATGCGCGATAACCACGCTTTGAGTGCCGCGGGGCGGAATGTCAAGATCGACCGTGCCCGTTTCGATCACAGCGCCGTCGCGCAGCAGACGGAACGTCACGTCATAGACGTTCGCATTCAAAAAGCTGTTGGTGTTGGTGAAGCGATAGAGGTTTTCGCTCAAACATACGGCGCGGATCGGGCGGTAGGTTGTTTTCATCGCCCACGCGCCGGTATGCGGTTTGCGGTTGGGATAGAACAACCCGTCCACGCAGAAGTTGCTGTCGTGCTTTCGTTCGCCGTGGTCGCCGCCGTAGGTGTAGGTATATTTGGCGTTTTTGTTATACACGCTGTGATCCGCCCATTCCCAGATACAGCCGCCGCACAACTGCTCGTGGGCATAGATCTGCTGCCAGTATTCTTCGAGCGCGCCCGGGCCGAAGCCCATGGCGTGGCAGTATTCGCACATGAAATAGGGCTTGCCGCGGTAGCGCGCGCCGAGCTTGTGTTCGGCAATGCGGTTGAAAAGCGGGAAGCGCGGATACATTTCGGAAATCACATCATACGAGCCGCGAACGGTGCGGATGACGCCCTCATAGTGGACGGGCAGCTCGCTGTGCTTTTTGAGCCAGGCATAGCACGCGTCCTGGTTTTTCCAGCCGCCGGATTCGTTGCCGAGGCTCCACATCGTGATGCTCGGGTGGTTTTTGTCGCGGCAAAACATGCGCCGGACGCGGTCGAGATAGCGGCTTGTCCAATCCTTGCTGTTGCTCAGCGCGTTGATCCGCAGCTTGTCCTGCCACATGCCGTGGGTTTCGATATCCGCTTCGTCGATCACATACAACCCGTATTGGTCGCACAGCGAGAGGAACACGGGATCGGGCGGATAGTGCGATGTGCGCACGGCGTTGACGTTGAATTCCTTCATCAGCTTCACGTCTTTTTCCAGATCCTGCGCCGTCATCACATAGCCGGTTTTTTCGTTGGTATCGTGGTGGTTGACGCCCTTGAATTTGATCGGCGTTTCGTTGAACAAAAACCGTTCGCCGTCGATCCGCACGGATCGAAAGCCCACGCAAAAGCGCAGCACCTCGCAGTCGCCTTCCCCCTGCAGGGTGAGAAACAGATCGTAAAGATACGGCGTTTCCGCCGTCCAGGACTTTACATCGGACAGCGCAAAGAAAAAGCTGAATTCACGCGACGCGCCGCAGCTTTGCTCGCGCAGCGAAAGGCCGTTATCGAGCAGCGACGCGGTCAGCATCCGGCCGGAAAAGCGCTCGCCCCGCAGTGTGCCGTTGACATATAAGTGCCAGCCGCCTTCGCTTTCTTCGGGCTTGACCTGCACGTCCCAAAACGCACAATCGCCCGTTTCGGTGAGATAGACGTCGCGGAAGATGCCGTTTTCGCGGAACATGTCCTGGCATTCCAGATAGGTGCCGGTGCTCCATTTGGTCACGATCGCGAGCAGCTCGTTGTCACCCGTTTGCATTACACCGTCGAGCGAAAACTCCGCCGTGTTGTGGGAGCCTTCGCTGTAGCCGACATACTGTCCGTTGACATACAGCGTCAGCGACGAGCACACACCCAGAAACGTCAGCGTCGCATGGGCGGTGCTTTCCTTGATCGCAAACGTTTTGGCATAGACGCCGCAGGACATCTCTTCGGGAATATGCGGCGCGTGGGGGTCAAACTCGTAGCGCGTGTTGAGATAGACCGGCGGCTCATAGCCGGTGCGCTGCCAGGTGGCGGGCACCTGCACCGTGTCGAACATCATCTTTTCCGTATCGATATGTGTCGGCATACGCGAGATCTTTTCGTAATATTTGAATCTCCATTCGCCGCTCAGCAGCGTCACCTTGTCGCTGTTGGCCCGTTCGGTCAGCACAGACTGCCGCTCGAGCGTTGCGCGGTCGCCGTAGGAAATGAAATAGCTGCGCGGCGCACACTTGTTTTCTTCGTAAACGCCAAGCTCGTTGGCGTGCAGCTTCTGAATCCGATAGATCATTTTTGAACCTCCGTCTTCGAAATATCCTCGCTTCATCTTAGCATATTTTTCTTTCTTTTTCAACCCTATAAAACGCTTTTGGGCGGGCAATACTGACGCTGAGGTGAAGAAGTTGAACTACAACAAGGTGGAGATCATCGGCATTGACACATCGAAGCTGCAGGTGCTTTCGGAAAGCGAAAAAACGGCGCTGCTGCAAAAGGCCGCAGCCGGCGACAAACAGGCGCGCGAACAGCTCATCACCGGCAATCTGCGGCTGGTGCTCAGTGTGATCGGCCGGTTTTCTTCGCGCGGCGAAAATCCGGACGATCTGTTTCAGGTGGGCTGTATCGGGCTGATGAAGGCGATCGATCACTTTGACGTGGCGCAGGGCGTGCGGTTTTCCACCTATGCGGTGCCGATGATCATCGGCGAGGTGCGGCGCTATCTGCGCGATTACAACCCCGTGCGCGTCAGCCGCTCCATCCGCGACACGGCGTACCACGCGATGCAGGTGAAGGAAAAGATGCAGAACGAGACCGGCCGCGAGCCGCCGGTGGAGGAGATTGCCGCGGCGCTCGGGCTCAAAAAGCAGCAGGTTGTGCTGGCGCTGGAGGCGATCGTGGACCCGGTGTCGCTGTATGACCCGGTCTATTCCGACGCGGGCGACACGATTTATGTGATGGATCAGATCGGCGACAACCACACGGACGAGCAGTGGATCGACGAGATCATGCTCAAAAAGGCGATCCGTGCGCTGCCGGAGCGCGAAAAAAAGATCCTCGCGCTGCGCTATCTGCAGGGACTGACGCAGACCGAGGTGGCAAAGGAGATCGGCATTTCGCAAGCGCAGGTCTCAAGGCTGGAAAAAGGCGCACTGCAAAAGGTGAAGGCGCACAGGATGGAGAATTAAGAAGGAAGAATTAAGAATTAAGAAATATAAATTGAAAACTGATCATTGATAATTGTAGCACCGATCAGTGATCGGCGATCGTATCATACCATCCGCGCCCGGTCGATCACTGATCGACACTACGGGCGCTGTGTTTTTGCAAAAAACAATCCATCCGTGTAGGGGCGACCCCGCGTGGTCGCCCGGGAACCTATCCATCAATGATTCATGCACGGGCAATTCCCGGGTCGCCACATGGGGCGACCCCTACGCGACAAACCGGTGTAGACGAAACAGGTGTAGATGACGTTTTCCAACATTTTCCGTTTTTTCATGTTTTCTATTTTTCAGACTTTTTACTTGTCAAAAAGAGAATCTCATGTGACAAATCCCCGAAAAAGCCCACCGTTAGGGCGTTTGTGTGTGTGGAGGAGTTGTAGCTGAGTTGTAGCTGAGTTGTAGCTGAGTTGTAGCAGAGTTACGTCAGCTGCACTTTTTCATGCAGCACCATAAAAACGGCCGCGTACTTCCCCGCGACCGCAATTTTCAACTATCATTTTTCAATTTTTCATTTCTTCCGCTTCCAGCTTTTTGGCATACTCGATCTGCAGTTCATCCTTCGGCACATACTTGCGCTTTTCCTCGTTCACCGGCAGAATCAGCAAAATCACATCCAGCACAAACACCAGAGAAAACGCCGCAACGCCGAGCCACACGGCGAACTGCAGACTGCCGTTGCCAAACGATTGGAACGTGCTTTTTGCAAGAAAAACGCCTGCCGTATAGCCGCCGAACGAGAGCAGATGCAGAATCATGACCGCCGGGGATTTCGGATGTTTGAACAGAATCGGCACCAGGAAAAACGCAACCACGCCGCAGACCAGCGCGGCAGCCGCCAACAGCAGCGCACGCAGCAGACCCGTCTGGGCGGGCGAACCCCATTTGAAGATTTCCGGCAAATGCGCCGGTGCGAACAGCTCCTTGTTGCCGGTGAACATCGACAGCAGACTGAAGTCGCCCTCCGCGTCCTTGCCGATCACGTGCGCCATCGGCAGCAGATAGCCCAAAAGCGGCAGCACACAGCAGATCAGACGAATCAGGTGCAAAGGCGTGCCGATCACGGCGTATTTGAGCTTTGCCAGCGTGGTATGCATCTTGTAAAACGCCGCTTCGCGCGCGTCGGCGTCGGCGTCGAGCCGCTGTTCCCAGTTGTGGTTCGGAATATTGGCGTGGCA
The DNA here is from genome assembly GCA_902786285.1 of Oscillospiraceae bacterium. Taxonomy (GTDB): domain Bacteria; phylum Bacillota; class Clostridia; order Oscillospirales; family Acutalibacteraceae; genus UBA6857. The sequence goes on along the minus strand of CADABX010000002.1, from coordinate 113,680 downwards.
GTGGGGACATTCGGCTTTCACGTTCCAGACATGCAGCTTCGCGTGGCAGTTCGGACATTGCGCCATGGTGATCGCTCCTCTTCCAAAATATGGACACATTCATTGTACGGGATTTTTGCGCGTCTGTCAAGGGCAGACCGGAAAGTATTTGTTGGTTTTTAACATTTTTAAGAAGATGCAAAAATATTTATTTGGGCAGTTTTCCCTCTTCGTCTTGCATTCGGGCGCGAACTGTGCTAGAATGGAACCGATCAATCCGAAGGAGGGGTTCTTTTGGCTGAGACATCCACCACCGTGCAGCCGGACGCAATCGAAGCGTCCGTGCAAGACGCGGAAAACGAACTGACCGTTGCCGACCGTAAGCGGCGGTATCTGACGCCCAAGGAGATCTTTTCCATGTGCGCCGTCGCGTTCGGACAGAAAAACCTGGACGAATTCTGCAACGCGAATCTGCAGTTTTTCATCATTCAGTTCTTCGGCCTGTCGCCGGAGGCCTATGCCAACATCAGTCTGGGCGCGAGCATCTACGACGCCGTGGACGACACGCTGTCGGGCCTGATCATCGACCGCACGCGCACACGCTGGGGACGGATCAAGCCCTATCTGATTTTGCCGATCCCGCTGTGGCTGATCGGCACGGTGATGCTCTTTTCCTCCCCCTCCCTGTCGCCGGCGATGAAGATCGTTTGGGTCGCGTTCGCCACCGTGCTCAAGGGTCTCGGCATGAGCTATTTCGGCGCGTGGACGCTGATGCAGTATAACATCACGCCCAACTACAACGAGCGCGTGTCCGCTATCACGACCGTGGAATTTGCCCGCCTGTTCGGCACGTTCCTTGTGGCGGCGCTGCCGATCGTGCTCGACGTCGGGCGCAAGGCGGGCGTTGGCGAAAGCGGGATCTATCACGGCTTTTCGTGGATCATCGTGCTGCTGTGCGCCGCCACGTGCCTTTACGGTTTCCGCCACATGCGCGAACGCATTCCGCTGCAGTCGCGCGAAGAGATGAAAGAAGTGGGCGTGCTCGATTCGTTCAAACACCTGGTGAAAAACCGCCCGATGTTCATCCTCATCCTCGGCAACTTTTTCAACTCGTTCAAATCCATCGGTGCGGGCAACGAAAAGTTTTTCTGGTTCAACTGCACCGGCAAATACTCTTACGCCACGATCGTGGGTCTGTTTACGGGTCTGCCGAACTACATCATGACGCCGCTGTCCTCTAAGTTTATCCACCGCTTCGGCGCGCGCAACACCATCATCGGCGCGGCACTGTTCGGCGGCGCTGCCTACACGGCCATGTGGGTAATCGGTTACCATCCGTTCGGCGCGACGTTTGACGACCATCTGATCTTCAACCTCGTGTGGATGGCATTTGCGCTGACCGTCTGCGGACTGCCGAACCGCGTCATCGCCGTGGCGCTCGCGGTGCTCTCCGGCGACGTGTTCGACTATTCCGAATGGAAAACCGGCATGCGCAACGAGGCGATCGTGACCACGATCTCCAACTATTTTCTCAAGATCGGCAACTCCTTCAACGCGTGGCTGACCTCGATGGTATTGACGTGGATCCACTATCAGGCGCTGGTGGACGCCAACGGCGCCGCCATTCCGAACACCGACCCCGGCGTGCAGCGCGGGCTTTGGATCATCTTTGCGCTGGCGCCCGCCGCCGCGCGGACGCTGACGGGGCTTGCGTTCTTCCTGTTTAACGTCCACGGCAAATTCAAGGAGCAGATGCTCGCCGACCTCGAGGAGCGCCGCAGAGCCGCCATCGAGGAGATGGAGGAAGAGGAGCATGAGCGCGGGATTGACTGAGCACAACGCAGTCAACAGTCGACAGTCAACAGTTGCAGCTGCCTGTGGGCGGCTGCTTTTGTTTTCAGAAAAATGTAAGAAAGTCGTAAGGACTTTTGCGCGCTTTTTGTGCTATAATCGACGCGAAAGGAGATGGACAAAGTGATCCGAAACTATCTCATCGCCATTGCCGCGTGGTGTCTGGCGGCGCTGCTTTGCTATCTGCCGGGGCGGCTTTGGTATCTCAAACGCAAGAAGACGCCCGTCAGCGTTTTGCGCGAAGTGTGTCTGGCGCTGCTGGTATGCTATACGGTCGGCTTTTTGTCGCAGACGATCTTTCCGGAGATTCAACTGTACAACTACAACAACGGCGGGCTGACGCTCAGTCTGCTGTTTCCGTTTCGCGGCACGCTCACGCTCGGCAAAGACGGCCTGCACTGGTTTCAGACGTTTGATCCGCTGTTTCGCTGCAACCTTGTGCCGTTTCGTACGATCCGGTCCTATCTTTCCGGCGCGGCGGCGCAAAGCTTCAATCTTGCGATCCGGGTGGTCAACCTGCTGGGCAACGCGCTCATCCTCGTGCCGTTCGGCGTTTTGCTGCCGTTTGCGGCGCCGAAGGCGGACAGATGGAAACGGGTGTTTTTGTGGGGCAGCGTACTGATTGTGTTTGTCGAGGTCGTACAGTATTTCATCGGCCGCGCGGCGGATATTGACGATTATCTGCTCAACATGCTCGGCGTATTGCTCGGCTACGCAGTCACCTGCGTGCCGGTGTGCCGCAGATGGAAAGCACAGTGCAAAACGGAAGCTTGACCGGGCGACTGCATAGAGTTGCCTGACTTTGGCTTGCAAAAGTCTTCTGTTTGATGTATAATAAACAGCATAAAGGCTTCTCCGTAACGGACTGCGGCTTTGCATATGTCCTGTGGACCTTCGCCGGGGAAGCAAAAAAAATGTGAAAGAGGATATGATGAAACAGTTTTTGAAAAGCATATGTTCCCTGGGATGGATCACAGTGTTATTGATAAGCGCCTTGTCCTTCGGCGGCGCTTATGCGGCGAACGACGCTGCCGGCGCTGTCGGCGCAGACAGTCTGAACGGCCAAAACTGGATGGCGGGCATCCCGGACAGCCGGTATATTTCCGAGATCAATCTCCCCGGCACACACGACAGCGCAACCGCCTATTGCAAAAACGCAACGGACAATACGGTAAAGCTCTTTGGGCTCCCGGCGTTTCATGTGGAAAAATTTGCAATAACGCAGTCGCTCACCCTGCCCGAACAGCTCCATGCTGGCGTTCGCTATCTGGATCTGCGCTTTTCGCCGAAGCAGGGAGAACTGCTGCTTTGCCACGGCAACAACGACAAAATTGCAGCGGTGAACGCGGTTGTCCGTTTTTTGCGCCGTCTCAATCCGGTGCTGCTTCTGGCAAAGCGCTGCAACCGCTCGCTGCCGCCGCTGGACACGGAGTTTTACGCGTATGAAGACGAAGCATGTACCGTACCCCTCACCTGTGCGCGTGCTTTTGCACAGATCAAGGACTTTTTAAAAGACCATCCGAGCGAAACGGTGATTGTTACCGCGAAAAAGGAAAACGGCGACACGGCATCGTTTTTACAGCTTTTCGACGCGCAGATCCAAAGCCTGAAATCAGAGATCAATCCCGCAACCCGGCAGGCGTATCTGTATACCGAAAACGGAAACGGCGTCTATACAAAAATGCCTGCGCTCTCGCAGGTGCGCGGAAAGATCATTCTCATGACGCCATTTTACGAAGAGCTGCAGGCGGGAGATATGCTGGACGCCAAAAACAAAGCGGGAACCACCGAATATATGGGCATGACCTTCCGTTATGAAAACCACTGGAGCGTGCCGGCACATCTGAAAACGCTGCTTGCGGCGCGCTTTCTTCAAAAGTTTTCAACGCAAATCAGCAAGGATCCTGAGCAGCACCTGTCCTGTGCCAATGTCCTGAAAACCAACGCGAGCTTCGTTCCCCTGCAAAGTCCGTATGACATTGCAATGCGGGTAAACGGTTGTCTTTACGCGCAGAACCGATTGCAAAAGGGGCGCTATTACGGCTGGATCATGGGAGATTTCATGACCGAAGAAGCCTGCCGCGCCATATGGCAGACGAATTATTTTGTCTTTGATTGATTACAGCAGACGTCAGGGCAATAAAGGAAAGGACGTTTGATAGATGGAAAAGATGGCAGCTTTTATTCGCAGAGGCTCCTGTGTTTTGTTTGCGCTGATTGCCTGGATCGGCGGGCTCGTTTCGGGAGAACCGTCTGTCAGCGCGGGAAACATGGAGATTGCCCGCACGCTGGAGTTCAGCTATGCCGACGGCGTGAGCTTTTGTCAGGGGCTTGCAACGGACGGCAAGACCTTTTACGGCGTCGGCGCCGTCAAGTTTTTGAACTACAACGCGATCACAAAAATCGATATTCAATCCGGCGAAATCATCGGGCGGCGCGAGATGTGTCTGCCGACGGATCTGATGCGAAAGGGCTATGCGCATCTCGGCGACGGCTGCCTGTATGAAGGCAGGCTCTATCTTGCGCTCGAGGACTTCGGCTTCCGGCACCCTGGCGTGATCGTGTACGACCCCGACACGCTGGAGGCGCTGGATTTTCACACGCTGCCCGACGCGGGACGGGGAAACGGACGCATTCCGTGGTGTGCGATCAAAGACGACGTGCTGTATTATTCACAGTCAAACAACGTGGACGAAATCCGTATGCTGGATCTGCGGGACTACTCCTATCTCGGCGCGCTGCAGATCGACGAAACGCTTTTCAAGGTGCAGGGCGGAGAAATCTATAACGATACGCTCTATATTGTGACCAATTCCGGTTTCCGGGAAAAAACGATGCATGCCGTCGATCTGCGGACCGGGCACGTGGAGACGGTTTTTGTCCGCTGCACCGGCAGGCTCGACGCCGAGGGAGAAGGCATTGCGATCTGTCCGCAGGCAGACGGCTCTTTGTTCCACATCATCGACGTCGGCGCCAAAGTGCGCATCACAAGCTATCGCCCCACAAACTGATTGTTGTGAGGCGGCAGCACAAAATGACATACAGCGAAGCTGTTGCCTGCTTGCAGCATAACGCGAGCGCTGCATTTTGCAAGCGAAAAGCGCTGGCGATGCTTTGAGGGGAATGAACAGGTGTTTCGGGGTGTTCCCGGACGGAAAACCCATCCCGTCTGATGACCAAAACAAAAAAGCGCTGCGCCCTCAAACGGGGAACGCAGTGCTTTCTTTTTCCAATTTACCGCACGGTCACGATGTTGCACGATTCGGTATTGACAACATACTGCTTGAGGGTCGGTGTCACCTGGGAAACATAATCGTAGTGTATGTGGCCGGCAAGAATCGCCTTGATGGCGTCGCAATGGGTGATCAGTTCCATACGCTTCGTGGGTCACGGCGTCCTCCTTTTGCGCAAGATAATCGCCCTCATCGCTTTTATCCATCAACGCATCCGGCACGCTCATCATCCACATCGGTTTGCCGAATACCTCGGCGGTATAATCATAGATGTCCGGGGCGTAGAGCGGCGCGTGTAGGCAAAGAATCATCGGATAGCCTTTGGCAATCTCCGCCTTCAGCCGGTCGAGCTGCCACTGTTCGATTTTGTGATAGCCGTTGTCGATGGCGATAAATTCCACCCCGTGCTCCATTCGTACGGAAAAGCGGATATCATCAACCGCCGCTTGCCCGCGGACGGGTTCGCAACGGTGGAGCAGATCACAAAGGACGGCTATCAAACCGTCGGAAAGGCAAAGATCCGCTTTGAAGGCAACAAGCTCATGCTCAGCGTCCAAAAGACGCTGCCGGGGCTCGGCGAAAACGGCGGATTCCGGTTTAAATGGGCAGACAACTGCGACCCTGCGGATCTCTACAATTACTATACCCACGGAGACAGCGCACCCTACGGCAGACTCAACTGGGTGTACGGACAATAAACCAACCAATTTTTCTCATGCGTCTTGAAAGTGATCACAGGATATGTTACCATTTAGATACATCCTGATTTTGAAAGGAGCTTTCTATGTTTCAAAAGTATCCAAACAATCCGATCTTCGGCAATCCGGCGCTCGGCACGCTGTTTGATGTCTATCTGACGGCGCTGCCGGACGGCCGGTTGCGTATGGACCTTTCCACCAGAAAAGACAATGCGCTGTCCGTCTCCTTTTCCGAAGACGGCGTCCGCTGGACAGACCCGGTTCCCACGCTCACACCCGACACAGCCTCCGGCTGGGAGGATTGGGTCAACCGCAACTGCGTGTTGAAAATCGGTGACACCTACAAAATGTGGTACACCGGTCAGGCGCACGGCAACAGCTATATCGGCGTTGCCGAAAGCCGGGACGGACAAACGTTTCACCGCGTTTCCGACGCACCGGTGCTGTCTCCGGAAGCCGGCTTCGAGGGCGCGTCCGTGATGAATCCCTGCGTCCTTTTTGAAAACGGCCGTTACCGGATGTGGTACAGCGCCGGCGAAACCTATGAGCCGAATGTGCTTTGCTATGCGGAAAGTGCCGACGGGATCCATTGGGAAAAATCGCCGTTGAATCCGATTCTGGAAAAAAATCCGGCGAAGGAATATGAGCAGAACCGGATCGGCGGCTGTCAGGTACTGCCGCATCCGGATCTCGGCTATCTCCTGTTTTATATCGGCTACCGGGATATCCATACTGCCTGTATCTGTGCGGCGTATTCCGCAGACGGCGTCACGGATTTCCACCGCTGCAAGTACAACCCTTTGATTGCGCCGACCGCCGACGCCTGGGACGCGGACGCCTGCTATAAGCCCTCCGCGCTCTATGACAAAGCGAAGGATCGTTGGCGCATCTGGTACAACGGCCGCGCGGGCGGTATGGAATATATCGGCATGGCGGAAAAACACGGTGATTTCACAAAAGACGACTTTGAATAAAGGAGCATGCCCATGACTGTCGATCTGAAAGAAAAGCTTCGCGCCTATGTGGAGGCGTTCAACGCCGGCGACGAAGAGCTCTATCAGCAGGAGATACCGAACGCGGACGCCTTTGCCTATCTGGCGCAAAACGCACCGCTGCTGGACTGTCCGGACAAGGAGCTGGAAACGACCTATTATTTCCGCTGGTGGACGCTGCGCAAGCATTGGAAACAGACCCCGCACGGGCACGTGATGACGGAGTTTTTGCCGCCGGTCGGCTGGGCCGGGCCGTTTAACACGATCAACTGCCCTGTGGGTCACCATCTGACCGAAGCGCGCTGGCTGGCCGATGCGCCCCGGCGGCTTTGGGAATATATCTGCTTTTGGCTGGACGGACACGGCGACGCAATGCGATACAGTATGTGGTTCGCGTCCGCTGTGGAGGGCTATTTTAAGCTTCATCCCGATGTAGAACGTATGAAAGAGGCGCTTCCGAAGCTGGACCGATTGTTCCGGCAGCGGGAGGAAATCAGCCTGCGCCCGTGCGGTCTGTACTGGTCGAACGACAATTATGACGGCATGGAGTTTTCCATCAGCGGCTCCGGCATCCGTCCGACGCTCAACAGCTATCTGTGCGGCGACGCGTTTGCGATTTCCCGTATGGCGGCCGAAGTCGGCGACGATGCGCTGGCGTGCGAATACCGGGCACGCGGCGAACGGATTTTGGAACGGATGAACTGTCTGCTGTGGGACGGCGATTTTTACCGCACGATTCCCTGCGAAAGCGACGATCCCGCCGATTGGAAAACGCGACCGCCTGTGCCAAAAGACCATACCGTGCGCGAGCAGATCGGATATCTTCCCTGGTATTTCCATCTTGCCAACAGCGACAAGGACGACGCGTTTTTGCAATTGACCGATCCAAACGGCTTTGCGGCGCCCTTCGGGCTGACAACGGCCGAGCAGCGCCACCCGCGGTTTTTGTTTGAGAACGAGCACTGCTGCCTGTGGAACGGTTACGTCTGGCCGTTTGCCACCGCACAGACGCTGACAGCGACGGCCAACCTGATCCGCGACCGCGGCGCAGATTCGCCCGTTTCCAAAGACGCGTATTATCAGTTGCTGCGCCAATATGCGCTGTCTCACCGCATCACAAACGCGGCAGGCCAAACGCGCTGCTGGATCGACGAGAATATGGATCCGTTCACCGGCCGCTGGCAATGCCGCGACGAATTGATCCGCCTTGCATATGAACAGAAGAGCGGCATCCGCGAACGGGGCAAGGATTACAACCACTCCACATTCTGCGACCTTGTGCTGTCCGGGTTGCTCGGCATCCGGTTTGAAAACGGCGTGTTGTCGGCGGATCCGATCATTCCCCGAAACTGGGATTATTTTATGGTGACCGGGATCACCGAAGAAAATTGGACCGTCCTGTTTGACCGCGACGGCACGCATTACGGACAAGGCACCGGGCTGCGCTGTTTCCGGGCGGAGTGACGCAGCGAAAGCGCACTGCATATAAAAACGAAGGCACCTGCTTTTCAGCAGATGCCTTTTTCTTTGCTGTCATTCCGCCTGCAGGACAAACGTCCAATGAAAACTACCAAACGGCAGTTCGTATGGCTGCTCCGGCTCCGGGCCGCAGGAATGCGAGCCGAGGCCGCGCTGGCGGTGGTCGATGTAAAGATAGTGTTGTTCGCTCGTCTCCAGCTCGTCGCAATGGCGCGCTTCGGTCAGGTTTTTGAGCGTGAAGTTGTGGAACGAAAACGAAAACGCACCTTTGGCGGTCAGCGTGCCGTTTTTGCCGGACACGGCCACACGCCGGCAGTCCTCGTGGTTGCCGGTCTCCTGCGGCACATCGTAGCAAAAATGCATCTTTTCGACGTCCGCTTCATAGACGCCGACCGGTGTATGCGCCTTGCAGTCGGCATAGTTTTCGTCCGGACCGCGGCCCAGCCAGCGGCACCGGGAAAAGCTGCCGTCGAGCGTGAGCACCATGCCGACGCGCCCCAGCACGTCTGGCTGCCCGTCGCCGTAGGGCTGCAGATCGGCTGTGATCTCCACCTGTCCGCCCGCGGTGATCCGATAGACGAGTGTCGTATCGAAGCCCCAGAAATGGCTGTATGGCAGGAATTTGCCAACAGCTGTCACGGTCACGGCGTCGGGCGCGTCGCTGACTGTGACGCGGTGGCAGCCGAAGCGCATGGTATGCACCAGCTTTTCGTGCCACTCGGCTTTGTGGTTCGGCGGGAAGATCGCGCCGTCGTTGTCGGTCGCCGCCCGGTGGCAGCAAAGACGCACGGGCGTGTCGAGCAGCGTTTTGCCGCCCTTCTCCATTTTGGAGAGCAGTCCTTTGTGAATCGTCACTGCAAAATCTTCGCCCTGCACGGTGACGGCGTTTACGGTCTCGCTGACGGTATGGGCAAAGGGCGGCGGCGTCGGCTTTTCCCGCGGCAGATCCGCGAGAATCGTCTGCTTATGCGCCAGCACACGCGTGCCGTCCGTAAAGACACAGTCCGCGGTGATCAGCCCCTGCAGGCCGTCTGTTTCGAGCGGCAGCGCGAGCGTTTTCCACTGCCGCGCGGCAAGGCCGTCCATCGACACTTCGCCTGTGCGCACCGGCACACCGTCGGCGCATACCGACCAGCGCAGCGTCACGCCGTCGAGCGATTTGAAATCATAGGTGTTCTTGATCGAAACGCCGTCCTCCTCCCATCGGACATAGACCGGCGCCGAAACCTCCCCGAGCTCCGCCCACGACGGCTTCGGTGTGCCGTCGCTGGTGTGGTAGCCGTCGAGCGAAAAGTTTGACCAGTGGTAGCGGTCGGGGAAATCGCCGCCGTACAGATAGCGCGGACGGCCGTTTTTGCCTTCGCAGTAAAAGCCGTGGCTTTTGAATTCCCAGACGTAGCCGCCGCAGCAGTGCTCGTGTTCATAGATCCAGCTCCAGATATCCTCGAGGCCGCCCGGGCTGTTGCCCATGGCGTGGGCATATTCCACCAGCAGCAGCGGCCCTTTTGCCGGGTCGGAATTCCAAAGCGTCTGCATCGGCATATAGCCGGTCATATTGAAGCAGCCCTCGCCGACCCCGGGCGCGTTGTTGTCCTTGATCGGCTTTTGCGCGTCCTGCGTTTTCAGCCACTGCACACATTTGTCGGCGTTTTGTCCGCCGCCGCACTCGTTGCCGAGCGACCAGATGTTGATGCACGTTTCGTTTTTATTGATCGCATACATTCGCGACACGCGGTCAAAGAACGCGTCGAACCAGCTCTCGTCCTTGTTGAGCGCACCCTGATCGCCGGTGCATTCCGCGCCGTGGGTTTCGGCGTCCGCTTCGTCCATCACATAGATGCCGTATTCCGAACACAGTTCATAAAACAGCGGATGGTTCGTGTAGTGCGACGCGCGGATGGCGTTGAGGTTGTGCGCCTTGATATCGCGCAGCTCCGCGTCGATCTGCGCAGCGGTGATTGCGCGGCCGCAGCGGGCGTTGTTTTCGTGGCGGTTGACGCCCTTGAGCGTGATGGGTGTGCCGTTCATCAACAGATGGCATCCGTCGATCTCGCTTTTGGCGATGCCGCATTTTTTGGTGTGCACCTCTGTGACGGCGCCGTTTTCCAACAGCTCGGTATACAGCGTATAGAGATACGGCTCCTCCGCGTTCCACAAAACGGCGTGTTCCAACGGCAAAAACGCTTCGCCCGCCTCGGCAGCCGGCTGCTCGCTTTCGGCGCATACGTTACCGTTCGCATCGCAAAGCGTCAAACGGATCGCTGCCGACGCGTCGCCTGTGGTGCAGCGGTATTTGATCCGGAAGCCCTCCCGCGCGGGCAAAATCGTCTCGTCCCACAGCGCGGTTTCACCGGTATGGATCAGCAGCACGTCGCGGAAAATACCGCTTGCCATCAGCATATCCTGATTTTCAAGATAGGATGCGTCTGAAAACGTATAGACCTTGACAGCCAGCAGATTGTCGCCGTCGCGCAAAGCGGCCGTTACGTCAAACTCCGCCGGCACGCGGCTGCCCTTGGAAAAGCCGACGTACTGTCCGTTGAGCCAGACGAAATACGCGTTGTCCACGCCGAGAAAGCGCAAGACCGTGCGGGCGTGCTTTGCCGCCGTAAAATGTTTGCGATACAGTCCGACCGGGTTGCTGCGGTGAATATACGGCGGATCATACGGGAAACAGTAGCGCACATTCGGATAATAGCAGCTCCCGTAGCCGTGAAACTGCCACATCGACGGCACCGGCAGCGTGTCCCAGCCGTCGTCGTTTTCCTGCGGCAAAAAGAACGGCGCGTCGGTGTCTTCTTGCAGATAGCAAAACTTCCAGTCGCCGCTGAGCAGCTGCACACGGTCGGAATCGGTAAAGTTTTTGTTTGTCACACCGCGCTTTTGCGCCGGCAGCAGCAGCGACCGCGCCGGCAGACGGTGTTCCCCGAGCAAACGCTGGTTTTCAATATAGTTGCGCGGATAGGGTTCAAACTGCATACGCGTACTCCTTTCGCGGAGCAAGGCTCCGTGGGATCCGTCCATTGGGTTTTCATCTATGGGTTCGCCTCCGGATGGTTTCCGGATTGCCGCAACCGTTTAAGCGGTATACGCCATCGCCTGCTGCAGCTCCTTGCCTTTTTCCAGCAGCCGCGCGAGGATCGCGTCGCGTTCTTCGTCCGCCGCATACAGACTCTGGTGGTGTGCCTCCAGCACACAGTCGCCGGTATAGCCGACCGTGTGCAGCGTCCGGGTAAACGCGTCCCAGTCGATGTTGCCGTCGCCGGGAATCAGATGGTCGTCGCCGCCCACGCTGTCCTGAATATGCACCGACAGCGGCAAAACGGCAGGCACGTTCGGTTCGCTTGCGGGCTCGCTGGTCGGTTCGGTTGGCATAGCAATCACCTCCGAGGTTTGTTCCGGTTTCGGTTCTTCGGGTGGTTGATTTCCGGCACTGAAAAGCCCGGTGAAAAAGGCGATGATCGCCATAAACCAGGCTGTGATTTTTGCCCAAAATGCTTTCATTGGTTACCCTCCCAACAAATCCGGATAGGTCGGGTAGACGGTGTCTTCCGTCGGAATCCGTTCAAATGGCCCCGGCGCGGGACGGTACGGCAGTTTGATCGTCCAGGTGCCGCAGCAGGTTGCGATCATCTGCTGCATCTTTTCACTGCTTTGCAGCCATTGATTCTGCGCTTTTTTCAATATAGAGGACAATCCGCCTTCCCAAACCGGCAGCAGCGTATAGGTCGGATCGACCGCCCGGTAAAGCGGAACGGTACCGTTCATACCGTGGTGCGCCAGCTGCAGGATATCCGATTGCAGCGCACTTTCGTATTCGCGCAACACAAGGTCGGTCGCGTGGAAGGCGAAATCGCCCGTCCAAAGAATCGACTGACCGTCAACGGTCATTTTCAGCAGCAGCGAGCTTTCGTTCATGCCGCCGTTCAAAATGGTCTCGGGAAAAAGATCGTCATAGGCGTAAAGCACTTCAAACGAAGCGTTGCGCACGGCAAAGCGGCTGCCGGAGTGCGGCTTTACAACCGGCACGTCGGCATAAAAATCGGCAAGATTCTTTTGAAACTGCGTATAGCGATAGATGCTGTCGTCCAGCATATACGGCGAATCGGAGGCCGCGGTTTCCTCCTCCTTCGGGAAATTGAAATACAGCCGTTCGAGCACAACGTCGTTGTGATGCACCAGCGAAAAGCAGTTGAACACGCCGATATGATCGCCGTGCAGATGGGTAAAGATCCAGGCGGCGATCACGGGCTTTTCCGCCCCCGCCGGCTTTTGCGAAAGCAAAATGTCCATCAATTTGTCTGCGTCCACCCGGTCCGGGTCGCCCATACCGCCGTCGATGAGCAGAAAGCTGCCGTCGCAAAGGCGGATGATATAGCCCATGCCCTCCGCCGCGATCACCGTTTCGCCTTTCATGCCGGTGAGTAGGGTGTCGAACGCGCCCGCGGTCTTATCGGCCAGCGGCGGCAGCGCGCCCTTCGGTTCGGCAATCACGCGCAGCGAGCCGGTACGGAAAAACCATGCCGCATACACGGCCGTGTCGCCCTTGTAAAACGTGGCGAAACGATTTGCGTCGATCTCGTTTTCATCGTAGCTCTGAAATCCCGCGCTGCGCAGCGCCGCGGAGTATGCGGCAAAGTCGCTTTGCGCGGTGTTTTCATATCTGCCGATCACAGTGCCGCCGGCGCTTTCACAGACGATTCCACTGTCACTCACTGCCGGCGCAGGCACACCGTATCTGATTGCTGTTGGTTCCATTTGTGTCGCTCCTCCTTTGCCGGGATGCTGTCGGTTTCGGCGTCGGAAAAAGGGGCGATGCCCTTTGCCGCGAAAGGCGTTTCGGCAAATGCTTTTTCCCGGCGGTCCGGTGTTGTATTGTTACTATAGCATACAAAGGATATGGAAATCAAGCCCAAACCGGTGAAAACACAGACGCCAAAAAAGCACGCGGATTTCGTTTATGCACGGCAAGAGACAAAAAAGACCGACGCCCACAAGAGCGCCGATCTCTGCGATCAGATATTGGAAGACATTCCGGTCTGCGAAACGACGCGTGACCGATCCGTGACGCCTTTGCCGGATTCAAAAACCAATGCAGCCCCGTCTTCAGGATGCTGATACCGCCGCGTCCCCGGCAAACACAACCGTTAAATAGCTGTAGCCAGCCGCTTCGGTGTATGCATGCTGCTGCGCAACGTCTGCGGGGATGCCGAAGCTGACGGTATAGCCGCTGCCGGCGGTCTCCTTCAGTTCGGTATATTCCGAAGCAAACGCCTCATAGCCGTCCGGCTGCAGTTTCGCAACCATGCTCTGCAAGGATTTCAGCGTCAAAGCGGTGTTTTCGCCGTATTCGCCGACGATCAGCGTCAACGCCGTCTTGTTGCCGTAGGTTATCGCGGAAACCTTGCCGCTGTTAATGACGCTGTTGACATCGTTTTCCGTCAGCGGATCGATATAGGCAAGGGCTTTTTCGTTGATATACATCTCGTCAAGACCGTCCATCTTCCACGCGTCCGCCGCATAGAGCTGATAGGTCGTCCGGCCGTCAGCAGTTTCTGTGACGAGGAAGGTGTTTTCCTTGTCAAAGTTGCCCAAACCGGCCAGATATCCGTTCATAAGCGTCCGGTTCATGCCGTAGTAATCAGCGACGGCGGCCATCATGTTTGTGAGCAACGCATAGATGGAATAGTCGCCTTCTGCGCCGGTGGCAACGATGTAATCGCCCTCCAGCGTAAACGCATAATCACCGTTCAGACCTTCTTCGCCTGCAGCGGAAACGGTGATGGTTGTGCCGTCCAGCTTCTCTTCGATGGTTGTCGCGTTGAACGAAGCTTTCCATTCATTGTATTCGGCATTGGCGGTAAGCTTGTCAAAGATGCCCTGCATCAGCTCGGCGCCGGTCGCACCTTTGCTTTTGCCGCAGGCAGCAAGCGACAGACACAAAACCGCAACGGCAAGCAGGAGTGCGAGGGGTTTGATGATTCTTTTCATTACAAAAGACCTCCATAAAAAATATGCTCTTGTGTGTCCCTTCTGTTAAAACAGCCGAGATTCTCATCTCGACTGCATTTTTCTCTGTTTTTTGCTTCTTTATCTTAACGATATTGACCTTTTTTCTTTGCTCAATCGTTCGTGTAATTGTCGAAATAGCCCTGCACCAGCACGACCGGCGTGCCCTTGTCGCCGGAGCCGGACGTCAGATCGCACAGCGAGCCGATCAGATCGGTCAGTTGGCGCGGCGTGGTGCCCTGCGACGCCATGGAGCCTTTGAGGTCGGCGTCCTTGGCGCGGATGGAGGCGGAGATCGCTTCCTTCAGCTTTTCGCCGGTGAGGTCTTTATAGTCGTTGTCGGCAAGGTATTTGAGCTTGAGCTCGTTCGGCGTGCCGCGCAGACCGTCGGTAAAGAACGGAGAGACGACCGGGTCGGCCAGTTCCCAGATCTTGCCCTGCGGGTCCTTGAACGCGCCGTCGCCGTAGACCATCACTTCGACGTGCTTGCCCGTGGCGTCGAGCAGCTTTTTCTGAATGTCAAGCACCAGCGGCATCGCGTCGCGCGGGAAGAGCTTGACTTTTTCTTCGGTGGATTTGTTGGAGCCGAGCAGGCCGTACAGCTCGTTGCAGCCGCTGCCGTCCACAGGCGCGTTGAGGATATCATCGAGGCTGCAGACGATCTTTGCGCCGGCTTCCTTCAAAATGCGCTTGGTGCGCTTGCGGGTGTGGATATCGCAGTTGAGCACGCAATCGGTCTTTGCGAGGATCGCGCGCGGCTGGTTGGCAAAAATAAATTCCACCTCGGCGCCCTCTTCGCGGACGAGGTCGCTGTAGTATGCAACATAGTCCACGCCGGTGAATTCGTGCTTTTCATAGCCGAACAGTTCACGGTAGCGGTTGAGGTCGAGCACGTCGGAATAGGGATTGACGCCGCTTTCATCGAGCTTGTCCGGAGAGATCAGCGCGTTGCCGACTTCGTCCGACGGATAGCTGAACTGGATGACGACCTTTTTGCAGCCGCGGGCGATGCCGCGCAGGCAGATGGCGAAGCGGTTGCGCGACATGATGGGGAACAAGACGCCCACGGTCTCGCCGCCGAGCTTTTGGCGGATATCCTTTGCGATCTGATCCACGGTGCAATAGTTGCCCTGGGCGCGGGCGACCACGGATTCCGTGATTGCAACGACGTCGCGGTCGCGCAGTGAAAAGCCGTCGCTTTCGGCTGCGGCAAGTACACTTTCGGCAACGATGGCGCCGAGATCGTCGCCCTCTCGGATGATCGGGCAGCGGATGCCGCGCGATACGGTACCAACATTACGGGTTTGATTGCTCATAGTTTCGTCCTTTCGAAAGCGGGATTCGCGTGATAGCCTTTTCCGCTTTGATTCCATATCATTATTTTTTGACAAACCGGATCACGTTCCACGACAGCGGACGCAGCCGCAGCACAGGCATCGGATCATAGACGCCGGAAAGCGTTTTCGTCGTCGGCTTCACGGTCTGGCTGTCGGCGGTGTTGACCGCCTTGAGATCGAAGCCGGCGAGCTCGATCTGCTGCGTCGGCACATAGCCGGCGAAGTCTTTGAGGTTCACCGTCAGCTCCTCGTCCTCTTCCATATCGCGGTTGACGGCGAACACGGTCAGCTCCTCGCTTTCGTCGTTCCAGACGGCGACAGCGTCCACGTCGGGCACGTCGCAAAAATCCTTGGTGTCGTGTTTGCCGGTGTCGAGCAGCGTGGTCAGCGCCCAGCCGCGGCCGTAGCGCGACGCGTGGAGATAGGGATAAAAGATCGTCTGCGCCCAGGCTTTGCCGCCGTTTTCGGTCATGATCGGCGCAATGACGTTGACAAGCTGCGCCAGACACGCAACTTTGACGCGGTCGCTGTTTTTGAGCAGCGTGATCAGCATCAGACCGACCACCAGCGCATCGGAAAAGTCGTAGATGTCCTCGAGAATATGGGGCGCTTCGCTCCATTTTTCAAACCTGGCGCCGTTGGAATGGTACCACACGTTCCATTCGTCGAAGGAGAGGTTGATCTGCTTTTTGCTGTGCTTTTTGCCCTTGATATAATCGCAGACGCAGACCACGGTTTTGATGTAGTTGTCGAGGTCGCAGGACTTCGCAAGGAAATTTTTGACGTCGCCGTCGCGGCAGTCGAAATACTGATGGAGCGATACATAGTCGATGTTGTCATAGGCGATGTCGAGCGTGGTCGCTTCCCATTCGCCGAACGAGCGCATGTGGCTGTTGGACGAACCGCAGATCACCAGTTCGATCGACGGGTCGACCCATTTCATCAGCTTTGCCGCCTCGTTGGCCGTGCGGCCGTATTCCGCGGCGGGCTTGTGACCCATCTGCCAGTGGCCGTCCATCTCGTTGCCGAGACACCACAGCTTGATGTCGTGCGGATCTTTGGCGCCGTGGGAAATGCGCAGGTCGCTGTAATAGGTGCCGCTTTTGTGGTTGCAGTATTCCACAAGATTGCGCGCGTCATCCGGGCCGCGGGTGCCGAGATTGACCGCCATCATGGCGCTTGTGTTTGCTTCCTTGCACCAGCGCATGAATTCGTTGGTGCCGAAGGTGTTCGGTTCGGTGGTGGACCAGGCGAGCTCCAGCCGGCGCGGACGCGATTCCACCGGACCCACGCCGTCTTCCCAGCGGTAGCCGGACACAAAGTTGCCGCCCGGATAGCGCACCACGGGCACGTCGATCTGACGGATCAGGTCGATCACGTCGCGGCGAAAGCCGTTTTCATCGGCCGAAGGATGGCCGGGTTCATAGATGCCGCCGTAGACCGCGCGGCCCAGATGCTCGATAAACGAGCCGAAAATGCGGTTGTCCACCCTAGAAATGCGGTAGTCTTTGGACAGTGTGATTTTGGATTGCTTCATAGTCGTCCTCCGTCTTCATTGCTGGTGTTATTCTATCATACCTTGCTGCCGATTGCAACCGTTTATTTTTTTGAATAATAGACTTCGTTCGCGATGTTGCGCGGCTCAAGCCGATAGCAAAGGCGGCGCAGCAGCCGCAGCAGCGAACGGCGGCGGAACGGCATGTTGTTGACGCAGGTCACATGCAGCTGTTCGGGCGCTTGCTGAAACGACACCGTGCGCTGTTCGTCCGGCATCACACAGAAATCGTTGCTGTCGGGCGCTTCGTCCGCTTCGATATGGACGCCGTAGGCAAAGCCGTCGCTTTTGATTGTGACGCTGTTGCCGTCCTGCATCACCTGCAGGCCTACCGGCTTCATCCGCAGCCGGCGCGGCGGCGCGCAGAGTTCCGTCACAACATGGTCGCGCCAGCGGATTTCGAGCACCGTTTTTTTCGTGACGGGCAGGGTGCAAATTTCTTTTTGGCTGTTGGGCGCGAGCGTGACCGGAATCAGCTCTTCGCTCCGGCACACGCCGTCCACGGTAAACGCGCGCACCGACACGTCAAAGGTTTGCGGTTCAATGGTATCGTTGTGCGCCACAAGGATGACGCTGTGCTTGTTGTGGCGGCAGGTGACGGCCACGGGCGCAAAGAAATCATGCGCGTGATACATGGCCGGCTTGGGCATTTCACTGAAATCGACCATCGACCAGCTCGGGCAGTGCCACACGTCGTTGAACTGCCACACCAGACAGCCGTTGCTGCGGCCCTTTTGCTGGCGGAAATGCACCGCCGCGTTGCGCACGCATTCGCTTTGGACAAAGCCGGTCAGCGCGGGCAGATCGGAAAAGCGCACGGGATCGTCGAACAGTTCCGAAAGGTAAAACAGCATCTTGCGGTTGCCGCCGGTGCACTTCTGGTGGTTCATAAACGGCTTTGATCGGAGCGAATCGTCCTTCGGCGACGCGAAGGAGCGGATCGACTGCATGCACGGCAGGGATTCCAGTCCAAATTCGGAAAGGAACCGCGTGTCGCGGCGCGCGTAGTAATCGAGCTTTTTCAGCCCGTGCCACACGTTCCAAAGATGGGTGTCGCCGCTGTTGTCGTCGGTGGCGTCCGTAAACGGTTCGGTGCCGCAGGGCGACGACGGGATATAGGGCACGGCGGCGTGGTCATCCATATAGCGCTGCAATGTGCCGTAGAAGAAATCAACATAGGCCCGCCGCAGCTTGTGGGATTTCGGCAGATAGCTGTACATCATTTCCGCTTCGTTGTTGCCGCACCAAAGCGCAAGGCACGGATGCAGCTCCATGCGCGCGACCTGCGAGTGCACCTCGCGCATTACGAGCGACGTGAATGCTTCATTGTAAAACGGATACATCTGGCACGCGAACGCGAAATCCTGCCAGACCAGGATACCCATTTCGTCGCACTTTTGCAGCAGATGCTCCGGCGCATAGACCCCGCCGCCCCACACGCGCAGCATATTGAAATTGCCGAAGCGCGCAAGGCGCAGATAGCGGTCGACGGTGTCGTCGTCGGCGTCTTCATACAACGCAGAAAACGGGATCAGGTTGGCGCCCTTGGCAAACACGGGCTCGCCGTTTAATAAAAAGCGGAACTGGTTGCCGAATGCGTCCTTTTGCCGGTCGAGCACAAGCGAACGCAGGCCGATCTTTTTTTCCACGCGGTCGTCTTCGCCCTCAAATACGAGCGTATACAGCGGCTGCGTGTCGCGGCCGTTCATCTCATAGGTGTACCAAAGCTCCGGATGCTCCACAAAGAACGCACCGTTTTCGCCCTCCAGTTCTACACCCTCCGGCGTAAACAGACGAATACGCGTCGCGCCGTTTGCCGACGCCCAGACATGTGCGTGGTTTTGTGTGGTCTCCTGCCGGACACGGATATGCTCGATCCGTGTGTCAAAAGCCTGCAGCGTCACATCGGAAAGCGCACCGCAATAGGGCACGCACGGGCCCCAGTCCCAGCCGAAATGGCAGCCGGGTTTGCGGATGTGGCAGATGCCGTTGACGCCGTTCGGGTTCGGCAGCAGCGGATCGTTTTTATAAGCTTGTTCAATAAACCGGTAAGCGGAGCGAAAGCGCAGCTCGATCGTGTTGTCGCCCGGGCGCAAAAGGGCTTTGACATCTTCGTCCACAGGAATAAACGCGCTCTCGCTCGAAAACGCCGTTTTGCCGTTGATCACACAGGTACACAGCGTGTCAAGCATATCGCAGCACAGATGGATCTGCTTTTTTTGCAGCAGATCTTCCCCGAGCGGAAATGTGCGAAAAAAGGTATAGTCGTGCGCGGCAACAGCCAGCGCTTCGCTTTCCACCCCGGACGAAAGCGGGTTGTCGATCTCACCCGATGCAAT
Source organism: Oscillospiraceae bacterium (assembly GCA_902786285.1). Lineage (GTDB taxonomy): Bacteria > Bacillota > Clostridia > Oscillospirales > Acutalibacteraceae > UBA6857. Next base: position 94,208 of record CADABX010000002.1, on the reverse strand, counting down.
CAGCGCGCCGAAATCCGTGCCGGGCAAAACCGCGGGAAAGCACTTGCCGTCGCTTTCGCGCCGCAAGGTCCACATGCCCGAAAGAAGAAGCGTTTTCATCGTCCATCCCACACTTTTCACAGTTTTTTCTCATTGTATCACAGATTTTTCGTTTTGAAAAGAGATTGACATTTTTTTCTGTTTGTATTATAAATGAAAAGAAATATTAATATATTGGAGGCTAACCGATATGAATCATATCAGCGAAGATATCGCACGCTACGGTGTGGTGCCCGTTGTTGTGCTCAACGACCCGGCCGAAGCGCTGCCGGTGGCAGACGCGCTGCTCAAAGGCGGACTTCCTGTGGCGGAGGTCACGTTCCGCACCGCCGCCGCCGAGGAAGCGATCCGCATCATTGCCGCCGAGCGTCCCGCCATGCTGGTTGGCGCGGGCACCGTTTTGACGATTGATCAGGTCGACCGCGCAGTGGCGGCCGGCGCAAAGTTTATCGTCTGCCCGGGCTTTGATCCCGAGATCGTGGACTACTGCATCGGCAAAAACATCCCCGTCTTCCCCGGCTGCACCACAGCGTCGGAGGTCGCCTGGGGCGTCAAGCGCGGCCTTACGGTTCTCAAGTTTTTCCCGGCCGAGCAGTGCGGCGGCGTTGCCACGATCAAAGCGCTGTGCGCGGCGTATGTGGGCGTCAAGTTCATGCCGACCGGCGGCATCGGCCCGAAGAATCTCAAGGATTATCTCTCGTGCGACAAGATCGTGTGCTGCGGCGGCAGCTGGATGGTCAAGGGCGATCTGATCAAGGCCGGCCGCTTTGACGAGATCGAACGGCTGTCGAAAGAAGCCGTGGCGCTGGCAAAGGAAGTGCGCGGCTGAGGCTTCAGCGCCAAGGCGCTGAAGCAATTCGGAATGCGGAATGCGGGATTCGGAATTAAGGTCGCGGGTCAACCATGCGGCAGCCGAAAGCTCCGCGCCGCGGAATAGACAGTCCGATACCGTAAACGCATAAATTGTATCCGCTTTACGTTTTATAATCCGGGAGCAACCACCCGCCAACGAAACAAACACAAACCATCAACGGCAAACAAACAGCTTTGCCGAAACGCTTTTGACGCATCGCGCGCAGCGCGGCGTCCATCAGTTCCGAATTCCGAATTCCGCATTCCGAATTATCCGTTCGGCGTCGGATCGGCGTTCGAGATCAAACCGGAGGAAAACTATGGATCTCAACTTAAAATCAAAAGAAAGCTGCGCCTTTGACGCGGTGTCGCTCGGCGAAGTGATGCTGCGGCTCGATCCCGGCGAAGGACGCATCCGCACCGCGCGCAGCTTCCGTGCGTGGGAAGGCGGCGGCGAATATAACGTTGTGCGCGGCCTTCGGCGCTGCTTCGGGCTCAAAACGGCGGTGATCACCGCGTTTGCCGAAAACGAAGTGGGCTATCTGATGGAGGACTTTATTTTGCAGGGCGGCGTGGACACGTCGCTGATCAAATGGATGAAGACCGACGGCATCGGCCGTATCTGCCGCAACGGGCTCAACTTTACCGAACGCGGCTTCGGCATCCGCGGCGCCGTGGGCTGTTCCGACCGCGCCAACACCGCCATTTCCAAGGCGACGCCGGAGGATTTCGATTTCGACTACATCTTCGGCACCCTCGGCGTGCGGTGGCTGCATACCGGCGGCATCTATGCCGCGCTGAGCGAGCAGTCGTGCGAAACGGTGCTCGCCGCGATCAAGACCGCGAAAAAATACGGCACGGTCGTGTCGTATGACCTCAACTACCGCCCGTCCATGTGGAGCGCGATCGGCGGCAAGGAAAAGGCGCAGCAGGTCAACAAGGAGATCGCAAAGTACGTCGATGTGATGATCGGCAACGAGGAGGACTTCACCGCCTGTCTCGGCTTTGAGATTGAAGGCAACGACGAAAACCTCAAAACGCTCAACCTCGACGGCTATAAAAAAATGATCAACAAGGCCGCTGCGACCTATCCCAATTTCAAGGCGGTGGCCACCACGCTGCGCACTGTGAAGACCGCCACGGTCAACGACTGGAGTGCGATCTGCTGGGCGGACGGAGAAATCTTTAAAGCCAAGGACTACAACGGTCTTGAGATTCTCGACCGCGTAGGCGGCGGCGACTCGTTTGCGAGCGGCCTGATCTACGGACTGATGACCACCGGCGACGCGGCGCAGGCGGTGGAATACGGCGCGGCGCACGGTGCGCTGGCGATGACCACGCCCGGCGACACCACCATGGCGCGCAAAAAGGAAGTGGAAGCCCTTATGGGCGGCGCCGGCGCACGCGTGCAGCGGTAAACAAAACGAAGAAAAAGGATGCGAAGCTGCATCCTTTTTTTCTGCCCTCTTGACTTTCCCGGCAGCAGAAGACTATAATCAGCATAGGGATAACTACGAAAGGAGCGGTTCTATGTCTGAACCATCGTATCCGGCGGCACAGGTGCTTTCGCTCGCTATGGATATCGGCAAATGCATGATCCGCTGCGGCGCGGAGATCAACCGCGTGGAGGAAACCGTCATGCGCATCTGCCGTGCCTACGGGATGCAGCAGACCGATGTGTTTTCCATCGTGTCCATGATCGTCGGTACCACGCGCGACAAAAACGGCACGGAAACCACGCTTTCGCGCCGGGTATACAGCTATGCCACCAATTTCATGCAGCTCGAAAGGCTGAACGCGCTCTCGCGAAAGCTGTGTGCAAATCCGGTCGATCCGGCGTCGGTGCGGCCCGAACTCGAAGAGATCCGGCGCGACCCGGTCAAGCTGCATCCGACCGTGTGCATCGGCTATCTGATCGCCGCCGCGGCGTTTACACTGTTTTTCGGCGGCACATGGAAGGACGCGCTGGCGTCGGTGCCGATTGCCGTGATTTTGTGGCTGATCGGCTCGCTGGTGAAGGTGCACGGCATGAGCAAGCTGTTTGTCACAGCGCTGTCGTCCGCCACGGCGGGCTTTCTTGCCATTGCGTTTGTCAAGCTCGGGCTTGCCGACCACGCGGGCATGATTATGATCGGCGACGTCATGCTGGTCATTCCGGGACTGATGCTGATCAACTCCGTGCGGGAGATGCTGTGCGGCGATCTGATGAGCGGGATGCTGCGGCTGCTCGAGTCGCTGATCCTTTCGCTCGCCATTGCCTGCGGCTTTGCCGTGCCGATTCTCATTTTCGGCGCAGGAGGTGTCTCATGGATCTGAAACAGGCCCTCATTCTGATTTTTGCCGGCATCGGCGGCACGCTGGGATTTTCACTGATCTTCCGGATGCGCAAAAAGCTGATCGTGTGGTCGCTTTTGGGCGCGGCGCTGACGCTCGGCGTCTATGTGCTGTGCCTTGCCACGATGCAGCACGCGTTCTTTCAAAACCTCTTTCCCGCCCTCGCCGGCGCGCTGTATGCCGAAGTGACGGCCAAGCTGACAAAATCGCCGGCCACACAGTATCTCGCCTGCGCGATCATTCCGCTCGTGCCGGGCGGCGGACTGTATTACACGATGTATCACTTCGTCACCGGCGACCTGGACGCATTCCACGCCCAGCTGACCCAGACGGCGCGCGTGGCCGCAGGCCTTGCGGTCGGGATTATGCTCGTGTCGGTGCTGATGCACCAGCTGCGCCGGCATTCCTACCGGGAGCTGGCAAAGCAGACCGAGGAGTGACCCAGACAAACAGACGCCGCACAGACTGTTTTGTGCGGTGTTCTTTTTTTCAAAAAGCGCGCTTGACGAAACGCAGGCGGCGTGATATGATGAAGAAAAAGAAGGAGGTACGAAGCATGCGGACATTTGGAAAAGTATTGCTGAAACTGTTGGAGCTGGTGCTGGTTGCCGTGCTGATCGCCGCGGTCGTGCTCGGGTTTTATGCGCCGAAGTATCTGCTGAGCAAGGAAAACTATGATGTGTCGCAAAAGACGGACGACGGCAAAATCACGATCGTCAGCGCCAACGCCCGCTGCTATACGCCGGGCGATCTGATGAAAAAAAGCTGGTTTTACCGCGCGCCGCTGCTGGTGCGCACACTGGCCGCCGCCGAGCCGGACATCATCGGTTTTCAGGAGGTGACATGGCTGCACCGCAGCTATTTTGACCGTGCGCTCAAGGGCTACGACTATGTGCTCGATTACCGCGACGACAGCTTTTTGGCGGAAAGCTGCCCGATCTATTACAACACGAGCAAGTTCACGCTGACCGACAAGGGCTCCTTCTGGCTGAGCGAAACGCCCGAAACGATGAGCAAGGGCTGGAACGCCGCGTGCTACCGGATCTGCTCGTATGTGATTCTGACGCAGAAATCGGACAGCAAGCAGCTTGTGGTGTTCAACACCCATCTGGATCATGTCAGCGAAGAGGCGCGGATCAACGGGATCCAGCTGGTGCTGGAAAAAATCAAGGCGTTCGGCGGCATGCCGAGCGTGATCATGGGCGATTTCAACGCCGAGGAGGATTCGCTGACCTATGCGGCGGCAACAAAGCTGTTTGACGACGCGAAGTATCAGACAAAAGACACCGATTCCGGCTCCACCTATCACGGCTACGGCATGGACTGGTCGTATGACAATCTCGACTACTTCATGATCTCCAAAACCGGCATCGACGTGGAAAGCTACAAGGTGTTGCGCAACACCTTCGACGGCGCGTATCCGAGCGACCACTATCCGATCCGTCTTTGCATGACGCTGCAATAAGGCGATTTGCCCGCGCCGCTTGCAAAAGAACGGCGCGTGTGCTACAATAAAAATAATCAATCAACTTTGGAGGTACCCGCTATGTTCCAGAATATCCCCGACGTCAAGCTCGGTCTGGTCGCCGTGTCGCGCGACTGTTTCCCGATCGAGCTTTCCATCCGCCGCCGCGCTGCGATCAAAGCAGCCTTTGGCGACGATCTGTATGAATCCCCCGTCACAGTGGAAAACGAACTCGATATGCAAAAAGCCGTTGCTGACGTGAACGCCGCCGGCTGCAACGCGCTGGTTGTGTTTCTCGGCAACTTCGGTCCCGAAACGCCGGAAACGCTGCTCGCCAAGTATTTCGACGGCCCGGTGATGTATGTTGCGGCTGCCGAAGGCGACGGCGATCTGATCAACGGCCGCGGCGACGCCTACTGCGGGATGCTCAACTGCTCGTATAACCTGGGCATGCGCCATCTGCAGGCGCACATCCCGTCCTATCCGGTCGGCACGGCACAGGATATCGCCGACATGATCCGCGAGTTTGTGCCCGTGGCGCGTGCGGTGATCGGCGTGAAAAACCTCAAGATCATCACCTTCGGTCCGCGTCCGCAGGACTTCTTTGCCTGCAACGCACCAATCAAGGGTCTGTATGAGATCGGCGTCGAGATCGAAGAAAACAGCGAACTCGACCTGCTCGTGTCCTACAAGGCGCACAAGGACGATCCGCGTATTCCCGCCGTGTGCGAGGATATGGCAAACGAGCTCGGCGTGTCGGGCAACAACTATCCGTCGCTGCTGCCGCGCATGGCGCAGTTTGAGCTGACGCTGCTCGACTGGGCAGAGCAGCACAAGGGCGACCGCAAATATGTGGCCTTCGCCGACAAATGCTGGCCGGCGTTCCCCGAAGCGTTTGGGTTTGAGCCGTGCTATGTCAATTCGCGCCTGGCCTCCCGCGGCATCCCCGTGTCGTGCGAAGTGGATATTTACGGCGCGCTGTCGGAATATATCGGCGCGTGCGTGTCCGGCGACGCGGTGACGCTGCTCGATATCAACAACTCCGTGCCTGCCTCGATGTATGAAAGCGAGATCAAGGGCAAGTTCAACTACAAGCTGACCGACACGTTCATGGGCTTCCATTGCGGCAACACCCCGGCGTGCAAGATGTGTGCCGACCGCGCGGTCAAATATCAGCTGATCCAGCACCGTTTGCTCGAGCCCGCCGGCAGCGAGCCCGACTTTACCCGCGGCACGCTCGAGGGCGACATTGCGCCGAGCGACATCACGTTCTACCGCCTGCAGTGCGACAGCGAGGGTGTTTTGCGCGCCTATGTGGCGCAGGGCGAAGTGCTGCCTGTGCGCACCGGCTCGTTCGGCGGCATCGGTGTATTCGCCATTCCGGAGATGGGCCGCTTCTATCGCCATGTGCTGATCGAAAAGCGCTATCCGCACCACGGCGCCGTGGCGTTTGGCCATTACGGCAAAACGCTGTTCGACGTTTTGCGCTTCCTCGGCGTCCGGGATATCGCCTATAACCAGCCGGCATCGCTGCCGTATCCGACGGAGAATCCGTTCGCATAAGCACCCATATAAAAAAGTTCCCCGCTGCACAAACAGCGGGGATTTTTCTGTTATTATTATTCGGCTGCCGTCAGCGTAATCACAACGTCGCCTTTGCCGAGCAGGGTTTGCAGCTGCGCGTCGCTCTGGTCGGTGATATGGCCGAGCCGGGTATAGGCCCAGCTGTTGGAGCCGTAAAACACGACGAGCTGACTGCCGGCATAAAGGACGATGTCGCCGGGATTCGTTACGGTCTGCACATCCCGATGCGGCAGCGTTTGGCCGAGCGGGCCAACTTGTTCGAAGCCGCCGTACATAGACATCTTGACCGTCAGCGGCCCGTTTTCGCAAAGCGCTTGCAGCGCCCGCACTGCGTCGTTCGATTCCCATTGCACGGCAACGGGCGTATTTTGGATGGTCATTTGCAGCATGGCAGTTTCTCCTTTTTGAGGTTCGGTTGACGCCGTCGTGTCCGACGCTGTCACAGCAGGTGTTGTTGCCGGTGCGGCAGGTTCCGTTTGCGGGGCGCCGCAGCCGGACAGCAGACAAAGGGAAAGCAGGAAAACCACAGCGGTCGGCAAAACCGGGCGGCCGCGGCTCCTGCGTTTTTTCAAAAGCAGAAACGCACAGACGGCGCCGAGATATGCGAACAAAAGCATAATCGACAGTTGTTCGGCAAAGACGAGAACGCCCGGTTTGCCGCTGTCAAAGAACGCGAATGCAGCGCGGAAAAACAGGTAGTTCGGGATGCCGTTTTTGAAAAACGCCCAGACGCCGCAGCACGCGGCCGCGCCGAGCACCGCAGCCACCGCTATTTTGACGCCGCGTTTCCAACGAAGCGCACGCGACAAAGCAGGGATGTGCAACCCGAGATGGACGGCCATCAGCACAAACGACCAGTACGACAGGCTCAGATGCACCCGCCGGGCAAATGAGACCGGCAAAAAGCCATAGAGAAACGGCACTGCGTGCGCGCTCATTGCCATCCCGCACAGGGCGGTCAGCGCGATGGACGCCAGCAGCAGCGTGTTCACGACAAGCGTGACGACGCGGTAGGCGTTGTAGCTGCCTTTGAAAATCGACACATACCAGCGGCGGTTGAGGATGTGGTGCAAGATCAGCAAAGCGGTCATGGCGACGCCAAACCATTCGTGCAGCGTTTCGCCTGTGGCGGGATAGGCCATCAGACACAACAGCAGCACGGTCATGCCGATATCAACCGCTCTTTTGCCTGCGTTTTTCCGTCCGGATTTCATAGCGTTCTCCTGTGGTTCAGTTTAAACCGTCGATCCACGTTTGCAGTTCGGCTTCGGAAACACCGCCATTGAAGCGCTGACCGTCCAGCCAATCGCCGCTGCCGGCGTTGTCTGCAAGGTTCCGGCCGCTGCGGCCGATGCCGCTGCCGCCTGAGGTGCAAAACGGGATCAGGGTGATGCCGGTGAAATCATAGCTTTCGACGAAGGTGTCCAGAATGCGCGGCTCTTCGCCCCACCAGATGGGATAGCCGATATAGATCGTTGTGCAGCCGTCGAGCGAAAGCGGGTCGCTGCCGATGGCCGGACGGGCGGTCTTGTCGTTTTGTTCGAGGGTGGTGCGGCTATTGCTGTCGTTCCAGTCGAGATCCGCGGCGGTGTAGGGCTGCGCCGCTTTGATCTCATAGAGGTCCGCGTTTTCTATCGCCGCGATTTTTTCTGCAACGCCCTTGGTGGTGCCGGTTGCGGAAAAGAAGACAACGAGCGTTTTGCCCGCGGCTGCGGTCGTGTCCGGTGCGGCAGTGCTTTCCGGTGCGGCAGAAACAAGCGGATCGGCCGCTGTGTTTTCGGTCGGGTCCGTCGTTTTACTGTCGGCACAAGCAGCAAAGGACGCCACCAGAAGGATTGCCAAAAAGAGCGGAAGTATTCTTTTCATTTCGTTGCCCTCCGCTTACTGTAGTTTGCCGTAGTCCGCGTCGGACACGGGTTCGCACCATTCGGTGCCCGCTTCTTCGCCGGCGACCTCAATGGCAAGATGGGCGAACCAACTGTCAGGCGCGGCGCCGTGCCAGTGTTTGACTTCGGCGGGAATGTTGATAACCTTGCCCGGCGTCAGTTCGGTGGGCGCTTCGCCCCACGCCTGATAGTAGCCGCGGCCGCCGACACAGATCAGCATCTGGCCGCCGCCGGCTTTGGCGTGGTGAATATGCCAGTTGTTGCGGCAGCCCGGTTCAAACGTCACGTTATAGACCGGCACCTGCTCGGTGGACACCGGCGCGAGATAGCTTTGGCCGACAAAGAACTGCCCGTAGGGGTTCTCTGCGCCGATCGGGAACGGGATCTCCTGCTGGAAACGGTCTTTTGCCGTCTTGGCCGGTGCGTCGTCGTTCCACACCTCTTTTGCCAGCCGGAACACCGCCCAGCCCTTCGGCCAGCCGACATACATCGTGGCGTGGGTGATGATGGCAGCGATCTCGTCCTTTGTTACGCCGTGGGCTTTCGCGTTTTGCAGATGATACAGCAGCGAGCTGTCGGTAATGCCCGACGCCATCAGCGATACGACGGTGACGATGCATTTGGTTTTGACGTCGATTGCCGCTTCGTTCCACACTTCGCCGAACAGCACGTCGTCGTTGAGATGGGCAAAGGCCGGCGCAAAATCGCCGAGCTGCTGTCTACCTGCGGTCTGAGTAATTTTTTCTTTCATGGTCACTGCCTCCTTATTTTCGTAAAAACCGTGCGTCCGTGTCGGGCGCGTCGATGGATTGATAGCGTTCCGCCGTCATGTGCAGATCGTATTGTTCACGCAGCGCCGCGAGCCGGGCCATCATCGGGCTTTGGTGGTGGGCGTCGATGGCTGCCTGGTCGCGCCAGACGTCGATCAGCAGCACCGTTTCCGGGTCGTCCATCGGGAAGAAATACTGATATTTGAGGTTGCCGTCCTCGGCGCGGATTGCGTCGGCGATGCCGCTTTGCTCCATTTCCGCGGCAAAGGCGCGGGCGCTGCCGTTTTTGCCGTGATAGTACAGATTGACTGCGATGCTCATGGTGCTGCTCCTTTCGTGCGGCAGGTGTTACCGGTTCATCTTGCCGCCATGGCGGTGGGCTTGCCGTTGGCACACTGCGGTGTGAATTTGTCGGTAACGAGATAATTGTCACGCGGCAGATCTTTTAAAAAGCCGGCCAGCACCTTTTCGGAGGTGCCCATGCCGTAGGCGTAGGCGGTGTCCCAAAGGTTGAGGCCGTGCGCCATAGCCGTATCAAAGATCGGCCGCAGTGTTTCGGCACTCAGATCGCCGCCGAAGGTGCCGTCGTTGCCCCACGCACACGCGCCGAGCGCAATTTTCGGTAAAGTTTTCATTGTGATGACTTCTTTGCAGATAAGATCGTTTAAGCTGATTCGCCAATCAGACGAATCAGACAATTGTATACGAGTTCATAGACCGACGCATAGGCGAAATCCACACCCGCCTGTTTCATCGCTTCTTTTTGCTTGTCCGTCACCGCCGTATAGGGGTAGATACCGAACATGAATGGAAAGAAGACATACAAAACGGTTTGAACTTCGGCGTCGGAAAGTGCGGGACAAAACTTGCGAAGCAGGCGTTGCACCAAAGACAGCGACCGGCCGTAGGACGTTTTAAACGCCGTGAGCAGCTCGGGACGGCTGTTGGCCTCCATGTCGAAGTTGTTCATGGCAAGCAGCCGGAGAAGCTGCGGCCGTTTTGTCAGCGTTTCGGCGATCTTGCCGGCAAGCTGCGGCTTGGACAGCGCGCGGTTCTCTTGCAGCAGCGCGTCGAGGTCTGCGTTCCAGCGGTCGTATTCGCGTGTGAACAGGGCGAGGAAGATTTCTTCCTTCGTCTGGAAATAATTGTAGATGGTCGGGCGCGAAAACGGCACAAGCGCGCCGATCTCCTTGAGCGTGATCTCGCGAAAGGGCATGGTTGCATAAAGCTGTTCGCAGGCGTTGATGATCGTTTCCCGGCGATCCGCAATCAGTTCCGGTGTTCCTTTGATCATACCGGCTCCTCCTCTGCTCTCTTTTCATTGACACCATGTCAACAATGTCATTATAGCATGACATTGACACTGTGTCAATACTGTTTTAAAAAATTTTTCCATCTGTCATCATTGGCGCCTGTTCGTGGTTATCATTCCAAAATCGAATCATTTCGCCCGGCTTTGCCCTTTTTTAACCGAATTGTTATAGAACCGTCACAATTCGACCTTGCTTTTCTCGGGGTTCTATGCTATAATGTGCGCCATGGAGGGCGATGCTATGATTCGAGAACGCTTCAATACAATCTTCAGTTCTGTCCACAAGTGGGAGCTTGTTTACTGGTGGATTTTGCGGTGCGCGATGATCTACGCGCTGTTTGACACGATTTTCAGCGGCAGCAGCTACACCGCCAGCAACCCGCCGATTCAGATTTTTGCCAACCTTGTCGGCATGTTTGCCTATGAGATCATCGTGTTTCTGTTTCCCAAAAAGAGCCGGCTGCAATTTTTTTCGCCGCGGTTCCAAAATATCACGGCACTCGGCTTTTTCCTCGGCTCGTTTGGCGGCGCTTATCTGAATCTTTATTACATTTTACCGATGTACGACAAGATTCTCCATGCGCTGGGCACCGCGGAGGCCGTTTATATCGGCTATGAATACACCTGCGCCACGCAGCTCAAGCTGAAAAAGACCTGCCCTGCACAGATTGCCGTGCTTTGCGCATTCGGCTTCGGGTTCATCCTGTCGTCGGCGTGGGAGCTGTTTGAGTTCACCTATGACCAGTTTTTCGGCGGCGACGCACAGCACTGGAATCTGCAGGCCGCGCTGGACACCGTCGGCGGCGACATTCAGCGGATTTTCCAGATGATCCCGATCAAGGATCCCGAACTGTTTTCCAAGCGCTTCCCGCTGATGGACACGATGGCGGATATCATCATGAACTTTGTGGGCGGCGTTGTGATGTATGTGATCTTGCGCTTTGTTCCCTACCGCCACCGCGGCAAGGGCGATATCAACCGCATGATCGAAGAAGAGGCCGCAGCCACGGCGGACGCACCGGCAGCAGCAACCGTTTGATTCTGACAGATTCGGGCCGTTTGTCTCAAAAACGAGGCAAACGGCTCTTGCGTTTTTTCGGATTGAAACAAGCATTTGTGATTGTTCACGATTTTATGTTCGTTTTTTTGTGCGTCAAGGACAAAATGCAACTCTTTTTTCAAAAAAGATTGCACTCGGCTTTTCTACATGGTATAATAATATATCTTAAGATTTTCCATTTTGAAAGAGGAACCGAAACTCATGAAATTTTCCGACATGCCCTATACCCGTCCGGACGTTGACGCGTTTCGCAAACAACTCAGAGATCTGACCGAAACGCTCAAAAAAGCGCCGGATTTCAGCGCGGCGAAAGCCGCCTTTTTGCAGCAGCAGGAGCTGGAAAAGCACCTGTCCACCCTGAGCACGCTTGTGGAAGTGCGCCATTCGATCGACACGCGCGACGCGTTCTATGAAGCGGAGGCGGATTTCTTCAATGCCGTTTTGCCCGAGGTGCAGGAGGATCAGCAAACATGGACAAGGGCGCTGCTCGAAAGTCCGTTTCGCGCGGACTTCGAAAAAGAGTACGGCAGCGTGATGTTTCTCAACGCCCAGATCGAGCTCAAGACGTTTTCGCCGGAGATCATCCCCGAGCTGCAGCAGGAAAACGATCTGGTACAAGCGTATGAAAAGCTGCTGGCGAGCGCGCAGATCCCGTTTGAGGGCAAGACCTATACCATCGCGCAGATCGGCCCGCTCAAACAGGACCCCGACGACGAAAGAAGACTTGCCGCGTGGAAGGCCGAAGGGCAGTGGTACAAAGACAATCAGGCGCAGCTTGACGAATTGTATGACAAGCTGGTGCATCTGCGCGACACGATGGGCAAAAAGCTCGGCTACGGCGGCTATATCCCGCTCGGTTATTACCGCATGGGCCGTAACTGCTATGACCAGAACGACGTGGAACAGTTCCGCGCCGCCGTGCGCACCTATCTGGTGCCGCTGGCCGACCGCATTTTCCGCGACAAGGCCAAACGATTCGGCAAAGAGTACCCCATGAGCTTTGCCGACAACGCCGTGATGTTCCGCACCGGCGAGGCAAAGCCGACCGGCACGCCGCAGGACACGCTGAACGCCGGCAAGGCGTTTTATGACGCGCTCTCTCCCGAAACCGGCAAATTCTTCCGCATGATGCTCGACAACGAGCTGATGGACGTGCTGTCGACCGAGGGCAAGCAGGGCGGCGGCTACTGCACCGAGTTGATCGACTACGAAGTGCCGTTCATCTTTGCCAACTTCAACGGCACGCGCGACGATGTGGAGACGGTGATCCACGAAGCGGGCCATGCCTTTGCCGCGTGGAAAAACATCCACCGCATCCCGGTCGACACGATTTTGCCGAGCATGGAGGGCTGCGAAGTGCACTCCATGTCGATGGAGTTTTTCTCCTGGCCGTGGGCGGAGCTGTTCTTTGGCAAGGACACGCAGAAATTCAAATACAGCCATCTCGCCGGGGCGCTGACCTTCATCCCCTACGGCACGATGGTCGACCATTTCCAGCACGAGGTATTTGAGCATCCCGACTGGACGCCGCGCGAGCGCCACGATTGCTGGAAGCGGCTGTTGGGCGTGTATATGCCGTGGCAGAAGCTCGACGGCGATATTCCGTTTTACAGCGAGGGCGAAGGCTGGCAGCGTCAGCACCACATCTATTCCTTCCCCTTCTATTATATCGACTACTGTCTGGCGCAGACCGTGGCGCTCGAATTCTGGGCGAAGATCCAGGCCGACAAAGACGACGCCTGGCGCTACTACCTCGCCTATACCGAGCAGGGCGGCAGCAAGGTGTTTACCGAACTGCTGAAAACCGCCGGTCTCGATTCGCCCTTTGACGAAGCATGTCTGCGCGGCGTTTGCGAAAAGGCCAAAGCGTATCTTGACGCATTTGACCTTTCCGGGATCGCATGATGGCGGACAAAAAGCCGCGCGGCAGACGGCCGTGGCTCGATGAGATCCGGCTCGGCGGCGACGGACAGTACGCCTACCGCGGCAGCCACATGAAATTCGGCGGCGAGGAAGCGGCATTCCGGCGGTTCCGGCTGACAAACGGCGTTTTGACGGCATGCCTTGCCGTGTGTGTTGCGGCCACCGGCTGTCTGAATGTCGGTACACTCGACAACACCGTGTGGGTGCTCGTGCCGTATATGCTCGAGGTCGTTTTCACCGCGGCATTCGCCTGGTCGGCGGTACGCTTGCTGCTGCAGGGCAGTGTGGTGCGCAGCTACATTTTTAAACAGACCGCAAAACGGCTGCCGGTTTTGGCGGTCATCGACGCTTTGGCGGCGATACTCACGTTCGGCAGTGTGGTCGTCCTCAGCGCGATCGAAAAGAGCTTTCCCGCGCCGGTCATCATCTATCTGCTGCTGCAGGCGGCAGTGTGCGCCTTGGCGCTTTTGGAATTGAAAGTCCTAAAGCGCGCAGCATGGGAAAGCGTGTGACAACAAAGACCATCATGAGAAGGGGTACCCCTTCTCATGCAATACCATTGGTATTGCGCATATTTTTCGGTAATTGCAGCGAAGGCTGTCATTATAAAAATCGCGGGCGGCGAATCCGTCCAAAAAAGAAAAGGAGTGTTTTTCTGTGAAAAATGCAAAACGAATCATCGCGCTTGTTTTGGCCGCTGTTCTTTGCCTGACGCTGTTTGCAGCTTGCGGCAAGGGCGGCGCAAACAGCAAACCCCTCGTTGTGTCTTCCGCACACTTTGAGAACAAGTTCTCTCCGTTCTTTGCGGCCAGTGCAGAAGATATGCACATCGTGGACATGACGCAGATCAGCGTGCTGTATCTCGACCGTGTGGGCGCACCGGTGCTCAAGGGTATCGAAGGTGAAACCCGTTCCTACAACGGCACGGACTACACCTACAAGGGCACGAGCGATGTCGAAGTGACTGAAAATGCCGACGGCACTGTCACCTATGATATCAAGCTGCGCGACGACCTTGTGTTCTCCGACGGCGAGCCTGTCACCATCGACGACGTCATCTTCTCGATGTACGTGCTCAGCGACCCGACCTATGACGGTTCCTCCACCCTGTACAGCCAGCCGATCAAAGGCATGGAAGCATACAGAAGCGGTATGGAATCCCGCATGAACCTGATCCTTGCGGCAGGTCCGGACAAGTATGAAGCCAACGACTTCTTCACCGAAGAGCAGTACAACGCCTTCTGGGCTGCGTTTGACAAGGCCGGTGTGGCATTTGTCGACGGCATCCGTCAGTATCTGCTTGACGCAGGCTACAACACCGAAGAGGATTCCGTCAAGACCTGGGCCGCCAACTGGGGCTATGATCTTGCGGACGACGCAACGGAAGCGGATTTCTTCAAGACCATCGTTGAAACCTACGGCTATGATGTGTCCGACGACGGCATCAACGCTGAAAAAGGCAACCTCGGTTTCACGGATGCAATGGAAGCAGAGCTCGGCGACGCTTGGGCGGACTATCAGGCCGGCGTGCAGACCGGTAACTCCGCCGCAAACATCGAAGGTATTGAAAAGATCGACGATTACACCATGCGCGTGACCTCCACCGAGGTTTCCGCAAACATGATTTATCAGCTCGCCGTTCAGATCGCGCCGCTGCACTACTACGGCAGCAAGGACGCGTATGATTACGACAACAACCAGTTCGGCTTCCCGAAGGGCGACCTTTCCTCCATCCGTGCGAAGACCACGAAGCCGCTCGGCGCAGGCCCCTACACGTTCAGCGATTATACCAACGGTATCGTGTATCTGGAATCCAACAAGGATTATTTCAAGGGCGAACCGAAGACCAAGTATCTCCAGTTCCTGGAAACCCAGGACGACGATAAGGTACCCGGCATCGAAGCCGGCACCTTCGACATCTCCGACCCGTCCTACTCCAAGGACGTTGTGTCGCAGATCGAATCCTACAACGGCGGCAACATCACCGGCGACGTGATTACCACGAAGCTGTATGACTTCCTTGGCTACGGCTATATCGCCATGAACTCCAAGAACGTTTCCGTCAACGGCAAGATTGATTCCGACGCTTCCAAGAATCTGCGTAAGGCCATCGCAACCGTGATCGCGGCATACCGCGACGAGGCGATCGACTCCTATTACGGCGAGACCGCTTCCGTCATCAACTACCCGATCTCCTCCACGTCCTGGGCTGCGCCGCAGGTGACCGACGACGGTTACACAGTGGCATACTCTGTCGACGTGAACGGCAACCCGATCTACACCGCGCAGATGACCGCCGAACAGCGCTATGAAGCTGCGCTCCAGGCTGCACTCGGCTTCTTTGAGAAGGCCGGCTACACCGTCAAGGACGGCAAGCTCGTTTCCGCTCCGAAGGGCGCAAAGTTGGAATACACCGTCAATATCGGCGCCGGCGGCAGCGGCGACCATCCGTCGTTCCTGCTTCTCAAGACCGCTTCCGACGCGCTCAAGACGATCGGCTTCACCCTGACCGTCAACGATATCGCACAGGCGAGCGACCTGTATGCTTCCTATCAGAGCGGCCAGGCCGAAATCTGGTGCGCTGCCTGGGGCGCAACGAGCGATCCCGACATGTATCAGATCTATCACAGCAAGGGCTCCACGAACTATTACGGCATCTATGATAAAGAGCTTGACCAGCTGATCCTTGACGCCCGCAAGTCCAGCGATCAGACCTACAGAAAGGGTCTGTATAAGGCTGCGATGGAAATCGTGATGGATTGGGCCGTTGAGATTCCCATCTATCAGCGTTCTGAAGTTTACACCGTGTCCACCCAGCGTGTGAAGGTTGACACCCTCACGCCCGATATGACCCCGTATTGGAGCTGGATGAACGAAGTGGAAACCATCGAAATGGCATAACCCTTATCCGCAACCGGATCGCCGCCCGCAAGGGCGGTGATCCTTGTGAATCGGTTCATAGCTATATCCGACACCCGTCACTGCCGGGTGCCGGATATGTCTATGATGGACATAACGAAACCAAATGAAAACGGAGTGATCGCATGCGCAAGTTTATTTTGAAGCGTCTGGCGCTGTCAGTGCTGATCTTGTTTTGCGTAACATTCATCATCTATCTGATCATGCGCTGTCTGCCCGGCTCCTTTGTGGAATCGCGCGCGATCCAGCTTTCAACCGCCCCGGGCGCCAAGCCCTATGAGGAGTGGCTGGCGCAGCTCAACGCCATGTACGGACTGGACAAGAACATCTTTGCCGGCTATTTCAGCTGGGTCAAGGATTTCTTTACCGGCAATTTCGGCGAATCGTGGAAGTACACGGTACCCGTGGTTGAAAAGTTCAACGACACCGTGTGGCTCTCGTTCATCATGGGCGCGATCTCGTTTTTCTTCGAGATCATCATCGCCGTGCCGCTCGGCGTGATCGCCGCAACGAAGCAGTATTCCCGCACGGACTACGCGATCTCCACGTTCGCGCTGATCGGCATTTCGCTGCCGTCATTCTTCTTTGCGACGCTTTTAAAGCTGTTCTTTTCGGTCAAGCTCGGCTGGTTCGATCTGGTCGGTCTGGTCAGCCGCAACTATAACCAGCTCACGCCCTTCGGCCAGTTTATGGACAAGGCGAACCATCTTGTGCTGCCCATCGTCACGCTGACGATCGTGTCCATCGGTTCGCTGATGCGTTATGTGCGCACAAACATGCTGGAGGTGCTCAACGCGGACTACATCCGTACCGCACGCGCCAAGGGTCTTTCCGAGCGCAAGGTCATCTATCACCACGCGTTTCGCAATACGCTGATCCCGCTGGTCACCATCATCGGCGGCTCACTGCCCGGTCTGTTTTCGGGCGCGCTGATCACCGAGCAGATGTTCGGCATCCCGGGCATCGGCTACGCGTCGTATTACGCGATGGTCATCGGCGACATTCCGTTTTCGATGTTCTACCTGACGTTCCTGGCGGTGCTGACGCTGCTGGGCAACCTGATTTCCGACATTTTGTACGCTGTGGTCGATCCGCGCGTGCGTATCGCTTAAAGGAGGGCTGACACATGAGTGACAAAAACGAAAAAACCAATGCGCCGGCTCCCGAGCAGAAGGAAACCTATTCCCTCAACGACGACCGCCGCGTCAAGGTGCTTTCACCCGGCGCGCTGGTTGCCAAACGCTTTTTCCGCAACACGCTGTCTGTGGTGGGTCTTGTCATGCTGATCGTGATGTTCGTATTCTCGTTTGTGGGCGGCTTTATCAGTCCCTACGGCGAAGACGAAATCTTCTATACCTACACCGACATGAAAAAGAACTACGTTTCCGCCACGGAAAACAAGGTCTTCCGCTATCAGAGCGCGGACGGCCAGTCGTTCAGCTCTACCCTGCAGGCGAAATTCCAGCTGGCGTATAACCAGAAAAAGGACAGCTTTGAATATCAGGGCGTGAACTATGATGTGGAAGAGCTGGGCAAGGATTTCTATGCCATCTCCGCAAACGGCACCGAGCTTGCTATCGCGTATCAGGATATCGTCAACGCCCCGGACGACGGCGACGCAGTCTCCTACGCGGTCAAACGCGCAGCGCTGCAGGCGTATACCAACGGCGAAAACAGCTTCTCCCTCGACGGCAGAACCTATAAAATCGACAAAGACAGCAACGTCACGCTGGGCGGCAAAGACATCGCTTATATCAGCCGCTTTATCGTACAGGCGGCGGAGCCGGGCATCAATATCACCCGTGAATTCAAGGAACGGCTGGAAGACGCGATCAACAACAAGGACGAAGAGTTCCGCTTCACGGACGAGAGCGGCGAAGAGGCCGTTTATGCGCTCGAATACAAGCCGGATTCCATGACCTGGAATATTTTACAGGATAAGAGCACCTATGTCAAAGACACCTACGGCGCACCGTCCAAAGCGCACCTGCTCGGCACCGACGGCAACGGCATGGATATGCTCACCCGTCTGATGTACGGCGGCCGTGTGTCGCTGGTGATCGGCTTTATCGTCGTGTTCATTGCCGCGTTCCTCGGTGTGCTGTTCGGCGGTATCTCCGGCTATTTCGGCGGCTGGGTCGACAACCTCATCATGCGTATCGTCGACGTGTTCTACTGCATCCCCTCCACCCCGCTGATCATCATCCTCGGCGCTGCGATGGACGCGATGCAGGTGGAGCCGCGCATCCGGATGCTCTATCTGATGCTGATTCTCGGCTTTTTGAGCTGGCCGGGCATCGCAAGACTGATCCGCGGCCAGATCCTGTCGCTGCGCGAGCAGGAATTCATGACCGCCACCGAAGCGTGCGGCATCAGCATTCCGCGCCGCATCTTCCACCATCTGATCCCGAACGTGATCCCGCAGCTCATCGTGATCTGCACAATGGATCTCGGCTCCACGATTTTGACCGAAGCGACGCTGTCGTTCCTCGGCCTCGGCGTCAAATTCCCGTTCGCCTCCTGGGGCAACATCATCAACGACGTCAACAACTCCTTCGTCATGACGAACTACTGGTTCATCTGGATCCCCGCCGGCATCTGTTTGCTGATCACCGTGCTCGGATTCAACTTCATCGGCGACGGTCTGCGCGACGCGTTTGACCCGAAGATGAAACGCTGAGAAAGGAGAGGACAGATATGGCAAAGAAAAAGGGCGAAGGCTATCTTTCCGCCAAAGAGTCGCGCCGCATTTCAAGAGAAAACCGCCGCGTGACCAAGGCGTTTGAAAAACAGCACAAACGCAAAAACGTGCCCGAAAGCGAATACGCCGCAACGATGCACAACCCGAACAATACGCTGGAGATCGACAATCTGCACTCCTACTTTTTCACCGACGTCGGCACGGTCAAATCCGTGGACGGTGTGTCGTTCGATGTGCCGACCGGCAAAACCATCGGCGTGGTCGGCGAATCCGGCTGCGGCAAATCCGTTACCAGCCTTTCCATCATGCAGCTGCTGCAGCGGCCGCAGGGACAGATTGTGGAGGGCGAGATCCGGCTCAATCTCGGCGATCGGGCGATCGACATTGCCAAAACGCCGACCGAAGTGATGCAGCATGTGCGCGGCAACTATGTGTCGATGATCTTCCAGGAGCCGATGACGAGCCTCAATCCGGTGTTCCGCATCGGCGACCAGGTCGACGAGGTGCTGCTGCTGCACAACGAAGATGGCCGCAGCAAGGAACAGATCAAGGCCCGCACCATCGAACTTTTGGAGATGGTCGGCATCGCAAACAGCGAGGGCGTCTATAAGATGTTCCCGCACGAGCTGTCCGGCGGTATGCGCCAGCGTATTGTGATCGCGATGGCGCTCGCGTGCAACCCGAAGCTGATTATCGCCGACGAGCCGACAACGGCGCTGGATGTGACGATTCAGGCGCAGATCCTCGATCTGCTGCGTCAGCTCAAGGACCGCATCAATTCGTCGATCATGCTCATCACGCACGACCTCGGCGTTATCGCCGAAATGGCGGACTACGTGGTTGTCATGTATGCCGGCAAGGTGGTGGAACAGGGCACGGCCGAAGAGATCTTCGCGCATCCCTGCCACCCGTATACGATCGGTCTGATGGCGTCGAAGCCCGTTGTCGGCAAAAAGGTCGACAAGCTTTATTCCATCCCCGGCAAGGTGCCCAACCCGGTCAATATGCCGAACTACTGCTATTTCAAGGACCGCTGCGAACAGTGCCTTGATTGCTGCAGCGGCGAATATCCGCACGAAGTCAGCCTGTCCGACACACACAAGGTCAGTTGCTACCGCTATTATGAAGAACACAAGGAGGGTGAAACCAATGGCGAAGAATAAAACGGACACGCAGTCCTTCACCCCCGTCACGCCCGATCCGCAGTATATTTTGCAGGTCAACGCGCTGAAAAAGTATTTTCCGATCAAAAACGGCGTGCGCATCACCGGCCATGTGAAGGCCGTGGACGGCGTTACGTTTAACCTCAAACGCGGCCACACGATGGGCCTTGTGGGCGAATCCGGCTGCGGCAAAACGACCACCGGCCGCACGATTTTGCGGCTGTATGACGAAAAGACCGACGGCCAGGTGCTGTTTAACGGCCAGGAAGTGTATGACCTGTCGAACAAGGCGCTGCGTGCGCTGCGCACCAAGATGCAGATCATCTTCCAGGATCCGTTCTCCTCGCTGTCGCCGCGTATGCCGGTCGGCGAGATTATCGGCGAAGCAGTGCGCGAACATAATCTGGTGCCGAAGGCGGAATACAACGATTATATCGATCAGGTGATGGACAACTGCGGTCTGCAGCCGTTCCACCGCCAGCGCTATCCCCATGAGTTTTCCGGCGGCCAGCGGCAGCGTATCTGCATCGCCCGCGCGCTGGCGCTGAATCCCGAATTCATCGTCTGCGACGAGCCGGTCTCTGCGCTGGACGTGTCGATTCAGGCGCAGATCATCAATCTGCTCAAGGATCTGCAGGAAAAATATAATCTGACCTATCTGTTCATCTCGCACGATCTGTCCGTGGTGGAACACATCTCCGACGCGGTGGGCGTGATGTATCTCGGCTCGCTGGTGGAATACGGCGCAACGGAGGACATCTTCCGCAATCCGCTGCACCCGTACACCAAAGCGCTGTTTTCCGCGATCCCGATTCCCGATCCCACAGTCAAGATGAACCGCATTGTGCTGGAAGGCTCCATCCCCTCGCCCGCCAATCCGCCGAAGGGCTGCAAGTTCCACACACGCTGCCGCTACTGCATGGAAAAATGCAAGCACGAAACCCCGGTACAGCGGGAGATCGAGCCCGGCCACTATGTCGTTTGCCATTTGTATGACAAGGAGGGCACGACGGATGAAAAAGCAGAAAACGTATGACGATGACGACGGCAGGACGATTGCCGATATGAGCGGCGTCGGACGCAGCGGTATGTTTACGTTCCGCAGCTTCAAAAAAAACAGCACGTTCCGCAAGCCCGACGACGACGAAACGCCCCAAGAGGACTATACCCGCGACCAGCGCAAGGCTGCCGTGGGCGGCGCGCTGTCTGCAGCGCTGCTGATCGCCGGCGCGTTCATCGGCGCAGGTGCCATCGTGATCGCATTGCTGACGCTGATCTGGCATTGAAAAAACACATCCCGCGTTCCAATGAGCGCGGGACTTTTTCTTGCAATCGGGCGAAGAATATGCTATACTCGGTGTAATGAAACCAATGGGAGGCGTCGGTATGTATTGCAGATCGTGCGGCGTCAAAATCGATATTTGCAAGCAAAGCTGTCCGGTCTGCGGCGCCGACCAGCGCAAACGCCGGTTTTCCTTCTTTTTGCTGGTTGCGGTGCTGCTCGCCTGCGCCGTTTTTGCCGCTGTTCTGGTTTTGGGAACGCGACTCAGCAAAGAGCAGGCACTGACCGCGCCCGCAGCCTATACCGCGCAGACATCGTCCACCGCGGCAGCAGACAGCGGCAACGTGGTCTACGTGACCCACGCCGGCACAAAGTATCACAAAGCCGGCTGCTCGTATCTCAACGATTCTAAAGAAAGCATTTCTTTGGAAGAAGCACAGTCGCTCGGCTATGAGCCGTGCGCGTTCTGCTTCGGCGGCTGACCGTCTGCATAAAAAGGCAAAACGCCCTCCGTTTGGAAAGGCGTTTTTTCATTTGCCCGGATGTTACGCTGCGCGGTCCTGCACGTCGCGGTCCTCTTCGCGGCGGGCCAGACGGGTTTCCTGAAACAGCAGCGTAATACACCAGATACTCGCCAGCGCAACGATCGTGTAGATCACACGGCTGACGATCGCATCCTGTCCGCCGAAGATCCAGGCGACCAGATCGAACTGAAACAGGCCGATCAGACCCCAATTGATCCCGCCGATAATGGTGAGTACCAAAGCAATTTTATCCAGCATCATTCTTCACTCCTTTGCCCTTAGTATGGACAGCAGAAAGAAAAATATGCAAACAGTTTAAAAATCGAACGTCATCAGATATGAGCCAAACAGCTTATACCGGATCCGAAAGCCGTTGCGCAGATAGAACTGCACGGCGTTTTCGTTATCGGCGCCGCACGAAAGCATCACGCCCGGGCAGCCGGTTGCCTTGAGATGTGCCTTAAGCGCGTCCATCAGCCGCGTGCCGGTGCCCTGATGGCGGGCGGCGGCGGACAGATCGATGTGCAGATGTGCCGGATAGCGACGGGAAAGCAGCCCGTGCACAAACATTTCGCCGCGCACGATGCCGAAAAAATAGGGTCCGAGCGCGTCCGCCTGCGGCTGAAAAAACGCGCGAAAGCGGCGGCGGTAGGTTTTGAAATCCTTGGCGCAAAGGATATAGCCCTGCGCCGTGTCGGTTTCGTCTGCCGCAACAAACACGCTTTCGGGTTCACACAGCGCATAGTAATCGCAGAACATCAGATAGAGAAAGG
Organism: Oscillospiraceae bacterium; assembly: GCA_902786285.1. GTDB lineage: Bacteria > Bacillota > Clostridia > Oscillospirales > Acutalibacteraceae > UBA6857. The sequence goes on along the minus strand of CADABX010000002.1, from coordinate 71,621 downwards.
CGGTCGTTTTTGCGTCGTTTCGTTTGAACGACGACGTTTCCAGACAGATCTCACGCAGCCGTCCGAGATCCGTTTCTTTGTACGGACGAACGGTCAGCATGACGGTTTGCGCCACAGCGACTGGCACGACGACGACACACCACGCGCTCCGGCAGCCAGCGCGTTGTCGATATCCTGCGGCTCACTGACCAACCCGCCGACAATGATGGGCACATCGAGCTTTTGCGAGAGCTGGCGCGTGATACGCGGCATGATGCCCGGCATGATCTCGATGGTGTCGGGATTGATGAGGTTCGACGCCTTGACCGTGGTCTGGATGGACAGCGAATCGATGATAAACAGCCGCTGCACCGTCAGAAGACCGAGCTCCTTGGCGACCTTGAGCTGGTTGTTTTTGGTGGAAATGATGCCGTCCGGTTTGATCTCCTCGGCGATATAGCGCAGCGCCACCGCGTCGCGCGAAAAGCCATCGATCAGATCGACATGCAAAAAGATCAGCTTGCCCTTTGCCTTTGCCTTTTGTACGATCTCTTTGAGATTAAAGATATTGCCGCACAGCAGAAAGAGTACCGTGCAGTCGGACGCGAGCGCGGCGTCCACATGATCGACATTTTTGACCGCCGCGATCACGGGGTTTTCCAGCAGCTTTTGGCGAAACAGCTCTTTCATATTCGCTTTCCTTCCTTTCCGATAATCAGTTTTCGAGCGCACGCGCAACGGCTGCGCGCAGTTCCTCGACACCGTCGCCCTTGACCGCGGAAAACGCGATCACGGGGATGGCGCCGTAGGCGGTGATCTGTTCGCAGTGCTGCAGCATCATGGCCGCACGCTCGGTTTTGTTCAGTTTGTCGCATTTGGTCAGCGCTACCACGCAAGGGATGCCGCTTTGCTGCAGAAACGAAAGCATCTGCGCATCCTGTTCGCTCATGGGGTGACGCATATCGATCAGCTGCACCACCAGCCGCAGATCGCGGCCGGTGGAGAAATAATGCTCCATCAGCGCCGCCCAGCGCTGCTTTTCGCTGTGGCTGACCTTGGCATAGCCATAGCCCGGCAGATCGACAAAGCGGCAATCGTCCAACCGAAAAAAGTTGACCGTCACAGTCTTGCCCGGCACAGAGCTGACGCGGGCGAGCGCTTTGCGGGAAAGCAGCCGGTTGAGCAGCGACGATTTGCCGACATTGGAGCGGCCGGAAAAAGCGATCTCCGGCAAATCGGACGCGATCAGTTGTGCGTCGGTGCCTGCGGCACATTCAAAAACGGCAGAGTTGAAATTCATGGTTTGTCCTCACTGTGCGAGAGTATCGCGCTTCGTCTTTTGTTGCGGATTGACAAGCGGCGGATGGGCGTCTTCTTTTTGTTCGCTCTGTTCGGGCAGCAGCGCGTGGCGGAACACGTCTTCAAGCCGGTCGACCGGGAAAAAGGCCACATGCTCCTTGACCACGGGATCGACCTCCCACAGATCGCTTTCGTTTTCCAGCGGGATCAGCACCTCGGCGATGCCGTGCTTATAGGCGGCCATACTCTTTTCTTTGAGCCCGCCGATCGCCATCACCCGGCCGGTCAGCGAGATTTCGCCGGTCATCGCCACATCTTTGCGTACCGGGCGGCCGGTCAGTGCGGAAAGCAGCGCCGTTGCCATCGTGACGCCGGCGGATGGACCGTCTTTGGGCACCGCGCCCTGCGGCACATGGATATGGATATCGCGCTCTTTGAACACGCGCGGATCGATCTTGTAGCGGGCCGCCACAGCGCGCACATAGCTGTGGGCGGCTTTGGCGGATTCCTTCATCACGTCGCCGAGCGAGCCGGTCAGCTCGAGCTTGCCGCTGCCGTCCATGGTGACGGCCTCCACCTGCAGCAGTTCGCCGCCGACGCTCGTCCACGCAAGGCCGTTGACAACGCCGACCAGGTCGGTTTTCGGCAAACGGTCGTCTTTGAACTTCACCGGGCCGAGCATCTCTTCGAGCAATGCGCGGTTCACCGTGAGGCTCGCCCTTTTTTCGCGCAGCAGCCGAACAGCACTTTTGCGGCAAATGGATGCAAGCAGCTGTTCGAGCCGCCGGACGCCGGCTTCGCGTGTATAGCCGGAGATCAGAAGCTGCAGCACGTCGTCGCGCACGCGCACTTTGGCGCTTGTCAGGCCGTGCAGATGCAGTTGCTTTTTGAGCAGATGCTGCTTTGCGATCATGAATTTTTCCTGTGCGGTGTATGATGGCAGTTCGATAACCTCCATCCGGTCATACAGCGGCGCCGGGATCGTGGACGCGTCGTTGGCTGTGGTGATAAACAGCACGCGGCTCAGATCGAGCGGAAACTCGAGAAAATGATCGCGGAAGGTATTGTTTTGTTCGGGGTCCAGCGCTTCGAGCAGCGCGGAGGACGGATCGCCTTTATAGTCGGCGCCGAGTTTATCCACTTCGTCGAGCAGCATGATCGGGTTCATCGAGCCCGCCTGTGTCAGCGCAGCGGCAATCCGGCCCGGCATGGCACCGATGTAGGTTTTGCGGTGGCCGCGGATCTCGGCTTCGTCGCGCACACCGCCGAGCGACATACGCACATATTTGCGGCCCATCGCTTCGGCCACAGAACGGACGATCGACGTTTTGCCCACACCCGGCGGGCCGACCAGACAGATGATCTGGGCACGGGTATTGTCGGTCATGGCGCGCACGGCGAGCATTTCGAGGAAGCGTTCCTTGATCTTGTCCATGCCGTAGTGGTCGCGGTCGAGGATTGCTTTGGCGCGGTCGAGATCGAGCCGGTCTTCGGTATATTGGTGCCACGGCAGATCGAGACAGGTGTCAAGATACGTGCGGATCACGTTGGCGTCGGGCGACGTGCCCTGCATTTTGCCAAGGCGGCTGCATTCCTTGAGCAGCTTTTCTTCGATCGACGATTCGAGCTGCAGCGCAAGAATCTTTTCGCGATAGGTCTGCGCTTCGCTGACGCCGTCTTCGGTGTCGCCCAGCTCGTCGGAGATCACCTTGAGCTGTTCACGCAGATAGTATTCGTGCTGGTTTTGATCCATCGAATCCTGTACCTTCTGATCGATCTGATCTTCGATGCGGTAGATGGTCATTTCGTGGCTCAGAATCGCGCAAAGCAGTTCGAGCCGTTTGATCGGATTGAGTTCCTCGAGCACGCGCTGGCGGTCTTCAAAGCTCGAAAGCGCATTGCCGGCGATGAAATCGGCCAGATGGCCGGGATCCTGGCTGAGATAGACTTCGAGCGCCACATCCGGCGCTTTCTTTTCCGTCAGCTCCACATATTCTTCAAAGATGTCCTTCGTCTTGCGGATCAGCGCGTCCACATAGTCGGCGTTGGCAGAACGCAGCGACGTGCTGCGGCGCTCCTTGACGTCGCTGACGAGATAGGCGCTGCCCTTGATGAAGTCGGTGATCACCGCGCGGGAGAGGCCCTCCACAATGACGCGGACGTTTTTGTTGTCGGGTGACTGCACCAATTGCTTGACGGACGCAATGACGCCCATTTCAAAAAGGTCGTCCCGGTCGGGATCCTCCACCGCCACGCTGCGCTGGGTGACCAAAAAGACGCGCTGACCTTCGCGGACGGCGGCCTGGATCGCCTGGATCGATTTGTCGCGTCCCACCTCGAAATGCAGACGCATGCCGGGAAATACGACCATGCCGCGCAAAGCGACGGTCGGAAGGGATTTATAAATCAAATGTACTGCCATGGGAAACTCCTGTTCTTGAAAAACGCCGGATGATCCAGCGTGTGTTTTTTTAATATCGAGTATTATACTATATTTTCATTGCAAAATCAACCGTTCGCGCAGGAATTTCAAAATCCGGCGCCGCATATAATCCGGATAGAAGAAAGCGGAGTTGATGCTATGATTATCCGTCTGAGAAAGATCCATCTATTTGCGTTTCTGACTTTGCTTTGCGGCGTGCTGTTTTTGCTCGCGGTCCGCGCCGACCCGGCAAAGCAGGCGCTCTCCCCGGTGCAATCGCGCACGCTGCCGGTTGTGATGTATCACCATGTGCTGCGCGACCCGCGCCGCGCCGGAAAATATGTGCTGCCGGAAGAAACCCTGCGAGAGGATCTCGCCTATCTGAAACAGTGTGGCTATACGAGCGTGACAGTCGGCGACGTGCTGGCGTTTGTGAAGGGCGAAAAAGAGCTGCCGGAAAAGATTGTGATGCTCACCTTCGACGACGGCTATCAGAGTATGGAGACTTATGTTTTGCCGCTGCTGCAGGAATACGGGATGAAAGCCGTGCTCTCCGTTGTCGGGCAGTTTGCGCAAACCTACAGCGATTCCGGCGACACCAACGTGCGCTATGCGTGTCTGTCGTGGGAGGCGCTGCGGCGGCTTGCGGACAGCGGATCGTTTGAGCTGCAGAACCACACCTACGATCTGCACAAAAACGGCGGCAGCCGCAAAGGATTGGCGCAAAAGCGCGGCGAAACGCTCGACGCCTACCGCGCGATGCTGACGGAGGATCTGACGAAAAACCAGAACGCGATCCGCCAATACACCGGACAGACGCCAACGGCGCTGACCTATCCCTTCGGCGCGTGCAGCGACAGCACACCGCAGATTGCGAAGGACTGCGGTTTTCAGGCGATTCTCACCTGCGCGCAAACCGTCAACACCATCACCCGGGGCGACACGGAAAGCCTGTTTTCGCTCGGCCGGTTCAACCGTGCAGCAGGCGAAAGCAGTGCGGCGTTTTTTCAAAAGCTCGGCATCCCAAAACCGGCCGGCGGGACTTGACAAACGACGACAAAGCGGCTATAATATGAAAATGAATTTCAGTTTCATATCGAAGGAGGCAGCCGTTTTGCCGAATCAGGAATACAACACAAAACAAAAGGACTGCGTGCTGCGGTGTCTGCGCGAAAACGCCGACCGCGCACTGACGATCGACGAAGTGACCCAGCTATTGTATCTGCAGGGCGAACCGGTGGGCAAAACAACCGTCTACCGCCGGGTGGACAAGCTGGTACAAAGCGGCGAGGTGCGCAAATTTACCGCCGAGCGCGGCCAGAGCGCCACGTTTCAACTGATGGAGCACCACCACAACTGCGAAGATCACCTGCATCTCAAATGCGTGCGCTGCGGCAAATTCATTCATCTGGAATGCGATGTGATGGCCGGTGTGAACGAACATATCCTTGAGCACCACGGGTTTCGGGTGGACAACACAAAATCGCTGCTGTTCGGCCTTTGCAGCGACTGTATGGAACAGGAGGCGCGCCATGGCACTGATTGACTGCAAGCAGGTGTCGCTCGGGTATGAAAACCGGATCGTGGCACAGGATATCAATTTTCAGGTCAACAAGGGCGATCTGCTGTGCATCGTGGGCGAAAACGGCAGCGGCAAAAGTACGCTGATGAAAGCCATCCTCGGACTCAAGGACACGGAGAGCGGCCATTTGCACTACGGCGACGGGCTGACCGCCAAGCAGGTCGGCTATCTGCCGCAGCAGACCACGGCGCAGCGCGATTTTCCGGCGAGTGTGTTTGAGGTCGTGCTCTCGGGCTGTCTGTCGTCGAAAAAGCACAGCATCTTTTACAACAAAGCGCTGCGGCAGCGGGCAACCGACAGCTTGCAAAAGCTGGACATGCTCCCCTACCGGAATCGCTGCTACCGCGAGCTTTCGGGCGGCCAGCAGCAGCGGGTCCTTTTGGCGCGGGCGCTGTGCGCCACAACGACGCTTCTGGTATTGGACGAGCCGGTCTCCGGGCTCGATCCGCTGGCGACGGCCGATTTTTACAAACTGATCCGCCGCATCAACCGCGACTACGGCATCACGGTCATCATGGTGTCGCACGATCTGCAGGACGCGCTTTCGCTCGCCACGCATATTTTACACATGAAGCAAAGCGGCGCGTTTTTCGGCACAAAGCAGGAATACCTGCAAAGCGACGTCTACCGCGCGTTTACGGGAGGTGACAACCATGCTTGACACGCTCTCGTTCCTGTTTTCCCACGCGTTTATGGTGCGTGCGCTGGTGGTGGGCGGTCTGATCTCGCTGTGCTGCGCGCTGCTGGGCGTGAGCCTGGTGCTCAAACGCTTTTCCATGATCGGCGACGGTCTTTCGCACGTCGGATTCGGTGCGCTCGCCATCGCCTGCGCGGCCAACATTGCGCCGCTGTATTTCTCAATTCCAATCGTCATCCTCGCGGCGTTTGCACTGCTTGCGATGAACGAAAAAGGCAAACTCAAGGGCGACGCGGCGATCGCCCTCATCTCCACCGGCGCGCTGGCGGTCGGCGTGATGGTCACGTCGATGACCACGGGCATGAACGTCGATATCTACAACTATATGTTCGGCTCCATCCTTGCCATGAGCCGTTCGGACGTGGTGCTGTCCGTGGTGCTGTCGGTGGCGGTGATCGCGCTGTTCTGCGTGTTCTACGACGAGATTTTTGCCGTCACGTTTGATGAAAGTTTCGCCAAGGCGACCGGCACGAAGGTCGGCGCCTACAACATGCTGCTGGCGGCACTGACGGCGGTCACCATCGTGGTCGGCATGCGGATGATGGGCGCGCTGCTGATTTCGAGCCTCATCATCTTTCCGACGGTCACGGCTATGCGCGTTTGCAAAAGCTTTCGCCGCGTGATCGGCATGAGCGTGGGTGTGTCGCTCGTCTGCTTTTTTATCGGACTGCTCGTGTCGGTGCGGTTTGAAGCGCCGACCGGCGCGTCCGTGGTCTGTGTCAATATCGCGTGTCTGGCGTTTTTCAGCCTGTTCGGCGCGGTGTTGAACCTGCGGGAAAAGAACCGGCTGTTCCGCTATAAAAAGGTGCTGGCCGCCGGTTTGGCGCTTGTGCTGCTGTGCGGCGTCACAGTGCCGTTTTTCGGCGGCAACAATCCGCTGCAGGCGCACAAGCCGCAGGTGGTTGCCACGGGCTTTGCGCCGTATGACTTTGCGCGGCAGATCGCCGGAGATTGCGCCGACGTCACGATGCTGCTCAAGCCCGGCGAAGAGAGCCACACCTTTGAGCCCACGCCGCAGGACATTGCCCTCATCCAGCAAAGCGACGTCTTTGTCTATGGCGGCGGCGAAAGCGACACGTGGGTGGACAGCATACTGGAATCGTTGGACGAAAGCAAAACGCACATCGTGCGCATGATGGACTGCGTGGATCTGCAGCAGGAGCAACTGCTCGACGGGATGCAGCCGGACGATGACGAAGAGGGCGAAGAGGAAGCCGAATACGACGAGCATGTGTGGACCAGCGTGCGCAACGCGATGCTGATTTGCGACGCGGTCTGCCGGGCGCTGAGCGACGCGGACGCGGCAAACGCGGATGTTTACGGCAACAACAATTCTGACTATCAATCGCAGCTTTCGGCGATTGACAGCGCGTTTCGCCAAACCGCTAAACAGGCGCAGGGCAAAACGTTTTTGGTCGGCGACCGGTTCCCGTTTTTATATTTGCAAAAGGAATACGGCTTTTCGTTTGCCGCTGCGTTTCCCGGCTGTGCGGCCGAAACCGAAGCGAACCCGGCGACGATCGGCTATCTGATTCGCAAGGCGCAAAGCGAAAAGATCAAAACCGTGTTCAAGGTCGATCTCAGTCCGGGCAATGTGGCGCAGACCATCGCCGATGCGACCGGCGCAAAAGTGGACACGCTCTGGTCGTGCCATGTGATCTCCGCCGCGGATTTTGAAAATGGCGAAACCTATGTGTCGCTGATGCAGCGCAATCTGCGTGCGCTGCAAAGCGCGTAACTTTTATCGTTCGTTCATTGAAATATCGTTGGCTTCATGGTATAATAAAGCGAATTCTCACGGGAGGTGTCGTATGCGCATGCTGCGTTTACTGGAGATCGGACTGGAGGCGTCGAGCACGACAAATCCGCTGCTGAACGAAGACGGGCAATTTGTAAAACCCGAGGAAGCGGTGCGGAATTTTGCGTCGCTGTGGAAGGAATGGGCGCTTTGGGACAAGCTGCTCGACAATCTGCCGAAGATCGTTCTGGCGGTTGCCGTTTTGGTGTTTGGCTTTTTGCTGGCGAGTCTTGTATCAAAGATCCTATGCAAGGCAATGAAGCGGCGCAAGGTCGATTTCGCGGTCTACAACTTCATTGCCAAAATCACGCGCTTCGTGATCCGTATCACGTTTATCCTGATTGCGCTGTCGATGTTTATCAAAATCAATTCGCTCATCGCCGCCCTGTCCGCCGCCGGTGTTGCCATCGGTCTCGGCTTGCAGGACAGCGTGTCGCAGTTTGCGTCGGGTGTGCAGATTCTGATCAACCATCCGTTCAAGGCCGGCGACTATGTGGAGATCGGCGGCGAAGGCGGCTTTGTGTCGGAGATCGGGTTTATGACGACCATCATCACGTCCTATGACAACAAGCGGATCATTATCCCGAATTCCGATATCACGAAAAACCGCATCATCAATTTTTCCGCCGAAAAAACACGCCGCGTGGATCTGACGTTTTCCATCAGCTACGCCGCCGATATTGCCAAAGCGAAGGACATCGTGATGCAGACCGCGCTGCAAAACGAACAGATTTTGCGCCATCCGCTGCCGGAGGTGACAGTCGGCGCGCATTCCGCAAGCAGCATCGACCTGTTTTGCCGCGTGTGGTGCGAAACTGCCGACTACTGGACGGTATTCTTCGCCATGCAGGAAAACGTCAAGCTCAACTTTGACAAGGGCGGCATCGACATTCCGTTTACCCAGGTGGACGTGCATCTGGTCGATCACAAATAACACCGTCGGGCGCCTGCAAAGGCGCCTGTTTTCGTTTACAAAAGAAACATTTTTTACAATCAGAGTTTGCGTCCGGTAACTTCGTCAAATTTCACGAAAATATGTCGAAAATTCGTACAGAAGTTTTATTGTCAAAAATGGTAAAACCGATTGCAATGGATTGCGGTTATCATGTATAATAAGAAAGCAAACAGATTTTTGCAGAATTGAGAAGGAAAAGAAATGGGGGCTTTCTCTTATGGCAAGTATCAAAGTATCGGAATTCACAAACATCCCGCAGGGAAAACTCGGCCTGATTGCGCTGCGCGGCAGCGAAACGCTGGCGCAAAAAATCAACGACGCGATCGTGGCCTGCCGCAAGAACTTTGAAATCGAGCACGAAAACGCCATCGTCTTCGACGGCTATCACAAGGATTCCTATCTGATCAACGTAGAATTCCCGCGGTTTTCCACCGGTGAAGGCAAATGCGTGATCAACGATTCCATCCGCGGTTACGATCTGTTCATCATCGCCGACTGCTTCAACTACTGCGAGACCTACACGATGTACGATCTCAAAGACAGCGCCGGCGCACCCTTGCAGGTACCTATGAGTCCCGACAACCATTTCGCCGATCTCAAGCGCATCATTTCCGCCTGCGCCGGCAAAGCCAAGCGCATCAACGTCATTATGCCGATGCTGTATGAAGGCCGGCAGCACAAGCGCTCCATGCGCGAATCGCTCGACTGCGCCGTGGCGCTCAAGGAGCTGGAAGCGATGGGCGTGGAAAACATCATCACCTTTGACGCCCACGATCCGCGCGTGCAAAACGCGATCGGCATCGGCTTTGAAAGCGTCTCCCCCACGTATCAGATGATCAAGGCGCTGGCAAAGGCGGTCAACAACGATATCAAGTTCCAGCCGGAAAATACCATGATGATCTCGCCCGACGAAGGCGGCATGGGCCGGTGCGTCTATTATTCCCACGTGCTCGGCATCAACCTCGGCATGTTCTATAAGCGCCGCGACTACAGCAAAGTGGTCAACGGCCGCAGCCCGATCATTGCCCACGAGTTCCTCGGCAGCGATGTGGAAGGCAAGGACGTGATCGTGGCGGACGATATGATCGCCAGCGGCGACTCCATGATCGACGTGTGCCGCCAGCTCAAAGCGCTCAAGGCGCGCCGCATCTTTGTGTTTGCCACGTTTGGTCTGTTCTCCTCCGGTGTGGAACGCTTTGACGAAGCGTATGCAGAAGGCTATTTTGACAAGATCTTCACCACCAACCTGATCTATACCCCCGACAAGCTGTTCCAGCGTGAATGGTACTATTCGGTGGATCTGTCCAAATATGTGGCCCTCATCATCAACGCTCTGAACCACGACGAAACCGTCAGCCCGTATCTGAACCCGATGAAGAAGATCCAGAGCTACCTGCAGCGGTTCCATCTGAAATAAGATTGCAAAAAACAAAAAATAAGAAGAGGCACTGCGCAACGCGGTGCCTCTTGTGCAAAGGAGGTTTGTTATGCGATTGCTGTTTTCGATGGATCTGAAGGATTATGACGACTGCGACCACAGCTTTGTGCGCAACTCTGCCTGCAGCGTGATTGTGCAAAATGGAAAAATCGCCATGATCCACTCGCTGCTGTATGACTACTACAAGTTCCCCGGCGGCGGGATCGAAGACGGCGAAGACCCGGTGGCGGCTATGATCCGCGAAACGCGGGAGGAAGCCGGGTTGGTTGTTGTGCCGGAATCAATCCGCCCCTATGGCTATGTGCACCGCGCCCAGCGCAGCGACCGCGACCCGACGGAGATCTTCATCCAGGATAATTACTACTATCTTTGCGAAGCGGAAGCGACTGCGGTTGCGCAAAGACTGGACGGCTATGAAGCAAACGAGCACTATACGCTGGCATGGGTCGATCCGCTGCTTGCAATCGAAAAGAACCGCAACGTCAAAGAAAGCCCTTACAACCGCATGATGTTTGAGCGCGAAGCGCGGGTGCTGGAGCTGCTGATAAAAGAAGGGTATTGCAAATAAACAAAACGCAAAACGCCTGCGGGTTTTTCCGCAGGCGTTCTTGTTATCTTGCCTTCTTGCTTCTTGCAATCTTGCAGTTTTACTGCGCTTCCAGCGCTTCGCGTTTCTCTTTATTTGCAATCACCGTCTTCGTGATCTCGTCCATATACGGGCCGTGGAGCTTGAACTTCGTGGAGAAGATGATCAGTGACACGATAAACAGCACGGGCGGGATCACGCAGAGCATCAGCGTGATGCCCGTCTTGGCAGCGCCGGAGTTGTTCATATGCAGCTCGCTGTCATAGCCGGTGAGACCGAGCGTCGCAAACAGGATGATCGTTTGCAGCGTATAGGCCATCTTTTGCAAAAAGCCCTTCATCGAGAACGTGATGGATTCCGCGCGGAAGCCCATCTTCACTTCGCCGTAGTCCACGATGTCGGCAAGGAAGATCGTCTGCGCGATGAACATCGAGGAGATGCCGATGGCGCCGATGATGTAGAACAGATTCATCAGCATCAACTGGCCCGCAAACGAGCAGACCGCCATGCCGGCATAGCCCAGCGCGGCAACGCCCAGCGACACCTGATAGGCGCGGCGCTTGCTCATGTATTTTGTGAGGATCGGCAGCAGCAGCATACCGACCACAGAGCCGACCGCGGAGCTGGTGGAAAATGTGGACTGCTTGTTCGGGTCGCCGACCACGACGTCGAAGTAATAGGTGGCGACGCCGGACGTCAGATACCAGCCCGCGTTGGAGATCATGGCAAAGAGCATGAACACCAGAAGCTGATCGTTGGATTTGATGATGGAAAGGCTGCGCTTGAGCGAGAATTTTTCGCCCGCAGCGGTCGTAATGCGCTCCTTGGTGGTGCCGACGCAGATGCCGGCAAACAAAATCAGACACGCCGCACAAACCAGCGCCGTGACCATGAACGAACGCGCGTCGTGCACCTTGACGGCTTCGCCGGTTTCGTTATCCACCACGGTTGTGATACTGAACGCCGTCATCAGCAGCGGTGCGCCGATGGACACGATGCCCTGGCCAAGACCGGAGAACGCGCGTGCGACCGTCGAAATCAGATTGCGCTCCTTCGGGTCGCTCGTGAACGACGGCACCATCGACCAATAGGGAATATCGGCGAGCGTGTTCGTCATGCCCCACAGAATGTAGGTTGCGGCCACATAGATGGCGATGCCGACGCCGGAGAGATGGAACGGATTGGTGAACAGAAACACCAGCACGATCGCGTTGAGAATGGCGCCGGTCAGAATCCACGGGCGGTATTTGCCCATTTTGGTGTGGGTGTTGTCCACGATGGTGCCCATCATCGGGTCGTTGACGCCGTCCCAGATGCGGGCAATCGGCGTGAGCACCAGCAAAAACGACGATTTCATACCCAGCACGTCGGTCAGATATTTGGCGAGGAACGAATAAAACATGCCGTAGCTCAGATCGAGACCGACCGCGCCGACGCCGTAGCCGAGCTTGCCTTTGATAAACTTGAGTGCGTTCATAGCTTTTCTCTCCTTTGTTTACTGCCCTTTTATTCTACCGTAAAATACGGCATCCGTCAACCATCATTTTGGAAAAGCATTGCTTCCAGCATCTGCGGGGTGACAAGCTGCGCTTCTTCGATCGGGCTTTCACTGCAAACGGTCATCAGTGTTTTCGGAAACCGCCACACACGAAACGCGGCGCCGAACGCCGAAAACGCATCGGCCGGGGCAAAGGGCGAAAAATCGAGCGACGAAAAGATGCACGACAACCCTTCGCCCGTCCATTTGGCATAGGCCTCCTTTTGCGTCCAGAAACGCGTAAAAAGCGCCTTCTTGTCGTCCGACCGGTGCAGCAGATCCTGTTCCCTTTCGGACAGCACACGGCGAATCACGCCGTCTGACGGTGCCGTCAGCATCTGCGCATCGACGCCGACCGGGCAGTCGGCAACGGCGGCGCACACGAGCGTGTCGGTATGGCTGAGGTTGAAGTGCAGGGCGCTGCCTTCAAAATACGGTTTGCCCGTTTTGGCAAACGACAGCGGCGGCAAGTCCCGGTTTTGTGCACACAGAGCATAAAGCAGCAGCGCCCACGCCGTGATCGACTGCCGTTTTGTCGGCTGATGGACGATTTTTGCGATAGCGGTCTGCTTTTCTTTTGGCAGCAGCGGAAACACTTTTTGCAGCGGCGCGTCAGGGAACGCGCGTGGATCGGCGTAATAGATCATGGCATACTCCAAAAAAGGGCTGCAAACGCAACCCTTTGTTATTTACTGTTGATTGTCAAACGGCTGCTGCTCGAACGATGCCTCCTGGGGCTGTTCGGGCTGCTCGGACTGTTCCGGCTGCGGCGCGGCCTGTTCATACGCTGCGTCCTGCGGCGGCGTATAGGGTTCGGTGTAGCCGTAGTCCTGATAGGTCGCGGTCTGCGGGGCGCGCGGGAAGATGACGGCGCAGGCGATGTAGGTCAGAATGCCGTTGCCGACCAGGAAGACCAGCAAAAAGAACAGCAGACGCACGAGCGTCGGGTCGATATCGAAATACTCCGCGATACCCGCGCAGACGCCGGCGATCTTTTTGTCGTTGCTCTTATAGATGCGCTTGCTGTTGTTCTGGAACATCTGCTCATACTCCGGCGTGGGCTGGGGAATGATCAGCGCAACGATGAAATAGGCGATCAGCGCAGGCACGATGGCTGTCAGCAGCGCGATCTCGACAACGATCAGACGCACAATGGACGGGTCGATGCCGAAATAATCCGCGATGCCGCCGCAAACGCCGCACAGCTTCTTTTCGGGGGAACAATAGAGTCTTTTTTCCATAAGAATCGCTCCTTTTCTTTATAAGGTTTTCGTTTGTATTTTGTACGCAGTCAGGGTGTTCTGCATCAGCACGGCGATGGTCATCGGGCCGCAGCCGCCGGGCACCGGTGTGATCCAGGACACCTTGTCTTTGACTTTTTCAAAATCCACGTCGCCGCACAGCTTGCCGTCGTCGTTGCGGTTGATCCCCACGTCGAGCACCACGGCGCCGTCCTTGACCATATCGGCGGTGATGAACTTCGCCTTGCCCACAGCCGCCACAAGGATGTCCGCCTGCAGACACTGCGCCTTGAGATCGGCCGTGTGCGAATGGCAGATCGTCACGGTCGCGTTACGCGCAAGCATCAGCGCCGCCATGGGCTTGCCCACGATGTTGCTGCGGCCCACGATCACGCAGTGCTTGCCCGCGGGGTCGATGTGGTAATGGTCGAGCAGCGCCATCACGCCGGCAGGCGTGCACGGCAAAATCCGGTAGCTGCCCGTCCAAAGCCGGCCCACGTTTTCGTTGTGGAAGCAGTCGACGTCCTTTTTGGGGTCGATCTTTGCGATGACCTCTTTTTCGCTGATCTGCCCGGGCACCGGCAGCTGGCACAAAATGCCGTTGACCGCTGGGTCGCGGTTGAGCTTGTCGATCAGATCGAGCAGCTCCTCCTGCGTCGTCTCCTCCGGCAGCGCATATTCGAGCGAGCGGATGCCACAAAAGGCGCAGGCTTTCTTTTTATTGTTGACATACACGCGGGACGCCGGGTCGTTGCCGACCAAAATCACCGCAAGGCACGGCTCGATGCCGGCTTTGGCGATGGCGTCGCGCACGTCGGTTTTTACGGCGAGGGATACTGCTTTGCCGTCAATTATCTGCATGGGGTTCTTCCTCCTGAGGTCTTTCCGGTTTGTTGGTCGCCTTACCGTCGCGGATGCGCATCTCCTTCGCCTTTTGCCGCAGCGCTTTGCGCTGGCGCTTCTTTTCCTCCGCGGCCAGTTCTTTTTCGGTTTTCGGCGGGAAAAAGTCGATGCCTTCGATCGGCTTCGGGTGGCGTTTATAGTGGATCGTCAGCGTGACGAGCAGCACCAGACAGATCAGCATCAGCACGCCCGAAAGCACCTGCGACACGCGGATGGACGTATTGCCGATATAGAGCGAATCGGTGCGCATGCCTTCGATGATCATGCGGCCGAAGCCGTACCAAACGCCGTAGCAAAGGAAGAGTTGTCCGCTGAAGCGGCGGCATTTTTTGAGGATAAGATACAGCAAACCGAAGCCCAGCAGACACCAGACCGATTCATAAAAGAACGTCGGGTGGACATACAGATCGTTGTCGGCGATATACTGCGGAATGTCCGTCACGTTTTCCAGGCCGAACGACGCCGGATGCTCGCTGATATACTGCGCGACGATCTCGCTCATCATGCCCCAGTTCTTATGGGTGATCGTGCCGAAGGCCTCCTGGTTGGCAAAGTTGCCCCAACGGCCGATCCCCTGCCCGATCAGCAGCGACATGGCGACCATGTCGAGCAGGTTAAAGAAATTGAGCTTTTCGAGCTTGCTGACGATGAACCCGGCGAGAATGCCGCCGATGATACCGCCGTAGATGGCAAGCCCGCCCTCCCAGATTTTGGGGATCTCGGACAGATGGCTGCCGTAGTAGTCCCAGCGGAACGCCACATAATACAGCCGGGCGCCGATGATGCCGAAGATGGTGCCGTAAAGCAGCACGTCGATCATTTTATCGAGATTGATCTTCCACGTATAGGCGATACGACCGCCGAACAGCGCGGCCAGCAGAAAGCCGAACGCGATGATGACGCCGTACCAGCGCACGGTGGTGAAGCCGAGATTCAGCGTGTTGGAAACGATAAATTCCTTCGCGATCCCGGCAAAATGAACGGGAACGGTAAAAGCGTCCATTGGAAAAGCCTCCTATGTACGATAGTTTTTATGCCATACTCTGCGCGAACGCGATGATGACCGGCATGGTGAAAATGGAAAACACGGAAACGAGCGCCACGGTCTTGGACGCCATGCCGACGTCAAGGCCGTATTTGGACGAAAACATAAACGTGTTGTTGCCCGACGGCACGCTGGCCGAAATGGCGCAAGCCACGAGCAGCGCACCCTGGATCCCCATCAGCTTGAACAACAGGATGCAGCTCACCGGCAGCACGATCAGCTTGAACAGCGCCACCAGATAGATGCCCTTGGCCAAAAACATCGTTTTCAGATCGGTGTTCGCAAGATAGGTGCCGAAAATCAGCATGGCGACCGCCGTGTTGAGTCCGGCGATCAGCGAGATCGGCTGCGCGATCACCGTGGGCACCTGCACGTCCAGCAAAAACAGCGGCAGGCCGATGGCAACGCCGAGAACGCCGGGATTGACGATCAGCTTTTTCCAGTCGAATTTGTAGTTGTCACCCGCCATCACGCGTACCCCGTGGGTGAAGGTGATGACGTTGAACGCGATCAGACCGCTGGAGCAGTAAAACACGCCCTTGGCGCCGAGCACCGCTTTGGCCAGCGGCAGCGCCATGAAGCCGACGTTGCCATAGATGCTCGCGTATTTATAGATCGGGTTGTACGGCCCGCCTTTTTTGCGGAAAAAAGGGAGGTTGAGCACGATCGCAACGATGTGCAGCAAGAACATCAGACCCAGCGCCAGAAAGAACTTTTTGGCGCGTGCAGGTGAATACTCCATCTTTAAAAAGGAGTCGATAATGATGCAAGGGGTAATGATATAGAGCAGAAGATTGATCGTGGCCTTGGCCGTCGCTTCGGTAAACAGCTTGACCTTGTCGCATATAAACCCGACCAGCACGATCAGATATAGGATCGCCACCTGACCGGCGGCCGATTTCATATTTTCAAGAAACACTGTTTACTCACGTCCGTTTTGCGTCATTGAAAAGGTTAAGCTTCCGGTATGGTTTCCGGCTGCGGCTGTTTTGCGTCATTGCGCAAATTGGTGATGCAAAGCAGCAGCACGAAGCAGCAAAAGATGCAGTCCACCGCCTGGAACGGGTGGTTTTCGTTGATATAGGCCGCTTTGTCGATCAGCGTGAACACCAATCGCGGGAGCGACAGCATGCCGGCGATCAGTGCCGCCGGAAGCCCGAACCCGCACAGCCGCCACGCCGTGCCGTCGGAATAGATACCGCTTGTGACAGAGGCAAACGCCATGAAAAACAGCAGCATCGCGCCGAGCATCAGCAGTTCGAAAAACAGGTCGGACACCTTGGTAAAGCTGATTTTGCGCACGAAATGATGGACCATCCGGAACGCCGCCCAGCAGATGGGCGACAGCGCCAGGATACGCGCTTTGGCGGCCGTGGTTTTGCCGGTGCGGTAGGAATGGGCCAGTACAAAGAAATAGGCCGCAGACAAAATGCCGAAGATGCCGCGCAGTGTCAGCGGCAGCTCGCCGGAGCTCATCCGTTCGCGAAACGAGCCGCCGGCCGCGTGCAGATCGCTGATCTGGCCGAACGACGCGATGCCGTCGCCCAGAAACGCAAGGCCGAGCAGCGCCGCCATGATGCACAGCGCCACGGAACGAAAGCCGATCGTGCGCAGTTTGGACGCCGGTTTGCTCAAAAAGCTATAGACGGCGAGCACCGCACAGCCGCAGATGACCAGCGCATAAAACAGGCCGTGCAGCGGACTCGATTGTTTGAAAAATCCGGTGGCGGCGTCGATGCCGACCGCAACCTCAATGATGCGGATCACGGTGAAGCAGACGAAGAAAACCAAAAACGCAAGCAGCGCCTTCTGGATCGTCAGGGTGTCTTTGCTGTTCTTTTTCATAAGACCTCTTCTCCCTCCGTAAAGATTCTGTCTTCCGCCGGCACATAGGTCGTGGTCGTCAGATAGTTGGAAATACGCTCGCTGATCGGGACATACTTTTTCGGCAGCGCCACGCTCTTATACGCCGGGCGGATGATGCGGCCGCCGGTGAGCAGTTCTTCCATCCGGTGCGCCGACCAGCCGGCGATGCGGGCCGTGGCGAACAGGGGTGTGAAGAGATCTTCGGGGATGTCGAGCAGCTTATACACGATGCCGGAATACAGATCGACGTTGGCACACAGCGGTTTGCTGCTGCCTGTGACGCGGCGGAAGATTTCCGGCGTCAGCTTTTCAATCAGGCACGCGAGTGTGAATTCCTTATGGAACCCGGAGCTTTCGGCAAATTTACGCGCTTTCTCCTTCAAAATCTGCGCCCGCGGGTCGCTGATCGTATAGACCGCGTGACCCATACCGTAGACCAGACCGCTGCGGTCGCCCGCCTCTTTGCGGATGATCTTTTCGAGATACGCCGCCACCTGCGCCTCGTCCGTCACGTCTTCGATATGCGCAAGCATATCGTCGAGCATACGGCAAACCTTGAGGTTCGCGCCGCCGTGACGCGGGCCTTTGAGCGCGCCGATGGCGGAGGAATAGGCCGCGTAGGAATCGGTGCCGCTGGAGGTCAGCACACGGCAGGTAAAGGTGGAGTTGTTGCCGCCGCCGTGTTCGGCGTGGAGCATCAGACAAAAGTCGAGCAGTTTCGCTTCGTCGTCGGTATAGTGCCGGTCGGAGCGGATGGAGCGCAATATCAGTTCTGCGGTGGAAAGCTCGGGCTTGTCCGGGTGGAAATACATGCTTTTGCCGTAATACTTATGGCGCTTGACCTGATAGGCATAGGACATGATCAGCGGCATCTGGGAAATGATTTGCACGCTTTGGCGCAGCACATTTTCGAGGCCGGTATCATCGGCGGTCTCGTCGTAGGAATACAGCGCGAGCACGCAGCGCGCCATCTCGTTCATCACGTCGAACGACGCGTTTTTCATAATGACGTCCTCGATGAAATCCTCCGGCAGCCGGCGGCAAAGGCCGAGTGCGTTGCGAAACAGATCGAGCTGCTCCTGCGACGGCAGCGAGCCGAAAATCAGCAGATAAGCCACCTCTTCAAAGCCGAAGCGGTTCTCTTTTTCACACGCGTCCACGATCTCCTGAATATTGATACCGCGGTATTTCAGTTTACCTTTTTTTGGCACACGTTCACCGTCGTCCACATAGTAGCCTTCCACGGCGCAGATCTTGGTCAGACCCGCCATCACGCCGGTGCCGTCGTGGTTGCGCAAACCGCGCTTGACGCCGTATTTCCAAAAATCGTCCGGATTGATCTGGCTCTTGCGTTCAATCTTGCTGCACATGGCTTCGAGCAGATCCGGCGACATCGGATTGAATAATTGGTTCGCCATGCAGTGCCTCCTGTTCTTCTTTTTCCTCCTGCTTGTTCTTTATCATTGCACAGGAAAATAAAATATAGTAAAAATAGATGTTCTATTTATTATATTTCATCTGAGAAAGAAAGTCAATTCACTGAATCAACAAAGGATGAAAGTAAAATGAAGTTTTCCTTGGTTCTTGTGCTCATTTTGCTGCTGGCCGTCGCCGCGTGTCCGTTTTTCGCCGTTCCAATGGCAAAGCTGCTCCCCGCAGATGCAAAACAGGCAGACGCCGGCCGCCCGCAGACCGTTACGCTGCACCGCACGGCGAACGGCAGCACCCTGACGCTTTCATGGCGCGACTATCTTTGCGGTGTGCTGGCCGCAGAGATCGCGCCCGATCTGGAGATGGAAGCGCTCAAGGCGCAGACGGTTGCCGCGCACACCTATGCGCTGTACCGGCTGCGGCAGGGCGACACGCTGACCGACGATCCGGACACCTGTCAGGGGTTTCTCAGCGACGACGAGCTGCGCGCCGCGTGGGGCGACAACTATCTCCAGCGGCAGGCAAGGCTCTCGCAAGCGGTGGACAGTGTGAAGGACGAGGTGCTGCTGTATGACGGCGTGCCGATCCTCGCCGCCTATCACGCGCTCTCCCCCGGCAAAACCGAAAGCGCCGCTGCCGTTTGGGGCAAAAGGCTGTCCTATCTGCCGTCCGTCACAGCCGACGGTGATGTGCTGTCGCCGAAGCTGGAAACGACGCTGGAACTGACAAAGGCGGCGTTTTTGGAAAAGGCAGCCGCCCTGGACGGCGCGAATCTGAAAGAAACGGCGCGCAAATGGGTCGGCAAGTGTGTGGTGCGCGACACCGGCTATGTGCAAAAGATCCGCATCGGCGACGCGGCGTTCAGCGGTCCGGACGTCCGTGCGGCGTTCGATTTGCCGAGTCCGTTTTTCACGCTATCGCAAAGCGGCGACACGTTCACGTTTACCGTGCGCGGGCGCGGCCACGGCGTTGGGATGAGCCAGAACAGCGCCGATTTCATGGCGCGGCAGGGCAGCGATTACCGGGAGATCCTCGCCCACTTTTACCCGGACACGGTGCTGACGGCGGGCGATGCGGTGAATTAAAAAGACCGTCCTCGGGGAGGACGGTCAGCGTGGATTGTGGAGTTATCGTTTGAAAATGGCAAGAATCCGGTGGAAGAAGCCGGTCAGCTTGTCGAAGAAATTGCCGTTGTGCACCTTGCCACAGTATTTGCAATGGCTGCCGCCCTGCATCTGATCGCCGCACATATCGCATTTGCCGTCGTTGTCGGCGTCATCATGATCCACTGTTGCAAGCTCGCTGTAGGTCGTGTAATCGCAGCGGCTGCAGGTATCGTAGGCGTCCCAGCCGGGCGCTTCGCAGGTCGGCGCCTTGGCATCGTAGTGCTGATAATCGTGGCCGAGGGCGGCAACGATCTCGTCGCTGTAGCCGTAGCGGCAAAGCGTGCAGGCGTGGGTGGTGTAGCCGTCGTCCATGCAGGTCGGCGGCGTCACGGTGACTTTGAACACGTGGGCGTTCGGGTCGCGCGGCAAGGTCTTGGTTTTGGTCTGTCCGTAAAATGACTTGTTGTTGAACGCGGCGATCAAGGTCAGCTCGCCTTCGGTGCTGCAGGTGGGTTTCACGGTCACTTCGGTTTTGATCTCTGCGGTCTCTGTCATACCCGTCTTGTCGCAGCGGGTGCAGACCATCGTTGCCGTTACGGTGCTGTCATCCTTCGCCCAAACGTAGGTGGGCTGCATGTTGTGGCCGAGGGCGTCGGTCGGGTCGGTTTTGCTGACGGTTTCGCCGCAGCGCGTGCAGATGAACGGCGTGTAGCCGGGGTCCTCGCAGGTGGGTTCCACAACCTTGCCGATTTGCGAGTCGTGGCCGAGGGCAGGAATGGTCTGCTGTTCAGCGAACCACTTTTTGCAATTTTTACACTGCCAGCCGTCGGTCAGGCCGGGTTCGGTGCAGCTTGCCGCCTTGCCTGCAACAAGCACGATTTCATGGTCGAGTTTGTCGATCGGTTCGGTTCTTGTTTCGCCGCCGGTCGCGCAGGTATAGGTCATTTCGCCCGCCTCGGTGCAGGATGGCTCTTTGGTCATTTTGCCGCCATCCCATTCATGGGCGAGGACGTCCACCGGCTCGGTATAGGTTTCGCCGCAATCCGCACAAGTGTAGGTCTTCACACCCTGTGCCGTGCAGGTGGGGTTCTGTGTCACTTCGCTGGTCCAGTTGTGGTCAAGGCGCGGGAGAATCTCTTTGCTGAGCGTTTCGCCGCAGCGGGTGCAGATGGTGATGGTGAAGCCATTTTCGGCGCAGGTGGATGAGGTGGTGTAGGTTTGGGGAGTGTGTGGAAGCTTTTCGATGGGTTTGGTTTCTCGGCTGATTTCTGCACCGCATGCGGTGCAATTTACAACCTCGTCATAGCGGCCTTCCTGTGTACAGGTGGCGGCGACTTCGTTTTCGATCACCGTTTCACCGGGGGTATGGTTAAGCATTGTGGTTTCGTGCGGTGTTCTTGAAAGCTCTTCGCCACACTCGGTGCAATATACGACTTCATCATAGCTACCTTTCTGTGTGCAGGTGGAAGGAATTTCGTTATCCTTAACAACAGCGCCATTGACATGACCTTGCTGTTTATGTGCAACCAAGGAGAACAACACACTTGATGAATCATTATTATTCTTAACTGGTGCAATGCAACAAGCCGGTCTTATTCCTCTGCTTGTAGTCGACAGATAGCTATCGTCAATCACCGAACCCTTTGGATTCACTGAGCAAGCCATTAACATTCCGCCAAATTGACCGCCTGGGGAACGCAAACGCCAAAAAGAATTATCTACAGAACCCTCGCTTTTTGAAACATATAATCCTTGACATTTTGCATAGTCTGTACTATTATTCGCAATTCTGCTCTTGTTCTGAGAGGAGGAACTGCTAAAACCGTAATTACGATTAGTCACATCAAAAAAAGACAATAAATAGAGTTTATCTGTTGTTGATGCTGAATCATATTGGTTATAATTCTCGTTGTATGCACTGTTATTAAGTGTTGTTGATAGAATTGACAGCTTTTGGGAATCAGAAAAAGATGTTGTGAAAAAAACATTGTTTAACCAATCTCGAATTGATGATTTTGAATAATCATTCGAATAAACACTAGAAGTGACAGACTGATATGAAACATCTGAGCCAGAATTCTTTAAATAAATCGTATTTTGAAATGCTTGACTATCAATTATGCTTTCACATATAATCAAACCAGAAGATGGATCTAAAATGCGCCAAATCAACGGCTCATATTTAAAATAATAAACTTGATTCACATAATACCCATTATCGTCTTGCCACGAGTTTTCAGGATTGGAAATATCACCCGTACTCTGCGGACGGTATGTGTTAAAAGTTACTGCCCGATATTTCCCTTCATCACAATAGAAATCAGCAAAACGCATATAATCACTTGGTTTCATCTTTCCATCTGAATTAGATCCTGTTCCTGTGTAGTATTTATAACTTGCCCAAACTGCTGCATCCACAGCGGCTTTTAATTCAGGCGTTTCATCTACTCTTGTTTGCGGATAGTTCCCAAATTGAATCAAATCACCAACTTGATATGATGTTTCGCCTTCTGCCTGCGCCGCAAACGGCACACCGACGCACAGCAACACCGCCGCCATCAGCACAGCAAGCAGTCGTTTTGTTGTTTTCATTTCGTATTCCTCCTCAAAGCAAAAATGCGTCCACGAGGGACGCACAAAAAATGCCGTCCCATTGTCGCCAAACAATAACCTTATCGGACACACCAAACAAGGATTAGGACGCACTTTTTTCATAGTGTGTCCTTATTTGATGTGTATAGGAATTCCAATGGATTCCGGTTATTGTTTGGCTCTTTCAATGTACCATATTTCACGGAAAAATGCAAGGGGGTCGAGAAAATTTAGACCACGCTGCTCCTGTAGCGGCGGCCCCGAGGGCCGCTATAAGCGCAAACGATCGCTGCAGTATACAATGCTGCCGCAGGCAGCCACCAAAGATGCCGTCCCCAGCGCACGCAGTGCGCGTTGGGGAAGGTGGCAGTGCGCCAAAGCGCACTGACGGAAGGTCGATCGACTTGGCGCGGACGGCGAGGCACAATAGCCGATCACTGATCGGCGCTACAATGTGCTTTGCCGGAAACGGTGCGCAATGGTCGGGTTCAAACCTCACCCGCCGTCGCGTTTTCAGACCGCGTTCAGCGCGTCCCTCGGCCCTTGGCCCTCGCTCGGTTCTAAAACAAAAAAGCCGTCCAAACGGACGGCAATTTTTGTTTGTTATTCGGCGTCGGTCGCTTCCAGTGCTTCGGCAGCTTCTTCGGCTGCTTCGGCCGGGACGGCTTCGGCTTCTTCCACGATCGCTTCCGCAACCGCTTCTTCGGCTTTCTCCACCAGCTCGGCGTCTGCGATGGCGGCTGCAGCTTCTTCTGCGGGCTCTACCGGGGCAGCTTCCGCTTCGTCCACGATCGCTTCCGCAACCGCTTCCTCTGCGTCGGCGATGTCCTGCTCGTCTTCCGCGTCTGCTTCGTCGCTCAGGTCGATGCCGTTGGTCGGCTCAAGCAGCGCACGGATGGAAAGGCTCACGCGCTTCTTTTCGAAATCGATGTCGGTGATCTTCACGGTGACAACGTCGCCCACGTGCAGCACTTCTGCCGGGGATGCGATGCGGCGGTCCGCGATCTGGGAAATGTGGATCAGACCGTCGATGCCGTCGATGACATTGGCGAATGCGCCGAAGGAGGTCAGGCCGACCACGGTCGCTTCGCAAACGGTGCCGACAGGATAATCCCGCTTGAGGATCTCCCACGGATTGTCTTCCACGCGCTTGTAGCCCAGGGAAATGCGCTTGTTTTCTTTATCGAGCGCCTTGACATACACGTTGACCGTGTCGCCTTCCTTGACCACTTCGCTCGGATGCTTGATACGCTTCCAGCTCAGCTCGGAAATGTGGATCATGCCGTCCACGCCGCCGAGGTCCACAAATGCGCCATAGGAGGTCAGGCTCTTCACTGTGCCGGTGTATTCCTTGCCTTCTTCGATCTCGTTCCAGAAGGCTTCGGTCGCAGCCTTGCGCTCTTCGCGCAGGACGGAACGGATGGAGCCGACAGCACGCTTCTTTTGCTTGTCCACGTCGATGATGCGGAACTTCACGGTCTGCTTGACCAGTTCGCTCAGCTCAGCGTCGCGCGGCAGGCCGGTCAGAGAACCCGGAATGAACACACGCACGCCCTTGGTGTAGACCAGCACGCCGCCCTTGACGGCTTCCGCGATGACGCCTTCGAGAATTTCCTCGTTGTCCTTCGCTTCGGTGATCTGATCCCACGCAGCCTTTGCATCGTAGCGGCGCTTGGAAAGCATCATGGTGCCTTCGGAATCGTTTGTCTTCATGATGATGAGCTTGATCTCGTCCCCGATCTTCAGCTCTTTCTGCGGGTCGGCAGTCGGATCGTTGCTGTATTCCTCAACGGGAACGAAGCCAGCATATTTTCTGCCGATATCTACCTGTATTTCATTCGGTGCAATACCTACAACAACGCCTGTTACTTCCTGGTCAGAGCTCATTGCCTTGAGATTCTCTTCCAGCGCAGCCTCCCAATTCATTTCTTCTGTTTTGTTTTCGTTGATGATTTCGGACATGGTAAAAAGTACCTCCTTTATAATACCTGCAGGCGTGGACGCACCTGCTGTTACCCCAATGCAGTTGCAGGATGCAAGGTCGAGTTCGCGCACCTCTTCGGCGCGTTCGACAAGATAAGTCCTGCAATACGGTTCGCACACACGATAGAGTTTAACGGTGTTTGAACTGAAGCGTCCGCCGATCACGATCATGCAGTCGCTTCGCTTTGCGAGCGCTTCAGCTTCCATTTGCCGATTTTGCGTCGCTTTACATATTGTATCAAAAGATTTTGAATTTGTATATAGTTTTTCAAAAATTTCATGGATTTTTTGAAAAACTTTTACAGAAAAAGTGGTCTGCGCGACGAGCAGAACTTCTTTTTCGGAAAATTCCGGATGTGCCTGCGTCAGCGCCAGAAACTGCTGCAGATCGCCGCAGACGTAGGACACGCCCTTGCTGCGGCTACGAAAGCCCTGCACCTCCGGGTGCTGTTCGTCGCCGGCAATGATCAGCACGGTGTCGGGCGACGTGTGCTGCTCCACGATACGGTGGATCTTCAGCACATAGGGGCAGGTCGCATCGACATAGTCGATGCCTGTTTCCGCAAACAGGTCAAACACCTGCTTCGGCACACCGTGGGCGCGGATGACAACCTTGGCGCCCGGCACAGCGTCTTCCGCCTTTTCCAGAATGGCGACGCCCTTTTGCCGCAGGTCGTCGATCACCTGCGGATTGTGAATGATCGGCCCGAGCGTGCAGACCGGATCGCCCTGCGCCACAAGGTCATACAGCATTTTGACCGCGCGGTCCACACCGAAGCAAAAGCCGGCTGTTTTGGCAAGCGTGATGGTTGGCGGCATGGAACACACCTCGATTCAATTGAAAATTGAAAAGTGAAAATTGTATCAGCGTTAATTCTCAAGTTTGTCCTTGATCGTCCGGATCACCAGGGCGACCGACTCTTCAAGGCCGATGTTGCTCGTGTCAACCGTGATGGCGTCGTCTGCCGGTTTCAGCGGCGCAATGGCGCGGTGGCTGTCGTTGTAATCGCGCTGAATCATGTCGGCCAGCACATCTTCATACTTGACGTCCATACCTTTTTCGCAAAGCTCTTTGTAGCGGCGTTCGGCGCGCGCTTCGGGCGACGCGGTCAGAAAGATCTTGACCTGTGCGTCGGGCAACACAACCGTACCGATATCGCGGCCGTCCATGATGCAGTTGTTGTCGTGCGCGAGCTGCTTTTGCAGATCAAACAGATAGGCGCGCACCGCCGGCACCGCCGACACGGCGGACGCGGCGAGCGAGGCTTCTGGCGTGCGGATGGCTTCGGACACATCCTCTCCGCCAAGGAACATACGCTGTTCACCGTTCACAAAGCGCAGCTCCACCTGCAGATCGTCGGTCAGGCAGGCGGCAACCGCGTCCGGGTCCTGCGTATCAACGCCGAGACGCAGCGCGTGGACGCCGACGGTGCGGTACAGCGCGCCGGTGTCGATGTAGATATAGCCGAGTGCAGCCGCAGCGCGGCGGGAGATGGTGCTTTTGCCTGCGCCGGCAGGCCCGTCGATCGCAACATTGATCATAATCGTTCTCCTTTTATCAGACGCTCTCCCCTGCCAGATGGCCGGTGGAAAACGCGATTTGCAAATTGAAGCCGCCGGTGTAGGCGTCCACGTCGAGCACCTCGCCGGCAAAGTACAGCCCTTCGCACAGCTTGGACTGCATCGTTTTGGGATCCACTTCCTTCACATGGACGCCGCCGGAGGTGACGATCGCCTCTTCGATCGGCCGGAAGCCGTTGACCGTGACCTTGAGATCCTTGAGCAGATTGACCAGCCGGCCGCGCATCTCACGCGTGACCTGGTTGACCTTGAGCGACGGTTTGACGCCGCACAGCCGCACGATCACCGGCACCAGTTTTTTTGGCAGGAGCGAATCCAGCGCGTTAATGAAGTTTTTGTTGGAGGCGGCAAGAAACTCGCGCTGCACCCGGGCGTCGAGCTGTTCATGGGAGAGCGCCGGCTTGAGGTCGATGTGGATCTCGTAGCGTCCCTTTTCCATCGGGCGCAAATGGGTGCTGGCCGACAAAATCATCGGGCCGGAGACGCCGAAATGGGTAAACAACATTTCGCCGAAATCGGTGTAGACTTCCTTGTAGTTGGTCATGTCACGCACCGTGATCGCCACGTTGCGCAGCGAAAGCCCCTGCAGATCGGAGCAAAAGCCCTCGTGGCACACCAACGGCACCAGCGACGGTTTGGGATCGGCAATCGTGTGGCCGGCCTGTTTGGCAAGCGTGTAGCCGTCGCCGGTGGAACCGGTCAGCGGATAGGACATGCCGCCTGTTGCAATGATGACGCGGTCGGCGAAGATCGTGTCGCCGTCTTCGGTTTTGACGCCTTTGACGGCGCCGTCTTCGAGCAGCAGCGCCGTGGCTCTGCCCTGCCGGAGCTTTGCGCCGTTTTTCGTTGCAAAGCGCACCAGCGCGTCGACAATATCGACCGCCTTGTCCGACACGGGAAACACGCGGTTGCCGCGTTCGATCTTCAGTTCCACGCCCTCGGCTTCCACCAGTTCCATGATGTCCTGCGGCATAAAGCGCGAAAACGCGCCGTGCAAAAAGCGGCCGTTGGTCGGCACCTGGGCAACAAGTTCGTTGATCAGCGTGCAATGATTGGTCAGATTGCAGCGGCCTTTGCCGGTAATCATCACCTTGCGCGCCGGGCGTTCGTTGCGTTCGAGGATCGTCACCTCGTGTCCGCGCTGCGCTGCTGTTCCGGCCGCAAGCAACCCTGCCGCGCCGCCGCCGATCACCAATACTTTTGCCATAAGTGCCTCCGAACCTGTTTGATTGCATTATTATACAACGATTTTTCTAAAAAGTCAACTTGTCCGAGTGTTTGCGAAGGGAAAAGACGCAGCAAAAATGTCCCCGCCGAAGCAGGGACATTTGTTGTTGGCCAAAGCCAACGCGGTGTTTATTTGCCGATGCGGCTTATCATATGTACGAAGAAGTGGATGATCGAGATGAACCAGCCGTAGACCGGAACATTCTTCGTGCTCTCGTACGTATTGCACATGCTGCAGCGGAATTCACCTGTCGGTTCACCGCCCATGGAGCCGGAAGCGTTGCCGCCGTACGGCGTCAGCTTGCCGTAGGAACCGGTGACGGTGCCGTCCTTCACGGTGACCGTGCCGCGGGTGTTGTAGTTGCTGCCGTCTCTGACGTATTCAAGCGCAACTGTGTAGACGCCGGGCATCAGCCGGTACTTCGCTTCATCCGACAGCTTCAGATCGCCGTTGCCGTCGGTCTTGCCGGTGATGTTCGTGTTGTTGCCGGTGATGGTAACATTCACGTTCGGCACGCGCGTGCCCTGGGCATCGATCGAGGTGACGTTCAGAACGACGTAGTAGTCGCCGCAATTGTGGTCGCACTTGTAAACCGTCCATTTCAGCGAGCCGTCTGCGGACGCGCCGGTGCCGTTGGGCAGGTATGCGCCGTGGTTCAGGGCGTCAATCACCTGATAGCCGTCACGTCTGTGGCAGCGTGTGCATTCCGTATACTCGGTATGTCCCGCCTGCGTGCAGGTTGCCGGCTGACCGGTGTAAACAACGTCGTTATGACCGAGCGCATTGCCCTTTGTGAAGGTCTGCGTACTGGCCTGACCGCACTTACAGCTCAGGTAGTAGGTTGCGGGCTCGGTGCAGGTGGCAACGTTGCGCAGATAGGTCTGCGAAGCGATCTGCTGATCGAATTCATGCGCCTGCGGATTGCCGTAGGTGCCGCAGCCGTTGACGCACAGATAGCTGTGGGTCGTGCCGTTGCCGTCGTTATGGATGGCGCCGGTGAAGTTGTGGCCAAGCTTCGGCAGGGTGACTGCTTCAAGCGAGGTTTCGGTCGTTGCAGCCGCGTCGGCAAAGAGCTTGCCGCAGACGTTGCACTTGAAGTATTCCTTGTTGCCGTCTGCTTCGCACTTCGCGGACTTCGCGGAAATTCTGACGATCACGTGATCAGCATAGCCGACTTCCTTAAATTCCACATGACCGCAGATCTTACAGGTGGCTTTCTGTTCGCCCGGATCCATGCAGGTCGGTTTGCGGGTAACGGTCCATTTACCATAGACGCATGGCACAAAGCCGCCGTTTTCTTTGATGGTCTGAACGCCGTCGATCACTGCGCCGTAGGCGTCGCAGCGCGAGCACTTGAAGGAGTGGGTGCCGTCTTCGTTGTCGAGAACGACCATCGTTTTGCCTTCCATCACGAAATCGTGATCCTTGGCAGCGATCACAGTCGCAGCCAGATCCGTGCCGAGATAGGAGTCCCCTGTTGCAGCTTCGTCAGTGAAGATCTTGCCGCAGACCGAGCAGCGCCAGTATTCGATGTTACCGGCTTTGGTGCAGGTGGAATCGAGATAATCGGTGTGGACCAGCGTATGGCCGGCAACCGCAACAGATTCTTCTCTGGTCTGGGTTGCGAACGGAGCCTCAAAGGTCGCCGTGTACAGGATAGTGCCTTCGCTCTCGCAACCGGAGCTTGCAGTGATTTCGCTTGTGGTGGTCACGGTGACGGTCTGCTGATGTTCATCCGGGTTGTTGGCGCAGACGCGCAGCGCGGTGACCTTGTATTGATCGCCGTCCTTGACCCAGGTGTAGGTGGCGTCGCCCCAATCGTGGTGGAGCATCGGAAGCACAACGACCTTTTCGTCGGTGTATTCCTTGCCCTCGAAGGTGACATTTGCGGTATAGGTGATCTTGCCATCTGCTTCGCAGATTGCGTCAACCTTTTCGGTTGTCACGGTTGCAGCCGCCGTGGTGGTATGGGTCGGATCGTTGGCGCACTTGAAGTTGGCAACCGCGGCGGTGTAGCCGTCGGCGTCGTTGCCGGTCCAGGTGAAGTCAACGAATGCATACTTGTGTCCGAGCGCGGTCACTTCAGCCGTCTTCTTTTCGGTGTAGGTCCGACCGTTGAAGGTCACGGTCGCCGTATAGGTCACGGTGCCGCCTTCGGTGCAGGTTGCGTTGTCCGTTTCGGTTGTCAGCGCGCAGTTGAGCGTCTGATTATGCGCGGGATCGTTGTTGCAGGCGATCAGCGCGGTGGCAGCGGAGTAGCCGCCGTTTTCAGCTTCGGTCCAGGTGAAGACCGGCGCCTGCCAGTCGTGACCCTTCGCGGGCTGGATCGTAATCTTGGTGTCCTTATAGGTTCTGCCGTCGAGCGTCGCCGTTGCGGTATAGACGGTTCTGCCGTCCTTTTCGCAGGTCGGTGCCACGGTATCCTTCGTGACGGTCACATCCGGTGTTGCTTCGTGAGACGCAACACGGTCGCAGACCAGCTTCACGGTTGCGGTGTAGCCGTCGGTGTCGTTGCCGGTCCAGGTCCAGGCCGGATCGCCCCACTTATGGCCGAGGGCCGCAAGCGTTTCGGTGTGTTCGCTTGTCAAGGTGCTGTTGATGGTGAAGGTTGCGGTGTACTTGACCGAGCCGGTGCCTTCGCAGGTGGCCGGCGTTGTTGCGGTCGTGTTCTTGCCGATTTCGGTGTAGACGTGTTCTTCATCGTTCAGACACTTCAGTGTGACTGTGCAGTTCTGGTTCGCATCCCAGCTGTAAACTGCGTTTTCGAAATCCCAGTTGTGTCCGGTCGCGTTCACGACCTCGGTCTTCGTGTCGGTATCGGTGTAGGTCTTGTCGCCGTCGGTGAAGGTTGCCGTTGCAACGTAGGTGTTCTGGCCGGCAGCCGTGCAGGTCACGGTTGCATCGGTCTTGTTGACGGTCGCTTCCACATCCTTCTTATGCGTCGCATCGTTCGCGCAGACATAGTGGGCGGTTGCGGCGGTGTAGCCGGTCCACGTCCAGCTCTGCAGCACGTAGTTGTGGCCGGACTTTGCCTGATAGGTATGACCGCAGACGGAGCAGATCGCGTCATCGGTGCAGGTGGCATTGCCACCGTAGCAGGCTTCCTTGCCGTCCTTGACGGGTGTGCCGTTGACCATGATGCCGTAGGCATCGCACTTCGTACACTTCTTGGAGTGGGTGTTGTCGCCGTTGTCGCGGACAGCGCCGGTGAAGTCATGCTTCGTTGCCGGAATCACAGTATCCGTGAGTGTGATGGCAGTCGTTTCAGCCGTCGGGTTCTCAATGTTGAAGATCTTGCCGCAAAGTGAGCAGGTCCAGTAGGCGATGTTGCCGTCTTCCTCGCAGGTTGCCGCCTTCGCCACTGTCGCCGTCAGGTTGTGTGCCAGCGGATCTTCGGTCTTATACAATGTGATGGCTTCGGGGGTGTTAAACTTGACGTTTTGGTCTTCCACGCTTGTGCCGTCCACCGTCAGCAGCAGACCGCAGCGTTCGCAGTAGGTGTAGGCCTTGTTGCCGATAGCGACACAGGTCGCATCCTTTGCGTCAACGGAGAAGACCTTGTGGCTCAGCGCTTCTCTTTCTCTGGTTTCCTTGTTCGAGCAGAAGTCGCACTTGCGCCATTCGCTGCCCGCCTCGGTGCAGGTTTCGTTTTCGCTGACAAGCCAGTCGCCGTGGAAGGTACAGGCAACAGATTCGTTTGCCTTCGCTTCTTCGCCGTCCATGATACCGTAGGCGTCGCAGCGGACGCACTTGTAATTGTGGTGCGTACCGTCAACCACATGAGCGCGGTCAACGCTTTCGGAGAAGTCATGACCGAGCGCCGGCGTTGTGGCGGTCTTGGTGTCGTTCGGAATGCTGGTGTCTGCCGGGAAGGTCGCCGTGTAAGTGCGGGAACCGTCTGTCGTGCAGTTCGCTTCGGTCGAATCGGTGATCGTGACGGAGCCGGTGACGTCCTTCGTGTGGGTGCCGTCGTTCTTGCAGGTCACAGTTGCCGTGCAGGTGTAGGGTTCGGTATTGCTCCAGGTGTAGGTGATGTTTTCTTTGGTGTAATCCCAGTCGTGGCCCGTCGCCGGAATCACGATCGGGTTCGCGATTTCGTTTTCTGCCGTCAGCGTTTCAGCCTTGAACAGCTTGCCGCAGACCGAGCAGGTCCAGTAGGCTTCGAAGCCTGCTGCTTCGCAGGTGGCCGCTTTGCCTTCATGCATAACAGCAGTGCCGTGACCGGTTGCCGGAATCAGCTCGTCATAGGTCTGGGTCGCGAAGTTTGCGTTGTCAAAGTCAACCGTGTAGATGCCGATGCCCTGCGCTTCGCAGGTGGCCGGGATCTTGACGTTGTTGGTCGAGGCTTTGGTTTCGGTATCCGTTGCGTCGCAGCGAATGCAGGTTGCGGTCGCGGTGCAGCTGCTGTGATCCGCGTTCCAGTTATAGGCTGCGTTCGCGTAGTTGTAGGTGTGGCCCAGTGCCGGAATCACGGTGTCAGCCGCTGTGATCTCATAGCGCGCGTTTTTGTCGCTGAAGATCTTATTGCAGACCGAGCAGGTCCAATAGGCGATGTTGCCGTCAGCAAGACAGGTTGCATCCTTGGCAGCCGTCGCGCTCAGCGTATGACCGGCCTTTTCGAGTGTGACTTCCTTCGTGTCGGTATAGGTCTTGCCTTCGAAGGTTGCAGTTGCGGTGTAGACGATCTTGCCTGCGTTCGTGCAGTCGGGGTTCGTCTGATCGGCGGTGAAGGTCACTTCCGGCGTCTGCTTGTGCGTTGCATCGTTCGCGCAGGTGAAGGTCAGCGTTGCGCCGGTGTAGAAGTTGCCGTTCTGCGTCCAGGTCCAGGTCGGGTTGACATAGTTGTGACCAAGCGCTTCAAGCGTGACCGCCTCAAGGGTGGTCTCAACCAGAGCGTTTTCATCCTTGAACAGCTTGCCGCAGCCTTCGTCGTTGCAGATCCAGTATTCGAGGTTACCGGTTGCTTCGCAGGTCGCGTCCTTCGCATCGACCTTGGTGGTGTGGTGACCGCTTGCCGTGTCAACGATCTCCACAACGTCGGTGAAGGTCTTGTTGTCATAAGCGAAGGTCACCTCTGCCGTGTAGGTCGCCTTGCCGTCGGTGGTATGAGTCTTATCAATGATCACGGATTCGATTTCGTTGTCCGTCATCGAAACGGTGTGCGTCGGGTCGTTCGCGCAGATGCGGGTCGCCGTTGCGCTGGTGTGGTCATCGTTCCAGGTCCAGGTCGGATTGCCGTAGGCGTGACCGGTCTGGGTGATAGTATAAACGTCGGAATTGCCTCTCCTCGTCCAGCCGTTGAGCGAAACGTCAACGCCGTCGAGCGTCAGGATCGTGTCGCAGACGGAGCAGTAGCTGTATGCCTTGTTGCCGTCGGCTTCGCACTGTACCGCAACCGCATCCACGCTCACAGCGGTGTGGCCCTTCTTTGGGTCGACCGTTGCGCTGAACGCAACCGGTTCTGCTGTGATGCTGTCTGCCAGGAAGTACTGATGGCAGCGTGCGCAGTACCAATATTCCAGGTTGCCGTCTTCGGTGCAGGTTGCTGCCTTCGCAGCGGTTTTTGTGACGTCATGGCCGAGCGGAGCGGTGCTGACGTTGGTCAGTTCGGTTGCGCTCTCGGTGTTGCCGTTAAAGTGCTTGCCGCAGACCGAGCAGGTCCAGTATTCAACGTTGCCCTGCTGTGTGCAGGTTGCTGCCTTTTCAGAAACGTGGGTCGTGAAGCGGTGATGGGCCGGGCCGGCCGGAATCACAACGTCGGTCACTTCCACAAGCTTGCCCGCGTCGTTATAGACGAGCTTCTGATGGCAGTCGTTGCAGGTCCAGTATTCGATGTTGCCGTTGACCAGACAGGTCGCGTCAACCTTTGCGGTGTGAACAAGCGTCTTATGGTTATCCGGATCCAGCGCTTTCGTGACTTCGCTGATCTCATGGTCGCCGTTTTCATCGGAGAAGATCTTGCCGCACTCGGAGCAGGTCCAGTAGGCGTCGAAGCCCTCTACGGTGCAGGTCGCTTCCACCGCCTCTGTCTTCGTCAGGGTGTGCGCGACGGTCGGGATATCCTGAACGTCCTTGGTCTGTGTGGAGAACTGTTCTTTGGCAAAGGTGGCGGTATAGGTGGTTTCGCCTTTTTCGGTGCAGGTCGGATCCTTTGTCTGTTCGCCAACCGCCTTCACGGTTTCGGTCACAACGTGTCTTGTATCGGTGGTGCAGGTCACGGTTGCGGTGACGTAGTAATCATTGCCGCGCTTCTCCCAACTGTATTCCGGAGTGCCCCAGGTGTGACCCTTGGCGTTGATAACTACCGGTGCGGTAATCTCGTGTTCACCGTTTGCATCACTGAACAGCTTGCCGCAGACGGAGCAGGTCCAGTAAGCTTCATAACCGGCTTCGTCGCAGGTCGCGTCTTTCTTGGCCGTTGCAACCATGCTGTGGCCGACAACCGGAACAACACTGTCCTTTGTATCGGTTTCCATGGTGCCGTTGTCCAGTGCTACAGCAGCAGTATAATGTCTTGTACCGGGCGTCGTGCAATTCGGCGCGTCGGTTGTATAGGACACCAAAGCGTCGCGCTCAATTTCGTGAGTCGAGTCGTTGTCACAAACCAATGTCACCTTGACAGTGTAGGCGCCGTCAGATTCCGTCCAGACCCAGGAGCCTTCCTTCACGTGGATATACTTGTGGCCGATGGCCGGTGTCGTTTCGCTCTTGGAATCGGTGTAGTCTACACCGTTAAACGTTGCAACTGCATTCCATGTCGATGCGCCATCCTCTTCGCAGGTTGCTGGATGGTTGGCCGCATCCGGTGTCACGGTTGCAGTGATGTTTTGCTTGTGGCTCATGTCACGTGTGCAGGTGAAGACTGCAGTCACATCATAGGAGTCGCCGTTCTTGACCCAGTACCAGGCCGGAGTGGTGCCCCAGTTGTGGCCGCTCGGCTGAACGATCACGCTGGACTTATCGGCGATCGGCTGGGTGCCTTCTGCATCAGAGAAGTATTTGCCACAGACGGAGCATTCGTAGTATTCACTGTTGCCGGCGGTGACGCAGGTGGCAACGGTCGCTTCGTGGTGAGTCAGTGGCATCTTGTGGCCTTCGCCCTCGGAAACGACGAAGGTATGATCTGCATCGTTGGTTCTGCCGCAGACTTCGCAGGTCTGGTAGCATTCGATGCGGCCGGTGCAGGGATCCACGTTCTTGTCGCCGACGATCAGATCTTCGGAATAGATGTCCTTCCAGGAGTGAGCTTCTGTCTCGACATGGTTCTCTTCGTCGCGCGAGCAGACGCGCTTGTGGTTGTCTGCACCGTTATCGGTCCAATCGCCCCAATTGTGAGCGTCGGGATCGATGGGAAGGACAACGCCTTCGGCAGTCGTCGGATAATAGCCGCCCACGTCTTCGAAGTAGCCGCCGCAGACTTCGCAGATCCAGTATTCGATGTTACCGGGTTCTGTGCAGGTCGGGTCAACAGCAGCATGGTGCGTATCATCCGTCAGCGTATGCGGAAGCTTATCCACATCGGACGTCGTGGTCTGTGTGGTGAACGACGTTGTATAATTGTATTCATTCTGCGTCGGATCGTTTGCGAAGGTGGCCGTGTAGGTTGCAACGCCCTTTTCGGTGCAGGTCGGTTCCTTCGTCACGACCTTGGCAGCGGTCACGGTCTCAGAAATCGAATGGTTCTTATCATTTCCGCAATACAGCGTTGCCGTCATCCGGGTATTGTTATTCTCCCAAAGATAGACCGGGGGTTCAGTTTCCCAATCATGGCCGAGCGGATCGCCGGCTTTGAAGGTCTTCGTTGTGTCGCGCTGAATCTCGCCGCAACCTTCACGAGAGCAGGTATAATAGTATTCTGCCTGTTCTGTACAGGTCGCGCGAACTGCCAATGTGTCGGCCGAAACGATTTCCGCGTCAAACTTATGGCCGAGCGGTGGAGTCGCTTCAGTCACCGAGTGACCGCAGACGTCGCAGACCTTGGTATGGCTGCCGCCGACAAGGCAGGTCGCCGTGTCTTCGGACCATGCGCCATATTGACAGTTCTCACTGCCATTGACTTCGGCGCCAGCGCCCGTACCGACACCGTATTTGCCGCAGCCTTCATGTGTACACTTGAAGCTGTGGGTACCGTTGTCGTTATCTCTGACGTCACCTGTGAAATCGTGACCGAGCGCCGCCTGTTCTTCGCGGTGTTCGCTGTAGCCGCAGACCGAGCAGGTCCAGACCTCATAGCCGATGGCTTCGCAGGTCGGGGCGATCGTTTCGATCAGCTGCATATCATGGTTTTCGGTCTCGCTGTGGTTTGCGTCGCGTTCGCAGACGCGCTTATGCTGGGTGCTGCTGATGGATTCCCATGCGCCCCAGGTGTGGTTGAGCGGGTCAACAAAGTTCCGGTTCTGCGTGTCGCCGCAGCGGGAACAGCGGTAAATGTCGTAGCCCTGGGTTTCGCACCACGGATCCACCGTACGCTCAAAGACGTAGTTATGGTTATTCGGGTCAAACTCGCCGCTTTCGAAGGTATGATTGTCGTCGCGTTCGATCTCGTTGCAGCGTGCGCAGCTGTACCAGTATCTTGCCTTGCTGTTGCAGGTCGCAACCTGATAAAGCGTGGCGTCGCTGACGGTCTGCTTCGTGAACAAGTGACCGAGCGGGTTGGTGTCTTTGGTTTCAACGTGACCGCAGACAGCGCAGGTGCGCTTTTCGGAACCGCCGTTAACGCAGTCGTTCTGCACCACGGTTTCCCAATCGCCATAGGTATCAGCGCAGGAAACGGAACCGTTCTTGACCTGTTCGCCGTTTTCCACAATACCGTATTCGTTGCAGCGAGAGCACTTCCAGTTATGGGTGCCGTTGCCGAGGTCGTGCGGCGTGTCGGTGAAGTCATGGCCGAGCGGGTCGCCGTCGGTGAAGGTGTCGGTCTCGTGGTCAATGCCGCAGCGGGAGCACCACTTATGATACTTCGCTGCGTGTTCGCAGTCTGCGTCGGAGATCTTGTGGGCAGCGCTGACTGTCGTGACCCAGCGGTGGCCGAGCTCCGGTGTTTCCTCTGTCTGCACATAGCCGCAGGCAGAGCAGGTGCGGCTGTGGGAACCGCCGGCGGTGCAGGTTGCCGTGTCGGTCGTCCAGTTGCCGTAGGTCGCGTCGCAGGAAACTGTGCCGTCTTTGACCTGGGTGTTGTTTTCAACCTTGCCGCAGGCGCCGCAGCCGTTGGCGCAAACCCAGTTGTGGGTGCCGTCGTTCATACTGTGGATGCGGGACGCATCGGCGCTGAAGTCGTGGCCGGTCGCCGCAAGCACGGTGTCCGCCTGCGTGATCTGCTGGGTTGCAGCCGCATCGCTGTAATACTTGTTGCAGCCGTCGCAGAACCAGTATTCAATGTTGCCGTCGTTTTCGCAGCCGTTATCGACCGGAGCGGTTCTGACCAGATGCTTATGATTATTCGGATTGATTGCAACGTCTTCTGTTTTGGTTGCACCGCAGCGGGAGCAGGTAAACGTCTTGACGCCCAGATCGTGGCAATTGGCCGGCGTGGTGATTTCGCCGTCATCCCAGTCATGGTTGTCGTTGGTCGGAATCGGCAGGGTTTCGACCTTGTTACAAACCGTACACTTATGGGTCTGGGAGCCTTCTTCCGTACAGGTTGCATCGTGTACGTCGTAGAAGTCGCCGTAGGTATGGCCGGTCTTGCCGTTCTTTACCTGAGTATCGCCTTCCACTTTACCGTAGGTGCCGCAGCCTTTTTTGCAAAGCCAGCTGTGGGTGCCGTCGCCGTTGTCGCGCGGGGCGCCGGTATAATCGTGGCCGAGCGGGTTGCCAACCGTGAAGGTGTCGGTCGGGTGATCATCACCGCAGCGGTCGCACCATTTATGATAGGTCTTTGCAACTTCGCAGGTCGCGTCGGAAACCTTGTGATTCTCGTTTGCCGTTTCTACCCAATGGTGATTGAGCGGATCCGTCGTCCGGGTCTGCACATAGCCGCAGACGGAGCAGGTTCTGCTCTGGGAACCGGCGGCGGTGCAGGTGGCGGTGTCGTCGCTCCAGGCGCCGTAGGTCGCGTCGCAGGAGACCACGCCGTTCTTGACCTGGGTCTCGCCCTCCACTTTACCGTAAGTGCCGCAACCGTTCTTACAGGCCCAGTTGTGGGTACCGTTGCCGAGGTTGTGCGCGGCGCCGGTGTAGTTATGGCCGAGGGCGGCGCCGTTGGTGAAGGTTTCGCTCGGGTGGTTCGCGCCGCAGCGGGAGCACCATTTATGATAGGTTGCCGGGGTTTCGCAGTTTGCAGCGGAAATCAGATGATCTGCGCTGACCGTTGTCACCCAGTTGTGGCCGAGCTGGCTGGTCGCTTCCGTCTGCGTATAACCGCATTCGGAGCAGGTACGGCTGTGGGAGCCGCCTTCCAGACAGGTGGCGGTGTCGTCGCTCCACGCGCCATAGGTCGCGTCGCAGGAGACCGTTCCGTCCTTAACCTGCGTGCCGTTCTCCACTTTACCGTAGGTGCCGCAGTTGTTCTTACAGGCCCAGTTGTGGGTGCCGTTGCCGAGGCTGTGGATTGCGCCGGTGTAGTCGTGGCCCTTGGCGGCAACAGGCTCATGGCCGCTGACCCACTGATTACAGGCCGTGCAGTACACGCCCGCCGTGTAGCCGTCGGTTTCGCAGCTATTTGCAACTGCGGCGCGGTTTTCGGTGCTCTTGTGGTTTGCGGGGTCAACGACGCCATAGACAGTGTTACAATGCTGGCAGACCGCTTTGTCAACGCAGTTCGCCGTGCCGCCGGAGCAGGCTTCGGTGCCGTTCACCGTAGCGCTTGTGCCTGAGCCAATACCGTATTCGTTACAGCGGCTGCACTTTCTGTTATGTCTGCCGTCGGAGACATTCTGATAAGCGCCGGTGAAATCATGGCCAAGGGCAGAGCCGTTGGTAAAGGTATCAGTCGGGTGGTTTGCGCCGCAGCGGGAACACCACTTATAATAGACTGCGGGTGAGGTGCAGGTTGCAGCGGATTTCAGATGGTCCGCGCTGACCGTTGTGACCCAGTTATGACCGAGGGCCGACGATGTTCTGGTGTTGACATAGCCGCAGGTGGGGCAGGTACGTGTTTCCGTACCTCCAGCCGTACAAGTTGCCGTGTTGTTTCCCCATGTGCCTGTATGTGATGCAGAATTAAAGCTCGCATTCACATTGGTATCTGTGGTAATATTGGTATAGGTTCCCCAACTTGAGAACGTATAGTGATTATCGGCGTCCGGGTCCTTCACCGGGGTGCCGGACGGCTTTGTGGCATCGCATCCGTAATAGATACTTTGCGTGCTGCCGAACTGCGCATTGTTGCCGTCATAGAACTTTACGGTATATTTCGGGTCGTTCAGGGTCACAGCTTTCGTACCCCAAGCACTGCCGTTCACGCAAGAGACGTAAACTGTTTTGGAGTTTGTCGTTCCGGCGATCTGAGCAGATGACGTCACGGTCAAAGTACCTGAACCGCTGATGGAGCAGCCGGTTGCGGTATCATGGGCTGCTTCACTCGCGTTTGCAGGCTGAGAAGCATTGATCCAGAATGTGCTGGTCGGCTCCGTATACCACTGTACGCCGTACTGATCGTAGGCAGCAGAAACTGTATAGTTACTGGTAAGATTCGACGCGCCGGTCTTGGGAATTGTATGACTGCCCGTGCCGGAGATAGTCAAGGATGCCATATAGGGTGCAGTAGCGCTCAAGTCAAAACTACCGCTCTTTTCAAATGCAGTAAAACCACCGCCGGAATCCCAACCGGAATTGCCGCTCCAAGCTGGTGCACCATTAATAGTAGCACTGGTAAAATGGCCCTTATAAATGTCCCATGCCTGACCTTTTGCTTTCCACGAAACTTTTGTAGGCCAGCCAGCAACTGTAACGGTTTGAGGAGAACTATTCGTTGCAATGCTTATGTCACCAGTTGACGTCTCAGATCCGGTACCATTATTCGTTTTATACGTAATATTAACCTTTAAATATGAACTGCCGCCGGGTGCATTATCAATCGTATAGTTCAAGACGAGCGTATAATTCCCAGCCGCCGCACTCGCCGTCGGCGCAACGAACACCCACGCGCTCATCAGCATGAGCACGGTCATAAACAGCGCAAGACAGCGCTTTCCGGTTTTTCTTGCTTTTTTTGTCATGTAATTGTCCTCCTTCTGGAGAATAATATTATACAGTTATGCGGGTTTGCGCTGCTTTGCCCTGCCGCAAAAAGCGGCCTTCGCCCCTGCCGGACGCCCTCTGACCACGGGCGTTTTCCCCGGCGGAAAAACGGTTGCCTCTTTCTGCTGCGCGGGGCGCGTTTGCAAACGCATACACCGCCACTTATACAGTATTATTTTAATTGTACAAGGTTGTGTTGTCAATGAGGAAAGTTGAATAAATTGTTTCTGCGGATAGAAATTTCGGAGTGATTTTTGTGGAAAATCACAATAGGTGTTGCAGCGTCGGCGAGTCGTCGACCCGGGTACGCGAAAATGAGCCGCCCCCTCCTCAGTCATCGCCGTTGGCGATGCCAGCTCCCCCGCAAGCGGGGAAGCCAAGACTATGGTGGCTGCCTACGGCAGCATTTGATTTGGGCGGCGCTATAATATAAAAACCAGGCGCCCGTAGCGTCGATCACCGATCGACTGGGCGCGGATGGCAAGATCGACTGGGCGCGGATGGCGGGGCAACATAGCCGCTCGATGAGCGGCGCTACAATATAAAAACCAAGCGCCCGTAGCGTCGATCACCGATCGACTGGGCGCGGATGGCGGGGCAACATAGCCGCACGGAGTGCGGCGCTACCGGGTGGTTCCCCCGGCGGCGGTTTCTCTCCCCAGCCGGGCACGTTTGGCGCGTACAAAAAAACGACCGCACAAGGCGGCCGTTCTTTTTGTTTCGGTCAGATTTCGATGATGTCGGCGTCGTCGAGTGTGGCCACGCCGTGGGCGTTGAGGATCTCCTGCGCGGCGGCGGCGTCGCTCACGCGGAACACCACGTAGGCGCCGAAGTCCTCCGACGCTGTGAAGGCGTAGAGGTATTCGATGTTGATCTGCGCGTCGGACAGAATCTGCAGCACCTGATACAGCGCGCCCGCCCGGTCTTCCATCTTCGCCGCGATCACCATCGTCGTGTTCACGATCGATTCGTCCGCCAGCACTTCCATCGCCTTTTGGTTGTCGGAGGTGATCAGGCGCAGAATGCCGAAATCCTTGGTGTCGGCAATGCTCATTGCGCGGATGTTGATGCCCGCGTCCGCAAGGGCTTTCACCGTGCCGAGCAGCTTGCCTTTCTGGTTTTCCACAAATACGGATAATTGCTGAATTGCCATGGCTTTCTTCCTTTCTCCGCTTCGGCGGCAATCAATCGTGCAGCTTGCGCTTGTCGATCACGCGCACGGCTTTGCCTTCGCTGCGTACAATGCTCTTGGGCGCGACCAGGTGTACCTTCGGGCCGATGCCCAGCATGGTACGCATCGCGCTTTCGAGTTTGCGTTCCTTGGCCTGGTTCTCGCCGACGATGTCGGAGAACTGGTCGGGCGAAATTTCGACGTTGATGTCGATCGTGTCGGAGTTGTTGACACGGTCCACGATGATCTGATAGTTCGGCGTGTAGCCCTCGTTGAGCAGGACGGTCTCGATCTGGCTCGGGAACACGTTGACGCCGCGGATGATCATCATATCGTCGGAGCGGCCCATCGGCTTGCTCATCTTGACATGCGTGCGGCCGCAGGCGCATTTTTCACGCGTGAGCACACAGATGTCGCGCGTGCGGTAGCGCAAAAGCGGGAACGCTTCTTTGTCGAGCGACGTGAACACCAGTTCGCCCTTGCTGCCCTCGGGCAGCACTTCGCCGGTGTCAGGGTCGATGATCTCGGCATAGAAGTGGTCTTCGTTGATATGCATGCCGCTCTGCGCGCAGCATTCGAACGCGACGCCCGGGCCGCTGGTTTCGGTCAGACCGTAGATGTCGTATGCCTTGATGCCGAGGCTTTCTTCGATGCTGTGGCGCATTTCCTCCGTCCACGGCTCCGCGCCGAAGATGCCGGCTTTGAGCTTGTTGTCGGACGGCTTGTAGCCTTTTTCGGCGAGCGTTTCGCCGATATAGGCGGCGTAGGACGGCGTGCAGCAAAGAATCGTTGCGCCGAGGTCCATCATAAACTGGATCTGGCGGTCGGTGTTGCCCGAGGACATCGGCAGCGTCAGGCAGCCGACTTTTTCCGAGCCGCCGTGCAGGCCGAAGCCACCGGTAAACAAACCGTAGCCGTACGCGACCTGACAAACGTCTTCGCTGGAGCCGTCGGCCGCCACAATGGCGCGGGCACAGCAGTCGTTCCAAAGATCCACGTCGTGCTGCGTATAGAACGCGACTACACGCTTGCCGGTGGTGCCGGAGGTGGAATGGATGCGCACACAGTTTTTGAGATCGGTGCCGAGCAGGCCGTAGGGATAGGCTTCGCGCAGGTCGGCTTTGGTGAGAAACGGCAGCTTTTTGATATCGT
This sequence comes from Oscillospiraceae bacterium, assembly GCA_902786285.1. Lineage (GTDB taxonomy): Bacteria > Bacillota > Clostridia > Oscillospirales > Acutalibacteraceae > UBA6857. The sequence goes on along the minus strand of CADABX010000002.1, from coordinate 29,849 downwards.
CAACACTTTGGATGTCTTCGGGTTTCACACCCTTGGCGTCCATAAGGTCACGGTAGTACTTCACGTTGTCATACACATGCTTGACCTGCTTGACGATCTTTTCGTTCTGGATGGCGAGGATCTCCTCGCGGGAGGCCGTTTCAATTTCGGGCTGGTAATAGTTGCCCATGGGTATCACTCCTTCATAATAAAAATCGTTTCATTCCCCTCGATTTTTATGCCGTTGGTTCCCCGTTATACTGAATAACCAAGTTCAAACGCTTTGAGGTTGACGTCGACGAACTGCGGTTTGACAGTCGCTTTGATCGCTTCGATCCACTTGTCGCGGTCGATGTCGAAATATTTTGCAAGGCGCCCCATCAATACGATGTTGACGCTTTTGGCGTTGCCCGCCTGTTGGGCGAGCGAGAGCGCGTCGATCTCGTCGACGAACACACCCTTAGCCCGCAGCTCATCAAGCACGTCTGCCGGATAGACTGCCGCGCCGGTGATGACGGGCATCGGGTCGATCATCTGGCTGTTGACAATGATCTTGCCGCCCTGCTTGAGGTTTTGCGCATAGCGTGCCGCCTCGATCTTTTCAAACGAGACGATGTAATCCGCTTCACCCTGTGCGATCACGGGCGAATAGACCTTATCGCCGAAACGCACATAGGTCACCACGGAACCGCCGCGCTGGCTCATGCCGTGCACTTCGCTGACCTTGACGTCGTAGCCCTCATTGGTCAACAGCGCGCCGAGAAGCTTGCTGGCGAGGAGACTTCCCTGGCCGCCGACGCCGACGATCATGACATTTTTCGTTTCCATGCTTACCGCTCCCCTTTCTCAATCGCGCCCACTTTGCAAAGCTGGGTGCACACATCGCAGCCGACGCACTGGGTAAAGTCCACGTGCGCCTTTTTGTTTTTCATGCTGATCGCCGGGCAGCCGAGCTTCATGCACATTTTGCAGCCGACGCATTTGTCTTCGTTCACCTTGACCGGCGGCTTTGCCTTGACATACTTGAGCAGCATGCACGGCCGGCGCGAGATGATCACGCTCGGCGCGTCAACGGCGAGCTCTTCGAGCACCGCCTCTTCGCACGCCTTGAGGTCATAGGGATCGACGACGCGCACACGCTCGATGCCGATGGCGTGGCACAGCGCTTCGAGATCGACTGCCAGCGCCGGGTCGCCCTTGATGGTTTTGCCGGTGGTCGGGTTCTGCTGATGGCCGGTCATGCCGGTGATGGAGTTGTCGAGGATGATGACGGTGGAATGGGAATCATTATATGCGATATTGACGAGGCCCGTCATGCCGGAATGCATGAACGTGCTGTCGCCGATGACACAAACGGTCTTTTGCGCACTGTCTGTTCCTCCGGCTTTGTTGAAGCCGTGCAGACCCGAGACGGACGCGCCCATGCACAGCGTGGAATCGAGCGCAAACAGCGGCGCGGCGGAGCCGAGCGTGTAGCAGCCGATGTCGCCCAGACAGGTAATCTTGTGCTTCGCGAGCGTATAGAACAAGCCGCGGTGCGGACAGCCGGCACACATCACCGGTGGACGCACGGGCACCGGCGTGTCGGTGGACACAAACGGCGGCTGCGGCAGCCCGAAGGCCGCGCGGATGGACGTCTGGTTGTATTCCCCGATGGGTGTGAACAGCTCTTTGCCGATGCACGGCACGCCGATACTCTGCAGATGCTGTTCGATGATGCCGTCGAGTTCTTCGATCACATAGACCTGCTCCACTTTGGAAGCAAAATCTTGAATGAGCTTGGTCGGCAGCGGATGCACCATGCCGAGTTTCAGCACGGACACCGTATCGCCGAACACTTCTTTCACATATTGATAGCACGTACCGCTGCAGATGATGCCCTTTTCGGTGCCGCCCATTTCCACACGGTTGAGCGGCGAGACCTCGCCGAGGGCGGCAAGCTTTTTGGTGCGTTCCTCCACAAACGGATGGCGGCGCACAGCGTTGGCGGGCGCCATGATGTATTTCTGCGGATTCTTTTCATAAGCCGGAATCGCGCGTTCTTCGCGCTCGCACAGCTCCACTGCGCCCTGCGAATGCGCAATACGCGTGCACATGCGGATGATGACCGGGGTGTCGTATTCTTCCGACAGCGCGAACGCCGCTTTTACGAAGTCCTTGGCTTCGGCGGAATCGGCCGGTTCCAGCATCGGCACCTTGGCCGCAATGGCGTAGTGGCGCGAATCCTGCTCGTTTTGCGAGGAGTGCATGGCCGGGTCGTCGGCCACAAAGATGACGAGGCCGCCATTGACACCGGTATAGGACAGCGTGAACAGCGGATCCGCCGCCACATTGAGTCCGACGTGCTTCATCGCGCAGGCACTGCGCGCGCCGCGCAGCGACGCACCGAACGCAACCTCGGTCGCCACTTTTTCGTTCGGCGCCCATTCACAGTAGATCTCGTCGTACTTTGCCGCAAATTCCGTGATTTCGGTCGACGGTGTGCCGGGATAGCTCGACACCACGTTGACGCCGGCTTCATATAAGCCTCTGGCAATCGCTTCATTGCCCAACATTAACTTTTTCAAATTGTATGATCCTCCCATGCAGCCGGAACTGCCATGTTTTTTCATTCTATTATAGCACAATAAGCGCCGTATTGCAAGCCGATCAGTCTCCGAGCGAATCGGTAATTTCCACCGTCTTGGTCGCGTTGTAGCATTCGAACATCGCGTCCACGTTTTCGGGCTTCGTCTTTTGCGTAACCAGCGACACCAGCGGTACCAGAATCAGGCCGCCGACCATGGCGAACACACCGGAATACAGCGAATTCTTGAACACAAACGCGAGCACGGCAACAGACGACACATCCAGCCAGCCGAGCGACACGGCGAGCTGCACCAGCTCCATGCCGACGCCGAACAGGAACGAGACGATGACCGCCGCTTTGGTGGTCTTTTTATAATACAGACCATACAGGAACGGCGCGAGGAAAGCGCCTGCCAGCGCACCCCAGGAAACGCCCATCATCTGCGCGATAAACAGGCTTCTGGATTTCGCCTGCTTGATGGCGATGACGGCGGAAATGACGATGAACACCACGATGAACGCGCGCATGATCGTCATCTTTTTCTTTTCGCTCATCTCTTTTTTCGCCATCGGGGCGAGGAAGTCGAGCGTGATGGTGGAGCCGGACGTCAGCACCAGCGACGAGAGCGTGGACATCGACGCAGAGAGCACCAGCACGATCACGACGCCGATAATCAGCGACGGCAGCGTGGAGAGCATTTCCGGGATCACGGCGTCAAAGCCGTTGGCCGCAACATCGACGTTGTAAAGCCGGCCGAAGCCGCCGAGGAAATAGCAGCCGCCCGCCACGATAATGGCAAAGAAGGTGGAGATGATGGTGCCTTTTTTGATGGAGTCTTCGTTTTTGATGGCATAGAATTTGCCGACCATCTGCGGCAATCCCCAGGTGCCGAGCGACGTGAGCAGCACAACGAACAGCAAAAACAGCGGCTGCGGGCCAAGAAACGACGCATATTGCCAGCCGCCGTTGGCGCCTTCGGCAAGGCCGCGCATCGCCTCCATCAAGCCGCCGTTGTCCTTGAGCACGGCGAGGATGACCGCCACGATGCCGAACAGCATGATGATGCCCTGAATAAAGTCGTTGATCGCAGTCGCCATATAGCCGCCGACAATGACATAGATACCGGTGAGCACGGCCATGATGATGACGCACACACTGTAATCCACGCCGTTGAACGCCATGGAGAACAGGCGCGACAGACCGTTATACAGCGACGCGGTATACGGGATGAGGAACAAAAACGTGATCATCGACGCGGCGATCTTGAGTCCCTTGGAGCCGTAGCGCGCGCCGAAGAAATCAGGCATCGTCTTACTCGACAGGTGCTGCGTCATCACGCGCGTGCGCCGGCCGAGGATCACCCACGGCAGGAGCGAACCGATAAACGCGTTGCCAAGGCCGATCCATGTGGACGCCAGACCGAAGTTCCAGCCGAACTGGCCGGCATAGCCGACGAAGATGACGGCGGAAAAATAGGACGTACCGAACGCGAAAGCGCTCAGCCACGGGCCGACCGACCGGGATCCGAGGACAAAGCCGTTGACGTCCGTTGCGTGACGGCGTGAGCGGATGCCGATGCCGACCATCAGCGCAAAAAAGCAGACGATCAGCACAAGCGTGATAATCATGGTAGTGTTCATGTTTCATTCCTCTTTTCGTTGGTTGTTCACAAAACAGATTCAGCTTTTATTCTGCGCGTCGACCAGATGATCGGCGCCGTAGATCTTTCGAAGCAGCGGCTTTTCGATCTTACCGGTCGGATTGCGCGGCACAGAAGCAAAGATGATCTTGCGCGGACGCTTGTAGCGCGGCAAAGCTTTGCAAAATTCATCCATCTCCTCCACCGTGCAGGTGAATCCGTCTTTGAGTTGGATGATCGCCGCGGCGATCTCGCCGAGCCGTTCATCGGGCAGACCGATCACCGCCACGTCGCTGACAGCGTTGTTGGTGCGGATAAAGTCTTCGATCTGCACCGGATAGAGGTTTTCGCCGCCGGTGATGATGACATCCTTTTTGCGGTCAACGAGGAAGATGAAGCCGTCTTCGTCGCGCATGGCCATGTCGCCGGTATACAGCCAGCCGTCCTTGAGGGTTTTGGCGGTGGCCTCGGGGTCGTTGTAATAGCAGACCATCACGCCGTCGCCCTTGACGCACAGCTCGCCGACCTGCTGTCCCTCCACTTCGTTGCCGGCTTCGTCCACGATCTTGACCTGCCAGCCGTAGCCCGGGATACCGATGGCGCCGACCTTATGGACGTTTTCCACGCCAAGGTGCACCGCGCCGGGGCCGATGGATTCCGACAAGCCATAGTTGGTGTCGTACTGATGATGCGGGAAATAGGTCAGCCAGTGCTTGATCAGACTTTGCGGCACCGGCTGCGCGCCGATATGCATGAGCCGCCACTGGTCGAGCTTGTAATCCTCTATTTTCAGCGTGCCGGCGTCCAGCGCGTTGAGAATGTCCTGCGCCCAGGGCACGAGCAGCCACACGATGGTGCAGCCCTCCTTTGACACGGCGTCGAGGATATATTCGGGCTTGGTACCCTTGAGCAGCACGGCTTTGGAGCCGGACAGGAGCGAACCGAACCAGTGCATTTTGGCGCCGGTGTGATACAGCGGCGGGATGCACAAAAACACGTCGTCGTGCGTCTGACCGTGGTGGTTTTGCTCCACGCGGCACGAATGGATCAGCGCGCGGTGCTTATGCAGAATCGCCTTCGGGAAGCCCGTGGTGCCGGAGGAAAAATAGATGGCGGCATAATCGTCTTCGGTCAGCGGAATCTCCGGATTGGCGCTGGAGCTTTCCGCGACAAACGACGGATAGCTTTCCGCAAAGCTCGGACAGCCGTCGCCGAGATACAGCAGCAGATGCCGTTCGTCGATCTCGTCGGCAATGTCCTCCACGCGGCCGATGAATTCCGGGCCGAACAGCAATATGTCCGCCTCGGACAGATCGAACGTGTACTTGATCTCATCCGATGCATAACGGAAATTGAGCGGCACGGCGATGGCGCCGGTTTTGAGCACGCCGAAATAGATCGGCAGCCATTCGATGCAGTTCATCAGCAGAATGGCGACCTTGTTGCCCTTGCCGATGCCGCGCGAAAGCAGCGCGTTGGCAAAGCGGTTGGCGCGTTCGTTAAACACCGACCAGGTGATCTCGCGGCGCGCCGGGGCGTTGGCGTTGGGCTGCACCAGCTCATATTCGTGCCAGGTCACCTTGCGTTTGCTTTTTTGTTCGGGGTTGAGTTCCACAAGCGCCGTCTCACTGCCATACAGACGCGCGTTGTTTTCCAAAAGATCTACGATAGTCATGGGGTCACCTTTTCCTTTTTTCTTTTTTATCAGATTTGCGCAAATGCCGTTGCATTTGGCGCGTAATGTGCTATAATAGTCCTGTTATTTGCAGGAGGTGTTTTGCTTGATCGTTGATTTCCATACCCACACATTTCCCGACGCGATCGCGCAACGGTCGATCTTTCATCTGTCCGAGGCCGGTCATGTTTTGCCGCACCGGGTCGGCACGCTCGATGCGCTGAAGGCATCCATGAAAGATTGCGGGATCGACTACAGTGTGGTGCTGCCTGTGGCCACCAGTCCGAAACAGGAACAGACGATCAACCGTGTGTCGGCCGCGCTGAACGGCAAGGATCACCTGTTTTTTGCCGGGGCGATCCATCCGGACTGCCCGGACGTGCCGGCGCTGCTCGATTATATCAAGGAGAGCGGTCTGTTCGGGATCAAGCTGCACCCGGATTATCAGGGCGTCTATTTCGACGATCCGCGGTATCTGCGGATTATGGAGGAAGCGGCGAAACGCGATCTTTATATCCTCACGCACGCCGGCAAGGACGTCGCCTATATGAACGATGTGCACTGCACGCCGGACATGGTGCTCTTTGTGCTTGAGCAGCTCAAGGGTCTGATCGACGATAAGCTGATCCTCGCGCATCTGGGCGGCTTTGCGCTGGAAACGGAAGTGCTCGAAAAGCTGTGCGGCAAGCCCGTTTGGATGGACACCGCCGCCGTGATCCACATGCGGCCCGCGCTGTGCCGGCAGATCATCGAGAAGCACGGCACGGATAAGATATTGTTCGGCTCCGATTCGCCGTGGGAAAACCAGCGCGACTTTGCCGACCGGCTTGTGGGCTTCGGATTTTCCGAAGAAGCAACGCAGGATATGCTTTGGCGCAATGCCCAGAAGATTCTCGGCACTAATCTGCTTTAAAGCGTTAAAGCGCACAGCTTCAAAAAAACAAAACCTGCAAGCGGTTTCGTTTATTATAATCCACTTGTCCGAAGAAATCAACCCTTTTTCCAAAATAATCGCATTTATTCCATCGAAAATGAAAGGTGGCTCTTTTCATGTTTTACGCAATCGACACCACGGTTCATGCCATTGAGCGAAGCGAGTTGGATCCGAACGTTCTGACCGTGGGCTATATCAGCGCCGCCGACCTTGTGGAGCTCGGTCCGCGCTACGGCTTTTCGCGTGCCACCGTGCAGGCGTGTCAGCGCGCCAACCAGAATTTCCGCTCCGGCGTGGAGGTCTATGACGACTACACGTTTACGGAGCTGCGCGTGATCGATTCCGCGAATATCGACGGCAAGCCCGACTGTGTGGCGCTGTATATTATGAAGAATCTGCTGCTTGTTGTGGATGTGGACGACCGCGACGGCTCCACCAAGCAAAAGTTTTTCACCGCCCTGCGCCGCTATGCGCCGCACCTTTGCAGCATGGAAAAGCTGATCTTCGCCTTTCTCGATCTGCTTGTATCGCGCGACATGCGCTTTATTGAGGACACCGGCAACGCGATCACCGAGCTGGAGGAAACGGTGTTTCAGGACGAGGCGGACGATTCGTTCAACATCTCCATTCTGCAGATGAAAAAGCATCTGCTCGCCATGCACAACTTTTACGACCAGATGCTCGATATCACCGACGCGATGGAGGAAAACGAAAACGAGCTGTTTGACGAAGACGGACTGATGTATATTTCCAACCTTTCCCAAAAGCTCACCCGTCTGCGCGAAGACGTCGATTCGCTCCACAGCTCGCTGGTGCACGTGCAGGACGCGTATTCGTCCTATATCGACACCAAAATGAACAAATCCATGCGGCTGCTGACTGTGATCACCACGATCTTTTTCCCGCTGACCATCATCGTGGGCTGGTACGGCATGAACTTCGATTCCATGCCGGAGTTCCACTGGAAATACGGCTATCTCTATGTGATCGGGCTGTCCGTTGCCGTGATCACCGGGCTGTGGATCGTGGCGCACAAGCGCAAGTGGCTGTAAAAAAGAAAAAAGCGAAAGCCGGAACAACTGCGTGTTTTCCGGCTTTTTTTCGTCTAACAGATGCAGGACCTGTAAGGCAGCCAACAAAACCCAAACGAAAGGAGGCGTGTGCATGGACGTTGACGCGCAAAACTATCAGCGTTTTTTAGGCGGCGACAACGACGGACTTTCCGCGCTGGTCGAAGCGTATAAAAACACGCTGACGCTGTATCTTTGCGCCTATGCGCCGGACGTTTTCACCGCCGAGGACTGGATGGAAGACACGTTTGTCAAGCTCGCCGTGAAAAGGCCGCGCTTTTCCGGCCGCAGCAGCTTTAAGACGTTTTTGTTTGCCGTTGCGCGAAACATAGCGCGCGACCATCTGCGCCGGCAGAAAAAGACGCCCACCGTGCCGCTGGACGACAAAGCAAACGCGCGAAGCGAACAGCAGTCGGTGGAGCAGCAGTATTTGCGGCAGGAAGCAAAGATCCGTCTGCACCGCGCGATGGAAACGCTGCCGGCGCAGTACCGGCAAGTATTGTATCTGCGGTATTTTGAAGATCTGCCGCCGCGGGAGATCGCAAACGTGCTGCACCGGCGACCGAAGCAGGTGGAGTCGCTCCTGTATCACGCCAAACAAACGCTCAAAGCGAAACTGGAACAGGAGGATGCATCGTATGAAATCGACTGAAACGCTCACCGCCGACATCCTTTGCCGCGCGGAAGAGACACATAAAAAGACCGCCCTGCGCCGCAGACAGCTCGGCACGGCACTCGGCGCACTGGTGCTGGTTGCCGTGCTCGGCGTTGGTGTGTGGCAGATTGCAGGGCGCCGGCAGCCGGAAGCGCCCAACGACCCGACCGGTTGGCAGACCACGCTGGAGCCGACGATCGGATTGCCGCCCGAACTGTGGGTCGAGATTCCAAAAGAGGAAATCAAATTGCCGACTACAAACATTGACACCGCCTGCTGGGCGTATGCGTTTCTGGTGCATCAGGGCAGCACCTACTGCAGCTCCGGCGCCTCGATCGATTATTCGCAGGCAGAAGAAAACCATCTGCTCGGCGAAAAGATCGGCACAACGATCGGCTCGGACGAGGTGCATTACTGGATGGAACACCCCGAAGCCTACGAACAGGAGGGCGCGTCCAACATCGGCTCCGGCGGCGAGATCTATACCGTCAACGGTTACGATCCGTCGTTCCGGCTGGCGGTTGTCAAAAGCTATACGGAGTATCGCGGCGATAATCACGAGGAAGTTTCGGGAAAAGCTGTGTTTATTCTTGACAAGCTCAATGGCATTACCCTGCATGACGGCTTTGATCTTTTCAGCAAACGGCTGCATCTGCGGGAGCGGATGGTGTCCGCTGTATCGCAAAGCCACGATGACTGGGACAACGGCATACAGACCTTTTATCCGATGGACGCCGTGACGCCGGAACAATGGGACGCGTTTTTCAACGCACTGGATATGTCGTCGTTTGAAGACACGCATGAAACCAATCCGGATCTTTCTAAAAGCAGCGGACAAAAGCATCTGACCTTCACGCTGTCCGACAGTCTGACCGTGTATCTGCGGCTGTATGCCGACGGGCATGTGTCGCTGAACGACAGCCGCTATATGGTAAAGATAGCCGGCGACGCGTTCGACGCGATCTACCGGGCGTGCAAATGAGCACCGATGCAAACAGCCTCCCACCGGGATCCTGCCGGCGGGAGGCTGTTGTTTTATAATTCCACCACACGGGTGGCGAAGGAAACGATCTCCGCTTCCTCATGACTTGTAAAGAGTATGCAGCAGTCCCGGTACTGCGTTTGCAGCAGATGGAAAATTTCCGCTTTGCGCGCCGGGTCAATGCCCTTGAACGCCTCATCCAAAAGCAGCAGATCGGGCTGCACCGCCAGCGCACGCGCGAGCGCAACACGCCGGCACATGCCGCCGGAGAGCGTTTGCGGTTTTGCGTCCAACGCATCGCCGAGCCCGAGTGCGGTCAAAAGCCGCACGGCCGAAACATCGTCGGAAACCAACGATACGTTGCCTTTCGCCGTCAGCCACGGCAACAGACGGTCCTCCTGAAAGACCATCGCCGTTTTGCAGCCGGGTTCCAATATGATCGTACCCTTTTGCGGCGTTTCCAGTCCGGCAATCAAACGAAGCAGCGTGGTTTTGCCCTTGCCCGACGCGCCGCGGATGCAGATGCGTTCACCCCGCGCCGCCGCCAGCGAAAAGCCCTCGAGAATCGGGCGCTCCGACGTATAGGAAAAAGACAGATCAGTGATTGTCAGCATCGCGTTTCCTCCCTTCCCCGCGCTGCAGCACCAGCCGCAGCAGCCGTTCGAGCACCACGGAGAGCAGCACGACCATCGCCGTCCACGCGAACAGATCGGGCGTTTCGAGCGTAATTTTGGCGCGGTACAGATGATAGCCGATCGACAGATTCGACATGGCGATCACCTCCGCCGCCACCCCGGCTTTCCAAGCAAGGCCCATCGCTGTGGCGGCGCTCGCCGTGAAATAGGGCAGCACGGACGGCGCGTAGATCCGCCGCAGCACCGTGCGGCGCGGCAGGCGAAAGACCTGCGCCATCTCCAAAAGGCTGCGGTCGGTCTGCCGGATGCCGGTCAGCACATTGTTCCAGATCACAGGCAGCACGATGAGAAATGTGATAAACACCGGCACGCCGTCCTTTTGAATCCACACGAGCGCGAGGATGATGAACGATGCGACCGGCGTCGCTTTGACCACCGCCAGCAGCGGCGCGCTCAGCCGTTCGATCAGCTTCGACTTTGCGCTCAGTGCGCCAAACAAAACGCCGCACACCGCGCCGCACAAAAAACCGGCCGTGACACGCAGCAGCGTCATGCCGATGCTTTGCCAGAAATCACCGCGGCCGACCAGCAGCCACAGCCGCTGCGCCGTTTCCACGGGCGACGGCAGCAGCAGCGGTTTTTTGACCAAAAGCGAAAGCCCCTGCCAGCAAAGGAGCCAGAACACGGCAGCGGCAAGGGTTTTCAGCAAAGATTTCAGTCGTTCGTTATACGCCATAGTACAGTGCCGCTTCGGGCAGCGCGCCGCCCACCGACGCGGGATCGGCAGCAAAGAGCACGGCAAAGTTTTCGTCCGCGATCTTTTGCATCGCAGTCCCTTCGATCAGCACGATATTGCACCGGCCGATCACGTCGTTCGCCTTCTGCGATTCGGCGGCGGCCTGTTTCTTTTCGTTGGTGTCTGCCGCAACGGTAAAGAGCGTGTCGGCCACGATCTCATGCGAGACCATCAGCTTGCTTGCGGCAAGCGGATTGGTGTTGACATATTCCACCGAGGCGCGTGCGTCGGACAAAAATGCCAGCACAGCCTGCGGATTGCTGTCAATAAACGCCTTGCGTGCCACCACGCAGCCCTGCGCCAGCCGGGTGTCGGGGTGTGCGTCGTTCCAAAGCTCCGTCAGGCTCAGCGCCACCGTGACGCTGCTGTTTTTGTCGGCGGCAACCGTCACATAGGGTTCGGGCAGCACGGCAATTTTCACGTCGCCGGAGGCGAGCTTTGCGGCAAGCTCGCTGTGTTCGCTGAGAAATTCCACCTTCACGTCGTCAAGGCCGTTTGCCGTCAGCAGATCCTCGAGGATATATTCCGGCGTTGCGCCCTGGCCGGTGGCATAGATCGTTTTGCCGGCGAGATCGGAAATCGAGTTGACCGTTTCGCCGTTGGTCAGCAGATACAGCACACCGAGCGTGTTGACCGCCAGCATCTGCACGCCGCCGTTGGTCTTCTTATAGAGATTCGCGGCGAGGTTCAGCGAACAGGCGGCAATGTCGACCTTGCCTGTGGCAAGCAGCGTTGCCACCTCGGTCGGATCGCTCGTCAGCGTGAAGTTGTAGTTCTCGTTGTCCATCATCGCAGCCATGCCCATACCGGTCGGGCCTTTGATGGCGGCGACGTTGATTGGATCGCCGTCATAGTCGGCTCCGGTCGGCGCGGCGCCGGCGGCGGTGGTTGCGGTCTGGTCCTGTGTGTTGTTGTTGCCGCAGGCCGCAAGCGTCAGCACAAGCAGTGCGGCGAGCACAACTGCAAGCAGTTTTTTCATGTGTTTCATCAATGAATCATCCTTTCTGATGTCTATACCATTATGATTGCGCCACGAACCGCAGCAGCATATCGCGGTCTACCAACCGGACATTTTTGCCGTCGCGGTGCACCGCGCCGTGCTGCTCCAGCGACGCAAACGCCCGATAGAGCGACGCGCGGCCGATATGCAGCAGTACTGCCAGCCGGCTCATGGAAAGATCGAGTTCGAACGTTTTGTAATCGCCGAAGCCGCGCAGCAGGTATTGCGCCAGCTTTTGCTCCGCAGAACCGCCGGCATAGCGGCCGACCCGGCTGCCGAGCAGCGCGATCTGCTGCGACAGGTGGCGGATATAGCGAAACGCGAAGCCGCTGTCGCGTTCGAGCAGCAGCGTGACGGCGCTTTTGGAAAGCAGGGCCGCCTCCCCGGCCTTGCCTGCGATCAGGTTGCCGACCGGCGTCCGGGCGCCGGAATAGAGCGCTTCGCCGCCGAACAGATCGCCCGGCTGCAGCGTTTGCAGCGGCACTTCGCCGTTTTCGCTTTGCACCAGCACTTCACCGCGCAGCAAAAGTCCGAGCGCGGGTATGCCGTCGATTGCACAAGCAAGCGTTTCTTCGCGTACAAAACGGACGAAAGAAACCTGCGATTCCGTAAAGACGGTGCGCAGCAGCTCCGGGCTCACGCCGGAAAAGAGTTCGTTTTCTGTCAGCAACCGGAAAAACCTGGCGTTCAGCGTCATAGCGGTTCCTCTTTCTTTCAGGTTACACGGATTGTATCACGATTCCCCCGGAAAGTCAAGACGGCCATCCGGAAACAAAAGGTCGCGCTGTTCGCGGGCGCGGCGCGGCGTTTGGCCAAACTGGCGTTTGAAGCAACTGATAAAATAGCTTTCCGAGCAAAATCCCAAATCATACGCGATCTCGGAGATCGGCTTGTCGGTCAAAAGCAGATCGCGCGCGGCATACAGCCTGCGACTGCGGATATAGGCGCTCAGCGGCATGCCGACATGCTTTTTGAACAGCACGCACAGATAATCCGGCGACAGCGCACAGCGCTTTGCCAGCGAGGCGGCAGTCAGTTTGCCGTGCAGATCGGTCTCAATCAGATGCAGGCATTTGCGCACGGCGGCGGGCGCGTTTTGCTTTGCCCGGCTGTCGCGTACCATAGAGGTAAACCGGACGCACAGCGTTTGCAAAAAGCCCAGTATCTCCTGCGGGTCGCGCATACGGTCGATCTGCAGAATACTTTCATCCGAAAGATTGTAGGCCGTCGTCTCATCCAGTCCGCCCTGGATCGCGCAGCGCGTGGCGAGCGTGATGCAGCAGATGGCCCAGTACTGCATCTGGCGGACCGGGTCGTTGGACAGCTTGCCCGCCACAACGGTCTGCTGCAGCAGACTTTGCATCAAGAATTGCACCTGTGCAACATTTCCGGCTGTGATACAGCTGTAAAACAGCCGCTCGGTCTCATAGGGCGTATGGGTCCGGCCGCTTTCGCGCTGAAAAAACAGATTGCTCTGTTCCAGCACGGAGATGGCGTTTGCGCTTTGTTGAGTCATTTTGATCACCCGATGCAAGGATAACACATTTTTTTGAGAAATACAACGGAAATTTAACAAAAACAGCGGTTTTCTTATATAACTTTCTCCTTTATACGGCTACAATGGAACATGAAAAGTAACGGCAAATCAGCCGCACAAAAGGAGAATCGATATGAAGTATCCCGAAATCGTTGGAAAAATGACGCTCGAACAAAAAGCAAAGTTCGTTTCCGGCTATGACTACTGGCATCTCGAAAGCGACGAAACGCTCGGTTTGCCGCAGATCATGGTCACCGACGGCCCAAACGGGCTGCGCAAGCAAAACCCCAACGGCGACGGCGTGGGTCTCGGCAACTCCTATCCGGCCACGGCGTTTCCCAACTCCGCAACGCTCAGTTGTTCGTGGGATCCGGCGCTGATCGAACGCGAGGGCAAGGCGCTGGGCGAAGAATGCCTCAAGGAACGCGTGTCCGTGCTGCTCGGTCCGGGCACCAATATCAAGCGTGCACCGACCTGCGGCAGAAACTTTGAATATTTTTCGGAAGATCCGCTGCTGTCCGGCAAATGTGCCGCCGCGTGGATCAAAGGCATCCAGAGCATGGGCGTGGGCGCGTCGCTCAAGCACTTTGCCTGCAACAGCCAGGAAGCATTCCGCATGGTCATTGACGAAGTGGTGGACGAACGCGCGCTGCGCGAATTGTATCTGACCGCGTTTGAGATCGCCGTCAAGGAGGGCAAGCCCTGGACGATTATGAACTGCTACAACAAGGTCAACGGCGTTTACGGCTCCGAGCAGGTGCATCTGCAGCAGGAGATTGCCCGAAAAGAATGGGGCTTTGACGGTCTGTTTATCACCGACTGGGGTGCGTCTGTGGACCGTGTGCCGGGTCTCAAAGCCGGCACGGATCTCGAAATGCCGTCGAGCGGCAGTTATAATGAAAAGAAGATTCTCGCGGCTGTGGAAAGCGGCGAGCTGCCGATGGATGTGCTGGACGCGGCGGTCGACAACGTGATCGCCCTTATCGAAAAAAGCAAGCCGCAGCTCGAGCTGGTGCACGACTTTGACCAGCCCGCCCACCACGCATTGGCGCAGGAGGTGGCGGAGCAATCGATGCAGCTGCTCAAAAACGACGACAACATCCTGCCGCTTAAAAAGGGCGCAAAGGTCGCGATCATCGGCGAAATGGCAAAGTTCCCGCGCTATCAGGGCGCAGGCTCGTCCGTTGTCAATCCGTTCCGGATCGACAACGCCTACTGGGAGCTCGGCAAACGCGGCCTCAACTTTACCTATGCCAAGGGCTATGACAAGAAAAAGGACGTGGTGGACGACGCGCTGGTCGCCGAAGCGGTACGGCAGGCGAAGGAAGCGGATGTTGCCGTGGTCTTTGCCGGTCTGACCGAAGAGTTCGAAGGCGAAGGCTATGACCGTGTGGACATCCGTATGCCGTATTGCCACAACAACCTGATCCTCGAAGTGGCAAAGGCCAATCCGAACACCGTGGTCGTCCTCTCCGGCGGCAGCGTGGTTGAAATGCCGTGGATAAACGAGGTCAAAGGTCTGCTCAACGCCGGTCTCGGCGGCGAAGCTGGCGGCGCGGCTGTGGCGCGCATTTTGCTGGGCGAAGTCAACCCGAGCGGCAAAACAACCGAAACCTACCCGATCGCCCACGCCGACAACCCGACCTTCGGCAACTATCCCGGCGGCCCGGTCTCGAGCGAACACAGAGAGTCGGTCTATCTCGGCTACCGCTATTACGACGCCGCAAAGAAAGACGTGCTGTTCCCGTTCGGCTTCGGCTTGTCCTACACCACGTTCGAATACAGCGATCTGAAGCTCAGCAAAAAGACGATGCAGGACACGAGCACCGTGACCGCGACGTTCAACGTCAAAAACACCGGTGCAGTTGCCGGTGCGGAAATCGCCCAGCTCTATGTTGCCGACAAGGAGAGCACCATCTTCCGTCCGGTGCAGGAGCTCAAGGGCTTCCAAAAGGTCTGGCTCGAGCCGGGTGAAACAAAAGAAGTCTCCATCACACTCGACAAACGCGCCTTTGCGTTCTTCAACGTCAACACCAACGACTGGTGCGTGGAAAGCGGCAAGTTTGACATTCTCGTCGGCGCATCCTCACGGGATATCAAGCTGCAGGCGACGCTGACTGTGAAGGCCGAAGCTGTGGAGATCCCCGACTACCGCGCCGTGGCGCCCGCGTATTACGACGACGTGGCAAATATTTCGCGCGACGACTTCGCCGCGATCTACGGCGAGCTGCCGGCGGACAAGCGCGACCCCGGCAAGCCGATTGATATCTACTGCTGTCTGAACGACGCGATCGACACCAAATGGGGCGGCCGCATCTGCAAGCTGATCTCGGGCGCGATGAGCAAGTTCGGCTCCGCCGAAAACGGCGACGGCAAAATGATCGCCGCCATGGCGCTGCAGATTCCGATCCGCAACTTCATCGCCATGTCGATGGGCGTGTTCTCGGAAGAGATGGCACAGGGTCTGTTGGAGATTCTGAACGACGACAAATCGTCCGCCAAGGGTCTTGGCAAGCTGCTCAAGGGCATCCCGTCGGCGATCATGAAGCTGCCGGCGCTGCTCAAGGCGATTTAAATGACAGGATAGCAAAACGGCAGGGTGCTGAACCCTGCCGTTTCTTTCTGTTCTCAGTTTTCGCTTTCCGCCACAGCTTTTTCGCCGAGCTTTGCCACACGCTGTTCCACATCCGCCATCTTTTCGCGATAGAGCACCTCGTCGCGGTAGGCTTCAAACGCATCGTCGTCGCTCGCCGTGATGTCCACACGCTGCAGCAGATACAAACTGCCGGTCGATTCGATCACGCCCGTTTCGCCGGGTTTCAGCGCGCTGACCTGCGAAAAGAAATCGGCGTCATACATCGGGTCGCCGTCTTTCATGATGCTGACCGAAAGCGGGCTGACCACCACGAGGCCCTGTGTTTCACTGTATTCCGCAAACAGCGCGTCAAGATCGGTGCCGCTGTTGGCGCGGTTGGCCATCTGGCGGAAGGATTCCTTCAGCGCCTTTTGCTCCGCTTTGCTCAGCTCCACTGTTTCGCCCTGTTCGTTTTGCTTTGTCAGAGCGCCTTCAAACGCCTTGAAGCCGACATAGAGCTTGGAAAAGCTTTCCTTCAGCGTTTGCAGCGCCACCTCGTGCTTGCCGCCGGTACCGAACAGCGTTTGCACCAACTGCTTCTTTTGCGCGTCAAACATCAGAATGCGTGTCAGGTCCGGCTTGGTCATGCCCAGCTCGCGGTAGTGCGCCCCAAACAGCGCCCACTGCCCTTCCGCCTGCGACACGGCGTCGCGCTTGAGATCGGCGCGCACGGTGATTTTGTTTTCCTTGAGATAGGCGTCCAGCGCCACCAACTGCCGGCAGCGCGTTTCGGCCTGTCCGGCCGCCGCGGGTTCGTCGCCTTCCGTAATCGCATACTGTGCCGGATGCCGCAGCGCGTCGTGCAGGTAGTATTGATAGACGCCTCCGGAAACCGGCACGCCGTCCACCGTCAGCGCCGGCGTCTGCTGCGCTTTGCACCCGGACAGGCACAGCAAAGTCAAAACCAGAAGCGCACACAGCCACGCTTTTCGCCGCATATCCAACTCACCCCTTCGTTTTGCGTTTGTTTTTCCGGGCTTATTATAGCGCATACACATCCAAAATGCAACCAACCCGTAAAAATGAAAACCACCCGGCAAAAGCCGGATGGTTTTCATTAGGAGAAAATACGAAGAAAACATTATGAGAAACTGTCAAATTCAGGCGGCCGGTGAGTTGTTACTCACCTGACTGCGTGTATATAGTACACCCGTTTTTGCAAAAAAGCAAGGGTTTTGAAGCAAAAAGATTGTTTTCTACCTTTTTGTCAAAATATATAAATGAATATGTATTAATTTGTTTAAATTAACGAATCCAAATTTTAAAAAGTTTGAAATCCGGCTGCACACGGTTGACGGAAAACCGCTGTACCTTTATAATAAAACCGGAATCTTTCAAGGGAGTGTGCGCGATGCTGGAAAAACGAAACTACAAACATAATCTGCAGTTTGACCCGGGCGACGGCTTGATCAACGGACAGGGCGCGGGCGAGGTTGCAAAAATGAAATACGGCTTTTACCATATGGCGTGGAACGGCTGCGAAATGATCGCGCTGTACAACGCCGCCCACGCGCTCGGCAAACACGAAGCGCTGGCGGACATCTGTCTGGAGATGTATCCGAAGTCGTCGGTCGCGTGCGGCTTTTTCGGCTCCAATCCTTTGCTGCTCGACCGCTATTTCAAAAACCACGGCATCGCGTTCGAAAAGACGTATGACTACAACGCCTTTTTCAACGCATTAAAAGAGCACCGCTGCGGCGTGCTGTCGTTCTGGAACCGGCGGCGCGTGTTCGGGTCGCTGCACACGGTGATGGTGCAATGGGACAACGAAAAGCGGCAGATCGTGGAATACAACAAGTTCAACAGCAAAACCGTGCCTGTGCCGCACGACGTGCGCGGGCTTGTCACCAGCAAAAAGCTGTTCATCGTCGGCTATCTGCTGCCGTAACAGCGCGAAAGAAGGGATCGTATGCAGAATTCCTCACGTATGCAGGCGTTCGGAAACAAACTGCTGCAGTTGATCGGTGTGGAACCGGGCACAAAGCTGCGGCCGATGATCGCCTATAATTCCGCCATCTTCTTTACCGGCGGCGGACCGTATGTGCTCGGCAGTTATCTTTTGCCTTTTCTGACGGACGTGGAAGGGCTGTCCACGTCGCAGTACGGCACCGTGGCGCTGTTTTCCTGCGTCATCGACGCCGTCACCGATCCGCTGATGGGCATCATCACCGACCGCACACGCCACAAAGACGGCCGGCACCGCCCATATCTCAAATGGGGCATTCCGTTCGCCGTGATCGCCTATTTCATGATGTGGTATTCGTTCGGCATTTCCGCCGCCGGCAACAGCAGCCGCACGATGTGGTGGTATGTGTTCGCGTATATGTTTTACAAGACCGTTTCCACCTTCATCAGCGTGCCGCACACGGCGATGCTGCCGGAGCTGGCGCCGGGGTACAATCTGCGCACGCAGTTCAACGCGGTCAAGACCGTCATGGACGCCGTGGCGAGCTATACGTCCTACTTTGTGGCGGCTGTGGTGCTCGGCGGGATCAACGGACTTGTTACCACGCCGACCTTCTCCCCGGTCCACCGCACGCGGTTTGCCGTGATGGGCGCCGTGCTGTGCCTTTGGACGAGTCTGCCGCTGATCTTCACCTACAAAGGTACATCGGAGCCGTCGTCGCTCGGACAGCGCCACGAACCGCTCGACTGTCGCGCCTTTGTCGGGCAATACAAAAAGGTGCTGCAAAACCGCGTGTTCCGCCGCTATTTCCTGTTCGGCTTTTTCACGCTGTTTTCCTCGGCGTTTGTGTCGCAGTGCTTCTATTATTATCTCAAAACCGTGCTGCATCAGGAGAGCAGCTACTCCATGCTGATCCTTGTTTCCGGCATCGGCGAAGCGCTCGGATTTTTCCCGGCGTACTTCTTTTCCATCCGCAAAAGCAAGCAGCTTCCGGCCAAGGTGTTCGTGCCCGTCGCCATCGGTGCGCTGCTGGTCGCGTGGTTTGGCCGCGGCACCACCGGCCGCGTGATGATCTTTGCCGTGGAGTTTCTTTACGGCGTGGGCCTTGCCGGCATGGCAAGCGTGCAAAGCAACATCTTTCCCGACGTGACAGACGTGGACGAGATGATCACCGGCGAGCGGCGCGAAGGCGTCATTGCCACGTTTTCCACCTTTATCAAAAAATTTGTCTCCGGCTTTGCCGCGTTCGGCATCGGAAAGCTCTTGGGCGTATTCGGATTTGACACCGCGAAAACCGCTGCCGAACAGACGCCGCGTGCCGTGTTCGGCGTGAGTCTGTGCTTCACATTGATCCCGATCTGTTTTCTGACGCTTGCGCTGCTGGCGATTCTGCGCTATGATCTGACGCGGGAAAAGCACGCATTGGTAAAGGAAAAGATCCGGCAAAAGCACGAAACCGGCGCCGCTGCGGTCAGTGACGAAGAAAAACGGATGCTTGAAAAGCTGGCGGGTGTGCCTTTCGAACGCATGTGGATCGCCCGCCCCGCAAACAGCGTTGACACGGTTTGCCAAAAAAGCGATTGACAAACGCGGCCGTTTGTCGTACAATAGAGCAAATCGGAAATTGATTCCTTAAGCGAGAGGTTTTGCCTATGGAACAAGCAAAAAAACAAGTCCTTCTGATCGTCAATCCCTGCGCCGGCCGCACAAGCACCCGGGTCAGCGCGCTGGATATTGTCAATCATTTCCCGTCGGACGCATACACATTTGAAATCCATAACACCAAAGGCCGCGGCGACGCCACGCAGCTTGTGAAAGACTTTGCCGCAGACAAGGATCTGGTTATCTGCTGCGGCGGCGACGGTACGCTCAACGAAACGATCAACGGCGTCATGGATCTGCCCCGCCGGATCCCGATCGGTTATATCCCGACCGGTTCCACCAACGACCTTGCATCCACACTCGGCATTCCGCGCGATGTGAAGGAAGCAACGGATCTGATCAAAAACGGACATACCAACAGCTACGATATCGGACTGTTTAACAACCGCTATTATTCCTATGTTGCGGCGTTCGGCGCATTTACCCGTTCGTCCTACGCCACAAAGCAGTGGATGAAAAACATGTTCGGCCATTTTGCCTATATTCTTAACGGCTTTTTCAAGGAATGGAAAAACATCAGCTCCACCCATATGAAGATCGAATATGACGGCGGCGATTTGGAGGGCGATTTCTCGTTCGGCTCGATCTCCAACTCCACCTCCATTTCCGGCATTTTCCGGCTGAACAAGCGGGAGGTCAAGCTCAACGACGGCTTTTTCGAAGTGCTGCTGGTACGCAAGGCCCGAGTTGTGGAAGCGCCCTCGCTGCTCAACAAGATCCGCAAAAAGGAATATGACGGCAAACGCATCATCCTGTTCAAAACAAGCCAGGTCAAAATCACGATTGACCAGCCGATCGCCTGGACGCTTGACGGCGAATACGGCGGCCAGCATCAGACCGTGCACATGAATGTTTTGTCGCGTGCGATCGATATCTGCTCACCGACCGACAACATTTTGTTTGAACGCACACAGGAGCCGGCGACGCCGGAAACCGTTAAAGAATAACGGGCGGCTCTTTTAAGGATGGTTTTAAGTTGATTTGTAAAAATAAAGCTGTGATGCTGATTGCGTCGCAGCTTTTTTTGTGGACAAGCGAATTTTTTAACATTTTTTGAATATTTTATTGACAAACTGAAAAAAATCGATTATAATCTCTTTGTGAATGGTATTCTAATGTTAAGGCATAGATAGACCCGACTGATTTCGAAGGAGGTAGCGCCGCTATGGATAAAGGCTTGAGCTATATTCAGATCATCTTGGATTTCCTTTTGAAGCTCATTTCTTTTTTCAAAAAGGATGAGGACACCGCAAAAGGCTGATTCTGCGATATATCGACATGGGGCTCCCGGCAATCGCTGGGGGTTTTCTTTTTACCTGCACAACAAAAAACCGACGGCGCGTTTTGGGCTTTTTGACATTTTTCACAAATCGTTTTTTTTGGCGCAAAAGGCTTTACTTTTTGCGTTCCCTATCGTATAATACAGATAACAACTTCTTTAAAGGCGGTACGGAGAGACCGACAAGAACCATCGTTTCGCAGGATACCCCTGCGCCCTGCAGTCTTGCCGGTTTGCGGCAGGATTTTTTTCTTGCCCGAAAGGAGGGAATGCGGTTGTATTCGGTTGTTATGGACGCCATCGGGATGGACCGTGCGCTGATGCGCATTGCCCACGAGATCATTGAACGCAACGAGTCGACGCAGGATCTTTGTATCGTCGGGATCAAACGGCGCGGCGAACAGCTTTCGCAGATCATTGCCCAAAATTTGGAAAAGCTCGGCGCGGCGGTCAAAACCGGCACACTCGACATCACCCGCTACCGCGACGACATTGAATCGGACGCCACGCTCAACGAAGTGCAGCTTCCCTTCGACGTCAAAAACCAGATTGTGATCATCGTGGACGACGTGCTGTATACGGGGCGCACGGTGCGCGCGGCGATCGACGCGATCCTTGCCCACGGTCGACCGGCCAAGATCCAGCTTGCCGTGCTTGTGGACCGCGGCCACCGCGAGCTGCCGATCCGCGCGGACTATGTGGGCAAAAACATCCCCACCTCGCGTGAGGAGCGCATTCATGTGCAGATTCCGCCGTTTGAAGAGACGGCCTGCGTCACGATTGAAAAGCAATAAGGTCTTGATGCGCTGCGGCGCTCATAGATAAAGTAAAAAACTCAGGAGGTACCAAATCATGAATCTTGTCTACGGAATCAAAGACAAACCCAAATTCGGCCAGCTGATCGTTTTCGCGTTCCAGCAGTTGCTTGCCATCCTTGCGGCCACCATCGCCGTGCCCGCCATTGTCGGCAACGGCATGAGCCAGTCGGCGGCGCTGTTTGGCGCAGGCGTCGGCACCATCGTTTACCTGCTCTTCACAAAGTTCCGCAGCCCGGTGTTCCTCGGCTCGTCCTTCGCCTTCCTCGGCTCCATGTTTGCCGCGTTTGCCGGCGCTGTGTCCACGGAAGCGGGCTATGCAGGCATCATCATCGGTGCGATCTTTGCCGGTCTTGTCTACGTTGTGATCGCCCTCATCGTGAAATTGGCAGGCGTCGCATGGATCAACAAGCTGATGCCGGCGGTTGTCATCGGCCCCACGGTCGCCATCATCGGTCTGTCGCTTGCGGGCAACGCGGTTGGCGATGCGCTGCACTTTGCGGAAAACGACGGCTCCGCGTTTGTCATGGGCGCCCACGGCTGGGTCGGTTTCGTCTGCGCGCTCGTCACGCTGTTCGTCATTATGATCTGCTCCGTTTTCGGCAAGAAAATGGCGCGTCTGATTCCGTTCATCATCGGTATCGTCGCCGGCTACGCGGTTGCCGCCTGCTTCACGCTGATCGGCATGAAGACCGGCAACGAAAATCTGATGATCGTTGATTTCTCCCTCTTCCAGAATATGCAGTGGGTCCCCGACTTCACCTTCCTGCAGGCTGCCAAGGGCCTGTCTGCCATCGACGGCAAATATATCGCCACCATCGCCGTGGCCTACATTCCGGTTGCGTTCGTGGTCTTTGCGGAGCATATCGCCGACCACAAGAACCTGTCCTCCATCATCAACCACGACCTGCTGGAAGAACCGGGTCTGCACCGCACACTGCTCGGTGACGGCGTCGGTTCCATGGTCGGTGCGATCTTCGGCGGCTGCCCGAACACCACCTACGGCGAATCCGTCGGCTGCGTGGCCATCACCGGCAATGCTTCGGTCGTTACGATCTTTGCCACTGCGATCCTTGCCATCATCGTTTCCTTCTTCGGCCCGTTCGTGACCTTCCTTGCAACGATCCCCTCCTGCGTCATGGGCGGCGTGTGCATCACGCTTTACGGCTTCATCGCCGTCAGCGGTCTCAAGATGCTGCAGAAGGTCGACCTCGGCCAGAACAAGAACCTGTTCGTCGTCTCCGTCATCCTGATCGCAGGTATCGGCGGCATGACCCTCAAGATCGGCCAGGTCACCATCACCGAGATCGCCGCCGCGCTGATCCTCGGTATCATCACGAACCTCATCCTTTCCCGCAAAAAGGACGAAAACGAAGAGGTCGCTGCTGCGTAACCGCATCTGCAATACAAACTGTCGCGCCAACCGGTGCGGCAGTTTTTTTGTGTGCGGCGGCAAATGCAATTCCTGCACAAGAAACGAGAATCGCCTTGACGCAAACGGAAAAAACTGTTATCATAGGAAGTACCGATACCCATTGGAGGGATACTATGACGATTTTTGATGTGCTGCAGTTCTTCGGCGGCGTTGCCATGCTGCTGTTCGGCATGCGGCTGATGAGCGATATGCTGGAAAAAAAGGCCGGCGGTGTGTTGAGCGGTCTGCTTTCCAAGTTTACCAACAACAAGCTGCGTGCCTGCGTGTTCGGCGCGCTGCTGACCGCCGTGGTCCAGTCCTCGTCCGCCATGACGGTGATGGTCGTGGGTCTGGTCAACGGCGCTGTGCTGACGCTTTCGCAGGCAATTCCGCTTGTGATCGGCGCCAACGTGGGCACCACAGCCACCGTGTGGCTGCTGAGCTTGACAGGCGTGCAGAGCGACCTTATCTTTTTGCAGTTTTTAAAGCCGACCTCCTTCGTGCCGGTGCTGGCGCTCGTCGGCGTGGTGTTGCTGCTGTTTGTGCGCGACCAGCGCAAAAAGGATATCGGCACGATTCTTTTGTCGTTTTCCGTGCTGATGTACGGCATGATCTTTGCCGCGGACGCGCTGTCGCCGCTCGGTGGGATGGAGCAGGTCCGGCAGATCTTTCTGGCACTCGAAAACCCGCTTCTGGGTCTGCTTGCCGGTCTTGCGCTGACGGCGCTGCTGCAGTCGTCCGCCGCCGGCCTCGGCATTTTGCAGGCGCTGTCGCTGACGGGACATCTGACCTTTGCGGCGGCGGTACCGATCATTCTCGGCCAGCATATCGGCACCTGCGTCACGGCGCTGCTGTCGTGTATCGGCGCGGGTAAAAACGCCAAACGGACTGCGCTCTCCCATTTGCTGTTCAATATCATCGGCGCCGTGCTCAACCTTGTTTTATGGTACGTGTTCCGTCTGTTTGTGCCTGCCGCCGCGGATCAAAGCATTTCCGCCGTCTGGATCGCGCTGCTGCACACGGGCTTTATGCTGACCACGGCGGCGCTGATGCTGCCGCTGTCGGGCCTGCTGGAAAAGCTGGTTTGCCTTTTGGTCAAGGACGGTCCCGAAGCCCAGACAGAGCCGACGACCGCGCTCGATACCCGTTTGTTCGTCAACCCGTCGCTGGCGCTTGTGCAGGCCAAAAATGCCGCACAGCGCATGGCACGTGACACTGAAGTTGCCTTCTCGCTGGCAATCGATCAGTTCGGCGCCTTTGACCGCGACGCCGCAGACCGCATTGAACAAACCGAACAGGCCCTCGACCTGTTTGAGGACGAAATCGATACCTATCTGCTCAAGCTCAGCGCCCTGCCGCTTTCGCAAAAGGACAGCGGGCTGCTCGGTCTTTTGCAGCAGATGACGGCAAACTTCGAACGGGTGAGCGACCATGCGGTCCATGTCAAAGACTGCGCATCCCTGCTGAACACAGAAAAAGGCGCGCCTGTGAAAGCGCATATCGACGCGCTCCTGCGCGCGGCAAAGGCCGTGGTACAGATGACGACGGACGCCTTTTGCAACGAAGACAGCGCCATCGCGTCTGATGTGGAGCCGTTAGAACAGGTCATCGATCAACTGTCCGACCGCTTCAAACAGTCGCTGACCGAAGGCATGCGCAACGGCACGCTGAGTCTGACCGCAGGAACGGCAGGTCGTGAAACGGTCTCCTATATCGAGCGTGTCAGCGACCACTGCTCGTCCATTGCCGCGGCGCTGATCGAAGCGAGGCGCGGTATGTTGGATATGCACGAATATGTGCAGGATGTGAAAGAAAACAGTCCGGTCTTCCGCGAAAAGGTGGAGGCCTTTGCCAAACAGTTTGGCGCGTGAGGGTATACTATGGCAAACAACTGCGAATTCTGTGCACACTATCTGTATGACGACGAAGAGGAAATGTACTACTGCGACGTCTCGCTGGATGAAGACGAAATGGAGCAGTATATGCGCGGCTCCAACGCGGACTGCGGCTTCTTCAAGCTATACGATGAATACAAAATGGTGGAAAGGCAAAACTGATGGAATCTCTGCGTGAACTCTACAAAATCGGACGCGGCCCGTCGTCCTCCCACACCATGGGACCGGCCAAAGCCGCACAGCTTTTCAAAAGCCTGTACCCGGGCGCCGACGCGTTTCGGGTCGATCTGTTCGGCTCGCTGTCCGCCACCGGCAAAGGGCACAAAACCGACGTTGCGATCAAAGATGAACTCTCCCCAGCCGAAACCGAGGTGCGGTTCGCCGGGCTGCCGGACAAGCCGCTCGAACACGAAAACACGATGGATTTCTATGCGATCCAAAACGGCCGACAAATCGGCTATGCACGGATCCTTTCTGTCGGCGGCGGCGAAATCCGCGTGGTCGGCAAACCGCAGTTTGACAAGCCGCAGATCTACACCGAACAGTCTTTCGCCCGGATTTCAGCCCTTTGCGCGTCGCGCAATATCCGGCTGAGTGATTATGTATTCGAAATGGAGGGCGATGGATTCCGCGCCTATCTGCACGATATCTGGCGTGCGATGAAGCAGTCGATTTTAGACGGACTGACCACCAACGGCGTATTGGACGGCGGATTGGGTGTAGAGCGCAAGGCACAGCTTTTGTATCAGCAAAGCCATATTGACGAAAGCGAGATCACCAAAGAAAACCGGCTCGTGTGCGCCTACGCGTTTGCGGCCAGCGAACAGAATGCCGGCGGCGGCATCGTTGTCACTGCGCCGACCTGCGGCTCGTGTGCCGTGTTGCCGTCTGTGCTCAAATATATGCAGGACAAGCGCCGGTTTTCCGACGACGATATCTACCGTGCGCTGGCGGTCGGCGGTCTGATCGGCAATCTTGTTAAGACCAACGCGTCCATCTCCGGCGCAGAATGCGGCTGTCAGGCGGAGATCGGCACCGCGTGCTCCATGGCGGCGGCCGCGCTGTGTGAGCTGTTCGGCATGGGCCTCGGCCAGATCGAATATGCCGCCGAGGTCGCAATGGAGCACATGCTCGGTCTGACGTGCGACCCGGTCTGCGGGCTGGTGCAGATCCCGTGTATCGAGCGCAACGCCGTGGCTGCCATGCGCGCCATCAACGCGCTGTCACTGGCAAACTTTTTGTCCAACACGCGGCGCGTCTCGTTTGATACGGTGGTCGCAACGATGTACCGCACGGGCAAGGATATCTCCGCGCGATATAAAGAAACGTCGCAAGGCGGACTTGCGGCGTTCGTAAAACCTAAACAGTAAAGACAAAAAGCAAGCCGTCTGTACCGCGAAGGCACAGACGGTTCTTTTTATACCTTGAAAATTGTCAGGCTCTTGAAGGTTTTGCCCGGTTCCAGCACACAGGACGGGAAATCCGGCTGGTTCGGCGTGTCGGGATAATACTGGGTTTCCAGACAGAAGCCGGCGTGCTTTTGCAGCGGGATGCCGCCTTTGCCGGTCTCGGAACCGTCGAGGAAGTTGCCGGTATACAGCTGCACGCCCGGCAGATCGGAAAAGACCTCCAGCTTGCGGCCGCTCTTTTCGTCGGATACTTTTGCCACGGGACGCAGCTTGCCGCTTTCGCCGCTGACGCAAAAGTTATGGTCGTAGCCACGGCACTGCACGAGCTGCACGTCGTCGAGTCCGATATCGCGGCCGATCTTTTTGGCTGTGCGGAAATCGAACGCCGTGCCCGCCACCGGGCGGATCTCACCCGTCGGAATCGACCGTTCGTCAGTCGGCGTAAACGCGTCGCAGAACAGCTGCAGCTCGTGGTCGAGCACGTCGCCGCCGGCCATTGTGCCGAGGTTGAAATAGGCGTGATTTGTGAAGTTGACGATCGTCTTCTTGTCTGTCGTGGCGGTGTAATGAATCTCCAGCTCGTTGTGATCGTTCAGCACATACAGCACCGTGATGTCCACATTGCCCGGGAACCCTTCTGCACCGTCGGGGCTGTGGTAGGAAAACTCCACGGCGTTGTCGTCCGTGATGATCGCCTGCCACAAGGCGCTGTTGTATTCGCCGCCGCCATGCAGGCAGGTGACGCCGTTTTCGTTTTGCGTAACCTGATACTGCGTGCCGTCCAGCGTGAATTTGCCGTCGCAGATGCGGTTCGCGTACTGGCCGATGATCTCGCCGGCGTAGGTTGTGGTTGCCAGATGGCCTTGCAGGGTGTCGAAGCCGACCAGAATGTCGCCCAGCACGCCGTCGCGGTCGGGGCAGACGAACGACGCCAGCGTGGCGCCGCGTGTGAGCAGTTCCACAAAAACGCCGTTGTTGTTTTCGATCTTGTACTGATAGACCTCTCTGCCGTCCGGCATGGTATCATAGAAAGTTTTGATAACGCTCATATATCTTCCACCTTTCGTTCTGATTATAGCACAAGCGGCACGCCGCGTCAATGATCGGACACCAAAAAACCGGCGCCCCGCGGGGTGCCGGTTTTGTTTGCATGGGTGCTGTTCTTATCTGTTGAACAGACGGAAGAAGAAGTGCAGAATGGCATGGATGACAGAGACAAACACGCCGATCACAGGTTTATTGTGCATGGAATCGTTCCAGTCGCACATCGGGCAGCGATAGCCGCCGGAGGAACCGGACGAGCCGGAACCCGAGCCGGAGGACGAACCCGAACCGGAGCTGCTGCTCTGACCGACTCTGCCGATCGTGCCGGAGGCTTTGCCGTTGGTCAGCGTGACCGTTGCCGTCTGTGTGTTTTTGCCGTTGGACACGGTGAAGGTATAGGCGCCCGGCTTCACAGTGACGTTCGGCGAGAAGGTGCCGTCGGCTTCTGTTTTGCCGCTGACGTTGACACTGCCGCTCTTGTTGGTGATCTTCACGCTTGCGCCGGAGATCGGATGTCCGTCGCCGTCCAGCGCGGTCACCGTCAGCGTCATGTAATAGTCGCCGCAGCCGTTCGGGCAGCTGTATGCCGTCCACTTGAGCGAGCCGTCTTCGGTCTGTCCGGACTTCGACGCATCCTGTGCATAGGTGCCGTGTCCGGTGGCGGGCAGATAGGTGTAGTTTTCGGTGTACGGGCAGCGCGTGCAGGCACGGTAGGCGGTGTTGCCGGCAGTGGTGCAGGTTGCCGCAACCGCTGCAACGTCCTTCATATCGTGTCCGAGCGCTTCGCCGACTTCAAACGTTGAATAGCCCTTTTCGCCGCATTTGCAGCTGTAGAAGTAGGTTGCCGGTTCGGTGCAGGTGGCAGGATTGCGCTCATATTCGCGCGATACAACCTGCTGATCGAAGGTGTGGTTTTGCTTGTTGCTGAACTGACCACAGCCGTAGATGCAGGCGAAGGAGTGCGTAACGCGGTCGTTGTCGTTGCGCATCTGACCGGAGAAGTCGTGCTTGCGGATCGGGTCGACCAGCGAGTCTTCATCCGGCAAAACGATGGTGGCTTCGGCATCCTTGAACATCTTGCCGCAAACGGAGCACTTGTAATAGTTGATAGTGCCGGCATGCTGGCAGGTGGCAGGCGTGCCTTCCACAAAGACGAGGGTGTGACCGAGCGCCGGAATCTCCTGGGTTTCGGTTGCGTCGCAGCGGCTGCAGGTGCGATACTTGCTGCCCGCTTCTTCGCAGGTGGCTGCTTTGGTAACGTTCCAGTCGGACCAGTCGTGTCCAAGGGCAGGCACTTCTCTGGTCTCGGTTTCGTGGCAGCGTTTGCATTCATGTGTTTCCTCGCCCTTTGCGGTGCAGGTGGGCACGGCGTTCAGTTCCCACGCATCCCAGTCATGGCCAAGCGGGTCGCCGAAAAGGATTGTTTTTTCCTGTTTCAGGAACGCTTCGTTTTCAAAGGTCGCGGTGTACTTTGTGCCGCCCTGTTCGCCGCAGACGGTCGGCGTAACCGGTGTGCTGGTGGTATTCACCGTTTCGGTTTCCACATGACCGGCGTCGTTGCCGCAGGTGCGGGTTGCCGTGACCGTGCTGTTATCTTCGGCCCATGTGTAGGAAACATCGCCCCAGGCGTGACCGGTTGCAGGCAGATTCGTATGCTGTGTACTGAGGATGAGATTACAGACCGTGCAGCGAACCACGGTATCATAGCCGCCGGCTGCTTCGCACGTTGCGTTGACCCTGTTTTCCTCAGCAGCTGCACCCGGCACATGCGGAACACCTGTTGCAATTGCATAGACATCCAGGCTGCCGGTGATGAAATCAAACGCCTGCGCCCAGGAAACAACATAATCATGGCCGTCCGCATCGTTATCCTTGGTCGGCAGATCCGGTGCTGTTGCCGGGCTGCCGTATTCGACCAACTGGGTTTCGCCCATCTGCTGACCGGCAAGGTCAAAGAATCTGACGGCATACTGGTTGACGGTGCTGTTGTAGGTTGCTTTGTAAACAGCGTTTTCCGTCACTTCCACAAGCACCGGCGTCCAGCCGCTGAACGTGTAGGTGTACTGCGCGGTCGGCGCCTTGGTCGGGTTGACAGGCTGTTCAATATCTGCCGCCGCGGTGCCGTAGTCATACGCCTTGGCTTCTTTCAGCACGGTTTCGCCGTCTTCATCCACGAAGGTCACAGTGTACTGGTTGACAGTCGGTGTGAACTTCGCGGTGTAGGTGGCAGCCTCGGTGACCGCAACGATTTCCGGCGACCAGGTGTTGTTGAACGTGTAGGTATACTGCGCCGTGGCCGTCTTGGTCGGGGTTTCGCCG
>CADABX010000001.1 GCA_902786285.1 Oscillospiraceae bacterium | reverse complement strand
AGCTCTCCCTTGATATGTGTTTTTGTGGTTATTAACATCATATCACATTTGAGTTGAATTTCTTCTTTTATTTGTTACCCATCAATTGTACCATAACATATTCAAAAACAACCTGCTGATTCTTTTCTTAAAAATAATGGCTGTTTTTGTATATTTTTCCATGTATCTTCGTTTTCCTGTAAAAAAAAGAAGACGCCCTTTTCGGTGTCTTCCCAGACAGTTTCAGTAAATGCTTTGCGAATGCTGTTTACAGGCTGTTTTTGTCCGGCAGGCAGGCCTGCTCCAAAGCGGCAACAAAATCCTTCATAAACCGGTCTCTGGTCTGCGGATCGACCTCCAGAACAGAGAGATACGGATTCAGATCCTCCAGCTCCACCAGCAGCAGCCGGCCGTCTTTCGTGCGGCAGGCATCTACGCGCTGAATGCCGCGTTCCATGGTATTCCAGTGAATAAAGCGCCTGGCAAACGCAATGTCCACATCGCTGCAGGAATACGCTTTGAGTTCCCATCTTTTGGTTTTATCCGGCGCATACATCGCATATTCGAAGCGGTCGTTGATAAAATAAAACGAAACCTCATAGTCAAAATCGACCGCAGGCTGGATCAGTGTTTTGCCGTCGGAAAAATCCCGTTGCAGCAGTGCTTCTTTGGACAGAAACTCCAATCCGATGGAGTCCGCACCGTCTTTCGGTTTAATCACATAGCGGTCTGTTTCGGGCAGCAGATGCAGATCATCAAAAATGAAGCAGCCGACTCTTTTGAGCCGACTGCTGTGGTGACCCATTTTTTCAGATACTCGAACGGCACATTCGACTTCGGCCTGCACATGCTCCGAGGCCTCCGCATCTGTATCTGTTCTAATCAAAAGATCCAAGCGGCATTTCCCGGGATCATCCGGCGCGGGATCAAAGATATCGATACGCTCAACATAGGTCTGAACGATCCGTTCCCTGCCTGCATCAGTCTTCAGCATTTCGTCCCACGCACTTCGAAGCTGACGGATCTCCGCAAGAAACTCGTCTGCGTTCTTCGGTGCATGATCCTGACGGATTCTGGTCGCAAGCTCGGCTTCACATTCTTTGAGAAGTCGCGCCTCATCCTTGCTCATATCATACCACTCCGTGTCAGCGGTGTCAAGATAACACTGCATGGCGCGCTTTTTCTTTTCGGCATGGGACTTGATTTCTGCTCGAAGTCTGACAATCTGAGGATCTTCCTCCCGTTTTTTTGCCGCTTCTCTTGCAGCGCAGGCATATTCGTCGATCATCGCCTGATCCCAAAGTCGATTGGTGATAATCTCAATTACGCAGTTTTCCAGCAGTTCCTTTGGAATAGGCTGCTTTCTGCAGCGCTCACCGCCCCTTGCTTGTTTGCGGTGTCCGCAAGTGTAATAATAATATTTCTCACCGGTTGAGCTTCGCCCGCAGTCGGCAACCATTTCTGTTCCGCACAAGCCGCAAAACAGTTTGCCGCGCAAGATGTATTTTTTCCTTTTGGCTTCGGTCATTCCTCTGTTGAGCCGTTTTTGGCGGGATACCTGTGTCCGTTCCCATAACTCTTCGGAAATAATCGGTTCGCAAACGCCATCCACGGTATAAACTTTGTGTTCCACCTTGTTGTTGAACTTGCTGACTCTTCTGCCGATATAGATCGGATTTGCCAACATACGGTTGACGGTGTCGCGGCTGACCTTTTTTCCGCGCGAGGTCCGAACACCGTTGTCGTTCAGAAACTCCATAATGTCTCCGGTCGTTTGTCCGGACACATACATTTCAAAGGCTTGCTTTATATACGGGCAGACCGCTTCATCAACGGCATAGCGTTTGTTTTTCTTTCCTTCGCCAACGATCTTGATTCCGATCGGAATACTGCTCCCGCCGTTAAAGCGGCCGTTTTCCACATTGTCGCGCATACCGCGTACCACGTTTTTGCGCAGTTGGGCAACATATTCCGACGCCATGGTCACATGCACGGCTTTGGAGATTTCGCCGCCGTAGCCATCGTCAAAGACCTGCGTCGCATACTCGATACGCACCCCGTTTCTATTCAGCGCGTTTTCATAGCCGTAAAAACCGCCGTGCTCTTCGCGGCTGATCCGGTCCAACGCATAAGATACCACAACGTCAAACTCGCCGGATTCCGCGTCCTCGATCAGCTTCAGGAAATCGCTGCGCTTCTCCACGTTGTGCGACGCAGATTTCGCACTGTCAGAATACACGCGAATCAGGCTGTAGCCCTTGCGGGTGATGTATTCCATACAAGCGTTAACCTGCTGCTCGATACTGGCCTCCTTCTGCTTTTCCGAGCTGTAGCGGGCGTAGATCACGGCGCGGTTTTTGACAATTTCAATTTCCCGTAAATCTTCTACTGTACATTTTAATGCCATAAAAATCACCATCCTTTACCTAAGCATACAACACATATTTCCCTTTTGCGAATGTGCAAAAGGATAAAAATTTCTGTCGTAAGAATCAAATAAGATATTTTTAAATAGAGACAATCAAGACCCAGTCAAGTAAAAAATGGCGATAATTCCATGAAAAATAGGGGGTTCTTTGTGAAATATCACATTCCAGTCAACTATGAGTCAAGTAAAACTATGCCCAAAAAGGAAGGTGTTTTCTATTTTTATCAGATGTTGAATCATCAGATATTTTTATTAAACCCATCGAGCATGTTTTATTTGTTTTTTCATTTTGCATAATGCCCCTTTAATGATTCGTTTTGCCGAATCCCCGTCAATCAGTTCAAACTCTTCCGCGATACTGATATAGGATGTAGCGTGAGGCGGTTTCGGTCTGCACGTGCCATTTTTTCCTTTCATCATGTGCGGATGCAGGCAATCGGGACAGAACGACAACTTCATGGCGACCATTTCCCTTTCCCGGTAGGTCAGCGAATCAAAGGCATCCAGCACGGCGTTTGTGCGCAACCTCTGGAAATAGACGGCTTCGGGGTTCAGCGTATCGCTGCCGACCAGCACCTCACAGGAAGACTCCTCCTCTTTGGAATCCGGACACGGGTTTTCATAGGATACAAAACACTCATTTTGAAAACCAGCCTGTAGATATTCCTGCACATCGTCAGGCGTGCTTTTGATTTCCTTCGCAATCGACTGGATCGCTCGATAATCGGTCATCTCATTGTTTTCATGATATAGATACATCACGTTCCGTAGAGCCCTATATTGATAGTCCGATGGAATCGAGTGACCGTAATAGCAGGTGCGGACAAATCGGTGCATTTCATTTTTGGCATATTGCTTGGCGTAATCAAAAAACATCTTTTCCTTTTTAGCGTCATAATGTTGAAGTGCCATCATGAGACCGAGTAAAAACGCGCCCTTCAGATCCTCGAAACAGCCCTTGATATGGTACTGCACCTCAAACGCCGAAACAGCGCGATTAATCAGCGGTTCACTGGCCGAGAGAAAGCAACTCCATGCGTTCTCACTTCCGTCTGCAAGATACGTTTCAAAATGACGCTGGATCGTTTCATTCAAATTGCAGCCCTCGATGGCTGCTTTTTCCGGCGAGCATTGTTTGCGAAAAATGCGGTAAGGGTCAACCCCCGGCACAGGCGCTTTCTCTTCGTCAGATATATCCGATTCATCCGGCTGTTCACCGTCATAATCATATTCAAACTCTTCCATTTCTTCTTCGTACAACGATCCATCCTCCTGTGGTCTATGCAACGCGCGTATCTTTAGGCGTCACCATTGCGTAGAACCTGTTTTTATTCATGTCGGTAAAATAAGCGCCGTTTGCGTAGTCGTTGTTATGCTTTGCTTTTTCTTTACAGTCTTTCGCAGCTCTCTTTGCGGCTTCGGCGGTTTCCTCTGTGATCTTTCCTCTGCTGACATCCTTACGGATGCCATTGCAAACGGTTTTGTATTTTCTCAGGATCGGATCATTTTCGGCAAGCTCCTTTTGCCGACGCTGTTTTCCAACGGCTCTGCAGGTCAGCTCCTTTCCGGCGCGATTTTTGATTCCGGAAAGTCCGTTGCAATAACGCTGCAGATGACTGTCCGTCATCAGAAAATACTTACCGCAGACCTCGCATCTTCTCGGATAGTGCCCGAGCCCGAGTCCCTGATAAAAATCATAGAAGATAAAATCAAGATACCGACTGAAAAAATAACGGTTCGCCAGCTTAAACTCCAGGTCGCCCTCAAACTCCGCTTTAACGAATTGTACCTTTGTCGGCGTTGCAACCTTTGGGAGCGCATAAAAAGCGATCGGCAGCAGATGGGTAGCGTCCGGCTTTTTCAACAGCCTAAAGCGCTCCGCCAAGACGTTTATTTCATTCTTCGCGAACATAAGATCCCGACCATACTCTCCGTAAAGGGTAATCATGTTTGCAATCTGCCGATTGGAATTTGTAACGATTCCGAGAATGCGCTCCGCATCCAGGTCCGGACGCACTCTCTGCAAGATCGTTTGAACCGCTTTGCCGGTTTCTTCGGCAATCTTGGCACATTCGTGATACAAGCGGCGCAGCGAAACAATAATCTCACCGGATAAGGATTCCCAAACTGCTTCCAACTGCACTTCTGTCGCAAAGGGCACAAAAGGATGAAAATCTTTTACCAGCCGAAGAAGGGAAAGAATGTCCTCGCACAGAACGTCGATATGATCCTGTGTCGTTTCGGATGATTCAACATACACGGAATCAGCAAGAATATCATCTGACAGATCACCAAAAGCCTCCAGTTCATCCGGCTCATTAAAACAGTTCAGCAGAGCCACACTGCATTCACCAACCAGGTGTTCCGCACCGTTAACCATGACTTTGTTTCCGGCATAGTCCGCAATAATATGATCAAAGGCTTTTTCCATCGGAACACATCCGTTCAGCAATGCTTCAGAATATGCCGCACGACGCCCTGAATGGCTACGATTTTCTTGTCGCACAGCTTGTCCGGGTATTTTTCCCGGTTTTCATAAGCAAGAATTGGTGCTTTGCTTCGATAGCCCCTCAGCCGCTTCACCTGCGTTTCGCCCTCATCGTCCAGCGCAACCACAATGTCTCCCTTCCTCGGCAGGTCGGAAGTGTCCACAAAAAGCAGATCGTTTTCACTGATGCCGGCATCTTCCATGGAGTCGCCCTTTGCGGTCAGAACGACGAGATTCCGTTCAGGGAAAAGACGCGCCGGCAGATTGATATAAGCCTGGATATTCTGTTCCTCCGGGTTGCCCGGCCCGCAGGAGGCGTTGTTATCCAATATAATCGCCGTGTTTTCTTCATATCCGATCTTACTATCCATCGGCAGCTCAATCCGTCCATCTTTATATGCCAGCATCCCCGTTTCATCCATCTCTTTCAAATATCCATGGATCGTACTGGTGGAGTTGTGAAACTCTGAGGCAATGATTGCGACCGTCGGCTGTTCGTGGTTTTCAATCATGTATTCCGTAATGTATTTCAAGATGTCGTTCATCTTTTCGGGGTTTTTTGAGCGCATATTCAGCCCTCCTCTAAATCGAATGACTTATTCGGTTTAGACATAATATATATCATTTTTCTACGTTTGTCAAGGGAGAAATGAAAAAAGACAATCCCATGGCAAGAAATTGTCTTTTTAATGTATTGTCAAAATCGAAAAAATGCTCCGATGGCGATATAGTGCAGTTTTCTTATGTTTATGGTTTAAATGCGATTCTAATCTCACATAAGGAAAACAAAATATATAAGTGTCAACAAAAATAATTAATAAGGATATCTTGGAGATTTTTCTTATCTTTTTCCGCTAATTCTTCATTCTTCAATTCATTGACAATGGCAATTCGTATTTTATTCTTAACAGTTTTATTCTTAGAAATTTCGTTAAATGTCTGTGGATAAAGATTCAGTAGCCAAGAAACATCAAATTTGTTAAAATCAAAACTTGAATATTCATAATAGAAATCAAACTCATCGCTATTGCCAAGAAACTCTTTATAGTCTTTCGCTCGCAATATCCTTCTTAAACACCAGTAACTAACCTGAACTAATTCATTATAAGGGTTAGTGGCAGGGTAAACATAAACTCCATTGTTACTTTTGCTTTCCTTTGCCTTTTCAATTTCCTTTCTAAGATAAGTCTTAAGTTGAGCTTTGACTTTAGAACCAATTCGAGCATTAAATTTAATCAGCAGAGTAAACAGGTCAAAACTAAAATCATCTTCAAGTTGCTTATTTGCCCATGTGATCAATCTTTTTCTCTGATAATCGGAAACATAGTCTGAGTAATGTTGAATAATGTGAGGATACATTTGAGTAAGCTTGTTTTTCAAAATACGTGATACTCGTATAGATAGCCGACGTGAAACATATCCTTCCTTTGGCAAAGGAAGATAGTGAACCAGGTTACAATAGTTTATATTGGAATTGCGAGAAGTCAGGTGGAATTCTTTGCCTTTGTTTAATGCTACAATATGTTTATCAATATAAGAAATGAGAGTATCCTCAACTTTTTTTGCTGTTATCTCACTTTTCATATTTTTGCGATTTAGCTGATAATCAAGAAAAAGCACTTTGTCATCGATTAGTATTTCCATAAATTCATGTGTCAGTATAAAACTACAGGCTCTATTTACCAACGCTTGTGAAATGTTGACATATCTTAGTAAAGTAATGCAATTCTTAATTTGCGTTTGCAACCCATATATCTCAATGCTTTTTTTTGATGCCTTAATTGCGTATTCATAATAATCCATTAGGTTGTTTGCAGCTGTTTCAATGCGCTCCATGTTTTGAAATTTTATGGTTTCAATATTGTACTTATTGAACAGCTTTTTATCTCTTTGTCATTAAAGCAATCAATAAAACAATAGAAATCAACTTCATCAAAAGAAATTTCATCCACATTTTCAAACGCAAATGTTTGTTTGTGTATTACTTTTTTATTTTGAGTCGAATACTTGTATACCAACAATGACATAAGATATTTGACGGTATTCTTATACTCTGTGAAAATATCAGCAATAATGCCATTCCCCTGCAAAAAGTGCAAATAATCATTGATTCTGCAAATTGCTTTACCGCAACTTGACAAACCAAATTCAACAGACTCTGATTCAATAGCATTTTGAAGTTTTAGCCCATCAACAAAAGATTCATAAGAATACTTGTAGAGCATATTAGTATTATGTATATTTTTCAAACTATCATAGGTATTTCGAAACTCAACAGGAAGGCGATAAAACAAGTTTTCAATTTCAGAATTGCTAAGTGACAAAGACTCTATTTCTGAGAGGTCATAACAACTAAACCACATGTTGACATTTTTGATTATTTTACCTAAGCTAATACAATTTGATTCTGCAAAGTAGTATAACAAATAGTTATTTTCGGCAAATGCTTGTTTTGCAACTTCTGAGAAAAGGTAAAATGCTTCATCATATCGTTTCAACCTCGAAAGATAAAATGCTTTCGTATAGTTCTTTTCGAGAGAAGTATATTCCTTTGTCGAAAACGCATTCATCGACGTATAATCAAATAATAGACAGTTTTCATCTGCAAAAGGCGCTTCCTTAATAAAGCATCTGTATGGTAGTCTATCATTAACCATTAGTATCCTTGCTTTTTTAAACACATTAAGGATACACATATACTTCTCTAAAGTCTCTTTATTAAGACTACCCTGTTGATCCTCTGACATTTGATTAATAGTCAAGAATTTTTTCATTAACAGATTTTCATCTTTCGGAAGATTAACAGAACCATCGTTTCTTATTATAACGTGAGGAGAGAGCCGCCGCGAAACATCTTCAATGCGAAGTGCTTTTATACGATTCAAGGGAAGAAGCAGATTGTAAAGCATTTCAAAAGCAGCATCTTCATTTTTCCCATCCAGAGACGTTTGAGATAGACTGTTCAATGCGTCAAAGAACAATTGGTATCTGGTTATATAGTCATTGGCAGAAGACGGTGATAGTTTTTGCCATTCAATTACTGAAAGCCCTTTTGATTTATGATAAAGCAACTCTTCATTTGTTAGTGGCTGATCACCAGTATAGAGAAAAATCGGTTCCCGGAAATTATTCTTGAGTAACGTTTTTGCCCAGTTCAGTATTAGTTTTATATTATAGTCATTAAGACCATATCCTATAAAAACGACAGTGTTAGTTGAAAAAATAGATTTGGTAAGTGTTTCTATCAATTTAAAATCTTCACTATAATTGAGATAGTCTTCTTCTTTGAGAACAAAATTATTATTTTCAAAATCTCCATGTACTTTCAGAATAAATCTATCACCAAATATTGTTGGGACTTTTTCATCGGAAGAAACAACCTTAAAACTCTGACAATGCTGTATTGCCGTATCTTCAAGTAAAGTGTCATAGTTTGTTGTAATAAAAGAAACTGGATTTAGATTAAGCATTTGACGATGGATTTCATTTGATTGTAATCCAGCTTCAGGCAACTGTTCTTTGACAAACTTAAAATAATCCGTTTTGTTCTCCCCAAGCGAATAGTAGAACATTTGAGGAATCTGAAGATATTCTTCTGAAGAATAACTGCCTTTCTTTTCACAACCTAACTCGTCGCAAATTGCATCAATTAAAGCTTTCCATGTCGGTGCCCCTGAAAGAGCGGAAACTCCAGCTCCAACAAAGAATGTAAGCGCATTGTTTTGCGATGCATCAAGTATTCTTCTGAGT
The DNA here is from genome assembly GCA_902786285.1 of Oscillospiraceae bacterium. Classification (GTDB taxonomy): domain Bacteria; phylum Bacillota; class Clostridia; order Oscillospirales; family Acutalibacteraceae; genus UBA6857. Next base: position 157,104 of record CADABX010000001.1, on the reverse strand, counting down.
TCTTTCTCATACATATCTTTTTCTTCCTCTTCTTTCTAATACAATCGAAGACTAAAAAATATTGATTCAAACAGTGAAAGTAGAAATCTCGTTATTCTAAAGCCAAAATTATCAAAATTTACAACTCTTTAAACCGCTCAGCAAGCTGTAAAAAAGTAGAACTAGGCATAACCTGCTTTGACGGGATAAACAGATACCGCCATTCTTTATAGCCGTTAGCTTTTCCCCAGGCAGAAACCACCGTACAGTATTGGATGCCACGCTCTTTCTTTGCGATTACATCTGAATCTTTGAGCTTGTCTTCACCCTTAACTTCTACAAGATAAATCGTTTTTTCTGTATCAACAACAAAATCCGGCTCATATATATGACCGTGGTTATACGTGATATTAAATTCCTGTGGATGGGGTCGGAGCCATTTTAGCACATCCGGATCGCTTTCAAGCACGCGGGCAAGCGTTAGCTCACCTTCTTTACTATCAAACTTCGCTTCGCTGAAAACGCCTTTCTTTATGCCTGTAAACAACACAGAGTGGATGTCTTCCGTGAACGGCTCATACAAACCTACTTTTTCTTTATAATTGTAGGACGGAGTAAGATTATAATCGCGTGTGTCAACAACCTCTTCTTTCAGCGAACCGTTTTTGCAATAGAAGTGCTGCATCATCTGCTGATAAACCTTGTTTGCTATATCACGTTTAAACATCATAACGATATTAAGCATACCATTCGACCCGTGCTGAAATTCATAATGATCACAAAGCTGTGTAATTAGCTTAAATAGAAGTGCGGAGCATTTTTCATAATCAATCTCCGGTTTTTTCCGTAGCTCATTCAAAATGACTTTTTTCGGATTATATCCTTCAAAATCAATCACGTCACCCTGTATGCGCTGACGATCAGACATGTCTTCAAGATTTTGAATCAATAGTTCGTTACGGATAGGTACATGGTTGAATTCTGCCGTATCAAGGTCAAAATCAACAAAAGCATATTCTTCCACACCGGAATCAGTAATCCTGACACGAGGAATCGGAATAAACTTTTCTTTTGCAGCAAGATGCGTCTGTTCCGTTTTTTGCTCAATCCATGCAGTCAAAGCTGTTTTATTCTCTGAGAAAGCTTCTCCAAGGGCATGGTCTTCAGAAATGAAAGCAGCAACATCTGCTGTGATTTGCTTTATATCCTGTTGTGTGACCGCATGTGTTGACGTTGACTGAATCGTGTGTACAACTGCTTTTTTGATCAGATCATCAGCTTTGTCAATGATTGCCTTCGTTTTTTCTGTTTGCGGAAGTTCGGGGAGTGGTTGATTTCTCTGTTCCGTCGTAGTCGGCGGCATATGGAAAGACATCTGTGCTTGGGTTGTCTGCACAGGAACGAGTTCCGCGGCATTGATCACATTGCCGGCCTTGAAGATTGAATCGCCGCGCTGGGCTTCCTCAAGAATATCCTGAAATTTATCGTGTGCTGTAAGCATAACGGCATCCACATCACGGTCACCGGTGCGCTCTCCGTAGGGCAGACGCAGACCACGGCCAACCATCTGCTCGCGCAGAATCTTTGATGCAGCCGTGCGGAGTGGCACAATAGTATAGAGATTATTCACATCCCAGCCTTCCTTAAGCATATTGACGTGAATCACGATTTCAACTGGGTTTTCCGGTTCTTCAACGCCAAGGAGCAACCTCGTATTTGCCTCAGTCTCGGAGCCTTTCTGCTTGGAGTGCACAATGATCGTCTTATTTGCATATGCACCATTGCGGAATTGATCGGAACGGATAAAACTCTCTACCCATGTAGCGTGATCGGTGTCTTTGCAGACAACAAGCATAAAAGGTTTCACGATTGGCTTGTTGTGATTGGCAGCATAGACTTCCAGTTTGCGCTTTGTATTTTCATGGCAGGCAATGCCATCGAGAAGCATCATTTTGTCGAGCTGCTCGTCACCGAAATTGTAAAAGTCGATGTCAGAGCGGGTAACGGCAAACGGCGTCCGGGTATAACCGTCTTCAATTGCTTTTGAAAGCGGATACTCATACACAACATTTTTGAACGGAATCTGTCTGCTGCCTTTTGTAACAAGCGGCGTAGCCGTCAGCTCAAGCCCCAAAAGAGGATGAAGCTCATTTAAAGCGGCTGCACCGCGTTCTGCTCGATAGTGGTGCGATTCGTCCATGATCAACACCAAGTCTGGCAGCGCAGAAAGATATTGATAGAAAGAGTCGCCAATGATCTCGTTGATCTTCTTCATGTTGGCGCCTTCTTTATTGAACTTGTCGATATTGTAAATGAAGATGCGGATATCGGATTCAAAAAGCGAAATCTGTTTTGTTTTATAATCATCATCTGTGATGATCTGCGGAGCGCGGCTGAAGCAGCCAAGGCCGCGGAACACATACTTCGGACTGCCGGAATCCGAGAGATCACGCTTTAATTTATCATAAATCGTCGTGTTCGGAGCGACAACAAAGAAATTGCGGATATTGCGCTGTGTATAGAGATACGCGATGAACGCGCCCATCAGCCGCGTTTTGCCAACGCCGGTTGCCAACGCAAAGGTCAGCGACATAAACTCCCGCTCAAAATCGGAACAGGTTGGATACAGGGCATGAACAGCACCGAGTGCGCCGCGCAGGTTCATGTCCTTGCGCAGCGAGACGCTGCTTAGAATCTCTTCCAAAATTTTGAGAGATTTTGTCTGCGGCTTGCGCAGCGACATAACACCGCTGATGTAATCTGTGGTGTATTGCGGGAAAAAGTTACTCATCGCATGTTTTCTCCTCATCTTCATAGACCGGCGGATGAACGATGTTCAGATTATAATCCGTTTTGCCGAACTCGCAACGATCCAGCAGCATCTGCGGAATCTTTTTGATTGTAATATTATCATACGCTTTTTCAAGACCGGTATCATAAGAGCAGCAAGCAATGATCAAATATTCGCCGTCCTCCATGGTATTTCGGATAGAGTCAAGGAACGGACTGTTCAGGTGTCGTGTGGTTACGAACAGATAGCTATTCTCGTTACCCACTGACTGTTTCCAAAACAGGCCGTTGTCCGGCTGATAGGCGAAACCTTCATGCAGAGCCACAGCCGCAGCGAGCATATCCGCGTCATAATCAGCGTTGATCACATATTCACCAAATGGGTCTTCGTTAATGAGGGATGGAGCCAACTCATAGAAGCGGTATCCACCGCCGCCTTGCCAGTTCACAGAGGTTGAAATGCCGGTTTTATCACCATCAATCACCCTGTTTAGACGAGGTTGACACAAACTATATGCGTGATCCCCCATTTCGACACCTATGTATTTTCTTCCCATCTTATGTGCCACTGCTGCTGTTGTTCCTGATCCGAGGAAACTATCCAACACAACATCACCGGGCATAGAAAAATGGGATAAAAGGTATTTTATAAGGATTTCAGGCTTTTTGCCGCCTCTAAACTCTGATCCACCTTCTTGACGACAATTTCCAAAATTGGCAGCCAAGTCGAGAAATCCGTTGATTGGCACTTCTTTTGTCATTTTGCCACTTTCAATTTTATCTACAGGTACGCCTTGATAGTATTTACCTTTTGTCGCCCCAACCCTATTAGGGCCGGTAAAAAAACGGTAATCGTAGCGATCATCACCGATGCCATAGACTTTATATAGAACGCCATATCCATCTTCTTCATATCTTCCAGTTAAATAATCGCGGAAGAATCTACCTGAAGAATTTCCGTCCAGTATAGTCCCCGAAGCCCAAATCTCCTTAAGACCATACTCCGAGCCTTTTTCTTCAATTATTTGATATGAATCTTTAGAATAAACCTCCAATTTTTTGCCGCCAAGTTCGATCACCTTAGATGGTTCACTTTTAACATCGATTCTGTATTTGAACTTATCATATCCGTCATCTACAGTGTCCATAATAGGTTTAGCCAAAGGTGTTTTTCTATAAATATGAACTTGTTCAATTTCCTTGTGAAAAGCCATGTCTTGTTTAAGGGTCTTTTCGGGATACCGGACGCGAACATATATCGTTGTCAAATAGTTTGATCTCCCAAATATCTCATCAAGAATGGTTTTCAAATAGTGCCCTTCGGAATCATCTATTTGGCAGCAAAAAAAGCCATCGTCAGAAAGAATATTCCTTAAAAGTGTGAGACGTGAATGCATTAATCCGAGCCAGATACTATGTTCAAGATTGTCATCATAGTATTCGAAAGCCTCACCGGTGTTATACGGCGGATCGATATAAATGCACTTAACCTTTCCGGCAAACTTGCTTTCCAGCGCTTTTAGCGCCAATAGGTTGTCACCATGGATCAACATGTTTTCCGTGTCCGGATCATTGGCGCAGTTGGACAAAGCTGTATTTTCTATCAAAAGGCGCGGTTCCACGACGATGGGCTGTTCCTTCCCATACCATGTCAATTCAAGTTTATTCGCCATAACTTTTTTCTCCTATCTCAATTTCACTGATGAGGAAGCACGAAAAATGTTTTATTTATACTTCTCCGTCCTGTTCAGCACGTTTGTCGAGCAGCCGGATCGCATCCAGATAATCCTGCTCCGCCGCGCTCAAGGTACGCTGCTGATATTTTTTGTATTCGGTGTGTGCTTTTTCGATTGCCTGCGCGTGAGAAACGCTGCCCGCACCGAGCAGTAGCTTTTCACCTGTGGCGGTCAGAATTCCGTCCAAATGCGCTGCCCAGTCCTGCATGGTCATCGGAATCTCCCGCTCGGCCTGCCGTTCGGCAAAATCCAGATACCCTGAAACGATCTGTCCCATGGCGCGCAACTCTTTTTCGTCAAGATAGTTTTTGGCAATTTCCGTGTCTGCAAGATGCGGTCGATCGCCGCGGAAAGTTTTCAGCCCCATAAATTCCTTTTCCGCGTCGGCGCGATGATAAATGACTTCGGCGGCTGTTTCGCCGTGTACGGCGTAATGGATCTTGTTTTGCACCTTCCGGAAAAAATCAACAGAAATCTCTGCACGGGGATCATAGTCAATACTGGTGGCGTAAATATCAAGAACCTGTCGATAGAACACTTTTTCCGACGACCGGATATCGCGGATGCGCTCCAGCAGTTCCTTGAAGTATCCTCCGCCGCCAAGCTGTTTCAGCCGATCATCGTCTATGGTGAAGCCCTTACGGATATATTCGTTCAGACGTTTGGTTGCCCATTGGCGGAATTGCGTACCACGCAAAGATTTCACGCGGTAACCAACTGAAATGATAACGTCAAGGTTATAAAATGAAACGGGTTGTTTTACACCATCAACACGCATTTTTTGCGTGTTGTTCTCAAGAACGAGTTCCCCTTCCTCAAAAATATGATTTATATGTTTTCGAATTGTTTTTTCATCTCTGTCGAAAAGCTCTGCCATTTGATTTGCGGTCAGCCAGACTGTTTCCGCGGCCGTATCGAAACGCACATCAATAGATACTTCCCGGTCTTCGGTTTGAAAGATCATCATTTCGCTCATGTTTTATTTCCTCCACACTTTTTCATCTGCAGATTCGTTTGATGACTTCATAGATCCAAGCTGTTGCATATTGCGCTTCTTTCAGCATCGCCCTGCGCTCGACAGCGGTTGTATGAGATTGGATTTTTTCAATCGTTTCATCGGTGATGTTTTCTTTGCCAAGCGCTTTCAGCGCCTGAATCACCAACGCCGTTTTTGGAGAAAGCTTTGAAATCTCTTTGTTTGTGGTGCGTTTGAATTTTAGGGTTGTATCATAAAAGAAATACTCTTTATATGCTCCGTCGCTGACGTAAGACCATTGCGCAGAGACTTGTGTAGAAAGGCCAAGAAAATATAACGCTGTATCGCCGCAGGGAACGATGGTCCAACCGAAATTGCGTGCAAGCGCATGTGCAACTGCATCAGGCGCAGGAGCAATGATTTCATTTAGCAATTTGCTGTATTCAGGTTTATAATACACGCCGAACATCACGCGCCGAATGGTTTTTTCATTTTCCAAACGGTTCAGACAATCGCTGATTTTCTTTGTTTCTGCGATGTCAGCAAAATCCGCCGCAACAAAAACAGAGCCGGATTGGGCGGCTTCAATTCTTTTTTTTGTTGCTTGTAAATAGTTTGGTCTGCTCATAATGCACCTCGCAGAAAATAGTATATATTATTTTCGTCTAAATATCAAGTGTTTTATGTTTTTCTATGTTGTATATTTTTATAAGCCAAAAAGCGAAGCGCTTGGCTCCGCTTTGACAAATTGGTCTATGCAAATATCAATTCGCTGTTCACAATTTTCATTGCCCTGTTTCGTATGTTATTCATCAACCCAACCCAGCGCATTGGATCTTCAGATTTGATCTGTTCCGTTACACCCTCCTGCACTGCCATATCGTTTTCCAGCCGAAGCAATAAATCCGTTGCCTCTACGTTGACATTTGCAAGATACGCGTTCAACTTGCCAGAAATATACAGTTCGAAATACATAGATTTTTTATACTGCTTGATGTACCGTAAATGACGTTCTCCCAAAATCCCGATTGATTGTTTTTTCTCCTCTGCCTGATCATCTTCCGGCATTTCTTTCGGCACCATTACGCCGTTTTTTCTGACTCTGCCGGTCGGATAATAGTAATCGCCTTTCAATTCATATTCCCAGCCGGTGCGCTCATCAATGATAAATCTTTCCATTTAACATACCTCCGTTTTCTTGGTAGCTTCATCATATCAAAGAATCATGAATTCGTCGAATGTACAAAAAGAATTTGTCACACACTTTCAAAATCGACCGTCACGCAGTTGACGGTAATAATCAATTCTTCGACTATAGATATGGTGAAGGAAGATAAAAACTTTTGGTTTTTCCTTTTGCAAGTCATCAAGAAGTCATAAAGTCGGCACACCAATGGAAGCCGGCATCGTACTGACTTCGGCCTATACTATATAGTATTACATAAGAATCGGTTCCGTAAAAAAGAATCGATTTCTTTTTATACCCGAAACGCAACGATAAAAACTATAAGGCACGGTAAGGGCGGTATCGCTTTACCATTGAGAGGTGCCTTAAAACGAAGAAAAATACCCGAAATCGCCCCGAAAACCGACAGTTTTCAGCGAGATCGGGCTTTTTGTGTTTCGGTAAAAACGAAATCGGCTGCCGGCAGCAGACGAACGTAAAAAGGGGGTGATCGAATGCCGCGAATGCCGAAATATCTCAAGAAAGAATGGGCGATCTTTCTGAATGAGCGGGGCAGAAAAACGTATAACATGCTCTGCAGACAATGCAAACGGAAATGCAAACAGAGCTTCCGTGCTATTGTCATCGAATGCCCAAATTATATTTCAAAAAGGAGTGTGAACCAATATGAACAGCAATCAAACCAACCCTCTTTCTGACGTCGAACTTGAAGTCATCCGGGCAAGTGAAATCACGCCGAAGGAAATAAAATGGCTTTGGTATCCGTATATTCCTTTCGGCAAAGTGACACTGCTTCAGGGCGATCCGGGCGACGGAAAAAGCAAACTGATGCTCGCGCTTTCCGCAACCTTGTCGCGGGGAAAACCACTGCCGTTTACGGATGAAAGTGAAGCGCACGAACCGATGACCATCATCTATCAGACGACAGAAGACGACGCGGACGACACTGTTGTGCCTCGGTTTACTGCTTCTGCCGGAGACCGGGACCGACTGATTTTTATCAGCGAAAAGAAAAAGAATCTGACCTTTGGCGACAACCGAATCAGAGAAGCTATTGAAAAATACAAAGCCGGTCTTTTGATCCTCGATCCGCTCAGTTCTTATATCGGAGACAGTTGTTCTTTGAACGCTGCGAGTTGTGATCATAGCACATATGAACAAATCTCGGGATACTTCGCCGCTTTATCGCACCTCCGGTTCGATCGATATTGCCGGATCGGTACGAAGTATTTTGGCGATTGCACGAACGAAAAATCAAGAAAACCCGAGCGAAAGAGTGATGGTTCAGGTGAAGTCAAATCTCGCGCCGACCGGCTCTGCGATTCTCTTTGAGGTGAAAGAAAACGGCGTTGATTTTCTCGATGAACTTGACCTGACGGCGGAACAGGCACTGTCCGCATTGCTGCCGAAACAAGGCAGACCGTGCGAAAAATTGGATGCCGCAACAGACTTTATTCGAAGCATGCTTAGGGATGGAAGGATGCTTGCGACCGACTGTGAAATGAAACTGGAAGCCGCTGGATTCAAAAAATCGACCATCAAAAAAGCCAAAAGAAATGCCGGCGTTTTATCAGAAAAAGACGGCTTTGCTTGGTACTGGTCGATGCCGGCGGCCGATGCGGCAAATGAGAAATGGCAGGAAGATTTATTCGACGACGATCTGCCATTTTAAGCGTAGCCCCGCATGGGAGTCAAGGGGCTCTCCCCTTGCCCACGGACATCTTTGCAGCTTCGCTGAAAGTGTCATAGTGGGTTACACACATTCGGCAGAATGTTGTGTAACCTGCTTCGCAGAAAACTGAAGGAAAGGAGGACAGACAATGGCAAACGAAAAGAATATGATCTGCGCCCGTGTACAGACCTATTCGTCCGCAAAGATCGGTGCGTGTGAGCGACATGTGGAACGTAAAAACAAAGACTATGGCAACGTCAATGTAGAGCCGTCGCGCATTCCGATGAACGTCCATTTCAAAGATCCGGGTGAGAAATCGTATATGGATATTTTACGGGAAATGGAAGCAGCCGGAGAGGTTTCACGAAAGGGTTTACGACCCGACGCGGTACTTTTTGACGAGATCATTTTCGACGTCAACACGATGTACTTTGAAGAAAACGGCGGGTATGAATACGCAAAAAAGTTTTATGAAGAAGCGTACCATTATGCCTGTGAAAAATACGGTGAACGAAATATCATTTCCGCCGTAATGCACGCGGATGAGATTAATATGGCGGCGAGCGATGATCTTGATCGACCTGTTTATCATTATCACATGCATCTTGTTGCGATCCCCGTTGTCGAAAAAGAAGTCCGTTGGAGCAAACGATGCAAAGATCCGGCACTCGTCGGCACAGTAAAAGAAGTAATCCATCAGATCAGTCATTCCAAAAAATGGGCGTCAACTGAACCGCTATTTGATGACCGCGGCAATCCAATTCTCCGAGCAAACGGCAAGCCGAAATTCAGAGCATCCTACAGCGTTTTACAGGATGAATTCTATCAGCATATGACCGATCATGGTTTCACCGGTTTTACTCGCGGGATGAAAGGCAGCCCAGTCGAACATCTTACCTCGCTGCAGTATCAGATCAAAAAAGATACACAGAGACTGAATGAAATCGAGCAGAAAACAAGAGATGCCGAACTCGCATACGAACCGGCAAAGGATCTTCACAAGACCTATCTTGAAATCGAAAAGATAGGAAAAAAGAGTCCGGTCACCGGCAAGTATTCCGTTTCAAAAGAGGACTACGATCAGCTCACCGCGCTCGCTAAAGAAGGCATTTCCAGCCGCAGCGAAATCAACCGTCTGCAGGAAAGCGAGCGCCATTATCGCGGTCTGTATTACGACGAAAAAAACGCGCTCTGCACACTGCAAAAGAAATATGAACAGCTTAAAGAAAAGTGCAAACCGTTTCTTGACGCGCTGGAACATTTTCCCGAAGTCGTGCACAAATTTCTTGATACGGTTAGAAATCTTTTTGCAAAAAGAGAAGCTGAAGAAAAAGCGAAGCGTGAGAGATTGCGAACCGAACGGGAAAAAAAGCGGCGCGATCCCTGTCTGAAAAACAGATACCGCAACAATCTGGATCGTTGATTCCTTCGACGGCTCTATGTACTTTTTGACTTATTACAATCTTGGCTGCGCTATCGGCCATACGGGCGGAAAGGAAAACTATTATGATAATGAAACTTGAAGAAATATTAATTGATGCATGTGTGCCGTTTAGTGACAATCCATTCAAAATCAAAGATGATTTTGACATGGATTTGCTTGTGCAAAGCATTCTGAATTACGGCGTTATGTATCCAATCATGGTCAGGCCACTGGAAAACGGAGAGTATGAAATCATCAGCGGTCATCGTAGAGTACACGCTTGTAAAAAGGCAGGGATCGAAAAAATTCCTGCCTTTATTCGTCCTATGAGCAGAGACGAAGCCGTGATATGTTTGGTGGACAGCAATTTGCAAAGAGAGCGTCTCTTACCGTCCGAGAAGGCATTCGCCTACAAAATGAAAGTTGATGCGCTTACACATCAAGGAAAAACTTCTGTCCGACTTGGACAGAAGTCATCTCGTGGACTTGTGGCAGAAAATGTCAGAGAAAGTGAAACACAGATACAAAGGTATATACGATTGACGCGTTTAATAAAGCCGCTTCTCAATCTTGTGGACGAAGGACGGATCGCACTCAGTCCTGCCGTAGAGCTATCTTATCTACCAGAAGCAATGCAAAAAATGATCTACGATTACTATGCCGAAAATGAAGTAACTCCCTCCTATTCACAGGCAAGTCAAATGAAAAAACGTAGTATTGATAGGATACTCACATCGGAAAGTCTACTGCAAATCTTAAATCAGCCGAAACCGAACCAAGTGGAGACGATCAAGATTCCAATTGCATCTGTCCAGCGTTACAGGCCGAATGATTCGGTAAAACAACTGCAGGATTTTATCGAAAGAGCCTGTGCTTATTATTCCAGATACCTGCGAAACCGAGACAGAGACGCGAGGTAGTTTTGATGCAACCGATTGATTCAATGAGGAAAGGAGGACGCGATTTGAACAGATTTGAAATCAGAATCGCAGAAAATCATAACCAGCATGAACGCAGCAGAATGGACAAAACAGGAATACGCAAAGCTGAGCAGAAAGATTGATTTTGAACACCTTCCACAACGAGAGATAAAGCTCGTGCACTTTCAGATTCTCAAAATTGAAAAACTGATACCAATCTCAAAGCCGAACCGAAAAACCGCATAAAATAATGATCCACCCGCCAAGCGGGTGGTTTTTCTCATGCGGCATAGCCCTCTGTTCCTCGCGGGACACGTAAACGTGTAAACGATCTGCCAACCGCGTGTTTACTTTTTACCGTTTGCTCTTATAGGGACCCATTCCTGTCATTGTAAGCTGCTCGCCCAATTCATCTTCTTTTAACTGATTCTTTATGTATTCCGCAATTCGGCTTGTGTTTTTCCCTACTGTATCCACATAATATCCTTTGCACCAGAATTCTCGGCTTCTATACTTATATTTCAGTTCGCCGAATTGCTCATATAGCATTGTGCTACTTTTTCCTTTCAGATACCCCATAAAGCTTGACACTGAAATCTTTGGTGGTATCTCTACTAACATATGAATATGATCCGGGCATACTTCTGCTTCAATTATGTTCACGCCTTTCCAGTCACATAACTGCCTCAATATTTTTCCTACCTCTACCTTCTTGTTTTGGTAAAATACTTTCCTTCGGTATTTTGGCGCAAACACTATATGATATTTGCAATTCCACTTTGTATGTGATAAACTATGTATGTCATTCAGCCCCATCTGAATGTCCTCCTTTTGCTCTTTTGTGCAGTTGGCAGACCGCACCTTATTATATCGCAAAAGGAGTTCTTTTGTTTTTCTCTTCGCTTAAGCTTTTTGGAACCACGCGACTATCGCGTGGTTTTCGTGATACAAAGAAGCAGGCAGTTCTAAATGAACTGCCTGCGCTTTTTTCATTTCAGTCGAACAAGACACGATAACCTCAGAAAGTAACTTCCCGCTCTGACCTGCAGAGTGTTCGACATCAACTGAATGTGGTGACCCGGACGAGAATCGAACTCGTGTTACCGCCGTGAAAGGGCGGTGTCTTAACCGCTTGACCACCGGGCCTTATATGTGAAGAGCCGAAGCTCTCGTTGTTTATATCGGAACAGCCGAGGCTGTTATTTTTTATATGTGAACAGCCGGAGCTGTTGTTGTTCTATATGTAAACAGCCGAAGCTGTTATTTTAAAAGATGGTAGCGGCAGTGGGATTTGAACCTACGACACTCCGGGTATGAACCGAATGCTCTAGCCAACTGAGCTATACCGCCACAACGGGCATTGCTTGCCGCAACGCTCGATTATTATATTATAACGTCTCTGGTTTGTCAATAGTTTTTTTAAAAAATTTTTCCCGTTTTCCGTTCATTTTGCGCTTTTGCAATACGGCTTCATGCAGCAACTGTCACATTGCGGCCGTCTTGCAACGCAGACAGCTCTGCCATGCAGCACGCAGCGGTGGCAAAAGTCGTTGCTTTCCGCCGGATCGAGCAGATCGCGCAGTCTGAACTCCACCTTTTTCGGATCCTTTGTATCCACAAGTCCCAAAAGATTCGTAATGCGGATCAGATGCGTGTCGGCCACAACCGCCGGTTTGTGATAGATATCACCGACAATCAGGTTTGCTGTTTTGCGGCCGACGCCGGGCAGCGTTGTCAGCGCTTCCACGGTATCCGGCACCACGCCGCCGAATTCGTCGCGCACCTTTTGCGCCATGCCGACGATATCGCGCGCCTTGGCGCGGAAAAAGCCGCATGAATGAATATACTCTTCCACATCCTCCACCTTCGCTTCACAGAACGCATCCAGAGTGGGATACGCAGTGAACAGCGCCGGCGTCACCTGGTTGACCCGCGCGTCCGTACACTGGGCCGACAGCCGCGTTGCAATCAGCAGCTGCAGCGGATCGGTGTATTTCAGGGAACACAGCGCGTCGGGATATTCCTCTTTCAGTGCGGCGACACAAAGAGCGGCTCGTTGTTTTTTTGTCATCGGGTTTCACGTCCTTTTGTTTTTTTCACATTCGTTTTTTGAGATGTGGAAAAATGCTTGACACGTTCTTTTGAAACATGTTATAATGTAATGTAATTATATTGAGGTATTCTGCCTATCTATAATCTTTAAGTTACTAACAAGTATACCTATTATAATATAATTTCTTCATTCTTGCAACAGCTTGTTTTAAAAATAAGGAGGTCGATCATGGATTCGTTTGTTGAAATCTGGGAATCTATCAAAGAACTGCTGCGATCCCGCGTAACGGAAGTTGCCTATAATGTCTGGCTCTCACCGCTGGAATTCGTCAGTTTCCAGTCTGATACCATCACGCTGTCGATCAGCGATTTCAAACGAAAGATTATCGAGGACAAGTTCTCCTCGCTGATTGAAGAAGCCTGCGCGGACGCGTTCGGGTTTCCCGTCCATGTGCATTATGTGACGCCGGATGATTCCGCACAGCTGAAGACCGGCTTTTCCGCCGAACCGGAGGCGTCGCTTGCTGCCGAGGAGGAAACAGCCTATACGTTTCAGAATTTCATCATCGGCCCGTCCAACCGTTTTGCGCATGCAGCGGCGCTGAATGTTGCAAACAATCCGGGCAAAGCGTATAATCCGCTGTTTATCTACGGCCACTCCGGACTCGGCAAAACGCACCTGCTTTCCGCAATCATGCACGAAATCAAACGGCAGCGGCCGCACGAAGTCATTCTTTATATCAGCGGCGAGCACTTTACCAACGAGCTGATCCATCATCTGAAGGAACACAGCACCAGCACCTTCCACGACAAATACCGCGGCTGCGATGTGCTGCTGGTGGACGATATCCAGTTCATTGCGAACAAGGAGACCACACAGGAGGAATTCTTCCACACGTTTGAGGCGCTTAAAAACGCCGGCAAACAGATCGTGCTTTCCTCCGACCGTCCGCCGCGCGAAATGCTCACGCTCGAAGAGCGGCTGCGCACCCGCTTTGAAGGCGGTCTGATCGCCGATATTCAGCCGCCGACGCTGGAAACGCGTATGGCGATCGTCAAGAAAAAGGCCGAAGAACTCAACGTCGATCTCAGCGACGACGTGGTGTCGTTCATTGCGGAAAACATCAAGAAGAACATCCGCCAGCTCGAAGGCACGGTAAAAAAAATCAAGGCCTATCAGGAAGTGGAGGGCGCACGGCCGAATATTGCCATTGCAAAACGCGCCATTTCCGATATTATGGGCGACAATCCGCCGACGCCGGTTACGGTTGAAAACATCATCAACGAGGTTTCGCGCACCTTCAACGTCAGCCCGGCCGATATCCGGTCGGAAAAACGCTCCGCCAACATCTCACAGGCGCGGCAGGTTGCAATTTATATTATCCACGAAGTGACAAACCTGTCTTTGAGCGCGATCGGCGCGGAATTTTCCAATAAACACTATTCCACCATGATCTATTCGCTTAAGGAGATGGAACATAAACTCGCGACAAACATGACGCTGAAGGCGACCGTGGACGACATCATCAAAAACATCAACGAATAACCAAAGTTTTCCACAGTTTATTTCACTTTCCACAGATTCGTTTCCACATTTTTCATGTTTTGAAAACAGACGCGCGTTGTTTTTCCATTTCTGCACATGGTTCTGCATAGGCCGTTTAGAAAAGAAAAGTCCCTGTTTTTCCGGTGCGTTTCCTGTTTTCCATGTTTTTCACATCCCCTACTACAACTACTACATTCTTTATTCTTACTTTTCTTGCGAGGAGGCAAAAATTTATGAAAATCGTTTGCGACAGCGCAAAGCTTGCAAAGCTGTGCATGAATGTGCAGCGTACCGTTTCCAGTAAATCCACCATTCCGGCGATCGAAGGCATTCTGATTGACGCCCTCGGCGACTCCATCCGTCTGACCGGTTACGATCTTGAAGTCGGCACGGAGACCTATCTGGAAGCCGATGTGGAGGAAAACGGCAGCATCATCCTAAATGCAAAGAACTTCTGTGACATTCTGCGCATGCTTCCGGACGAAACGGTCAGCATTGAAAGCGACGAGCGCAACATCTGCAAGATCAAGAGCGGTGAAACGGAATATTCCATTATTGGCACCTCCGCCGAGGAATATCCGGATCTGCCGACCATTTCCGGCGGATTTCCGATCGTGATCCAGCAGGGTCTTCTGAAGGATATGATCCGCAAAACGATTTTCTCCGTTTCCACCAGCGAACGCAACCCGGTCCATTCCGGCGTCAAGTTTGAAATCAGCGACGGCAAGATTGTGCTGGTTGCTGTGGACGGCGCAAGATTGGCCGTTCGCAGAGAAGAGATCGACTACAGCGGCGAGCCCGTCAGCTTTGTGGTGCCGGCAAAATCGCTCGGCGAGATTGTCAAGCTCAGCGAAAACGACGAGGAGATGTATTCCATTTCCGTCGGTAAGCGTCACATTCTGTTTGAAGTCGGCGATTACCGTATCATTTCCCGTCTGCTGGAGGGCAACTTTATCGATTATAAAGCGGCGATCCCTCTGTCTGCGGCAACAACGATTCATGCACAGACAAGACGCATGATCGAATGTGTGGAACGCACGTCGCTGATCATCACCGACCGTTCCAGTCCGGTACGCTGTGTAATCGGCCAAAACCGAATGAAGTTTTCTTCGATCACCTCGATCGGTACGGCAACCGATAAGATGGAAGCGGAGGTTGTCGGCCAGGATCTGGAGATCGGTTTCAACAGCAAATTTATGCTCGACGCGCTCAAGGCGTGTGAAACGGATGAGATCAAAGTGGAATGCAACAGTGCCAACCAGCCGATTCTGATTTTGCCGACCGAGGGCGAAGCGTTCCTGTTTTTGGTCCTGCCCGTCAGAATCTGAAGAGAACCCGAAAAGAGAAACAGACCATGAAAATACATGTCAAGGTTGCGCCGAAAAAGCGCGCAACGCTGCAGATCAAAACCGAATATATCCGTCTGGATTCCGCGCTTAAGCTTTCGAGTGTCGTTTCCACCGGCGGAGAAGCCAAATTTGTGATTCAGGACGGCCTTGTAAAGGTCAACGGTATTGTTTGTACCCAACGCGGCAAAAAGCTGCGGAACGGCGATTTTTTTGAATTTGAAAAACAACAGTATGAGGTTGTAACATGCGAGTAACGCAGTTGGAGCTGACAAATTTCCGTAATATTGCGTCTGCCGTGTTTGAGCCGTGCGACGGCGTCAACCTGATCTGGGGCGACAACGCGCAGGGCAAAACAAATCTGCTGGAAAGCATCTGGTTGTTTACCGGGTGCCGCAGCTTTCGCGGCGCGAAGGATACGGAATGTGTCGGCTTCGGCGGCGCAAAAGCGGCTCTGTCGCTGGATTATTTCGGCGAAGGCCGCGACCAGAATCTGCTGCTGTCGATTGAAAAGACGCGGCGGTTTACCAAAAACGGCATCAAACTGACGTCGCCGGCTAAAGTGATGGGTTCGTTTCTGGCGGTGGTGTTTTCGCCGGTGCATCTGTCGCTGATCAAGGATGGACCGTATGAACGCCGCAAATTCTTGGACGCCGCGATCAGCCAGCTCAAGCCGAAGTATGCGCTGGCGCTCTCCGGCTATAATAAAGCGCTCGCGCAGCGCAATATACTGCTCAAGGATCTGATGTACCACAGCGAATTGTATGACACGCTCGACGTGTGGGAGGAACAGATCGCGTTTTACGCGGCAGAACTCATGATCCAGCGGATCGGATATATCCACCGTCTGAGTACATTCGCGACCGAAATCTACGGCGGGATCTCCGGTAAAAGGGAAACGCTGGAAATCACCTATCAGGAAGCTGGCAGTACCGGCGGCAATACCAAAGAGGAGATCCGGCAGGGCATGCGCGATCTGCTGCGTGCCGCAAGAAAGACCGATCTTGTCACCGGCAGCACCTCGGTCGGTCCGCACCGGGACGATCTTTTGATCAAAATCAACGATCTGTCCGCCCGCAGCTACGGCTCGCAGGGTCAGCAGCGCTCGGCGGCGCTGGCGCTCAAGCTTGGCGAAGCGGCAGTCATCCGCAGCTTTACCGGCGAACAGCCTGTGGCGCTGCTCGATGATGTGATGAGCGAACTCGACAGCTTCCGGCAAAACTATATACTCAACCACATCAGCGACTGGCAGGTATTTATCACCTGCTGCGATCCCGCGTCGGTGCAGAATCTGCAGTACGGCAAAGCGATCCGGATGAAAAACGGTAAGATCATATAAGGAAGAACGCTTATGTATTTGCATCTCGGACAAAACACCGTGATCACCACACAGGAGATCATCGGCTTTTTCGATATGGATAACACGACCGTCAGCAAGACGACGCGCGATTTTCTGGCGCAGGCGGAAAAAAGCGGCCGTGTGAAATATGTATCCTACGATCTGCCGAAATCCTTTATTGTGACAAAGGATCAGACCGTTTATATTTCGCCCGTGTCTGTGGCAACGCTGATGGGCAGAACACAGAAAAACCAATCATTTTAAGATTTTTACGATAGATGAATCAAGAGATACGGAGGATGAACCGTGGATAACAACGAAATCAAACAGGAAACACAGGAGCTGGAGCTCGTGCGCGAAGTAGGAACGCCCGACGAATTCACGCAGATCGAAACGATGGATACCGCTGTGACAGAGGAGTACAACGCCGACGCCATTCAGGTATTGGAAGGACTGGAAGCTGTCCGCAAGCGTCCGGGCATGTATATCGGTTCCACCGGTCCGCGCGGACTGCACCATCTGGTGTATGAGATCGTGGACAACTCGATCGACGAAGCGCTGGCCGGCTACTGCACGCATATCGAAGTGGAGATTCTGCCGGACAATATCATCACCGTGCGCGACAACGGCCGCGGCATTCCCGTGGGTATCAACGAGCAGCAGGGTCTGCCCGCCGTTACGGTCGTTTTAACGGTCCTGCACGCCGGCGGTAAATTCGGCGGCAGCGGCTACAAGGTGTCCGGCGGTCTGCACGGCGTGGGTTCCTCCGTGGTCAACGCGCTGAGCGAATGGTTTGAAGTGGAGGTGTCGCAGGACGGCCACATCCACCATCAGCGCTTTGCGCGCGGCAAGATCGAAACCGATCTCAAAATCATCGGCGACACCGACAAGACCGGTACCTTCATCAAGTTTAAGCCCGACGCCGAGATCTTCCAGGAGACGACGGAATACGACTATGAAACGCTGCAGCGCCATCTGCGCGAATCCGCGTTTCTTAACGCCGGCATCTCCATCACACTGACCGACAGGCGCGACCCGGACAACATTGTGGAAGATGTGTTCTGCTATGAGGGCGGTATCGGTTCGTTCGTGGAGTACATCAACGAGAGCCGCGGTCTGACGCCGGTGCATGACGCGCCGATCCATTTTTCCACCGTCAAGGGTGAAAAGAGCGCCGAGATCGCGCTGATGTACAACGACGGCTATAATGAAACGATTCTTTCCTATGCCAACAACGTGCACACCGTCGACGGCGGCACACACGAGACCGGCTTTAAAAACGCGCTGACCAAGGTGTTTAACGAATACGGCAGAAAATATAAGTTTCTCAAGGATACCGACAAAAATCTGTCCGGCGACGATTGCCGCGAAGGACTCGTTGCCGTGATCAGCGTCAAGCTGACCGACGCGCAGTTTGAGGGCCAGACCAAGGGCAAGCTCGGCAACACCGAAATGACAAAGCTCGTGGCCAACACGGTCTATAACAAGCTGACCGATTATTTCGAGGAAAATCCGCAGACGGCAAAGCTGATCTTTTCCAAAGCACTCGACGCGTCGCGCGCCCGCGAAGCCGCCCGCAAAGCCCGCGAAGCCGCCCGCCGCAAATCGCCGCTCGAAAGCAACTCTTTGCCCGGCAAGCTGGCGGACTGCACCGAGCGCGATCCGTCCAAGACCGAGCTGTTCATCGTTGAGGGTGACTCGGCAGGCGGCTCGGCCAAGGAAGGCCGCGACCGTACCATCCAGGCGATTTTGCCGCTGTGGGGCAAGATGCTCAACGTGGAAAAGAGCCGGCTCGACAAGGTGATCGGCAACGACAAGCTGATGCCGGTCGTTACCGCGCTGGGCGCCGGGATCGACGAGGATTTCAATATCGAAAAGCTGCGCTACCACAAGATCGTCATCATGGCCGATGCCGACGTCGACGGCCAGCATATCCGCACGCTGCTGCTGACGTTTTTCTTCCGCTATATGCGGCCGCTGATCGACAACGGCTACGTCTATATCGCACAGCCGCCGCTTTACCGCCTTTCGAAAGGGCAAAAGCACGTCTACTGCTATTCCGACGAGGAACGCGACCGCAAGATGGTCGAGATGCCCGGCGCCGCGATCCAGCGCTATAAAGGTCTGGGTGAAATGGACTCCGTCCAGCTTTGGGAAACCACGATGGATCCCGAACACCGCACGATGCTGCGCGTGACGCTGGAGGACGCGGTGCAGGCGGACGAAACGTTTTCCATCCTCATGGGCGACAAAGTGGAACCGCGCCGCGAGTTTATTGAAAAGAACGCCAAATACGTGCAGAACCTTGATATTTAAGGCTCGGTAAAGGCAAGGTGATTACAATGGACAACACTTCGAATTACGAAAACCAAACGATTATAGATATTGACCTCAACAAGGAGATGCGCTCGTCGTTTTTGAGCTACTCCATGTCAGTCATCACGTCGCGTGCACTGCCCGATGTGCGCGACGGACTCAAGCCCGTGCATCGCCGTATTCTTTATACGATGCACGAAAACGGTCTGTATCCCGAAAAGGCCTACCGCAAATGCGCCGACACCGTCGGTTCCGTTTTGGGCCGCTACCATCCGCACGGTGACGCGTCGGTTTACGACGCGATGGTGCGCTTGGCGCAGACGTTCTCGACGCGGTATCTTCTTGTGGACGGCCACGGCAACTTCGGCTCCGTCGACGGCGACCCGCCGGCTGCCTACCGTTATACCGAATCGCGTATGAGCAAGATCTCGATGGAGATGCTCACCGATATCGACAAGGAAACGGTCGATTTTATTCCAAACTACGACGACCGTCTCAAAGAACCGACGGTCCTCCCCTCCCGGTTTCCGAACATTCTGGTCAACGGCTCCACGGGTATCGCCGTGGGTATGGCCACGAACATTCCGCCGCATAATATGGGCGAAGTGATCGACGGCATGTGCTTTTTGATCGACCATCCGGACGCCTCGCTCGAAGAGCTGATGGAATACATCAAAGGCCCGGACTTCCCGACCGCCGGCATCATCATGGGCAAAGCCGGCATCCGCGCCGCCTACGGCACCGGCCGCGCCAAAATCACCGTGCGCGCCCGCGCCGAGATTGTGGAAGCCAAAAACGGCCGCTTCCAGATCGTGGTGTCGGAGCTTCCCTATCAGGTCAACAAGCGCCGTCTGATCGAATCGATCGCCGATCTGGTCAAGGACAAACGCATTGAAGGCATTGCCGATATCAACGACTATTCCAACCGCGAGGGTATGAACCTTGTGATCGACCTCAAAAAGGACGCGAACCCGCAGGTTGTGCTGAACTCGCTGTATTCCATGACGCAGCTCCAGATCACCTACGGCATCATCATGCTGGCGCTGGTGGACGGTGTGCCGCGGATTCTGACACTCAAGCAGATTCTGGAAGAATACATCCATTTTCAGGAGCAGGTCATCGAACGCCGCACGCGCTTTGATCTGCGCAAGGCGATGGAACGCGAACACATTCTGGAGGGCTTGAAGACTGCGCTCGATTATATCGACGAGATCATCGCGCTTTTGCGCAAGGCCAAGGACCAGAATGAAGGCAAGCAGCAGCTGATGGAACGCTTCAACCTCGACGAGATCCAGGCGGACGCCATCGTCAAGATGCGGCTCGGTCAGTTGACCGGTCTGGAGCGGATCAAGATTGAGGAAGAACTCAAAGCAATTCAGGCAAAGATTGCCGAATACAACGAGATCCTCGCGTCCGAAACGCGCGTGCTCGAAATCGTCAAGGACGAAGCGATGGCGCTGCGCCAGAAGTTTGCCGACGAGCGTCTGACCGAGATCGCCTCCGTCAGCGGCGAAGTGGATGTGGAGGATCTGATTCCCGAAGAGCAGTGCATGTATACGCTGACCACGTTCGGTTATATCAAACGTATGCCGACCAGCGAATATACGATCCAGAAGCGCGGCGGACGCGGCGTCAAGGGTATGAGCCGGCGCGAAGAGGACGTGGTGCAGACCATGTTCTCCTGCTCGAGCCACGACTATATCATGTTCTTTACCAACTTCGGCCGCACCTACCGGCTCAAGGGCTATGAGATTCCCGAAAGCAGCCGCCAGAGCAAGGGCATGAACGTGGTGAATCTCCTGCCGCTCGAGGCCGGCGAAAAGATCAGCGCCATGATCCGGGTGCCCGACTTCGGCGAAGATAAATACTATCTTTGCATGGTGACCCGCAAGGGCGTGATCAAGCGCACCAAGCTCGACGAATACCGCAATATCCGTAAGGGCGGCATCATCGCGATCAATCTCGACGAGGGCGACGAGCTTGCCTGGGTCAAGCTGACAGGTGGAGACGACGATATCTATGTGGCCACCCGCGGCGGCTTCGGCATCCGCTTCCACGAATCGGACGCCCGCTCCATCGGCAGAACCGCCCGCGGCGTGCGTGCCATCGAGCTCAAGAGCGAGGACGACGAAGTGGTCGGCATGTGCGCGCTTGCAAAGGACGCAGACGAAACGGTCCGCATCCTGACCGTCAGCGAAACCGGCAACGGCCGGCGTTCGGAGCTGAGCGAATACCGCTGCCAGACCCGCGGCGGCAAGGGCTCGACCAACTATAAAACCGACAAAAACGGCAAGGTCGTTTCCGTGTGTCTGGTCAGCGACAGCGACGATGTGATTCTGATTTCCTCCGACGGCATCGTGATCCGTATTCCGGCCAATCAGATCAATATCAATTCCCGCACCTCCAAGGGTGTGCGCGTCATGCGCGTATCCCAGGGCGAAACGGTTGTTTCGGCCGCGCCGATCGCGAACGAGGACGCACCGGAGGACACGGAAGCAACGGAAGAACAAAGCCAGGACGAAGCATAATTTGTGCATAGAAAAAGAAAGAAGGGAACCGGTTGAACGGTGAAACTGCCAATCAAAAGAAAGGGAATCCCATTGTCCGTTTCTTTTGGACAAACAAGCGGCGCAGAGCCAAAAACCTCTATTTTTTGCTGGCGGTTCTGGTTGTTGTATTCGCTGTCGGCATCGGCTATATCAATGCGAAGCTCAGCAAGATCCAGTATGAGGATCCGAAGCAGCAGACGGCGCCGTCCTCGTTTACGGACGAGATCTATGAAGACGAGATGATCGACGTCATCAATTCGATCAACAGCGCCGGCTCGCTCAACGACTATCTGTATCAATGGGCCAACAACGGCGGCACCCCCTATTCCAGCAAAAACGTGATCAATGTTTTGCTGATCGGACTCGATTCCGCCGACGCGTTGGAAAACGGCGGCCGCAGCGATACGCTGATTATCCTGTCGCTCAACAAAAAGACGAAAAAGATCAATATGACCTCCCTGTTCCGCGACACGTGGACCTATATCAACGCGCGCAACAAGGACACATACGGCAAGATCAACTCGTCCTATTTCTTCGGCGGACCGGAAACACTGATCGAGACGATCCAGAACGATTTCAAGATCAAGATCGACTATTACGTTGCCGTGGACTTCAGCTCCTTCACCGACATCATCAACGCGTTGGGCGGACTGACGATCGAAGTGGAGGATTATGAGGCGGAGTATATCAACCGCACCACGGTGCACACCATCGAATCCGGGCCGGCGGTCAAGCTGGACGGCTGGGAGGCGCTGGTCTATGCGCGGATCCGCAAAAGCGATTCCGATTCCGACGTCAGCCGGACCCGGCGGCAGCGCAAGGTCATTATGGCGCTGATGGATTCCGCCAAGGGCGCCGGCATCTCACAGCTGAACGACGCGCTTGACATGCTGTTCAAATATGTGAAAACGAACCTGACGCGTATGGAGATCCTCTCCTACGGGGTGCAGGGTCTGACCAACGGCTGGCTCAACTATGAGATTCAGCAGACCACGATCGCGGACGACGATGTGTTTAGGGCCGGCATGATCGGCGGCACCTCGCTGGTGCTGATCGATTTTGAGCTTGCAGCCCAGCGGATTCAGACCGCGATCTACGGCGAGAGCAATATTACACTGGCCGACGACCGTGTCATCCCCTTCCAGCTGGTATCATTAAGATAAGAAAATGTGGGCGGACCGCGGTTCGCCCTTATTTGTGTTTATATATAGATAAGGAACCTATGAAAAAATACGACTTTGTCATCTTTGATTTTGACGGCACGGTGGTGGACACCGGCGAGGGCATCCTCAAAAGTCTGCAGTTCGCATTTTGCGATCAGGGTGATCCGGTGCCCGATCTGTCGGATTTGAAAAAATTCATCGGCCCGCCGATCTATTACAGCTTTACCCATTTCTACGGCGTGCCGGAAAACCGGGTGGACGCTTATATCAAAAGCTACCGCGCCCGCTACCGAAAAACGGGTGTGTTTGAATGTGCGCTGTATCCCGGAATGCTCGAACTGCTGCGGACGCTGCGCGTGCATGGCGTGAAGCTCGGCATTGCCTCCTCCAAGCCGCAGTCACTGATCTATGATGTGATGGGCTATCTCGGCATCACCGATCTGTTTGACGCGGTGACCGGCACAGCGTTTGACGACAGCCGCCACGCGAGCAAGACCGACCTGATCGAAAGCAGCATGGAAAAGCTCGGCGCCGCCGACAGGCGCCGCGTGCTGATGGTCGGCGACCGGCTCTATGACCTCGACGGCGCGGCAGGCGCCGGGGTGGACAGCTGCGGTGTACTGTTTGGCTACGGGAGCGAAGAAGAATTCCGCGCTCACAACGCCACCTATATCATTGCTGCCGCAAAAGAGCTGTTGCCGCTGGTTTTGCGGGATGAGCAGTGAAAATATGGTTATATAAAAACGAAAAAACGGACTTAGATATCTATATAAAATTCTAATATCGAAATATAGCGCTCTGTTGCTTTATTCTCTTCAAAATGAACAACGGATCGTTTTCCTTCTTTTTATCCAATGAAACCGCGCTGTGTTTCACGTGAAACATGCGCCTGTCGGGAGGCCCTATGCAGTACTTCGCAAAATCCTATGACGTCATCGTGATCGGCGCCGGCCATGCCGGTATTGAAGCCGGTCTGGCTGCCGCGCGGCTCGGCGCGCAGGTTGGCGTCTTTACCATCAACATGGACTGGGTCGGCAATATGCCCTGCAACCCGTCCATCGGCGGCACGTCCAAAGGCCACCTTGTGCGCGAGATCGATGCGCTCGGCGGCGAAATGGGCAAAGCGGCGGACGCCAATACGCTGCAAAGCCGGATTTTGAACCGCGGCAAAGGGCCGGCCGTCCATTCGCTGCGGGCGCAGATCGACCGCCGGCGCTACAGCGAATATATGAAGCATGTGATGGAACTGCAGGACGGCCTGGAGATCGTTCAGGCCGAGGTGGTCGACCTGACCCGAACCGACGACGGCCGCTGGAAGTGTCTGACCCGGCTCGAAGCAATCTATCAGGCAGCCTGTGTGATCCTTGCAACCGGCACGTTTTTAGGCGGCCGCATCTATGTGGGCGACGTGTCCTACGAAGGCGGCCCGGACGGCATGTTTGCCGCAACAGAGCTTGCCGCGTCGCTCAAACGCCTGGGCGTGCCGACCCGGCGGTTTAAGACCGGCACACCGGCACGCGTGAATCGCAGAAGCATTGATTTTTCCAATCTGGAACGGCAGGACGGTGACCCGCAGATTGTGCCGTTTTCGTTTGACGGTGAGCTCCAACCGCAAAACAAACTGCCATGTTATATCACTTATACCAACAGCGAGACCAAACGGATCATCCTCGAAAACTTGCACCGCTCTCCCCTGTTTTCCGGCAAAATCGACGGCAAAGGCCCGCGCTATTGCCCGAGCATCGAAGATAAAATCGTGCGCTTTTCCGAAAAGGAACGCCACCAGATCTTCATCGAACCCTGCGGTGAACACACGGAAGAGATGTATCTGCAGGGCATGTCCTCCTCCCTGCCCGAAGATGTGCAGCTGAAATTGCTGCGCACGGTGCCGGGTCTTGAGCATGTGCAGGTCATGCGCACGGCCTACGCGATCGAATACGACTGTGTCGATCCGCTGGCGCTCTATCCCTCGCTGGAATTCAAAGCGCTGCCCGGTCTGTTCGGCGCCGGCCAGTTCAACGGCTCCAGCGGCTATGAGGAAGCAGCGGCGCAGGGCCTGATCGCCGGTATCAACGCGGCGCGTAAGCTGCAGCACAAGGAGCCCTTTGTCCTCGACCGCGCCAGCTCCTATATCGGCACACTGATCGATGATCTGGTCACGCGCGGCTGCTCCGACCCGTATCGTATGATGACGTCGCGCTCGGAATACCGGCTGCTGCTGCGGCAGGACAACGCCGATATCCGCCTGACGGCACGCGGCTATGAGATCGGCCTTGTGGGTGAAGAAAAGTATCAGCGGCTGCAGGAGAAGCTGCGGCTGATCGAGGCGGAAAAAGCGCGTGTGGCGTCGGTGAGTGTTGCACCGGGCGATGCGCTGAATGAGCTGCTTGTTTCACGTGAAACATCGCCGATGAAGACCGGCTGCCGGCTGGTGGAGCTGCTCAAACGGCCGCAGCTCAGCTATAAATTACTGGCGCCGTTCGACCCGGATCGACCGGATCTGCCGGCGGAAGTGTTCGAGCAGGTGGAAATTTCCATCAAATACGAAGGCTACATCAAGCGCCAGTTCGCACAGGCGCAGGAGATGCGCCGGCTGGAAAGCAAAAAGCTCGACGAAACGCTGGATTACCAGACAATCACGGGTTTGCGGATGGAGGCGCAGGAAAAGCTGAACCGGGTCAAACCGCAGAATCTCGGGCAGGCGAGCCGCATTTCTGGCGTCAGCCCGGCGGACATTTCGGTTTTGATGATCTATTTGCGCAAGCAGGAGGCACAAAAACGCGCCGAGAAGCACCATAAGGACACGCAGCAGGAGGGGCAGAACGATGATTGACCACAGTTATCTCAAGGATCTCGCCGCGTTGCTCGGCGTTTTTCTCGACGATCGGGCGCTTGAACGGTTCGATCTCTACGCGCAAAAGATGTGCGATTGGAACGAAAAGATCAATCTGACCGCTATTACGGACCCGCGGGAGATCTGTGTCAAGCATTTTGCAGACAGCCTGTCCGTTTTGGCAAAGGTGGAAATTCCGCAGGGCGCAAAGCTGATCGACGTCGGTACGGGCGCCGGGTTTCCGGGTCTTGCACTCAAGATTGCGCGGCCAGATCTGCGCGTGACGCTGCTGGACAGCACAAAAAAGAAGCTGACGGTGCTTGAAGACATCAGCCAAACGCTGGAACTGGAGGTTGAACTGTTGCATAAGCGCGCCGAAGAGGCGGGGCAGAGCGGCGATTATCGCGAAAAGTTCGACATCGCAACGGCGCGCGCGGTCGCAAATCTCGCTGTATTGTCGGAATACTGCCTGCCGTTCGTCAGGGTCGGCGGCCGGTTTCTGGCGATGAAAAGCGCCAAAACGCAGGAGGAACTGACCGGGGCTAAAAAGGCGATCGGCCTCCTCGGCGGCAGCGTGGAGACAGTCCACACGCTGCAGCTGGAAACGGCGGGCGAGCGGACAATTATTGAATTGAAAAAGACGTCGCCCACACCTGCGCCATATCCGCGTCCTTCGGCAAAAATCGCACGGTTTCCGCTCGGATAAGGCGGAAATCGGAGACAACACAGCAATTTCTGTCGACAAAATTCAATGGACAAGCCTCCCTTTGTGTGCTAGAATGTAAGCAGCAAAGGGAGGTTTTCTCATGGTTCAGGAGCAGCCGCGTGCGGCAGGGCAGGTCTTGTTGATTCCGACGGAAAAAATTGTTCCGAATCCGCACCAGCCGCGGCGCGTCTTTGACCAGAGCGAACTGGTCAATCTGGCAATCAGTATCCGTATGAACGGCATTCTGCAGCCGATTACGGTACGGGAATGCGAAAACGGCTATGAGCTCGTGTCCGGCGAACGGCGGCTGCGCGCGTCAAAGCTTGCCGGTATGTCAATGATTCCGTGCATCGTGGTGGATGTCAACGAGATGAAATCGGCGATTTTTTCGCTGATCGAAAACCTGCAGCGGCAAAATCTCGGCTATTTTGAAGAAGCGATGGCGATCGAACAGCTGATGGAGAAATTCGGCCTTTCGCAGGAGGAGGCCGCGCGACGGCTGGGCAAGGCGCCGTCGACGGTTTCCAACAAGCTGCGGCTGTTGTCGCTGCCGGGACAGGCACAGCTGCTTTTGGCGGAGCACGGGCTGAGTGAACGGCACGCGCGCGCATTGCTGCGACTGGATGCGGCGGATGTTGTGCCGGTGCTGCAAAAGGTGATTGCGCGCCAGCTCAATGTCTCGCAGACGGAAAAGCTGGTCGCGGACTTTCTGGCACAGAAGAATCCGGCAAAACGGACCACAAAGCGGCTGTTCAGCGATGTGCGCATCTTTTTGAACACGATCAACAACGCGTTCGACACGATGAAAAGCGCCGGGATCGACGCGCAGCTGAAGCGCACGGAAAACGAAAACGATTATATCTATGAGATCCGGATTCCGAAAAAAGCCGCACAGCGCACGTCCGGCTGAACCGCTGTCGGCACGGGCAACCGTGTTATGATAGATCCTATCTTTCTCTTTCACACCCCCCAAAACAGAAAGGCCATGTGACGAGCATGGCCTTTCTGCTGCCCTTTTTATTTCTAATATAGAATATTAAGCTTCGTTTGATGCAGGCAGGGTATTATTTTACAGATAAAATGCGGCTTTGGTTGCATTTTTTTTCGTTTGGTGTTACAATAAAATGAACTGATTCATTTAGGGAGGTATTTTCTTGGACGAGTTGGAAAACAAGGAACAATCGCTGCAGGAAGACGCGCTGCAGGCGGATGCAGAAACAAAAGCAACGCCTGAAGCGGTCGACGAACCCGCAGAAGAAACCACGGCTGAGGCCGAAGCTGCTGCGAAAGAGTCGGCAGCCGAAGCGGAAACACTCACGCAGGATGCGCCGGCGCCGGCGATGGAAGACGCGCTGGTGCAGGAATTGGAGGGTATCCGCGACCTGTTGCAGCAGGAGCTGGATAAAGCGGGCGACGAACCGCTGATTCAGGCGCTGGACGAACCGCAGGAGGAGCCGCAGGAAGACGAGGCGATCCCCGAAGAAGAGCTTTGCACCTGCTGCGGCGAACGCAGACGCGACACGTCATTCGGCGAGGATTATCCCTATTGCACAGAGTGCCGAGAGGTGATGAAGGCCTCGGGTCTGCGTGTGCCGGCTGTGCTGATGCTGCTTCTGACCTTTGTGCTTGCGGGGGCATCGCTGTATTTCAGTACGTTTTATATCGCGGACTACAGCACGCTGATGGAGGCGGAAATGCACTATGAAGCGCGCGAGCTGAGCGACGCCGCGGCGCTTTATTCCAACTATATATCGCAAAAGAGCGGCGCCGATCTGCAGACCGTGACCGGTTTTCAGGATGCGTATTCCGTCACCGCTGTTAAGCAGCTTGCGAAGACGTTTTCGGATATGGGCTATCTCGGCGACGCAAACGAAGTGCTGACGACCTATCTCGGCGAAAAGGCGCTCAAGCGGCCGTGGAACAAGCAGTATCTTGCTTTGACCGAAGAATACGCGGCGCTTTCCAAGACGTCGAGTGCGATCAATGAGATCATGCAGGATATTCTGTATTACGGCGCGACCGACGTTGATTTTGAAGAGCGCGACAAGCAATTGCAGGCGCTGGAGCTGGAAAAGGACGAAGACGGCAATCCTGTCCACAATGCCGCGTTTGTGGAGTTTTACCGTTATGTGCTGCTGAATGTGCAAAAAGCGCCGAACGAGGAGCAGCTCAAACAGCTGCAGCTTGTGCAGCAGCTCGACG
Organism: Oscillospiraceae bacterium; assembly: GCA_902786285.1. Taxonomy (GTDB): domain Bacteria; phylum Bacillota; class Clostridia; order Oscillospirales; family Acutalibacteraceae; genus UBA6857. The sequence continues at coordinate 128,370 of CADABX010000001.1, read as the reverse complement.
AAAACCGGCATCCGTGGATGTATCTGTCCACGATGGCCGATCTGTCGTCCAAGCTGGGCGACGTGGAGGGCACAAAGGCGTATGTCGACGCCTGTCTCGCCATCAACAAGCAGGAGGCGGCCGCCTATAAATCGTTGGCCAACGTCTATCGCTATCAGAAGGAGCCCGACGCCGAAAAGATCCTTGCCGTTGCCGAAGACGCAAAGGCGCATCTTTCGTCGTCCGCCGGTGCTGCGCCGACCTATCAGGAGCAGTTCGCCGTCGGCTATCTGCTGCAGGGCGATTATGAAAAGGCGATGCAGGCGATGGAGGACTACATGTCCTTTACAACCTCCCGCGGCACACCGGCTTACAGCGTCTCCTCGTGCAATCTGTACGCGCTTTGCAGTGTGCTGAGCGACAATCAGGAGGGCTATGACGAGATGGCGCAGGTGCTCGCTTCGGCAGGAATGGCGCCGTCCAAACTGATCAAACAATTCCAAAAAGGAAAAATCACAATGGTACAGCTCCTGCAGGACGACGGAGGTGAATTCTGATGACGGCATTTTATATTCTGACAAGATATCTGACCTTCCCGGGCGCGTTTGTGCGCTGTTTGTGGGAACAGATGGTCTGCCGCATCCACGGCATTCCGATGGAGGACACCCGTCTTCTGCGGCGCGACGAGCTTTGCTCGCATATCGAGCATGAGCTCTTTCCGAAAGCCGGCGGCGCGTTTGCCGTCGGATTTGTACCTGCGTTGTTCAACGCGGTGCTCGCGCTGCTGCTCGCCATCGGTCCCGTACTCGGTACGTTTGTGTTCCATATGAGCAACCCGATCGTGACGGCGGTGGACATCGTGGCCTACTGGTTCGCGTTTTCGCTGTATGTCAACAGCTATCCGTCGATCGAGGACGCGCTGAATATGAAAGAAAAGATCTACCGTGAGGGCAATCTGTTTCAAAAAATCATTTTCGCGCCCGGTTTTATCGGCTGCTATATCGGCGCCTATCTCGAGCGCTGGGGCATCACGTTCCTTTGCGCGCTGGCAGGCTTGATCCTGCTTCTGGTCCGCTTTTAAATTCTTCACCGAAAGGATAAAGAAAAATGGAATATATCTGGGAGAATCCGAAGATCATCGGGGAAAACAAAGAAGACGGCCATGTCATCGCCATGCCGTATGCAGACGAAAAGGCCGCCGTGTCGCGCGCGGACAGCCCGTATAAACTCTCGCTGAACGGCACATGGAAGTTCCTTTGGAAAAAAGGCGTGTGCGAGCTGCCGGTCGATGTGACGAACGAAGACTATAACGACAAAGGCTGGGAAGACATCACCGTGCCCGGCGTGTGGCAGTTCCAAAAGGACTACACCAAGCCCTGGTACTACGCCAACTCCTTCCCGAACGCGATCGACGTCAACCCGAAAAAGATCCCGTGCATCCACCACGAGGATCAGGAGATCGCCGCGCACCGGACAACGTTCACACTGCCCGACCGCTTTCTCGGCCGTGAGATCTTTTTGCACTTCGGCGCGGTCAAGGCGGGACTTGAAGTCTGGGTCAACGGCAAGCGTGTGGGCTATTCGCAGGGTTCCAACACGCCGCATGAATTTGACGTCACGGCCTTTGTCCGTCCCGGTCAAAACCAGTTGACCGCCATCGTCTACCGCTATACCGACGGCACCTATCTGGAAGATCAGGACATGTGGTTTTTGTCCGGCATCTATCGTGAAGTCTATCTTTACAGTGAACCGAAGCAGACGCTGCGCGACTTTTATGTGACGACAACGCTGTGCAACGATTACACCGACGCGGATCTCGTTGCCGAGCTGTTTATCAACGATTATGCCGACGCGGGCAAGCTGTTTCAAATTGAAGCGACGCTGATCGGACAGGAAGAACGTGTGGAGATCGGCAAGACCGATCTGCTGACCCGCGCGGGCGAAAACAAAGTGGTGTTCAAACAGCACTTCACTTCGCCGAAGCTCTGGTCGAGCGAAATGCCGAATCTGTATACGCTGCTGTTCCAATACACCTGCGAAGGCGTCACGACCTATAAGGCGATCCGCATCGGTTTCCGGCAGGTGGAGATCGACGGCGAACGCATCCTCGTCAACGGCAAGCCGCTGCTGATCCGCGGCACCAACCGCCACGACTACGATCCCGATTACGGCTGGACGGTGCCCTATGAGCGCTACATCCAGGATTTCGATCTGATGAAGCGCGCCAACATCAACGCCATCCGCTGCAGCCATTATCCGAACGATCCGGTGTTCTACGATCTATGTGACGAATACGGCTTTTGGGTGATGGATGAATGCGACCTCGAATCCCACGGCGTGCGCCGCAAGGGCGTGCCGGGCAGCAACCCGCTTTGGACAAAGCCGGCGGTTGACCGTATGGAGCGTATGGTGCTGCGCGACCGCAACCATGTGTGCATCTTCATGTGGAGTCTCGGCAACGAGGCCGGCGACGGCGACAACTTTATGAAAATGAAGCAGGCCGCGCTGCTGCTGGATAAAACCCGTCCGTTCCACTATGAGGGCGATTTCGACTTTACCAAGAGCGACGTCATCTCCCGCATGTATCCGACCGAGGATCAGGTGGAAAAGATCGGCAACCGGATCCCGCTCGAGACCTCGTGGTTCGACAACATCGCCAACGCTCTGGCCGCGGACAACAAGCCGATCAAGGCGAGCGATTATACCAAGCCCGTGCTGTTCTGCGAATATGCCCACGCGATGGAAAACTCGCTCGGCAACTTCCAGGAATACATGGACGCCTTTGAAAAATACGACAACCTCTGGGGCGGCTTCATCTGGGACTTTGTGGATCAGGCGATCCACAAAAACGTCGACGGCGCCGATCAGTGGTTGTACGGCTCCGACTACAACGAAAAAGAAAACTGGTTCCAGCCGCCGTATAACTACGCGGCGATCGTAGGCTCCAACACCTATTTCAACGCCAACGGCATCGTGGCGGCGGATCGCAAACCGCATCCGTCGTATTACGAGGTGAAAAAGGTCTATGCCGAAATGAAGGTGGAGGCAAAAGACCTTGCAAACGGCGTGTTCACCGTGAAAAACAAACAGCTCTTCTCCGATCTGTCGGCGTTCGATCTGTGCTACGTTGTGACCGAGGACGGCGAAAAGATCGCCGAGGGCAGGGTGGACGACGGCGCCTTTGCCGATCTTGCGCCGCTCTCGCAGCGCGACTTTACGCTTTCGCTCGATCTGCCCGAAACGAAGGGCGAAGTGCTGCTGACGTTCTCGTTCCTGCGCAAGGAGGCGACACGCTGGGCCGACAAGGGCTTTGAGCAGACCTTCGATCAGTTCCTTTTGCGGGAAGCGGCGGCAAGGCCGGAGCCGGAAAACGACGGCAAAGTGACGATTACCGGCACGGAAAAAAGCTGTATCGTCACAGGCGACGGCTTTACTTACCGCTTTGAAAACGGCATGCTCGTCTCGCTGCAGAAGGGTGACGAGCAGTATCTGCTGTCGGGCTTCAAGCCAAACTACTATCGCGCGCTGACCGACAACGACATCGACTATTTCAACTTTGCGCCGCCGCTGCAGTTTGCCAGCCCGCACTACGCGTGGAAGCGCGCCACGGACAACGCGCGCACCAGGGCGACGTTCATCCACCAGTTCAGCCACGGCGCCTTGATTGAAACGAGCGTTTCCGTGTCCGGCCTCAAAAACGCCAAGGTGATCTACCGCATCTTTACAAACGGCGCGATTGAGATCACCCACGAGGGCACGGCCACGCGCGATATGCTGCGTTTCGGTCTGAAATTTGAGCTGCCGCGTACGTTCGACCGGGTCTGCTGGTACGGCCGCGGCCCGCAGGAAAACTACATCGACCGCAAGACCGGCGCGAGGATCGGCAAATACTGCATGACGGTCGGCGAACTCGAGCACCACTATATGCGTCCGCAGGAAAACGGCCACCGCACCGATGTGCGAAAGCTGGAGATCGCGTCTGCCGACGGCAAAGCGCTGCGCCTGACCGCAACGGGCGGCAAGCCGTTTGCGTTCAACTGTTTCCATTATACGATCGACGCGCTCGACAAAGCGACACATATCCATTCGTTCGGCCACATGGATCTGACAACGGTCTGCATCGACGAGCAGCAGCGCGGCGTCGGCGGCGATATGCCGGGCAGCGCAACGCTGCGTGACCCGTATATCATGCACAAGGGCACGGATTACAAGTTTTCGTTCCTGCTGGAAACAGTTACGTTATAAATCCGACAGAAAAATTTAAGAATCCTTCATTGATTTTGCCATATTCCTGGTTTATGATGTAAGTATAGACCAATTTCATGAAAGGGAGATTGTAATGCAATACTTCAAAAAAAGTCTCGCGCTGCTTTTGGCGGTTCTGATGCTGCTGAGCACGCTGACCCTCGTTTCCGTCGCCGCCGAGGGCGACACGACCGATCCCGCCGGCCAGACGTCGGGAGAGTCGGGAACGGTTCCGCCGCACGCACACCAATATGATAAATCGGGCGCACCGTATGTGGAGCACAAAGACGCGACCTGCACCGAGACCGGTCTGAACCGCGGTTGGAAATGCACCTATCCCGGCTGCACCTATATCAACTATGAAAACGGCACCCCGGTCATTCCGGCCAAGGGCCACACCAAGGTCCCGATTCCCGCAAAAGACCCGACCTGCACCGAAAAGGGCAACACCGCCGGGGAGAAGTGCTCCGTTTGTGGTACGGTGCTCACTGCAACGACTGAGATTAACGCGCTCGGCCACGACTGGGGCGATTGGGTCACGCTGCGTGAGCCGGTCAGCTGCAAAACGCCGGGCCAGAGGGAACACACCTGCAAGCGCTGCGGCGCAACCGAACGTGAGCTGATCCCCGCGGCAGAGCACAAGCCGGTCAATGTGGAGGCGAAGCCTGCGACCTGCACCACCGACGGCAACAAGGCCGGCACGAAGTGCTCCGTTTGCGGCACGGTTCTGTCCGGCTGCGAAAAGATCACGGCGGAAGGCCACAAGTATGAAAAGGTCAAGACCGTGGAGCCTTCCTGCGAAGAAGTGGGCAAAACGACCTACAAGTGCAAGGCCTGCGGCGACACCTATGACGGCGATGTGAAGCCCGCGCTCGGCCACGATATCGTGATCGACGAAGCGGTTGCACCGACCTGCAAAGAGGACGGCAAAACCGAAGGCAAGCACTGCAAGCGCTGCAATACGGTATTCGTCAAGCAGGAAGTGATCCCCAAGGATGAAAAATATCACGATTGGGAGATCGTGCCTGCCGTTGCGCCGACCTGCACCGAAAAGGGCTCCACAGAGGGCAAAAAGTGCAAGATCTGCGGCAAGGTCGAATCGGAAGTGAAGGTGCTTGAGGCCAAGGGCCACAACTTCACCACCGAAGTGATTACACCGGTCAGCTGCGAAGCAAACGGTCTGATCAAGAAATACTGTGTGGAATGCAACGTGTCCGAAACCGTGGTTGTTGCGGCCACCGGCCATAAGTTCGGCGACTGGATCTATTCCGACAACTTCTCGTGTGAAAACGGCGGCGAACGCTGGCAGATCTGCGAAAACTGCGGCGAAACCTTCAACCGCGAACAGCTGCCGGCTTCCGGCCACAAATGGAGCAAGGACTGGACGATCGACACACCGGCCACCTGCACCAAGCGCGGCTACAAATCGCACCACTGCACCGTCTGCGACGCCAAAACCGATATCACAACGGTTGCCAAAACGCCCCACCAGTATCTGGACACGGTGACGAAAGCGACCACCAAAAAGAACGGCCTGGTCACCGGCGTGTGCAAGGTCTGCGGACTGGAACGCAAGCCGATCAAGGTCAGACGCGTGAAATCGTTTGCGCTGTCCAAAACAGCCTATACCTATGACGGCAAGGCCAAGAAGCCGACCGTTGTTGTGAAGGACGCCGACGGCAACAAGCTCAAGAACGGCACCGACTACAAGGTGACCTATGCGTCCGGCAGAAAGAAAGTCGGCACGTATACGGTCAAGATCAAGCTGATCGGCTATTACAGTGGCAGCAAGACGCTCAAGTTCACGATCAAGCTTGCCACGCCGAAGGGCCTGGAGGCCAAGACGAACGCCGCCAAGAAGACGATCAAGCTGAGCTGGGACGCCGTGAAGGGTGCAAAGAAGTATGCGATCTACTGCGCGACGGAAAAGGACGGCGACTATAAGAAGCTTGCAACCGCCAAGAAGACGGCCTGCAGCATCAAGACGCTCGACCCGGGCACATACTATTTCAAGGTCCGCGCCCTGACGGTCAACAACAAGAGCAAGAACGCCTACAGCGCGTATTCGAGCCCGCTGAAGGTGAAGCTTGCAAAGGCGAAGTAAGACGAATATGATTAAAACAACCGCTCACAAATCGTGGGCGGTTGTTTGATTTGGCGATTTTGTAGCGCCGCCGTATCGGCGGCCTGGGTTAAATATTAGCTGTGTCCGAGCCGGCGGAACGCCGGCGCTACAGGGCCAAATAATATTTATCCTCGTTCCATTTGCGGGGATTGTCTTCAATATAGTTCCATATTTTTTCGTATTCGTCTGCAGTTCGGATGATATGATCGTGAAAAGACGGCTGAAAAACAGGCGTGCCGCATTTTCGCGTGACATACCCTTTCCATTGATTAATAATTGTTGATAACGACATCCGTTGTTCTGTCAAGACCATAATCAAATGTATATGGTTGGGCATGATAACGTAGTTGTCGATTTGGAGAAAAGGATAGTGACGTTGTAATTCTTCCATTGATACATTAAGAATCTCGCCAAGGTTTGTTAACTGGATATCATCCATGTTTTGAAATGTGTCGTTTTTCCAAAACAGATTGTATTTTTCAATCGTACAAATCGTAACAAAATAAGCGCCGCATTGTGAATAATCGTAATTTTCCAGTCGTCTGCGTTTCCAATTTGGCATATTGCATCACCCAATAGATATTATCATGCATCATAACAAAAATCAACCAGTTGTAGCGCCGCCGTATCGGCGGCCGGGCTAAACCCAAATCTAAATTCTGGCCGGCGGAACGCCGGCGCTACAATTTTGGCATGATTATGATACGTCCGTGAAATGCGCGTGACATCCATTTGCGACGCTACAGTCATTTTGCACAACCGTTGCCGTTCGGTTTTTAACAATTAAAACAAATTTTTTTCAGTTCTAAATCTTTTTAAGATCGCCGCTTGACTTTCTTGACTTTTCGATGCTATACTGATAGTGACTAAAATTGACTTCGTGTATCATTGCGCCCTTTTTTCGGGAACAAGGCGATTCGGGTCAGAGGATCCGTTCCCGGCAAAACGCGGCAAAACGATGCAGGCAAGGCAACTTGGTTTGCGGTTTTCCACCTCATCAGTCACGCGCATGGAAGGCTTCGGTTTTGCCACTGCGTTTGTTGGCGCGTGACAGCTGTCTCGGCTCCCGCCTCGGTCGGCGCTTTTGCGGCGATGCCGCAAAGGTCTCCACCGGAGACCCGCGCCCCGCCAGCGGGGAAGCCAAGACGAGCGCTTTCGTTTTTGCAAGCGTTCGGCACACCGCGCGCGTTGGCCTTGCCCTCCCCGCCGGCGGGGAGGGTGGCGCATAGCGCCGGGTGAGGTGGCCCCCGCACACAAACCAATTTGATTTTTCTTAAGGAGGACTACACTTATGAAAAAAACAATGAGAACATACACCAAGCGCACGCTTGCCGTGTTTATGGCTGCGCTTATGCTGCTCACAGCGTGGGTGTTTGTTGCGCCGGAAAAAGCGGACGCGGCGACGGCCGGCAACACTCGTACCCTTTCAATAACTTATAATTGGAGCACCCCAAGCAATTTCGACGGCGCTTCCGGTCTTAGTGCAACTGTGACATATAATAAATCCACCATTGGCGGAACCGGAACTGGCACCGCGAGCGCCACCTTGAATAAAACAAGCTTTTCCAGTGGTGAACACAGCGGTACGTTTACTTTGACTGCCAATGTACAAGGAACGCCCACCAGTATTTCTTGGTCCGCTACGTTGGAAAAGAATGGTTCACTTATTGGCTCAAAAAAGATCTCTGTGTCATGGTCTAGCGGCTCGGTAGGCGGATACAGTGTTTCTGGTGGCGGTTGGTCTATGTCGTCAGATACAAGCTGGAACGGTAGTGGTTCTTCAGGGAAGAGTGCAACGTCCACGGTCACCTGTACTGCCCCCGCAGTTACCTCCGTCAACGTTTCTGTCTCTCCGACTAGTTTGACGATTCCAAAAACTAATAGTTCAACAATTACTGTAACGTCTTATGCACTTGACCAGTATGGGTTCAGGCTTGCAACGAGCAAAGCTGGTTCGCCGACAATCACAGCGAACTATACCACCGGCACGACCGTTGGGACGCCGAACACTTCGGGCGCAACGGATTCTACGACTATAACTATCGCCAACGGCGCAAAAATGAGCAACAACACAAACAGCAAGACGGTGACGGTGACTGCAAAATACGGTTCTAAAACAAATACAGCCACCTACACACTCACCGACCCACAGTATACCTATGCTTTTAATGGCAATGGCGGTACGCTGACGACAAATCATACAGCGTCGTTTACTACCTATTATGGTAACCGTGCAACCGATGCCGGAAAGTCGGTTGCAACTGCCGGTGAGCGTGCCGGTTATGAGTTTATTGGTGTTTATGACAGCCAAAAGACTGATAATTATGGCGCGACAAAGCCGACGACCAGTTCCAGTGGTTACACTGGGAATATTACGTCCAGCACATATCTGAATTATACGGATAAGACATTTTACGCCGCATGGTGGGCAAAGAACGTCAACGTCACCTACATCAACAACGACGGCACTGTGCTGAAAACTTCTGCAGCAGGCAAGTATAATCAGAAAGCAGATTATACGACTGCTTCTGCTAAACCCGATGATCCTTCCTATGTCTACGCACCCGGCGCCAGCCACGGCACGTATGAATATGAGTTCGACCATTGGGAAGTTGTGGAAGCGAAGCAGTATGACAACGCGAGCAACAACCACCAGGGCGAAAACAGCGCGCTGGTCGGCGAAAACTATACCACTGCAGTTTTGAAGGGCGATACCACGTTCCGCGCGATTTATCGCATCAAGGGCAACACGCCAACCAAGTATACTATTACTTATAAGAACGGCACTGAGACTACCAGCAACGCGAACCTGACCTATAAGGCCGACGGCTACAAGACCGCAACCTTCCCGGCAACGACGGAAGAGAGCAAGACCTATACCTATACGTTCCTCGGCTGGGCGGAGCAGGTTAACAGCAACGACACCGTCTATTTCCAGGATTGGGACAAAGACGCCGGCGCCTATGTGCCGCAGAACAACGCGCAGACCCCGCTGACCGACTATAAAGTCTACAGCAGCAAGACCTGGGTCGCCGTTTACGGCCGCAAGTATATCGACTACACCGTGACGTTCAACTTCGTCGGCGTCAGCACCGACGAGACCGGCGCAACGGTCTATGACGCTTCGAATCAAATCGTTTACACCAAACATTATAATGAAACGATTGAGATTCCCGCGCCCGAAAGCTACACCGGCGGCAAGCTGACCGGCACCGCACCGACCGGCGTGACCTACAGCAACGCGATCGGCAACACCTACAGCTTCAACGGCTGGTCGGGCGGCACCCCGAGCGCAACCGTGACGGCGAGCGGCACCTTCACCGCAACGTATACCGCAACGCCCGCAAACTATACCATCAAGTTCGTTGACTACGACGGCACCGTGCTGAACGACGGCAACACCTCCTTCAACCACGGCACGAGCGTCACTCCCGCGAAGCAGACGGCGGACGCCAACGTCACCCGGACCTGGCGTGACGACGACAACGAATACACCTTCACAGGCTGGGCGCCGGCATATGCAGGCACCGCGACCGACAACGTGACCTATACCGCACAGTATGACACAGCGTCGCTCTATACGATCACCTATGCGGACGAGAGCGGCACGCTGGCGACCTGGAAGGGTACCACGGCGGAGAACATCCCGTATATGCCGGAGGGCATTACCGCCGATCCGACAAAGGACGACGACGAATACGCGACGGGTTATGTATTCAGCGGCTGGGCAACCACGGAATATGATCGCGCAAACCCGGTCACCCCGGCGATCACCTCGACCCGCAACATGAAGGTCCCCGAAGGCGGCACAACCGTCTATGCACAGTTCACCCGCACACCGATCATCTATACCGTCAACTTCATCTATGGCACGCCCGATGCAGAAGGCGTGATGCCGGACCACAAGCAGGAACTGGAATACGGTCAGGAAGTTACGCCTCCGACTGATACCACCCGTGCGGATGACGACACCTATAAGTATGAGTTCCGCGGCTGGGACAAGACGGTCAGCGAAACAGTGAACGGCAACGCGACCTACACCGCGCTTTACAGAAAGAGCTATGTCTACTATACCGTGGCATGGTATCAGCCTGACCTGACAACCACGGCGCAGAACATCACCATCAACGGCAAACAGGGCATCTACTTTGCGCCCACAACCGAAAAAGTCCGTCCGGACGAAACCTACATTTACAACTCCCTGATTTCGGCGCCGTATCAGGCACCGAACACACCTGATAGCTCAGACCCGAACAAGGAATATGTCCTTGCCGGTTGGCTCTATAAAGGCACGCCCGACGTGCTGACCCGTGCAGACCGCGTGGTCGCTGAAAATCACATGAGCAGAGAAGGGCTCGCAGAAAACCGTGCGGGTAAGATCGAACTGATCCCGGTGTTCGTATTGGAAGCGAACGTCAAGACGGTGACCTTCCTCGATGAAGATGGAAGCACGATCGGCACGCAGAAGATCCCCTATGGTACGCTGTTGAAAGACGTCAACGTTGGTACGCTGCCCGTCAAGAGTTCTGACGATAACGTACACTACTCGCTGAAAGGCTGGCTGCTGAAAGACGAAGAAACCGGAGAATTCGGCACGTCTATTTTGGCCGATGACTATTCGATTGAAAAGGACATCACCGTGAAGGCGAAGTTCTCCCAGAACCCGCACGAATATGAAGTGGTTGAAACCACGGTTGCACCGACCTTCTTCCAGGAAGGCGAAGCCGCGATCATGTGCCCGGTCTGCAAAAAGGAAGGCACCGTTACATTGCCGATGCTGACCGACGGCGTGGCCCCGACCGGCCGCATCATGGTCAAGGGCAACAAGTGGATGACGATTTCCGACACTGCGGCTGAAGTCCTCACCGCCGGCCAGAGCACGTTCATCATCAACACCGCCGATACAGCGGAAGTGACGACCTACTACTTCAACAAGACAACCAAGGAAATCGTGACCGCGATCCCCGAGGGCGCAGACGCAGATGATTATCAGGAACTGACCTACAACGCTGCAGGCGCCGGCAGCCAGACCGGAGACATTTATATCCATGCCTCCAAGACGACAGTGGATCCTGCCACCGTGACCGGGGACGAAACCTCCGGCGGCTGGTACAACTGCTTCAACTATGCGGAATATCATGAGCAGAACCCCGGCGCGACCGAGGCGAACTTCAGCGATATCGTCAGCCAGGTTGCGAACGAGATCGATGTTGAGGACGGCGAAAGCTTCATCATCTATGTGAAGATCGTGGACCGTTGCGGCAACACGTTCTACATCAGCACCGCACCGCTGAAATACGACGGCACGGCGCCCGTAATCACCATTACCGACACCGGCTTTGATGCCGCGCTGAACCCGGATGTGACGCCTGCTGCTGCACCTGAAACCCAGACGAAGTTCTGCACCGAGGTCACCATTGCGGTTGACGCAGGCTCCTACTACTTCATCTCCAAGGGCGGCGAAGAGCTGGAAACCGTTTCCAACAAGCTGAACGAAGCGGGCGAATACACGATTACCGCCTATGACGAAGCCGGCAACATGAGCCGCCGCGTGGTTCAGATCATCGGCAGCCACAGCCCGAAGGCTGTTGCAACCGCCGCGACCTGCACCGAAAAGGGCTCGAGCTATGACGTCTGCCGTCTGTGCGGCAAGACGCTGACCCCAGCCACCGAAACCCCGGCGCTCGGCCACAGCGAAAAGATCCGCATCAAGCAGCCGACCTGCGTCGAAAACGGCTCTGTCACGATCACCTGCCGCCGCTGCGGTGAGGAGATTGCAACATACACATCAACAGAAGACCTTCGCGCACATGAATATGAAGATCTGATTGCAACCGGCGAACACACCTGGGGTGACTGGGTTGTGAAGACGGCTGCCACCTGCAGCGCCAAAGGCGAACGGAACCGCTTCTGCGAGAAGTGCGGTCTGGAGCAGACCGAAGAGCTTCCGATCGACGAAAACGCGCACCGTTGGAGCACCACAGTCTATAGCGCGAACCACCCCGCAACCTGCGAAGAAGCCGGCTGGACCTATCGTGTCTGCCGTTGGAACGAAGCGCACGAACAGAAGGTTGACGACCTTGCGCCGACCGGACACATTCCTTCCGGCACATGGGTTGAAACCAAAGAGGCAACCTGCACCGAAAAGGGACACGAGGTTCAGTATTGCCTGTATCATCCTGCCGTCGTTGCGGAAGAGCGCGATACGAATGCGAAGGGCCATGACTTCTCCGTGTTCGTGGAAACCATCGCGCCGTCCTGGAACGGCAGCGAACCGGTTCAGGGCTACACCGTCTATAAGTGCAGCCGCTGCGACGAAACCGAAAAGCGTGACTTCACAGATCCGGTCGGCAACGTGACCGTGACCTTCGTGGTCAACGGCGTTGCTTCGGAACCGGTAACGGTTGCCAAGAACAGCACGCTGAACACTGTTTCGAAGCCCGACACGACCAAGGCGGCGGACGAAACCTACCGCTACACCTTCGCAGGCTGGAAGAAGGCCGAGAAGAACGCGGACAACGAGTGGACAGCCACCGGCGACGTTCTGAAGGATACGTTTGCAATTGCTGAGGACGTGACGCTGATTGCAACCTATGACGAACACTTTGTCAACTACACGCTGGCATTCTATAAGGATGACGGCACCACACGTGTTTACATCAACGGTTATGCGCATTACAACGAGGAACTCGAGGTAACCGCGCCGACCAAGGACGAAGACGCGACCGCGACCTACACCTTCGCAGGCTGGAAGAAGGCTGTGAAGAACGAAGAAACCGGCAAGTGGGAAGCCACCGGCGACATCGTTGCGAAGATCATCTGCAAGGGTGACGAAAACTACATCGCCGTGTTCACTGCAACGCCCAAGACCTACACCGTCGTTTGGGCTGACCGCGGCGGCAGCGACTACGTTGCCGTGAAGACGTTGACCAACGTTGCCGGCGGCAGCGACGTCAGCGCACAGGCGCCCGCACTGCCCGCGCCCACCAGAAAGGCAGATTCCAACGGCCACTGGAAAGTGACCGGCTGGGATCAGGAGCCGACCAACGTGACGTCCGATCTGGTCATCCGTCCGGTGCTTGTTCAGGAAGCGCACAACTATGCGATCACCAACACCCCGGCAGACTGCACGAATCCTGCCAAGACGGTTTACACCTGCGCCTGCGGCTACAGCTATTCCATCGCGAACGGCAAGGCCAACGGTCATACCTGGACCGTGCTTGAGCGCGTGAACCCGACCGCAACGACCGACGGCTATGAGCTGCGTGAATGCTCCGTCTGCCACATTCAGGATCGCGTCGTGCTCGACAAGACCGGCATGATTAACCTGACCATCAATGTGAAAGACAGCAACGGCAACCCGGTCTCCGGCGCCAACGTACGCGTCTATGACGGCAACACGCTGGTCGCTTCCGGCGTGACCGACGGCAGCGGCAAAGCTGTTGTTCAGGTGCCCGAAGCCAAGACCTACCGCATTGAGATCGACGGCAACGGCATCAACAGCGCCTCCGGCACCATCACCGTTGACGAAAACGGCCGCATCACGGGCGGCGCAGTGCTCACTGTGACCCGCCCGAGCGGACACGGCTGCGACTGTACCTGCCATAAGAGCGGCTTGTGGCCGAGCATCTTCCGCTTCTTCCACAAGATCATCAAGCTCATCACCGGCGAATTCCGCTGCTGCCCGGACGCAAACTATTGATAAACCCTGTTTTGAAAAACCCGCTTCGGCGGGTTTTTCTTTTGCCCGCTTGTGGGGCGGGATGCGTGTTTGGCTTGCCCGGCGGCCGGGCGCGTACGGCAAAAAAGCAGACAGTTTGCAACAGGCGGGAAACATCTATGACAAATTTGTCAACCACGCAAAGTCAATCTTCACAAACGGAAAACCGGCGGTTTATTCAAAATGTAGAAAATAAAAAGATATAAAAAAAAATATTGCATTGCTTTTTTTTAAGGTGTATACTTGGTACAGTTATAGGTGTCTCTATCGGTGAATTCTGCCCTTTTTTAGGTTTTCACCAAAAAATGCGGGTAAAATCCGGGTTTATTATAGGGAATTCCTATGTTAAGCATATACACAATTATGATTCAAGGAGGAATCACAATGAAACTTGGAAAGAAAGCATTAAGTTGCTTGCTGGCCATCATGATGATCGTGACAAGCGTCTCGGTCTGCTTCACCGTGCTCGGTGCAGACGCTTCGACGCAGGCGAGATCACTTCTCAACACGATCACCAACGTGTATGATGACCTCAAGAACGGCTGGGATCTGGCGCACGCTGCGGAGCCGGACACTTCCCGCGTGCCTGCAATTGATGCCGGCACGGTTTGGAAAGTGGAAGTTGACGGCTACCATTCCGGCTGGATGCAGACGGCGCAGGCCTTCTACAACTTTGTGCAGGTGTATTGCAACAACGATTCCAAGACCTATTCGCAGGCCGTGGATCAGGCAATCGCCTATATGCAAAGCAACAACGGTCTGTCTGCGACAAGCAACCCGAGTCTGACGGATGTCACGAACTTCTTGAGCTACTTCAAGTTCAACGGCACCACGTCCGATGTGACACTCAACATCGGCACGGGCTACGACATCCTCGCGTGGGCGCCGAATATTGCGAACATCGAGACGAATCGGACCTATTATACCACCACGGTGCATTTTGACACGACGGGCGGCAACATCAACCCCGCCGGCTGCACCTGGAACCAGACAACGGTCATGGATCCCGAAGCGAACGATCAGCTCACGGTTGCCGATATCAAGCAGGCGCTGCAGGACTGCGTGCGCGACGATGCGTTCAAGACGTGGTTCAACCTTGATTTCGACAACATGGAAGTTGACGAGATCATGGCGCTGGTGCAGGGCCCGACATCCTGTTCCAATACGCTGTCTGCGTTTTCGCTGGTTGCACAGTTGTCGGGTTCCGCGTCTGACGCAGAGCTGTGGGATGCCTATGTTGCGCCGCAGGTCGGCAAAACATGGGAAGAGACCAACGACTGGGTCCAGAACGGTCTTATGGGCGCGATCTATAAGGCGTATGCTGCCGATTACACCGAGCAGCTCAACGCCATCATGGCTGAGGATACCTCGGCCTATACCGGTGCGCAAAAGCGGGATTACTATAACCGCTTTGTTCAGATCTGCCTGAATCTTGAAAATCAGCAGGACTATCAGTTCAACAACATCTTTGAACAGATTCTCCCGCTGATGGCAGACGGCTTTTATAACAAGGCAGACGGACTGGGCTCGATCCACAGCGACCTTTGGGTCAGCAGCGCTTCCACCGTCGGCGCAGCACTTGCAGCGGCGAAGAAAAACGTTGCCAAGCAGTTTGCTTCGGAATATGCCGACGCGTTCATGGAGCTTGTGGACCGCGAAGTGCCGAGCTATGACCGCAGCAGCGAAAAACAGGCGGCTGCGTGGCTGAACAACACCAGCACCGGCAACGCGTGGGACGGCGTAGACGAAAGCCAGTATCACGACGGCGACTATCTTGACACCAACGGCAACGGCATCCCGGATAAGCAGGACGCCGAGGCGTTTGTGACGGCTGCAACGGCGATGATCGCCAACGTTGACGGCGACATTCTGCCCTACGGCTCGTTCGGTGATATCAGCACGTCGTTCGGTACGGTTCCCAACCCGAACCACAACAACAGCCTGAACACCATCACCGAAGATGGGTATAACACGATCCTTGCAAAGATCAAGAGCGCGCAGATCAGCGCAAACGGCGCAAGCGCGTTCCTTGGCAAGGCGCAGGCCGACGCCTTTATGAAGTCGACGATCCTCAAGGGTCAGACGCAGGAAAACCTGCAAAACATCTATACCGACTTCTCTGCGCTGTATTCCACCATCAAGTCGACCAAGGACGCCGGCGGCGAGCTGTTTGCGCTTGTGTTCGGTAACGGTTGGAAGACCGACGGTACCGACGAAGAAAACAACGCCTTCAACACCGCCTCTCTGGCCGCTGCAGAAGAGGCTTTCAAGGCGTACAGTGACTACGATCACCTGATCAAGACGACCGCGATCGATCGCCTGTATACCAAGCTTGACACGATTGTCAACAAGTATTACGGTTCCTCCGGTGCGCGTTAT
Organism: Oscillospiraceae bacterium; assembly: GCA_902786285.1. GTDB lineage: Bacteria > Bacillota > Clostridia > Oscillospirales > Acutalibacteraceae > UBA6857. Next base: position 111,922 of record CADABX010000001.1, on the reverse strand, counting down.
TATACGTTTGAAGCGATCATCGAAGCGTACGGCAATCTGGAAATCACCCCGGCGAACCTGTTCAACTGGCTGGATGGCACAGGCGTTCCCTATGTTGCCCAGGCCGGCGAACACACCCAGTCGGAGCTGCAGACGCTTTATAATTCCGCAACCAGCGCTTATAACAGCGCCAACACCTTCAAAACGAATCTGCGTCAGTTGATTACCGCACGCGGTTCCGGCGCAGGCGCGGATATCGAAATTCAGAAATATCTGTTCGGTGTCGGCGGCATCGCGCAGCAGACCTACGGCTGGCGTTCGTCTGTCAACGCGATTAAGGTTGACAATATCACGGCGGCGGTCAACAGCGTTGGCCTGAAGAACTATTCCAACGCCAGCGACGCCACCATCCGCACCCTGCTCAGCAGCGCGGTCACCGACCTTGACGCCATCCTGGTTTCCGATGACGTCGGTTCCATTCTGGACGAACTGGTCACCGTGGATGTGAAGGACGACCAGGGCAACATCGTTTATGAAGCAGACGGCGTGACGCCGAAGAAGCAGGGCTTGCTCGGTAAATGGAAGCAGGCATATACCTTCCTTGACACCAGCACCGGTCAAAACAAGACCGTTGCCGTCGGCGACGATATCAAGAACCTGCGCGAATTCCTGATCAACCTGATCGTGGATATGCTCTATAACGGCAAGCTGCTCAACACGCTGTTTGAAACGATCTATCCTGCCATCGGCGGCATGATCACCGACGGCGTCTGGACCAACGCGGACCCGATTGATATTTCCGTCGCATACATCTATATGCAGGGTCTTTCCGGCATTCTGCGCCGCGGTCTGCCCGTTTCGCCGCACCTGTTCGGTACCCGTGACGTGGGCGACGGCGACGTCAAATGGTCCTATTTCTATGATGGTCAGCATTTGCCGTATAACTATTCCAACGTCATCACCGCTGTGAACACCGCGACCCGTTTCACAGATAAAGCGGCATGTTGGTCGGCAGCTGCGCTTGGTTGGCATACACAGGATGTTTCCTTCTGGACGAAGACCGGTAGAACAGCCGAGCAGACATCTAGATCTACAGGCTTCCCGTATCTTGGTCGAGGAAGCGTTGGTGCGTTTGACGTTAGCCAAAGCCAGGTTGTTGACTGGACCGCAATGGAAACCAATCCGCAGAACACCTGGAAGCTCGACGCAAGAAACCCGCAGACGCTCTATTATGCGCTGGCTGCCATGTTCGGCCCGCTCGGCGCTGTGCTGCGTACCGCGCTGACCGGCGCGTCCTCCAACGTGGAATCCAACGTCGGCGTTGGCTCCAACCGTCTGGACGTGAATCTGCGTCTGTCCGGAGACAACCTCTATACCCGTCTGTTTGAGCCGCTCTACTGGCTGCTCGGCATCAATAACTATGTAAGCAAATCTCAGATTCAAAGCGACACCGAAACCGAACAGGCGTTCGGTCAGTGCTACGTGATCAAGCAGAGCAAGGGCTACGGCCGCGATCTGTGGCAGCACATCTTTGAGCCGCTGATCCAGTGGATGGAAGGCACCCTGTTTGTCAAGCCGGTTGCAACGATTCTTGACATTCTGCCGAACCTGCTTGCCATGCTCGACGACAACCAGCTTGTTCCGAAGCTGAAGAACATCAGCATCATCTTTAAGGTTCTTTCTTTCGACGTCTACACGCTGAAGCTCGGCGACGTGCTTGACATTGAAGCGCTCCTGCGCGACAAGGTCGGCATCGACCTTTCCACCGGCATCGACGGCGTGCTGCAGGGTCTGATCGGCTGCACGGCAAAGACGAACGTGAGCCAGGTGCCGATTGGCGACGACGAGCACAAATCCCTGATGAAATATAACAAGGAGACCGGCGAGGTTTCCGAAACAGAAGTTGCTTCCTATAAGAAGGGCAACACCACCTATTACTTCACCGACTGCGGTCTGCTGACCCAGACGCTCTATAACCTGCTCGGCGACGGGCTGCTTGACTGGCTGTATTCCAAGACGAATACCGGCGCAGCCAACGCGATTGCCAACAACAAGAAGAGCGCCGTGCCTTTGTCGCTGCCGGTCAACCGCCTGCTGGCGGCCGGCTCCGTCACAAGCAAAGCGCTGGAAGACGGCTACACGCACTGGAAGATTGCAACGCAGCCCGGCGTTGTGCTGCTGGAAGTGCTGCGCTGGATTGCAGACGACGGCACATGGTATAAGATTCTGCCGCTGCTCAGCGGTCTGATTACCAGCGAGCCCGATCCGGAAACCGGCGAAGAGCCGACCGACATCATGGGCATGGTCGGACGCATCCTTGACGGCAACGCCGACAACGTGATGGCGATTCTCATCGACTTGCTGAATGAGTATAAGGTTACGACCAAAACCTATACCGATACCATCGCGACCAACTATCAGAACTTCCAGAGAAAGGATCCGTCCGAGGTCCTGCTTGAGGTTGTCACCCCCAACACCAAGTGGAGATCCAAGTTCCAGCTCGGCGAATATCTGGATACCATCCTTGCCGACAACGGCACCGACCGCAACGGCAACAATACGTTCGACTTGAAGATGGCGAAGGCCAACAAGGCCACTGAATCGCTCGACAAGATCATCAATGGACTTGTGCCGCTGATCGGTCAGATTCTTTCGAACATTGAAGCGCTCAAGCCGATCATCGAGAAATACGGTCTGACGGAAATCGTTGACCGCATCATCTCCGGCGACCTTGACAATCTGGAAGACGCCGTTTCCGAAATCCTTTGCTCCAACGAGCTGGTCGACATCCTGATGGATCTCCTGTTCGGTTCCCATGTTCCGACAACCGACGAAGAAACCGGCGAAACCAACGACAATATCGGTATCCTCTCCAAGCTGATTGCCGACACCGACATTCTCGGCCGTGTGGTCAACCTGACCAGAAGAATCGACCTCGACATTTCGCCGAAGGGCTTCTATAACGCCGCAACCGGCGCAGGTCCGGCGGCCGCAACCGGCGTCCGCAGCGCTTCCATCGCGCAGTGGATCAGCGGTCAGGCGACCAAGCTCGGCAAGAGCATCGACGATCTGTCCTGGGCGGAAATGAGCTTTAACAGAGCCACCGACGACATCGACTGGCTCGGTATCACCAACCAGACCGGCATCGCGCGCTATAACAAGCTGAAGGGCTTCCTGGAAGCGTTCCTGCAGCCGCTGGCGCCGATCCTCAACCTCATTCTGACGGGCGAACCGATCACCCTTGCAGACAAACTGACCATCCGCGGCGGCTTCGGCTACAGCGAAGGTATCGTGCCGATCTTTGAGGCCTTCGGTCTGAAAGATACGGACGCCTGCGTGTATCAGTTCCAGTTCAACAACAGCGTGTATACGACCAATTCGTTCACTGCTGCGAACCTTGAAACGATCAACTGGAATAACCTGAAGGGCAACAACCGGTTTGTGCCGATGGCGAAGTCTCCGCTCGACGCGCTTCTGACCGGTATCGGCCAGGTGCTGTACGGTGAAAACAACCTGAAGGGCCTTCTCAAGAACCCGATCACCGTGCTCGGCTCCGTGCTCCCGAACCTTGCATACTTTATGTATAAGCAGGTCGGCAGCGACACCACCAACCTTTCCATCGCGGTGCAGAACCTGATTGCCCCGGTGCTTCAGCTGCTCAAGATCGTGGATCCGGTGCTTGAACGCATCATCGCGCTCGACATCGAAGGTCTGCTGAACAAGTACCTTGACCTTGAAACCCTGCTCAACGAGCTGCTGTCCCGTCTGATCAGCGGAGCGAAGGAAAACGCCTATTCTACCTACAGAGAAACGCTCGACTTTGCAGCGCTTGCCGCCGACGGCTCCACCTATGCGGAGCTGCTCCCGACCAAGCGTTATCACGCGACCGCCAACACCAATGTGAAGTTTACCTACTTCACGGCGGCTCCGGGTCAGCTTTTGATCACCCTGCTGCGTCAGGTGCTCTCTCCGGATCTTGTGATCTTCCTCGGCGACACAATTATGAAGATCTTCACCGACATGGGCGTTCAGACCGCCTATGACGTGGAATCCAACCAGAGAATCCAGGGCATCATCACGAACATCGTGAACAACCTCAACACGCTTGCAAAAGCAGCGGACGGCGCAGACCACGACTACTCCGCGAAGCGCGTGGACATCCTCACCGGTCTCATCATCGACCTGCTGACCGAATACAGCCCGGACGGCAGCGAGTACTACTTCTATGAGTACATGAACAAAGTCGACAGCGAGATCACAGCGACGATGCAGTCCGACGCGTGGAACGAATACTACATCGAAAACCACGGCTATGATTGGGACAGTGTTGCCGTAGACGAAGACGGCGAAAAGCTGTTCACCAAGCAGGACGTTGAAGACGCAATCGCCAACCTCGACTACGTCATTCAGAAGGCGCTGCCCGACGTGCTGAGCGCACTGTATGACGAAGGCATGATCAGCCTTGACTTCCTGACCGGCGTGGAAGACTACAACAACGGTTCCGGTTTGTGGGCATTGCTCAAGGGTCTGCTTTCCACGAACGTTTTGACCGACGACTTCATCAACATGGTTGCCAACGGTCTGTTCGGTCTGATCGGCGGCGCGAGCGGCACGCTCGACGCAGTGATGAACATTCTGACCTCCGCGGGCATCAACTTCACCGCTGCCAACTTCTATAAGATCGCGACCGGCACCGGTCTTGTGTCCTACATGAAGTACGGCTTCGATGAAAACACCATCGACGCTGACGCCGGCACGGCGAAGATCGGCGGCACAACGGTCGACTTCGACTGGGCGCAGATCATTGAAAACCACTATAAAGACGGCGAAGGCAACATCAACTGGAAGTATCAGACCTATGAAGACAGCGATCTGCTGATTCCGGGTCCGGACGGCAAGCCGGTGAAGCTTTCCGAGAAAGAAAAGGACGAAGAAGGCAACGAGGTCGACAAGAAGGAATACAACGAGGCGACCGGCCAGTACGAAATCGTCTATGCGAAGTCCCTGACCGCTTCCGAATATCCGTTTGTGAAGGACGGCGGCAAGTACGTCTACACCTACACGGATGCAGAAGGCAAGGAACAGGAATACAAGTCCGACTACAACTTCCTGAAGGCGTTCATCATCGCGAAGGATGAAGACGGCGAAGAGACCGGCGATCCGATCATTTGCCCGACCGAAGCGCAGCTGGAAGCCAGCCACAACGAATACAAGCTGACTGTGAAGGTCAACAAGGACGCCACCCCGTACTGGAGCTGGAACCTTGACAGCATCACCAGCGGCACCAGCGAGGAACAGTTCCTTGCGAAGAAGGACAGCTTCCTGCACGACATCTGGCTGATGATCTCCCCGCTGGAGGATGTCTTTGCAGCCCTGTTCGCAGGTAAGGATCTGGTTCTGTTCAAGGATCCGACCAACGAGAACGATCCGGGTGCATTGCGCATCAAGGGCGTGGACGGCTACGCGAACGTCTTTGTTCCGCTGTTCAACGCGCTTGGTCTGGAGCAGATTCTGGACTACATCAATACGAACCCCGCCGACGCTTCGAAGCCCACCGGCGAGACCATGCTGGAATACATCAACCGCGTTTCCGGCAGAACCGGCGACCAGCAGATCAAGGCCGACCTGCTGAGTGCTGAAGATTATCAGAAGCTGCTGAACGGTCAGATGACCTACAACAACGAAAGCGGCATGGAAGCCTGTATCAAGTATATCGCGAACGACGTGCTCGGTTTCGTTGAAATCGTGACCACGTTCCCGATCGCAACGCTGACCCAGGCGCTGCCGACGCTGGCCTACTTCCTGTATGCCGACGGTCTGACAACACTGGTTGAAAACCTGCTGATCCCGGTCACGACGTTGACCAACATCATCGGCTGGAACATTCCGGGCTCTGAGGATCCCATCGCCGGTATCCTTACCCTGAAGATTGACGAAATTCTTGCCGCTGTGCTCGAAGGCGTCATCTCCATGATGCGCGGCGACGAACAGGTCAGCTGGGAAGCGATCCAGAACCTGCTGCAGTCGAAGGTTGAATACAACGAAACAACCGGCGAGATTGAAACCAACTATGTGGGCGAAAGACCGAACTTCACGCAGACGATCTTCCGCCTGCTCAGCTCGCTTGAATTCGACCTGTCCGGTATTCTGAAGCCGAAGGATGCACCGGAAGACGACACCACCGATTATACGCACAGCATCGTCTTCTTCCTGTATGTTCCCGGAAAGACTGAAGCAGATCCCCCGATTTTGGATGGTAAAGCTGTTGAGGCACAAGCTAAGGCGAAGCTTGCTGAAGCAGCAGAAGCCGACGCTGCCCAGGCGGCTACGCTGAAGGACGATGCAGCTGCACTCCGCGCGGATGCCCTGCGCACATTCATCAAGAGCATTGCCGCCATCGGTGACTCCTATGGTGACCTTACGGATGAAAACTACCCGATGGGCTCGACGAAACCGGCTGGCTATGAAGGCGACGTGAACAATCTTGTTCGCATCGACAGCAAGGGTCAGGTTTCCGTCAGCAAGGCAGAAGTTTTGATGTTCCTCGTGACCTTCATCAAGAAGAACACGACGATCATGGAAATGATCGGCAACCTGCTCGGTAAAGACATCACCGACGAAGACTATGAAGACGACGTTTTGGACGAAGTCCTCACCAACGTCTTCAACAATCCGGAAGCGCTGGTCGATCTGATCGTTGACCTGCTCACCGGCTACAAGGTCAAGGGCGGCGGAGAAATCGTTCTTGCCGATGTCGAAAGCGAAACCCACTATGAATTCTATGAAGACGCCGGCTACAACACGCTCGAAGAAGTGCTTGCCGAAAACAAGCGCGTCCTTGACGAAAATCCGGATGCCGGCAAGGATGAGCTCGTCTCCGAGATCTCCCGTGTGAAGACCTCCGCGGCGATTGATAACCTTGACAATCTGGTCGGCACGATCCTCAACCTGTTCAAGGATCAGCTGCTTGCAGTGGACGACCCGGCGACCGAAGCGGACGAAACCGGTCTGCTGATCAAGCTCGGCCTGACGCCCGACACAGATCTGACGCTGAAGAATATCGTCAGCAAGCTCATCACCTCGAAGCTGCTTTCCGACGATATGCTCAACGATCTTGTTTCCATGCTGATCAATACGCTCGGTACCGGTAGCTCGACGAACATCATCAATGTGATCGTCAAGGTGCTCGACGGCGCAGGCTACTCCTTCACACCGCAAACAGTGAAGGGCAACGTCAGCCAGCTGAGCAGCATTATCGGCAGCCACAAGAAGTGGAACGAAGTTGCGGCCGACAACCTTGAGTTCGTCTATGAATACGTCACCGGCACCAACGATGACGGCGAAGAGACGACCGCGAAGGTTTACAGCGCAACCGAAGGTCTGACAAGCGCACTCATCGACCTTGCCACCGGCAAGATCACCGAAGACACGACCGTCGGGGTTGAAAAGACCCTGCGTCCGGTCATGGTTATGGAAGACAAGAAGGATCCGGATACCGGCGAAGTCATCAAGGACGAAGACGGCAACCCGGTCCAAGTTGCAACCGACAAACAGCAGCAGACCGTTCGCATCCATGTCGAATGGGGTCTGAACAACCTCACAGACGCGAAGGAAGGTCTTGACACCCTGGTCAACCTCGTCTGGAGCCTGATCAAGCCGCTGCACGGCGTGTTTGAACTGCTCTTCACAGGTAACCACCTGGAAATCTATGACAAGATCAAGATCGAAGGCCTCGAAGGCTATCAGACCGTGATCCTGCCGCTGCTGCAGGCGCTTGCCATTGACAAGCTCTACAAGGCGGATGCGTCCAAGATCCGTACAGACTCCAATGAGCTGTATCTTGCGGCTGGTCTGACAAAGCCCGAAGACTTCATGAAGGCTGTTTACGGCGAGACCGCAACCATCACGGAAGATCCGACCACGCATATCTATAAGCTGACTGCGGATACGGATGATTCCGACAACAACTACAAACTGATCCTTGACACACTGGTTGATGCCATCTGGGCGCTGGTTGAATCCCTGTGCGACCGTCCGGTCAACACGCTGCTGATCATCCTGCCGCATCTGGCACGCTTCCTGATCAGCAACGGCGCAGATAAGATCATTGAAAACCTGCTTGCTCCGGTCACGACGATCACCGACAAGATCAAGGCGATCTATAAGATCGACATCATGGGCATGCTGAAAGACATGCTCAAGGGCATTGTTGAAAATGCAAACAAACAAGAAGACGACGGCGACGAAGATGCTCCGGCAACACCGGGCGGCAACGGCTCCGCAGGCGCCAAGTTCGCACAGTATCTGCTCGACGTGATCGAAGACGCTGAAACGCCCGAAAAACCGGACAACAGCGAACTCGTTCAGGAAATCTTTGAACCGTTGATCGAAGACGAAGATGCACCCGCCGCTCCGAAGCCGAACATGGCTCCGCGCAAGGCGCCCGGCGATGCATCCGACGACAACACCACGATCCTTGACATCCTGCAAGAACTGATCGACAGCGTTTCCATCACGATCAGCAAGGACGAAGAGACCGGCACGGAAACCAAGCTCGTTCTGAGCGACATCCTGCCCGACACCATCTTCATCGACCTTGCCTCCTGCGCGTGGCTGTTTGCCCACCACAGCATGAAGGAATACGCGGAATTCACAGAGATCGAAAGGCTTGTCAGAGGCGAAGGCGATGATCAGGTTACCATTTTGAACAGACGCGACGGTACGCTGAAGCGCGACCCGGTCACCGAAACGGAATCCTATGTGGTCGACCGTGAAACGGTCCTGCTTGAAGTCCTCAACTGGATCGTCTTCAACGACGGCATCCGCGGTCTCGTGGAAGGTCTGCTGAAGATCAACTACGCGAACCTCGGCGTGAACGAAGAACTCGGCGATCACTTCGATCTTGACGATCCGAAGACCGATTACCTGATGGCTGTTCTGATCTATTCGATCTTTAACGACGCAGAACCGGTCGAACGTCTGCTGGTTGACCTGCTCTCCTGGTACAAGGTTGAGTATAAGCCGGCAAGAGTTCAGAGCGAATATCCGGAGCTTGAAGCGAAGATCGCGCAGGAAACCGGCATCGACTATGAAGCCGCAGACATCAAGAAGGATGAGCTTGAAGCGCTTCCGTCCCAGATCGACACGCTGGTTGCCGGCATCATCCCGGCCGTGATCGACCTGCTGCCGGAAGGCACGCTCGGCGGTCTGACCATCAGCGGCTCTACCACGCAGGAAATGGTTGAAAACCTGCTAGTCGGTCTGATGAAAGACAGCGGCGAAGGCGAAGACTTCAAGGCCGGTCTTGCAACCAAGCTGGTTGGTCTGCTTGTCAACGCGATCGGCGGCAACGAGACCATCACCAACGTGATCGGCATGCTGCCCGAAATCGTGGACGGTCTTGACCTGACGCTGGAACACTTCATGAAGAGCAATGCCTTCGAGACATACTTCGGTAAAGTGGATAATGAAGGAAAGCTGATTTATGATAAGGACAGCGACGGCAAGGTCACATGGGCGGAAGCTTATGACAGACTTAAGACCGCGAAGGTCTATGAGGACAACACCATCATCGAAGCCGGCGACGACGAAACCGCAACAACCGAAGGCAACGTGACCACCATCACCGACAAGAACGACGCAACGAAGGTTCATTACGTCATTACGGTGAGCGGCAGCGCGAACGACCAGACGGTTGTAACGCTCGACGGCAAAGGCGAATTCGTCAGCAAGACCCGCACCGTGAAAGCGGACGGCTACGGCTGGCTGTACACCTACAACGAAGAAGACGAAATCACCGGCGTGACCGCCTACGTGCTTGATGACAACAAGATCGTCAAGACCGAAAAAGACGGCGACGACTATAAGATCGTCTACGAAAAGGATGACGACGGCAACGTTACCACGACCCCGGTATACGAATACGAAATCAACCTGAGCAACACGAACAGCTTCGGCATTACAGACTATAACAGCGTGCTCGATCTGATCAGCCAGATCCTGACGCCGCTGGTTCCGGTACTCCGTATGCTGTTCACCGAAGAGGATCTCATCATCCTCGACGGCGTCCATATCACGGGCGGCGACGGCTACGACAGATTCATCGTTCCGGTCTTTGAAGCGCTCGGTATCCCCGACATCAAAGACAAGGTTACGTTCAAGGCGCTTGACGACACCGCTTATGCAAAGCAGGTCCTCACCTATGTGGACGCGCTCATCAAGAAGATCGTGGCAAGCCCGATCCAGACAATCGTCGGCGCGCTGCCGCAGCTGGTCTGGTTCGTCTACAGCGACGGTCTTGCCCAGGGCATTGAACAGTTTGTCGCTCCGCTGATTACGCTGGTTGACCTTGTCAACGACGTCACCGGCGCAAAGGTGAAGATTCCGGATGCCAACGTGAACGAGGATGGCACGAAGGAATATGTGGCACTCGACATTTATGCGATCGTTCTCGGCTTCATCAAAGGCAATGATACCCTGAAGGATCTCATCCCGAACATTGACAATATCAAGAATATCTATGATCTGGTCGACAATCTGCTGACCTGCGAATCCATCGAGAAGCTGCTCAAGAAGCTGCTCGACGACAAGGGCATCGACCTTGGCGAGATCCCGGTGATCGGCCTGTTCGAATACATCATCGTGAAGACCTGCCATATCGAAGACGTTGAAACCGTCCGCTACTATCAGGCAACGGTTGACGGCGAACGCCGCACCGTGAAGGGCGTTGTCTCCAACATGGCTGACACGCTGATGGCGATCGTGGGCGACACGATCCTCGGCGGCGACCTGGTTGAAAGCCTTGTGGAACAGATCACGGGCGAAGAACTCAGCGATACCGTGAAGCAGATCCTCGCTGCGATTACGCATGAAAACAGATACGTGATCTTCAAGATCCTCCTCAAGTACTTCAACGAGTACGATGTGGAAAACATGCTGCTTGAATACCTGTCCTTCGACAGAGCGTATTACGATTACAATACCTACATTGACGGCTTCGGTCTGAATGTGGGCGAACAGGACGGCGCGAACAAGCAGAGAAAGGTCCGCCGCGCAATCAAGAAGCTCGACAAGACGCTCCTTGCCGCGATTCCGGAGCTGCTTCCGGTCCTGAAGGAGAACGAAACCTTCAAGGCGATTCTGAAGAACGTTCCGGACGGCGCCTCGCTGAAGGATGCGGTTGACGCCATTCTGCAGCAGTACGTCATCAAGGATGAGATCGTCAACACGGTCATGAGCCTGTTGGTCGGTCTGCTGGCCGACAACGGCGACACAATCGACGGCATTGCGCCGCTGGTTGACAAGATCGTCGGTCTCAACATCGCGCCCGCCGCTTATGCAGATGCAAGCGAAGGTGCGTTCAAGACCTTCCTGTCCGGCCGGATCGCTGAAGCGCTTGAGCTGAACCCGACCAACGATGAAGGTGAAGCACGCACCGCAGAAGACGTCTCCTGGTCCGAGATCCTGACCCCGGCCGACTACGCACCGCACTTTGTGTACGCTGCGCAGGAAGTCAAGAAGGACGACGACGGCAACGTGATCCTTGACGAAAACGACAAACCGATCTTCGAAACCTCCAAGGACGAAGACGGCAACATCATCTACAAAGATTACTACACCAAGGAAACACAGGAAATCAACACCAAGAAGGCTGAAGTCGAAGTCGGCGCTTATACGACGACTGTGACCCTGATCCCGGTCATCCGCTATCAGTACACGGTCGACGGCGAGATCCAGACCGTCTATCAGCCGGAAGGCACCGAGACGATCACGGTGAAGGACGGCGACGAAGAAGTCACCTATAACCTGACCGCAGTTTCCCACTACACCTACGAGGTCACGGCAGAAGGCGAAGACCCGACGTTCGTTGACTACTACGGTGCTGCCGGCGAGACGACCGTGACGATCGGCGAAGGCGCAGAAGCGAAGACTTACGACCTGACAATGGTGGAAGCCAAGATTCAGGAGAAGAAAGTCCAGCTTGACGAAGCCTGGGGCGTTGACACTGCAACCGATATGGACGACAAGGTTGCCGCATTTGTCGGTGCGGTCTATGGCCTTGTGAAGCCGCTTGAACTGGTGCTCAACTTCCTGCTCAGAGGCAACAACATTGAAATCCTCAAGGGCGAAGGCGCCGAACAGGGCGTTCTGACCCTAAAGGGCAACAAGGGCTACAGAGAAGCGCTGTATCCGCTGCTGAAGGCATTGGCGATTGAAAACGTCATGTCGCCGGATATGTATGAAGCGAAGGCCGGCGAGGTTGAAACGCTGAGCGCGCTGACAGACGCTGTCTTCGGTCTGATTGAACAGCTCGAAAACGGCCCGGTCGAATACCTGCTGACCCTGCTTCCGACTCTGTCCTACTTCCTGGCCTCCGACGGCGTGGAAGCGGTTGTACGCAACCTGCTTGCTCCCGCGCTTGCGCTGGTGAATATCGCAGAGCCGATCCTTGGACCGATCCTTGAAAACTTCATTAACAGCAACGATACCATTTATGATCTCCTTGCGCAGTATCTGCCCGCAACAGCCGGCAAGAAGAACGCCCAGAACGAATTCGTGATGGTCGACGGCAAGAAGGTCTACACGCTCGATGATATCCTCGGTATTGCCGGCGAAAACGGCTCCAACATCGTCCGCATCCTGAACGACCTGCTGAACGGCATCATCGTAAAGGCGGTTGAAGGCGACGAGACCACAACTGTGTTCAATCCGCTGCCTGACGACTTCTTCAGAGAGTATGTCCGTCACACGGTCAACATCCCGGCGAAGCAGACCGGCGACAAGGTCTACTACTGGGTGGGCGAAGACAACACGAAGATCGCTGAAAGCGTTTACAACATGGGCCACAACGAAGAGATCAACGAGACCCGCTACGTCATCCGCGACGGCAAGTTCACGGTTGACATCGCAGACTCCCTGGTCTTCCTGCTTGAAACGGTCCTGTCCAACAACCTGCTGAAGGATATCAACCTGATCATCGACGCGAAGGTGGAATCCGCCGACACGAAGAGCCTGATCAGCGGCATCCTCGATGCGATCATCAACGGTGAGAACAACGGTCTGAAGCTGACTGACATCATCACGAAGCTGTTCGAAGGCTACGAGATCACCTACGTTGAACTCAACGGCAAGCTCATTACGCCGGATCACTCCGCGTATCAGAACCTTGATCCGACCCTGCAGACGCAGGTGGCTCCGATCCCGGGCAAGCTTGACACTGTGATCAGCGAAGCAGTCAAGACGCTGCTGCCGGCGCTGCCGACGCTGATTCCGGAAGAAAGCCAGACCGGTATCCTCAAGACGATCCTTGACATCGCCGCAACGCTCGACACCGAAGAAGAGCGCACGCTGCCGAACCTGGTCAACGCGCTGCTCGACGAACTGGCATTCACAGACGACACGATGAGCCTGATCGTTGACCTGCTGGTCGGCGTGCTCGCGGGCCTTGACACCAACACGCTGGATACCATCCAGACGGTGCTCGGCTATGTGAAGAACCTGCTCGGCATCGAATTCGGCGTTACGCCGTATGACTACAAGGATTCCTTCCTGAAGGATTACATCGGCACCGACGTCACAAAAGACACCACATGGGCAGACGTGGCCGCGAAGTACACGCGCTACGGCTACACCTATGAAGTTCCGGCCGAGAAGGAAGGTGACGACCCGACAAAGGTTGAAGTCTATCTGACCGGCGACAACGAAACCGAAATCACTGTCGGCGACAAGACCTATGCGCTGACGAAGCTTATGGAAGAAGTCAAGAAGGACGACGATACAGTCGAACAGGTCCACAAGACCAAGATCGACTCCAAGAAGTCCGACAACTATGAAGGCTTCGCATGGGGTATCACCGGCAAGGATGACATTATCCACAACCTGAGCTCCATTCTGGAACCGCTGGCCGACCTGCTGAAGGTCGTCCTCCAGGGCAAGACCTTCACCCTGATCCGCACGGGCGACAAGATCACCTATCAGGCGATCGATGCCGACGCCGACGCAACGGTCGACGGACTCCCGTCCGGTAAGGATTCCGGAACAGATCCGGGTCAGGACGGCACGGAAATCGGCAACGGTTACCTCGAGATCCGCGGCTCCAACGGCTACTCGCAGGCGCTGATCCCGCTGCTCGAAGCGTTCGGTCTGAGAACGGCCGACATGAAGAGCCAGGAGGAATTCAACGAGCTCAACACTGTGGAAGATATGCTCGGCTACCTGATCGACGAGATCCTGCTGGTTGTCAACAACCTTGCAGCCGCGCCGGCAACCTTCCTTGGCACGAACCTTGCATCCGTCATCTACTTCCTTGCGAACGACGGTCTGTATAACATCGTCGACAACGCGCTCGCGTTTGTCAACTCGCTGCTTGACCAGATTAAGGAATTCTACGAACTGCAGATCCACCTTGACATGCTCAAGCTCGAAGACACCGTGACGAACGAAATTGATCCGGAAACCAACGAACCGAAGGTGAACAAGGGTCTGCTCTCCACGATCCTTGACGCGATCAACAACGGCAAGGCCGATGACGAAAAACTGAACCTTGACCTGAGCAGAAATATGCTCTATGACCTGGCAGGCAAGCTTGGTGACTATGCCATCTACGCTTCCTACAGAGACGGCGCAAACACCTACCTGCGCAACGACGCAGACCAGCTTGTGACGCTTAACGGCGCAGAAGTGGTCAACGGCTCCGTCGCCAGCATCGTCGGTAAACCGGAATACTTCCTGGTCGGTCTCCTCGACTTCGTGAAGAACTCCGAAGAAATCGAAGAGCTGCTTGGCGGTCTGAAGCTGACCGGTGTTGTGAAGGAAGTTGTTGACAACATCCTGAACGCTGACGATCTGAACGGCCTTGTGAAGGTCATCGTCAAGCTGTTCAACAAGTATGTCCTGACCTATAAGCTGATTGCAGACACCGATCCGGCGCTTGCAAAACAGGCGATAAAGTATAAGGACGTTGAACCGGTCACCGCGCAGAACCGTACGGTCACCCACGACCAGACGACCCAGGCGATCCAGACGCTCGACAAGCTGATTACCCCGGTCCTCGACCTGCTTGATATGGGCAGCTTGAGTGAACTGATCGGCGAGAAGCTTTACAGCGACAGCCTTGTCAGCACGCTGGTTGACCTGCTGGTCGGCCTACTGGCCAACATGGATGCCGACACGTGGAAGACGATCGACATGGTCCTCGGTCTTGTGAAGGATATCGTCGGTATGGATATCGACATCTCCGTCAAGACCTACAGCGAAAAGGCTGCGCTTGCCCCGTACTTCGCCGGCGTAACGGTTGACGAAGACACCACGTGGGCTGACGTTGCCGCGCAGTACATCAAGTACGCCTACACCTACATCGAAGGCGAAGGCGATGACGCCAAGAAGGTGGAGATCTATCTCGACACGACCGGCCTCACCACCACGACCATCGGCGAAGGCGACGACGCCAAGACCGTCGACGTGACCCCGGTTTACGAACAGGTCCAGAAGACGACCGGCGAAGGCGACGAAACCAAGTACTATTACACCTACACCGTCGGTGAAGGCGAAGGCGCCGTCACCACGGAAATCAGCCTCGATAAGGCCGGCGAAACCACCTACACCGTTGGTGAAGGCGACGACGCCGAGACCTATGAACTGAAGGCGGTCATGGTCGACACCGACAAGCAGGCGACGAAGGTCGACAGCTCGAAGGATGTTCAGTGGTTTGCTGACAACATGACCAACGCCCAGAAGAAGGCGCAGTTCATCCAGATCGTCCTCGATCTCCTTGCTCCGGCAAACGACCTGATCAAGCTGATCCTTGCGGGCGGCGTGTATGAACATGAAGTTTCCGGCGAATTCGGCGACTCCATCAGCGCATTCAAAGAAATCAACATCATGGGCGGCAGCGGCTACAACTACGCGATCATCCCGTTGTTCGAAGCGCTCGGTATCGATCCGATCACCCAGGCTGAGTACAACACGAAGGTCGAAAACGAACCTGCCCTCAAATACATCCTCGAAACCGTTCTCGGCATCCTGGATGATACGAACCTTGAAAACCCGATTTCCTTCATCCTCGGCATCGTTGCCAACCTGGCCTACACGATCAGCAAGAACGGCGCGACCACCATCGTGTCCAACCTGATCGCCCCGGTCAGCGAGATCATCAAGACCATCGAAGACATCCTGCCGATCGCGATCAAGGTCGACCTCAAGGCCCTGATCGACAACAGCGGCGATGTGGCGAACTTCTGGCTCGGTTCCGACGTCAAGAAGAACAGAGCAGACGTTGGTCTCACGATTGACCTCGATGCAATGACGCTTGAAGATATCATCGCTTCGCTCATCACGAAGCTGGCGCCGGGTCTCAACCTCGACTTCCGCTTCAAGAAGCTGGCTGAACAGTCTGCGAAGACCGATCCGGCAACCGGCGCAATCCTGTATAAGGATTCCAAGGTTGATCCGAAGTGGGATAATAGCGTTGGCACGCTCGGCCGCAACATCGAAGGCGATCCGGCAGACACGCTGATCGCGATCACCGAGATGATTCTGACGACCGATAACATCAACGCGATCCTCGACATGGTCGGCTTCGACCTGAGCTCGCTGCCTGAAGCACTGCAGCCGATCATCAACAAGGCGATTGACAACCCGTCGATCCTGGTTGACACGATCATCAAGATCCTGACCGGCGACTACGGCTTCGAGCCCGATACCATGGTCTACAAGTTCCTCGGCGCGCTTGAGTACAACTATAACAGCGCCCACGGTCTGGAGCCGAAGAAGGACAATGTCAAGAGTGCGATCAATAAGCTCGACAAGATCCTGCTTCGTGCGGTTCCGCAGATCATCGAACTGCTTGCCGGTATGGATGAACCGATGGAACTCATCACGAAGATCTATGAAGGCACAAACCACAACGCGACGCTTGAAAACATCGTGAACTATCTGCTCGATGACCTTGCGTTCAGCGACAAGACGGTCAACACGATTATGAGCCTGCTTGTCAACTTGCTCGGCGGCATGGATGCGGATACGCTTGCAACGGTCAACAAGATCGTGAAGCAGATCCTGCGCATCGACATCACACCGGCCGGCGTGGCTGATGTGGCCGGCGGCAAAGTCGCAGCGTTCATCGGCGATGCGGAAACCTGGGCAGATCTCGCAGAGACCTATAAGGCCTATGGCTTCACCTACACCGAAGGCGAAGGCGACGACGCGAAGGAAGTTGAAATCTTCCTGCCCGACGCAGACGCAACGACCACCGAGGTCGACGGCAAGACGTATGATCTGACCAAGCTCTTCGAACAGGTCCAGAAGACGACCGGCGAAGGCGACGAAACGAAGTACTTCTACACCTACACGGTCGGCGAAGGCGACGAAGCAGTGAAGACAGAAGTTGCCCTCAGCAAGGCGGGCGAGACCACCTACACGGTCGGCGAAGGCGACGAAGCCCAGACCTACGATCTGACACCGGTCATGGTGAACGGCGAAGACCGCGTGACCAAGGCAGTCGTCAGCTACGACTGGGGTGTTGACTCCGCATCGAACAAGAAGGACGCGTTCCTTGACATCGTCTATGAAATCACCGCAGTGGCAGAACCCATCCTCGGATGGCTGCTCAACGGCGAAGGCATCAAGATCCTGATCGACGAACTCGTTCTCAACGGCGGCAACGGCTACACCGACGCGCTTATCCCGCTGTTCAAGGCACTCAACATCGACCTTCCGGCAGCAACTGCAAGCGACGACGGCAACGACCTGCTCAAGAACATCGTGGACGGCATCTTCGGCCTGGTTGAAGATATCGAAAGCGCACCGCTGAGCACGATCCTCGAAGTGGTTGCACAGGCCTCGTTCTTCATCGCGAACAACGGTGTGGCGATGGTCATCAACAACCTGCTCGCTCCGGTCCTCGGCATCGTGAACGCGTTGAGCGCAGTGGTCTCGCGCGGCGAACTGAACGACCTGATTGCAAGCTATGTGAAGATCGGCGGCAAGAGCTACGGCCTTGACGACATCATCAACATCGCCGGCGCAGACGGCAGCGGTCTGGTTGCTCTGATCAACGACCTGCTGCGCGGCCTGAAGCTGGAAGACAAGGACGGCAACGAAATTGCGGTCACCACCGAACTTCCGTCCGACTTCTTCAAACAGATTGCGATGTACGGCATCGACGTGACCACACCGGCCAACCCGGCAGTGGGCGAGGAAGTCACCGCGTGGAACGTCGACAAGACCGACACGCTGATGTACATCCTGCAGACGGTATTCTCCGCAGACTTCCTTGACCTGATCAAGAAGCTTGCGAAGATCGATTCCGACTCCGACGTCGGACAGATCGTCACCGGCCTTGCCGGCAAGCAGAACGAAGTGGTTGACATCATCGTGATGCTGCTGAACGATTACACAATCGACTACAGCAAGATCTCGCAGGCGGAAATCACCAAGATCGCGGTTGCTCCGAAGAGCTCCAAGATCACCAAAGAAAATATTGCAGATGCTCTGACCGAGCTCGACAGCCTGATCCCGATCATCCTTGGTATGGTGACCGGCAACGGCGATCTCGAATCCATGGTCATGGGCCTGCTCAAGAACCTTGATATCGGCAACCTGCTGATGAACCTGTTGGTACCGGTCCTCGCCGGCATTGAATCCGGCAGCATCGACATCAACACGATCCTCGGCTATGTCAAACAATTCACGAACATTGATCTGAAGCTCGATCCGCAAACCTTCGCGAACGACGACTTCGGCAGCGAACTGAAGAACTTCATCGGTTCCGCGACCAAGTGGCAGCAGATCGCTGACCACTACAAGAAGTACGTCTACACCTACACCGACGATAAGGGCAACGAAGCCAAGTACTACAGCACCAGCGCTTCCGAAACCGCTTATACGACCGGTGAAGGCGACAACGCGAAGACCTACCCGCTGAGCCTGCTGACCTATTACACCTACACGGTCGGCACCGGCGACGATGCGCAGACGGTTGACTACTACGGCCCGGC
Organism: Oscillospiraceae bacterium; assembly: GCA_902786285.1. Lineage (GTDB taxonomy): Bacteria > Bacillota > Clostridia > Oscillospirales > Acutalibacteraceae > UBA6857. The sequence goes on along the minus strand of CADABX010000001.1, from coordinate 92,948 downwards.
CGGTCAGACGACCCTCACCATCGAAGAAGGCGAAAACGCCGGCACCTACACGCTGACCCCGATGTATCATTACACCTACACGGTTGGCGAAGGCGCAGACGCAAAGACGGTCGACTACTATGGCGCCAACGGCGAGACTTCCATCACCATCGGCACCGGCGAAGACGCCAAGACCTACACGCTGACGCTCGCGGAAGCGAACCAGGTCAGCAAGACCGAGATGCACATCAACGCGGCAGACTTCGATTGGAAGCTGAATGACTTCGACGCAGTTGTCGGCTTCGCCTCCGACCTGCTTCTCCCGCTTGACATCATCTTCAAGGTCCTGCTGCAGGAAGGCCAGATCATCGTTCTGGAAGACACCTCCGCTGACCGCGCAGACATCCGTGTCTTCGGCGGCAACGGCTACAACTACGCGATCATCCCGCTGCTCGAAGCCTTCGGTATTGCGCCGAAGACCTACACCGAGTACAAGGCGGAGGTTACCGCAAGCGGCTCGTCTGTGAACTACATCCTCACCGAGATCATCGGTGTTGTGAAGCAGATTCTGAAGGCTCCGCTGAACACGCTCCTTGAAAAACTTGCAAATATCTTCTACTTCATCGGCTCCAACGGTATCAACACCGTGGCTGAAAACCTGCTTGCACCGCTGAACAAGATTGCGGTTGAGATCGACGACGTTTATCCGCTGGCGATCACCATCGACCTCGACAACCTTGGCAGCGAAACAGCACAGATCGTTTCGACCTACCTCGGCAAGGCCCATCCGGGTGTGCCGGCCGGTATCTCGATTGACGTCTCGCCGAACAAGCTGGTTGAACTGGTCAACAACCTGATCGGCTCGCTCAACATCAACGGCACCGAAGTTTCCCTGTCGCTCAACATCGACTGGAACAGAGTCGCCGCGATGATGGCGAAGACCAAGAACGCCGCTGAACAGAACACCAACGGCGCTGAACTGAAGAAGATTGCAACAAAACAGTCTTATACGGAAGCAGAACAGGCTGTTGCAGGCTTCAAGGCGTATGAGAACATCATCGGCGATCCGACCGATACGTTCATCACGCTGCTCGACATCCTGCTGACCCAGGACAACACCGCAGAGATTCGGAACCTGATCCTTGCGCTGTTGCCGGATACGCTCGACGCAGAAATCAAGTCCGTCATCCAGAGCGTCCTTGACAACCCGGATGCAATCAACAACCTGATCGAAGCTGTGATCCTGCTGCTCACCGGCAGCTACACGGTGGAAGAATTCACCTATCTGTTCAAGTGCCTGGCAACCGGCGTGACCAGCATCACCGATCTGGACGATGCGATCAAGTCGCTTGACAAGGTGATCAAGAAGGCAGTCCCGGCTGTGATCGATATCATCGCCGCGGGCGAGAATCCGCCGGAAATCATCACAGACCTTGCAAATGCACACAAGACCGACCTTGCAGACATCATTGACTACCTGCTGAACTCCAAGCTCTTCACGCAGGATATGATGAACACGCTGACCTCGGCGATCATCCCGGCAGTGTCCGGCATCCTGTCTGCAGACCTGACGAAGGCGCTCAACGATCTGCTCGGCATCAACCTGGCACCGCAGGCGTTCGCGGCTGCGACCGGCAATGCCGAGGTGGCAGCTTACATCGGCACCGCGGAAACGTGGGCTGATGTGAAGACGGCGCACGTCAGAGAACTCGGCGAAGATGAAGAAGGCAAGATGCAGTATGAAGTTGACCCGATCTTCACGAACGTGAACGATAAGGCAAGCTTCATCAACCCGCTGCTTGACCTGCTCAAGCCGCTCGACGCAGTCCTGTCCTTCGTCCTGACCGGTAAGAACCTGACCATCAGCGCGGACGGCACGGAAGTCACCGAGCTGAACGCCGGCTATGCGTATGAACGCGCACTGCTGCCGATCCTGCTCAAAGGCCTTGGCCTTGAAGATCTCGGCGCAGAAGTGAAGACCGCCACCAACGGCAGCGAAGCACTCAAGAACGTTTTGGACTATGTCCTTGACACGCTCCTGACTGCACTCGCCGACAAGCCGTTCCAGGTGATTCTCACCGTGGTCGGCAACCTGGCATACTTCATCGCCAACGACGCGGTCGCTCCGGCGATCCAGAACCTGATCGCTCCGGTCCTCGGCATTCTTGACGTTGTCAGCGACGTCATCTCCAGAGACCAGATCAACAGCCTGCTCAAGGGCTTGATCAAGATCAACGGCAAGGGCTACGGCCTGGATGATCTCATCAACATCGCCGGCAACAACGGCAAGATGCTGGTTGACCTCATCAACAGCTTCCTTGGCAAGATTTCGGTCAAGGATCAGGCAACCGGCGAAGAAGTCGCAACCGTCAACGCCCTGAAGGATACCTTCTTCCTTGACCTTGCAAAGGCCGCCGTCATCTACGACGACACCTCTGCAGCGGTTGACGATACGGTCCTTGAAATCCCGTCCGGCACGGCGCCCAACACCGTCTGGACCGACGCCAAGACCTGGAAGGTCGCCAACGGCAACGCGCTGCGCTTCGTCCTTGAAACGCTTCTCACCGAAGACTTCCTCGGCATCCTGGCAGATATGCTCAAGATTGAGCCGAAGAATGAAAACGGCGAAGACAACATGGTTTACAACATCATCATGTCGCTTGCCGGCAAGACGGACGGCGTCATCGATGTGTTGAAGAAACTGCTCAACAAGTACCTTGTGGAATACAAGGCCTACAACGAGACCGAACCGTTCAACAAGATCTCCAGCGGTCTTGACAGCGAAGGCAAGCGCGACCAGCTCAACAACCTGCTTTCGAAGATCGACGCTCTGATCCCGGCCATCTTCAGCCTGATCCCGAGCATCGAAGCTTCCAGCCTGAAAGAACTGGTCTACGGTCTGATCGCGAACGCCGACCTCGGCAGCACGCTGATCAACCTGATCGTCCCGCTGCTTGCGAAGCTCCCGGCCGACACGATCAACACGATCCTCGGTTACGTCCACAGCCTGACGAACCTGACTGACCTTGACATTGCCCCGCAGGCCTTCGCAGCCGGCACCTTCGGCAGCGAACTGAAGAACCTGATCGGCACGGCAAGCACCTGGCAGCAGGTGGCCGACAGCCATAAGAAGTGGGTCTACACCTACACGGCAGACGGCGAAACCAAGGACTTCTACGGTCCGGCAGCCAATATGACGAGCGTCACGATTGACGAAACGACATATACGCTGACCGCGAAGCTGGACGAAGAAACCAACGAACAGATCACCACGTTCCACCTGAATCCGGGTGAATTCAACTGGAAGATCAACAACCTCAAAGATCTTGGCAAGCTGATCTGCGATATGCTCCAGCCGCTCGACGCGGTTCTGGCGCTGATCCTGAGAGGCGGCACAGAGCGTGCGGCGTTTGAAGCAGACGGCACGCATAACGGCGCCAAGATCACGGCCTTCGAAGACATTAACATCCTCGGCGGCGACGGCTACAACTACGCAATTATCCCGCTGCTTGAAGCACTCGGCATTGAGGCGCAGACTCAGGCCCAGTACGAAGCAGCTGCGAATAGCTGCGGCAGCTCGCTGAAGCCGATCCTCGACGCACTGTTCACGAAGGTCGACGCGATCCTTGACAAACCGATCAATTCGCTCCTGTCGATCCTTGCGAACCTCTTCTACCTGATCGGTGAAGACAACCTTGAGATCGTCATCATGAACCTGATCGCACCGGTGAACAACCTCATCGAAGCGGTTGACAAGCTGATCCCGATCGCCATCCAGGTCAACCTCGGCGAAATGCTGAGCGGCGGCGAAGGTGTCAAGACCTACATCGCCGAAGACCATCCGGGTGTCCCGGCCGGTATCTCCATCGCGCTGAAGGCACAGGATCTCAACGACCTGCTGACGAACCTGCTGACGAACCTTGAAGTGAACGGCAAGAAGCTCGGTCTCTCCATCGACTTCGACTGGCTGACCATGGCTGCTACGGCCGCTGCTGACGCGAACAACGACGGCAAGTGCGACAAGGTTGAGAGCAAACTTGACACCAAGTACGATAAGTACGTGGGCGACCGGTTCACCGACGGTTACATGAACGTGGTCGGCGACAAGGCTGACACGCTGATTGCACTGCTTGACGCGATTCTGACCGAAGAAAACGTCAAGGCGATTCTGGATGCGTTCGGCATCGAACTTGAAGAACCGTGGAAGTCGATCGTTGACGACATCATCGAAGACCCGACCAAGATCATCGATCTGATCATCGGCCTGTTCGGCGATCCGGTCAACATCCCGATCCAGAACCACGTTCTGGAAGGCACGCTCGGCTTCGACTACAGACCGTACTTCACGCTGACCAAGGCGAACGCCGACATCATTGCGAAAGACGTTGACGCTCTGATCAACCGCATCCTCGCAATGGCGAAGGTTGGCTCGCTGAAGGATCTGGTCTATAAGAAGCTTGCAACGAACGACCTGATTAACACGCTCCTTGACAAGGTGGTACCGCTGATCGGTACTGACCAAATCAACGGTATCCTCGAGACCGTCAAGAATCTCGGCGAACCCGCAGAAGGCAGCGACGAACCCAACAGACTTGACCTGACTGTGGCGCACTTCCACGAAGTGTACCAGCGTGTCGGTCTGACCGCCGGTGAACGTGCACTGAGAGGCAAGACGAGCTGGGCACAGGTACCGCCATTCGCAGGCACCAACTGGGGCTTCCAGGACGGCGACCTCAAGGCGTTCCTGGCAACGCTGGCGAAGGTCCTGACGCCGGTCAACGGCATCCTTGAACTCCTGCTTGCGGGCGAAGGCAAGACGCTGAACCTGCTCGGCATCGTGGATATCAAGGGCTCCAACGGCTATGATTACGCGATCATCCCGCTGCTCGAAGCACTCGGCCTGAGCTCCGGCAATGTCAAGAACATGGCCGCCTACAAGTCCGCATACGCAGCAGATGAGACGCAGCTGCTCGGCTACATTCTGGAACGCATCGGCTACCAGGTTGACTACATCCTCGGCAAGCCCGTTGACAGACTGACCGAAATCCTGCCGACATTCGCCTACTTCGTATCGAACGAAGGCTTCTATCTTGCAGTCCGCAACCTGCTGTCCCCGGTCTACACGGTTGTGAACACCGTCATGACGCTGTTCAACATCAACCTGGAAGAAAAACTGAACCTGTCCAAGCTGCTCAACAGCTTCGAGATCGGCATCAACGTCCTTGGTAAGAAGTACGGCTTCCACATTCCGGAAATCGACTGGACCAAGCTGGCCAAGGAAGGCGCAGACGGCACCAAGGAAGTGACAACCTCCCGTTCCAAGGCTGCAAACTCCTTCTCGACTGCGATGCGCAAGAGCGAGCTTCCGTCCTACATCAAGAACTATCCGGTAGGCTACGAAGGCAGAGCACAGAAGACCACGCAGACGAAGATCATTGCCGATAAGGGCGATACGCTGACTGCGGTTCTGACCTGGCTGCTCAAGATGTTCGGTGAACAGGGCAACAGAGAGGCGCTTGCGAAGTGGCTGTCCGACGTCTTTGACCTCGTTGAGGGCGGCGGCGCAAGACAGGCTGTCGGCTACGGTGTGAACGAAATGTTCAACGCCTGCGACGCGAACCACGTGGCAGAAATCATCATCTCCTCGCTGTTCTCGCTGCTCGGCATCGGCGTCGTGATCGACGCAGCCTTCAACGGTGACGTCAACACGGTCAAGGCGATCCTGCAGCGGATCTTCCACGCACTGGCAGAAGGACCCGACACCTGCATCTACTCCGGTATTGCAGATGCGATGGAATCCATCACCGGTGTCTGGAAGGAAACCGTCGGTACGGATGAAGATTACCATGAGGCAGTCGATCAGGCGCAGCAGACGGTTGACAACACGAAGAAGTCGCTCAACTGGTTCCAGAGACTGATCCAGGCGATCAAGAACTTCTTTGCGAAGCTGTTCCGCTTCGGCCGCTGATTCGGACACAATCCGTATCCGCAAATCAACAAAACAAGGCCCCGGCTCTTTCGAGCCGGGGCTTTCGTCGTTTCCGTTTGGCGTAATATTCCTCTGTGTTCTTGACTTCGTCGGCGTCTCTTGCTACAATAACAACAGAAGAAGGTGTCTCTATGCTGAAAAAAGATCTTTGTGCCCTGCGCCCGCCGATGGGCTGGAACAGCTGGGATTGCTACGGTGCGTCTGTCAACGAAGCGCAGCTGCTCGGCAACGCCGCGTATATGGCGCAGCATCTCAAGCCGTTTGGCTGGGAATATGTTGTCTGCGATATCCAGTGGTTTGAACCGACGGCAAATTCCAACGATTACCATCCGTTTGCCGATTTGTGTATGGACGCGTACAGCCGTCTGGTGCCGGCGCCGAACCGCTTTCCGCGCGGTTTCGGGCCGATTGCGGACGAGATCCACGCCATGGGACTCAAATTCGGCATCCATATTCTGCGCGGCATCCCGCGGCAGGCGGTGCACCGCAATACGCCGATTCTCGGCAGCGGGCATACCTCCCGGGAGATCGCACATCCGTATTCGATCTGCAGCTGGAACACCGATATGTACGGCGTTGATCCGAAAAAGGACGGTGCGCAGGCGTACTACGACAGCCTGTTCGAGCTCTATGCCGGCTGGGGTGTCGACTTTGTGAAGGTGGACGACATCGCCGTGACGGAGTTTCGCCCGGACAATCCCTATTCCGCAAGGGAGGAAATCGAACTGATCCGCCGGGCCATCGACCGCTGCGGGCGGGAGATGGTGCTCAGCCTGTCGCCCGGGCCGGCACGCACGCAGGATGCGTTTCACCTTTCGCAGCACGCCAACATGTGGCGGATGACCGGCGACTTTTGGGATCATTGGGACAAGCTGTACGCGATGTTTGAAAAGTGCGAATTGTGGAACCCGTTCCGCGCCCCCGGCTGCTGGCCGGACTGCGATATGCTGCCGCTCGGCCGTCTTTGCAAAAACGCAGGCTACGCCGGCGCAAAGGACCGCCCGACCAATTTTACGCCCGCCGAACAGCGCACGATGCTCACGCTCTGGTGCATGTTCCGGTCGCCTTTGATGCTCGGCGGCGAGCTGCGCGACAACACGCCGTGGGATCTGTCTTTGCTCACCAACGACGACGTGCTCTCACTCAACCGTGAATCCACAGAGAACCGGCAGTTGCTGCGCACACGCGGCGAAGCGCTTTGGGCGTGCAAAGACGCCCTTGGCCGGGATACGCTGGCGTTGTTTAATCTTTCGGACGAAAAAAGGACCGTATCGGCCGAACTGACGCGATACGGTTTTGCAAAAACATATCAGACGCTGGACCTTTGGACAAAGGCCACGGGCAGCATTGCGGACGGCCGTCTGACCGCCGCGCTGGATGCCCACGCCTGTTTGCTGCTGCGCCTGCTTTAAAGATACAGCCGCAGCTGTTTGGCAAGCTGCTCCTCCTCAATGCGCAGCCGGTCCGCAAGGGCGCGGACCTTCGGATCGGCGTCGGGATAGCGGTTGAAATAGACCGAGATCTGCTTGACGCCCATGTTGCACCCATCCGTGATCAGCGCGGCGACCGTGTCGTCGGTCGGCTGGATCAAAAGCTCCATATTGATTTTGAACCACGCGCCGATGCGCGCCATGGCCGAAGGATCGCGGCCCTCCTGCTGTGCGGTCTCGAGCAGCGCCATAATTTCCTTGCCGATCTTTTCGTGCGTCTCCATCGCGTGGGTCAAAAGCCGCAGCAATTCGGTGTCCTGTACCTTGTCGAGGACAGCACGGATGGAATTGAGCCCGGTTTTGGCGCCGCTGTCGCAGGCCTGCAGCAGTCCGATACTTGCATCGTTCATCATAAATTACCCCTTTTGGTTTTTTGTCGCTGATAGTGTGACCCGTTTTGCGATACGCTATACACACTGCGCGAACAAATCGGAGAAAAGACGCGTTTTCCCTTGTAAAGAAAGCGCGAGTATGCTATAATATATGCCCAAATATCGGCGCCGGTTTTCTGCCGGCAGACGAAGGAGGAACCGTATTGAACCGGATCAAGGCTGCGGTCAGGCCGCACATTGATAATTTCATGAAATACCGCTTCCTGCTCAAGGAGCTGGTCAATAAAAACATCAAGCTGCAGTACCGCAATTCCGTGCTGGGTATCTTCTGGACCTTCCTGCAGCCGCTGCTCACGATGATCGTGCTGTCGTTCGTGTTTATGAACGTCTTTGGCCGCGGCAACAGCAAAACCGGCAACTACCCGGTCTATTTGCTTTGCGGCCGCTTGTTGTTCCAGTTTTATACCACGGCGACCAAACGGGCCATGACATCGATCCGCCGTCAGTCTTCCATGATCAAAAAGGTTTATGTGCCGAAATATATCTATCCGCTGTCTGCGGTGCTTTCGTCGTTCGTCACCTTTTTGATCTCGCTGTCCGTGCTGGTGGTCGTCATTCTGTATTTCAATCTGCGCGGCAAAGAGCCGGTGGCGGTGACCTGGCGCGTGGTCTATACGATCATTCCGATCCTGATTACGCTTGTGCTTTCGCTCGGCGTCGGGATGATTCTTGCCACGGTTTCGGTCTTTTTCAAGGACGTGGAAAACCTGTATGACGTCTTCTGTCTGCTGCTGTTCTATCTGACGCCGATCGTCTATCACCCGAGCCGTCTGAACTTTGTGGAGGGCAGCATGCAGCTGCGAATTCTGAAATTGAATCCGCTCTACGGCATCGTGGGCATGTTCCGCGCCGCCGTGATCTGGGGCCATGAGTTTTCGCAAAACTGGGATACGGTGCTGATGTATTACACCGCGGCGTTTGCCGTTGTGATGCTGATTATCGGCTTTTGGCTGTTCTATCGCAATCAGGATAAATTTATTCTGCATATTTAAGGAGTGAAACGCAGTGGGCAAATACGCAATCGAAGCGGATCATGTCAGCATGCGCTTCAATATCAACAAAGAGGGCGTGGACAACGCGAAGGAATATTTTATCCGGATGGTTAAGCGCGATCTGCACTATGTGGAATTCTGGGCGCTGAAGGATGTGTCGTTCAAACTGAAAAAGGGCGACCGGATGGGTGTGCTCGGTTTCAACGGCGCAGGCAAAAGTACACTGCTCAAAACCATCGCCGGTGTGCTCAAGCCGACGCAGGGCAGTGTGCACACCGAAGGGATCATAGCGCCGATGCTCGAGCTCGGCGCAGGCTTTGATTCCAACTACAGCGGGCGCGAAAACGTTTTTCTCTATGCCGCAACGATGGGCTTTTCACGCAAATTTATCCAGGAAAAATACGATGAGATCGTAGAGTTTTCGGAACTCGGCGATTTCATCAACGCACCCATCAAGAGCTATTCCTCCGGTATGCGTTCGCGTCTGGGCTTTGCGATCGCAACATCGGTAAAGCCGGAGGTTTTGATTCTTGACGAAGTGCTTTCGGTTGGCGACGCGGCGTTCCGCGCCAAGAGCGAAAAGCGGCTGGAAAGCCTGATGGGCGACGGTGTAACGGTGCTTTATGTGTCCCACAGCACCGGCAACGTGGAGCGAATCTGCAACAAAGCGATCATCCTGACCCAGGGACAGCTGGTGGCCAACGGCGATTCCGCAGACGTCTGCGAGCTGTATCGCAGAATGGTCAATAATAAATAAACGAAGGAAAAAGACATGGACTATCAAATCAACCCGGCGGCATACGCATCGATCTTTGCCGTGCCGAAGGCTGTGGTGGAAGACAATCTGCTGCTTGCGTCGCCGACTGCGCTCAAGGCGCTGCTGCTGATGCTGTGCCGCGGCGAAGCGCTTTCGGTGGAGGAGCTTGCAAAAGCGCTCAAGCGCGACAAAGCCGATGTGGCCGACGCGATGGTGTTTTGGCAACAGCAGGGCATCTTGCTGCCAGCTGGTGAATCGGCGTCGCTGCCGAAACCGAACCCGGCGCCGCAGCAACCGGCTGCACCTGCCGCTGCAAAGCCGGCGGAGCCTGTCATCGAAAAGAAGGCTGCGCCCGATCTGCCGCTGTCGCGCCCGACGCACGAACAGATTGCGATCCGACTGCAGGAATGCGAAGATTTCAAGGTGCTCTTTCAGGAAGCGCAGCAAAAGCTCGGCAAGACCATCGGCTATGAGGGCCAGTCGATCCTCATCATGCTGCACGACACCTACGATCTGCCGGTCGAAGTGATTCTCATGCTGCTGGAATATGCCAAATCCAAAGGCAAAACCGGTTATAAATACATTGCCTCCATCGGCAAGGAATGGAGCGAAAAAGAAATCGATTCGCTGGAAAGCGCCGAGGACTATATCCGCGAACAGCATACGACCGACACCGTGTGGACCCGTTTCCGCGATCTGACCGGTGCCAAAAACCGCAACCCGACCGCCAAGCAAAAGCGCTATCTTCTCTCCTGGAGCCGCGATATGGGCTTTTCGGATGAGATGATCGCACTGGCGTATGAGATTTGTATCGACAACACGAACAAGCTGAGCCTCGAATATATGGATCGCGTGCTGCAATCGTGGCAAAAGGGCGGGGTGAAAACCCCTGCCGACGCGCAGCGGGCGCAGGAACAATGGAGTGCGCAGCGTTTCGGTAAAAAAGAGCCCAAACCGCCGCGCGGCAGCAAAGGGGAAAGCGTCTTTTCCTCCGATGCGTCCTATGATCTGCAGGCGTTCAGCAAACGCGCCATTGGGCTGGAGGATCTGAACCTACCGAAACAATAACAACAGGAGGCGTCATCATGGCCTATAAACGAAGCGTCTATCAACAGGCGAAGGAAGCGCTCGATCAGCGTCGCGCACAAGCGGAGCGGCTGGGGCAGCAGCGCCGCGCCGAGATTGCCGCGCAATGTCCGGCAATTCTGGAAACGGAGCGCGAAATGGCGGCCTGCGGCGCCGAGCTGATCAAGGTTGCCTGCCGTGGCGAGCAGGTGGAGCAAAAGATCGCCGCGCTGTCCCAGCGCAATCTGGATGCACAGAAGCAGCGCGCCAAGCTGCTGCAGGACATGGGCTATGCGCCGGATTATCTTGACAATGTCTATACCTGCCCGATCTGCAAGGACACCGGCACCCACGGCAACTACTACTGCACCTGTTATCTCGATCTGATCCGCCAAACGGCAAAGGAGAACATCAAGGGCGCCGCACAGCTGAAAAAATGCACGTTTGAAACGTTTTCCCTGCGCTATTACAGCGATACACCCGACCCGGCGCTCGGCCGCAGCCACCGCGAAATTATGCGCCGTATCAGCGACTATCTGCAATCCTATGCCGATACGTTTTCTCTGCAGTCGAAGAGTCTTCTGATGATGGGCAAAACCGGCCTTGGCAAAACGCACCTGTCGCTCGCCGTGGTCAACCGGGTGATCGACCGCGGGTTCAATGTCTATTACGACAGCGCGCAGGGTATCCTTGACCGGCTGGAAAAGGACCACTTCGACCGCAACAACCGCGACGACGCGCTGCAGGAGGATCTGTATCGCAGCGATCTTTTGGTGATCGACGATCTCGGCACGGAGATGGCGACATCGTTCACCGTGTCTGCGCTGTACCGGCTGGTCAACGAGCGGATGAACGACGGATTGCCGACGATTTTTTCCACCAACCTGACGGCGCAGGAGTTGGAGGCAAAGTATTCCCAGCGGCTGATGTCGCGCATTCTCGGTACCTGCGACCTGCTGCAGTTTTACGGCCGCGACGTGCGCCAGCAAAAGGCGTGCGAGTAAAGAACGGCGCCTGAGATTTTTCCGCAGCGAAAGAAAAATTTCACGGGAACCTCTTTACAAGCGCAAAGTTTTATGTTATAATTCAATCCTGTCAGCGAGAAGTTGACATGCTAGTATGGCTCAGTTGGTAGAGCAGCGCATTCGTAATGCGCAGGTCGTCGGTTCGAGTCCGACTACTAGCTCCAACGAACGATCCACATTTTGCGGGTCGTTTTTGTTTTTTCTCCGCAATGTCCCGACTTTTGCCGCCGGAGAAAGCAGACAGGCGTGCGGCTTTCGGTTGCGAAAAAAAGCGGCATTGACTTGCGACACAAGAGAAAATATGCTATACTGGCTGAAGACGCTTGCCTTGCAAGTTTGGATCGGAGGAGTCAACTATGTCGAAAACCAAAATCATCGTTGCGGTCGTTGCCGCTGCTGTTATATGCTGCGCCGCTGTCTGCGGTATCATCGCGCTGCGCGGTGCATCGGCAAAAAAACAACTCGCACAAAAACTGGACGGCGATCTGCTGCCCGCCGCTTCGCAAGCTGCTGTCGAAGGTTCGGACTGCATCCACTTTTTGAGCACCGGCTCGTCCGACGCGATCCTGCTGGAAAGCGACGGCCATTTTGCCATGGTTGACGCCGGAGAGGACACCGATAATCCGCGCGGCTTTCCGGGACTGGAGCTGCCCGGCTTTGAGCAGGAGGTGCTCGCTTATCTCAAGCAGCACGCGGCCGACGAAAACGGAAAAGTGCACCTCGATTTTGTGCTCGGCACCCACAGCCATTCCGACCATCTGGGCGGCTTCGACACCATCATTGCCGATCCGGATGTGACGGTGGGCAAGGCTTATTTGAAAAAATATGACGCGTCGAAGATCCGCGAAAACGAGATTGCGGAATGGGACAACCAGGAGGTCTATGACCAGATGGTGGAGGCGCTGCAGGCGAAAAATGTGCCGATCATCTCCGAGCCGAGCGATCAGCCGTTTCGGTTCGGCAACCTGACGCTGACGATGGTGAACACAACCGACCCGGTCAGCAGCAAGAAGGTCGGCGAAAACGACCAGTCGCTGTGCCTGCTGGTGGAAAAGAACGGCACGCGCGTGTTCCTCGCCGCCGACTTGGACAACTACTCCGGCGATGAAAGTCGCCTGGCGCCGCAAATCGGCAAAATCGATCTGCTCAAGGTCGGCCACCACAGTTACGGTGGCTCGAGCAGCGCAAAGTTTATCCGCACCCTGTCGCCGACAACCTGCGTGATCACCAACCGGTTTGAGAGCATGGACCGCACGACGCTCGCGCGGATCGAACGGATCTGCAGCCCGGCGTTTTACAGCACCGGCAAGGAAAACGGGGTGCTGGCTGTGCTCGGCGACGGCGGCAAGATCGATTATTACGGGCAGATGCAAAGCTGAAATAACATATAAAAAGAAGTCCCCGACATTCAGCGGAATGCCGGGGATGTTTTTTGATTATGAAGGCAATGAATGAACCAAATCAAGGTTCGTTTTGTTGTTCTGACTCTCTCTGTTTGTTTTGAATTGTAACTTCACTATTGCATTTTTTCTCGATTCTTGTATAATAAAACTGTCATTATATGTCGAATAATGGAGGACGATTTGAGATGAGTGAATTAATTAAATCACAGATCAAGGTTGCAAAGGAAGCTATTAAAGAGATAAAGAATGGAAGCATTTCTGATGATCGTGCCTTTAGCCATTTATTATTAAAATACATTTTTTCTGTTGATTACATTGATCAGATTGATTTGGTTACCGATGGTGCAAATGATGGAGGCGTGGACTTCTTATACTATGATGAAGAAGAAAGTAAATTGATTATTTGTCAATCAAAATATACATCTGCGCTATCTTTTGATCAGATTATTGCAGAACTTGGGAAAATGTATAGTACTGTTCAGAATTTTAAACGAGCTCATACTGGAAACTATAATGACCAGCTAAAAAAAGCTTTACAAAATGCGATGGACAGACTGCCAGATGATAGTGCGGATAACATTGAATACCATGTTTTTACATCTGCACCAATTGATATAAACGCCGCAAATAAAAAAATAGCCAACACACATCACGATTTTCCAACCGATGCAGTGGTGTTGTATTCTCCAGATGATATTGAAAAAGCGATACAGCGGGCACAAGAAGCACTTAACACTGTTCAATTTGCTAAACTTAAGTTAGATAGACCAAATAATTTTTTGGAATATGAGTCAGATGATCTTGAAGGTGTCTTTTGCAATGTTTCTTCAATCTCAATAGTTCAACTTTACAACAAGTTTGCTGGCGCGGGGTTGTTTGATCTTAACATTAGAAAATATATTAAGAATAAAACTGTTGACGATGGGGTGAAACGAACGCTTGATCAAGACCGTGAAAACTTTTGGTTTTTGAACAATGGAATCATTATTGCTTGTACGGATTACGATTTTGATGGTGATGTGATTAAATTGGAAAACTTTTCGATTGTTAATGGTGGACAAACAACAACATTGATTAGCACATACAAAGGAACAAACACGAAAGAGTTTTATATTCCTTGTAAAATTGTTGCAACTAAAGACGATTCAAAAGATACACAGTTTTATGCTAGGATTGCGGAGGCTACCAACTCACAAAAGCCCATTTATCCAAGGGATTTAAAATCTAATGCTCCGGAAATGGTTCGCCTTGGAAAGTGGCTCCAGCAGGAAGACATTTATTTGGAAATCAAGCGCGGGTTCAAGTCCAAGAAAAAGAATACTTACTCTATCAAAAATGATGAACTTGGACAGATTGTTCTGTCTTTTGCGTTCCAAATGCCTGGAACAGCAAGATCTGGCAAAAAGAAAATGTTCGATACTCCAAGTACATATGATAAGATTTTTAAAGTAAACTATGAAAAAGATCCAAATAAGAAAAGCTTCCTCATTGACTTGGTAAAGTTGAATGCAAAGTATGCACTGGTTGAAAATAAGTATAAGGCTGGTGGGCTAACACAAGGGCAAAAGGAAACATTCTTAAATGGTAAGCAAGCTATTTTTGCTTTAATTGGTGTGTGTTATCGACTTGTAAACGGAGATATTACAGAAGAAGATTTACTAAATGACCCCAAATCTGTTAACACAGTTCCGTTCACATATGGCGGCAATATCTCCAATTATACTGCAGATGATTTGGATTCGAAAATCGAACAAATCATTCTTAGTTTAATTGGTGTTATTACTGAAGCATATGAGTTGTGTCGTGATAAAGGGCAGACAACGAGTATTAGCAATTATTTGAAGACAGATAGTAGATATTGGAGTGATATAGTTGCATTCTTTATTAAACAATATCGAAGGAAGTATATGACAGATTTAAGAGACAGCATTGATATTCTAAAGCGTAACTGACCTTGTTATTTTACTCTCCAAGCTGGCTAATTTTTTCTGAAGAGTAATCACTTGTAATTTACATATAATGATACTATAATGAATTTACCTTAAAAATGAGGGGGATAATCATGAACGAAATCAAATCATTCTTCGATGGCATCGCTGACGTGATCGGCTCATTCTTTGTCAGCATTTTATTCTTTTTGTTCAACAGATAAGAATCAGCAAGGACGGCTCCGCTTCTCCGCGGGGCCGCTTTTTGTTGTGTGTTCTATTGCTTTTGCCCCGAAACGTGGTATAATTAAAGAAAAAGCATACCCCTATCAGTTTTTTAAACACAGGAGGTATCATCATGTTATATCCGAAGATCGGCATCCGACCCGTCATCGACGGCCGCCGGGCCGTATCTTCCGCCCGCACGCGTGGTCCGGCTTCGGCACCGAGGACGCGGAATCCGCCGATTACCGCGCCTGTGCCGCCTATGGCCCGCTGTATCAGTAAGCGCAGGTCTCTTTGCCGAAGGACCGACCGAAACGATTGTTGTCCGAAGGTACCCGGCCTTTGGCTTCACGAAGAACGAATCGCTTTTTGCGGTTCGTTTTTCTTTTGCAGAAGATACCGGCGAGAATGATGCCTTTAAAGAAACATAAATCAAAGTTTACAAATTATTCACATTCATTGGACGCAAATTCCATGATTGTTCGCTATAACGAGGATGATGGAACCCCTAAAAAAACAAAAGAGGAGATTCATTATGAAAAAACTGCTTTCCATCATCCTTTGCCTGTCGCTGCTGTTTGCGGTGGCGGCGCCGGCGTCCGCCGCGGCGATCACGCCCACCTGCGTCGGCAGCCAGATCCCCATCGTGTTCATCGCCGGCGACGGCGAACCGATCTATGACGAAAACGACAAACAGATTTTAAAGATCAGCGAAAACGGTCTGCTCGGCCTGTTTGACAAAAGCAAGGACGAAACCGACGGCGAAGAAGCGGACAACAGCGAACTGTATCAGTCCGTCGCAAACGTGCTGATGCCGTTTTTGGTGGACGGTCTGCTGAAAGACAACTGGCAGCCGTATTTTGACCATCTTGAAAAAGAGATCGGCGACCTGTTTGCCGAAAGCCGGCTCGACAACAACGGCAACGCGCCCGCCGGCACCGGCATCTCTTCCGCCCGCCGCGCAACGGTCGCCTATGACCGCACGCACAACAAGAAGGGCAGCAAGGGCTATTATGATATGTACGACTACCAGCTGTGGTACGACTGGCGGCTCGATCCGATGGAAAACGCCCGCCAGCTCAAGGCGTATGTGGACGATGTCAAGGCTGCGACCGGCGCGAACAAGGTTGCGCTCGCGTCCGCCTGCCTCGGCGGCAACGTGGTGATGGCGTATATTCAGCAGTTCGGCACAGCCGATCTTGCCGGCGTCGGCATGCTCGCCCCGCTGGCGAAGGGCTCCGAGTTCCTCAGCCAGATGATCAGCGGCCGCTTCCGTGTGGATATGGACGGGCTGAACCGGATCCTCACCGACACAGCGGCGATCGACGATTTCAATATGCCCGCCTTTGCGACCGCGACGATCGACCTGCTGTCCAAGAGCGGCCTTTATGGCAGGCTGACCGATTCCGTCAAAAAGACGATCTATGCCAAGGTGATCGAAGGCACGACCTCCGCGCTGGCGCTGTCCACGATTTTCACCATGCCGTGCTACTGGTCGTGCGTGACGCCGGAGGACTATGAGACTGCGCTGACCTATGTGTTCGGCGACGAAGGCAGCGAAAAACGCGAACAGTACGCCGGGCTCATCGCAAAGATCGAGGATTATCACGAAAAGGTCGCGCTGCACGCGGACGAGCTGATGCAGCAACTGGACGACAGCGACACGAATCTCGCGATCCTTTGCAAATACGGGTTCCAGATGGTGCCGCTGTGTGAAGACAGCGCCCTTGTTTCGGATCAATATGTGTCCGTCAAGCGCGCGTCCTTCGGCGCAACCACATCCAAGATCTTTGACACCCTGCCGGATGAATATATCGAAGCGCAGACCGCCGCGGGCCTTGGCAAATACATTTCGCCGGACAAGCAGATCGATGCATCCACGGCGCCGTATAGGGACTACACCTGGTTTACCAAAAACGCCACGCACACGCTGCGCACCGACGCGGAGCGGCGCATCCTTTATACGGTGATCACGGGGGACCGGCAGTATACGGTGGACGATTTCGATCTCACGCAGTTCATGGTCTATGACCACGAAAACAAGACCACGGCGGTGATGACCGAGGACAACTGCCACACCGAGCACTGGACAGCGGACGAAATGCAGCAGCCGGCGACCGACAAAAAGGCGGCGATCTTTGCCGGCCTGATCTCGTTCTTCAAATGGCTGGTTGAAATGTTCAAGCTGATCCGGACGAAGATCGGGAAGTGAGATTGCAAGATAGCAAGATGGCAAGAAAAGGAGTGATGCAGCGTGTGGGAGGCAGTTGATTTTGCGTTCAACGAGGCGCTGTATTACGAAACAATCGTTACCGAAGAGGGACATACCGATGTGGTTGTTTCCGGAGAAACAAGCAAGCGGAAATACCGGATCGTCTTTGACGGCGTTCCCATGTCTTATCGCGTGACATTGGAAAGTTATGATTGGTGCCCGTTTGACGGATACGAGAACGCCGATATGCTGGATTACCGCGCGAACAAGATTTTTTACACGGAGGACAGCGAATAACTTAGAGAAAATGGAAAAGAGAATTGTTGATCAAGAAATTACACTGATTCCTTATTACCCAAATCCTGACGTTGCCCTTGCATGGTATCAGGACCTTGATGTGTGCAAACAGGTTGATAACATCGACCACGTCTATGATCTGGATTTGTTGAATCGCATGTATACCTATTTGAGCACGCATGGAGATTGTTATTATATCCAGTATCGTAGTGAGCTTGTCGGGGATGTTTCCCTTCGTGACAACGCAGAAATCAGTATTGTTGTCTGCAAGGAGTACCAGAACTTTCATATTGGGCGTAGATGCATTGTTAATATGCTTGCACTTGCAAAGGAAAAGGGTCTGAAAGAAGTAAAGGCGAATATCTACTCCTTCAATACGCAGAGCCAAAAGGCGTTTGAAGCAGTTGGATTTCATAGAGTATCGGACGAGTGGTATTCCTATCAGATTGATGCGGATTAATGAACCCTGGTTTATGGAGATATGAAAATGGACGCAAGTATTCGAAAAGTTCAGCAGGGTGATGCAAACGCCTTGGCCTATCTGGACTGGTTTTTCACGGTGAACGAAAAACAAAACGCGCAGATTTTTGAGGAAGCGCGCATCTACCATTTTCAGATTCTGACGGAGGATACGATCCTTGATGTGCTTTCCGATGAATTTCCTGTGATTCAGCCGGTCGACCAAACAGACGCGTGTTGATAAAAATCAATAAATAAAGAACGGGCGTTGCAGCCCGTTCTTTTCTTGTCTTCTTGTTTCTTGCAATCTTGCTATCTTGCAATCTTGCCATCTTTCGCGCTGCGCAGCAGCGCTTTTGTCAACTTAATATTTGCCCAGGTAGTTATCAATCTCCCACTGCGACACGCGCGTGCGGTATTGCTTCCACTCTTCCTCTTTCGCGTCGATGTACTTTTGGAACACATGGTCGCCCATGCTCTCACGCATAAACTCGCTGTGCTTGAATTCGTGCAGTGCTTCGCCCAGCGTCTTCGGCAGACTTTCGATGCCCTGCGCGTGGCGTTCGGCGGAGGTGAGGGAAAAGATGTTGCTGTCCTTCGGTTCCGGCGGGGTGAGGTCGCGGCGGATGCCGTCGAGACCGGCAAAGATGGCGGCCGCCATTTCGAGGTACGGATTCGCCGCCGGGTCGGGGTTGCGCAGCTCAATGCGCGTGGCGCTGCCCTTGGCCGACGGAATGCGGATCAGCGGGCTGCGGTTTTTGGCAGACCAGGCGATATAGACCGGCGCTTCATAGCCGGGCACAAGCCGCTTATAGGAATTGACAATCGGGTTCGTGAGGATCGTCATGCTCTTGATGTGATCCATGAGACCGGCGATGAACTGATAGGCCACACGCGACAGACCGAACGGATCGGTTTCGTCGTAAAAGGCGTTTTTGCCGTCCTTCATCAGCGAGATATTCGTGTGCATACCCGAGCCGCATTCGCCGAACAGCGGTTTCGGCAAAAACGTTGCATACAGCCCGTGGCGGTGCGCGGTGGATTTGACCACGTATTTGAAGGTCATCACATTGTCGGCGGTGCGCAGCACTTCGTCGTATTTGAAGTCGATCTCGTGCTGGGCGCGGGCGTTTTCGTGGTGCGACGCTTCGATCTCGAAGCCCATGTTTTCCAGCGCGAGGCAGATTTCGTTGCGGCAGTCCTCGCCGCGGTCGGTCGGGCCCAGCTCAAAATAGCCGCCCATGTCGTGGGAGTGGATGGTCGGTTTGCCGTTTTCGTCCAGCCGGAAGAGGAAGAATTCGCACTCAGGGCCCACGTTGACCGTGTAGCCCATGGCGGCGGCTTCCTGGATCGCGCGGCGCAAAACATAGCGCGGATCGCCCTCAAACGGCGTGCCGTCGGCGCGGTAGACGTCGCAGATCAGCCGGGCGGTTTTGCATTCCTCGCGCCACGGCAGAATCGTGAACGAATCGAGATCCGGATGCAGGCACATATCGCTCTCTTCAATGCGCACAAAGCCGTCGATGGAGGAACCGTCAAACCCGCAGCCGTTGTTCAGCGCCTTTTGCAGCTGGCTGGTTGTGATGGACACGCTTTTGAGCATGCCGAGGATGTCGGTGAACTGCAGCAGAATAAACTTGATGTGTTCTTCTTTTGTGATGCGGACGATGTCTTCTTTGGTATATCGGCTCATACTTTGACTCCCCATCTTTGGATTCCGGCAAAACCGGGTATAGTTAAATATAGCATGTGTGGGGATATTTGTCAACAAAAAACGTGCCGCCTTTTTGTGCATTTAGTAGATAAATTTTTGAAGAAGCTGTTTTTCTTGAAAACAAGACGGAATTTCACTATAATAATAGAATCAGGGACAACGCCCTGCGAAAGACTTCATACAATGGGAGGATTCTTGTATGTCTGAGAAAGTGGAGAAACAGGAAAAGCTCAATTACAAACGCACGTTCCTGATCGGCTTCGGCTTTATGGGCTGCATGCTGCTGTGGTCGGTCTATAATTCGTATGTGCCCGTCATTCTGCGCGGCAAGCTCTCGCAGCTCGGCATCGCCGAGCTTGCCGGGTCGCACGCCTGGCTCGCGTGGCTGTCGGTGCCGCTGATCGTCAACGCGATCATGACCATCGACAACGTGTTCGGTGTGGTGTTCCAGCCGCATTTCGGCAAACGCAGCGACCGCACCCGCTCAAAGCTCGGCAAGCGCATGCCCTATATTCTGATCTGCCTGCCGATCTGCGCGCTGTTCTTTACCTTTGTTCCCGTGGCCGCCACGGTGCGCGCCGCCGGACTTTCCATCCTTCTGATGATGGCGGTCATCATCTGCTTCAACTTTGTCATGTCCATCTGGCGTTCGCCGGTCGTTTCGCTGATGCCGGACTTTACGCCGTCCGAGCTGCAAAGCGACGCCAACGCCGTGATCAACATCATGGGCGGCATCGGCCAGATGGTCGGCTTCGTGGTCGGCACCATCGCCTCCACGCTGTGCGGGCTGCTCGGCTTCAAGGTGCTTTCCGCAAACCTCAAGGCCGGCACCAATGAGCTCGGCGAAGTGCTGGATGCAAACGGCAATGTGGTGCTCAACGCCGCGGGCGAACCGACCTATGTCAACTATACGCCGGTCTTTGTTGTCGCGGCCGTCATCGCCGTGCTGTGTTTGGTGGTGCTGTATTTCTTCTATAAAAAGAACAAGCAGTACGACCTGTCCGCCAACGTTGGTGTGGAGACCGCCGAAGGCGAAAAGCCCGCCAAGATCAAGATCAAAAACCTGCCGATCACCGCGGCCGAAAAACGCTCGCTGTTTATCATGCTCGGTTCGCTGTTCCTGATCAACAACGCCACGGAAGCGATCGTACCGAACTTTACCAACTTTGCCAACGACACGCTGAAGGTGTCGCCGATCTATTCGACCCTGATGATGGCGGTCTTCGCCGTTTCTCTTGCCGTGTTCGGCATCCCCGCCGGCCGCATGGGCCGCAAGATCGGCCGTAAAAAGACCATCATGATCGGCCTCGGCGTCATCGTCGCCATGTTTGCCGTCTATCTTGTGGTGTCGCAGATTCTGCCCGCCAACACGGACGGCTCCGTCAACAAGTTCACCTGGATCATCCTGTGGGTGGCGCTGGTTGTCGGCGGCGCGGCTGTCGGCTGCATCAATATCAACACCCTGCCCCTCGTGCTTGCCATCGGCGGCCGTGAATATGTGGGCACCTTCACCGGCTATTATTATACCGCAACGATGTCCGCGTCCGTCACCGGCCCGATCCTTTGCGGCCTTGTGATCGGTCTGTTCAAAGAGGACTACAACTTCATGTTCCTGTTCTGCGCGGCGTTCTTTGCGCTGGGATTGCTTGCCATCACCGGCGTCAAGCACGGCGAAATCGCCAAGGGCGAAGATACCGCATGGCTCGACGAAGCGGTGCAGAACGCAGACGATTGATCTGTTCCGGACAGGCAGGGGAGGCCCTGCCTGTTTTTTTGTCCGGGTTGCAGCCATTTCACGGTTTCTTCAATAAAACGCGAAACTGTGTTCACGATTTCGCTATTGATTTTTTCGCGGGATAATGCTATGATAAAGTGAACCGTCCTATAGACGCATAATATCAGAAAGGATGATTGAAACATGAAACGAGTGAACCAAATCCTCGCAGTGCTGCTGACGCTGCTGATGCTCGTCACAGCGGTGCCGTTTGCGGCCTTCGCCGCCGGCGAAACCACAACGACCGATCCGCGCACGCCGGAACAAAAAGCCTGCCAGCATACGTGGAGCAACGATCTTTCGCTCTCCGTTGCGGAACTGAAAACGAAGGCGGACTGCATCCACAGAGCGGTATACTACAAGAACTGCTCCAAGTGCCACGTTTCGGCGAAGTATGTGCCGGGTGCGGAAAACGAGACGAAGGAATACGGCAACGAAGACAACACAAATCATATCGGCCGGATCGTTGACGCGAAAACGGTTGAGGCCGGCAAATATCCCTGCGAAGAAGCAGACACCTGGACGCCGGGCAAAAAATGCGAGGCCTGCAACACCGTGATCGAAGAACCGGTGCATTATACCGTTATGAAGCAGCACGAGGTTGCGCCGGGCGAAGAGCCGACCTGCCAGACGGAGGGCTTCTGCCGCTGGTGCGGAAAAAAGATCAAGGAAAAAGACCCGAACAACCATCCGAAGGATCAGGTCAGAATCGTTGAGGCTGCTGTTGAACCGACCTGTGACAAAGCAGGTAAAACGGCGCGAATCTATTGCCGCGCATGCGACAAATTCCAGGAGCCGACGACGATTTCCGCCACCGGCAAACACACCCTTACGGCGCATCCGGCTGTGGCCTCCAACTGCACCGATCACGGCACCAAGGCCTATTGGGAATGCTCCAAATGCAAAAAGCTGTTTTCCGACGCGGAAGGTAAAACTGTGATCACGGCACCGCAGGAGGAAGCGCTGGATGCGGCAAAGCATAAGAATCTGAAAAAAGTCAACAAGCAGGACGCCACCTGCACGGCAGAGGGCAATATCGAATACTGGCACTGCGACGGCTGCGGCAAGTATTACAGCGACGACAAAGGCACCACAGAGATTCAGCAGAGCGCAACCGTCATTGAAAAGAAACCCCACACCTGGGGCAAGATGACGCTGATCAGCGGCAACTGCGAAACCGGCGGCAAGGCGACGCACGAATGCGCGGTCTGCCACATCAAGGAAGAAGTGACCATCGCCGCCGGCAAGCATCCTGCGGACGCACAGAAAACCAAGGAAGGCAAGCCCGCAACCTGCACCGAAGCGGGCAAAACGGAGGAAATCTCCTGCGAGCTTTGCGGCACGATCACTAAGCCTGCCACCGATATTCCGGCCCTCGGCCACGATTACACGAACGCCAAGGCGACCGGCAAGGGCGACGGCACCCACACGCTGGAATGCACCCGCTGCCATCAGGCCGGCGATCCGGTGCCCTGCACCGATGAAAACAAGGACTGCGTCTGCGACGTTTGCAAGCAGCAGCTCGCCCATGTGTTCACCAACTATGTGTCCGACAACAACGCCACCTGCGCGGCCGACGGCACCAAGACCGCAATCTGCGACGTTTGCGGCAAAGCGAAGGATCAGGTGACGGACGAAGGCTCCAAAGCCAGCGCCCAGCACCAGTACGTCTGGACCGAACTGAACGACGCCACCTGCATCGCCAACGGCCACCGCAAGGGCGTCTGCCGCATCTGCGAAGCGGAAACGCTCGAAGAAATCGCCGATTCCGCCACCGGCCATGTCGATTCCGACTGGAAATATCCTGCCGGCTATGACTGCGAAGCGGGCGGCGTGCGCTACAGAGAATGCACCGTCTGCGGGCAAACGACTGTGACCGAAAACATCGAAAGCCGTCCCCACAGCGAAGTGATCGATCCCGAAGTGCCCAAGACCTGCACCACCGACGGCAAATCCGCCGGCGTCCACTGCGACATTTGCGGCAAGATCATCACCCCGCAGGTGATCTATACGGCGGAAGGCCATAAGGCCGACGAAAACGGCTTTGTTACCACAAAGAAAGCAACCTGCACCGAAACCGGACTGCGCAGCGCAACCTGCGGCGTCTGCGGCCAGAGCTTTACCGAAACGCTGCCGGCAACGGGACACAGCTATGTGGATTCCGTTGTGAAACCGACCTGCACAAGCGCTGGCTACACGCTGCACAAGTGCTCGGTCTGCGGCGAAGAGACCCAGACCAATATCAGCCCCGCAACGGGCCACAAGATGGTGGAAAAGATCCGCCCGGCCACCACGAGCGAAAACGGCAAGGTGGTACAGACCTGCTCCGTCTGCGGCGCCAAGGAAGCCTATCGGGTGTACCGGATCAAGAAGATCACCCTGTCCCAGACCAGCTTTGTGCGCGACAGCAAATCCCACAAGCCGTCTGTGACCATCACCGACGCAAAGGGCAACAAGCTGGTTAAGAAGACCGACTACACGCTGAAATATGCATCCGGCAGAAAGGCCGTCGGCACCTACACGGTCACCGTGACATTCAAGGGTGAGTATTCCGGCAAAAAGACGCTCAAGTTCAAGATCGTGCCGCCCGCCGTCAAGAATCTCAAGGCAAAGGCCGGCTACAAGAGCGCCGCGCTGACCTGGGACCGCAACAAGTTTGCGGACACCTATGTGGTCTATTGCGCGACCGCAAAGGACGGCAAGTATAAGAAGCTCGGCTCCACCGCGAAGCTCGGCTACACCGTGACCGGCCTGAAGACCGGAACCTACTACTTCAAGGTTGTTGCCGTGCGCAAGCTCGACAGCGGCAACTTCAAGAGCGCGGCTTCCGCAATCCGGAAAGCAACCGTTAAATAAGAGCGCAAAAAAGCAAGAAACAAGAAAGCAAGAAGGGCGATGCCGCAGGGCGTCGCTCTTTTTTGGTGCCGGGACGGGACGCGGGACAGGTTCCGGTGCAGGAAAGCGACCCGCCGCGCAGGGCCGCGGTGTAGCGCCGATCAGTGATCGGCTATTGCATCGCACATCCGCGCCCAGTCGATCAACCTCTTCCGTCATCGTGTCTATGACACGATGCCACCTTCTCCGAGGGAGAAGGCTGCTTTGGTGGCTGCCTGCGGCAGCATTTGATTCGACGCTACGGGCGCTGGGTGGTTATGCATTATATTTGTAGCGCCGCCGTGTCGGCGGCTATTGTACCGCACCGCCCGCGCTGCAGGCGCTGTGTTTTTGCGCTTAAGAGTAAACGAAACACGAGCAGACGACGGGTAGATGACCGGTAGACGAAAAATCTCGTCTACGCATTTCCGCCCACTTGTCCCCGATCCCCGGTCGCTAGTCCTAGTCCCTGATCCCTTCCCACCCCAATCCCGAAAAAAATCTTGACTATTTCCTTCTTTTGTTATATCATAAATTGATATCGACAAAACAGCAGGAGGCTCTTTATGAACAACAGCGAAAAAACCATGGAAAAAATCGTCGGCCTTTGCAAAAACAGAGGCTTCGTCTACCCGGGCAGCGAGATCTACGGCGGCCTTTCCAACTCGTGGGACTACGGCCCGCTCGGCGTGGAGTTTAAAAACAACATCAAACGCGCGTGGTGGAAAAAGTTTGTCCAGGAAAGTCCGTACAATGTCGGCCTCGATTCTGCGATTCTGATGAACCCGCAGGTGTGGGTCGCGTCGGGTCATGTGGGCGGCTTCTCCGACCCGCTGATGGACTGCAAGGACTGCAAAACGCGCCACCGCGCGGACAAGCTGATTGAAGATACCGGCGTCAATCCGGCCGGCTGGTCGTTTGAACAGATGAGCCAGTACATCAAGGACAATAATATCGTCTGCCCCGAATGCGGCAGCTGCAACTTCACGGATATCCGCAAGTTCAACCTGATGTTCAAAACCTTCCAGGGCGTGACCGAGGACGCCAAGAGCGAATTGTATCTGCGTCCGGAAACGGCACAGGGCATCTTTGTCAATTTCCTCAACATCCAGAGAACGACGCGCCGCAAGGTGCCGTTCGGCGTTGCGCAGATCGGCAAATCCTTCCGCAACGAGATCACCCCGGGTAACTTCATTTTCCGCATCCGTGAGTTCGAACAGATGGAGCTGGAATTCTTCTGCAAGCCCGGCACGGAGCTCGAGTGGTTCGCCTATTGGAAAGACTACTGCAAGCAGTTTTTGCTGTCGCTCGGCATGAGCGAAACGAACCTCAAGCTGCGTGACCACGAGCAAAAGGAACTGTCCCACTATTCCAACGCGACGACCGACTTCGAATACCTGTTCCCGTTCGGCTGGGGCGAGCTGTGGGGCGTTGCGAGCCGCACCGATTTCGACCTTACCGCCCACCAGACCACGAGCGGCAAGAGCCTCGAATACTTTGACCCCGTCACCAACGAAAAATATCTGCCCTACGTCATCGAGCCGTCGCTCGGCGCCGACCGTGTGGCGCTGGCGTTCCTTGTCGAAGCGTATGACGAAGAGGTGGTGGACGCCGAAAAGAACGACACCCGCGTGGTGATGCATTTCCACCCGGCTTTGGCGCCGTTCAAGGCTGCCGTCTTGCCGCTGAGTAAGAAGCTGAACGAGCAGGCGACCGAAGTGTATCACGCGCTGCAAAAGAAGTTTAACGTCGATTACGACGACGCCGGCTCCATCGGCAAGCGTTACCGCCGTCAGGACGAGATCGGCACGCCGTTCTGCATCACCTATGACTTTGACTCCGTGGAAGACGGCTGCGTCACCGTGCGCGACCGCGACACGATGGAGCAGGTGCGTATGCCGATCAGCGAGCTTGCCGCCTACATCGAGAGCAAACTGGAGTTCTGATTTGCCCAGGGGCAAATCAATTCGGAATTCGGAATGCGGAATTCGGAATTGCGGTCGCGGGTCAACCGTAGAATCAACGGAAAGGTTTCTCCGCGGCATAAACGATCCGCAGCCGGAAGCGGGTAAATGGTATCCGCTGTAGGTTTCTGTATCTGAAAAAAATCATCCGCCGCCGAACCGATTTGCAATCTTTGGCAATCAAGGTTCAGCTTTGCCAATACACGTTTGACGCATCGCCGCAGGCGGCGTCCAATCATTCCGAATTACGGATTACACCGGAGGTGTCATCATGCACGACTTTTTAAAAAAGTTTCCGTTCCCGCTGATCGTGGTGATCGCGTATATTGCCATCGGCATTCTGTTTGATCTGTGGCACCCGACATGGCTGCTGTTTTTGCTGATTCCGGCGTACTATATGCTCGTCTGGTCGCTCGGCAAAAAGAGCGACGGCGGCTCCACGCAGGAAGTGCTGCGGCGGTTTCCGTTTCCCGTGCTGATCGTCGTGGCCTATTTGTGCCTCGGTTTCGGGTTCCATTTGTGGCATCCCGGCTGGCTGGTGTTTTTGCTGATCCCGCTCTATTACTCCCTGATCCCGCTGGTCAAGGATGAGGGCGAAAGCGGCCCGCCGCAAACGTAATTGGTTGAAAAGGCAGCTTCGGGCTGCCTTTTTGCTTTTTGCCGCGTGATAACTCGGGCGGTTTTGCGTGTAACAGATGAAAGGACCTTTCAACAAAGGAGGAGACCGATATGGATCAGGGTGCGGACAGCTACCGCCGCTTTCTTGCGGGTGACGAAGGGGCGCTGGGCGAACTGGTCACAGCGTACCGGCCGGGTCTGCGCGCCTATCTTTACGGGATGGTGCGCGATTGGGAGACCGCGGACGATCTGACGCAGGAGACGTTTGTCAAGCTCTGTCTCAAAAAGCCGCGCGACAAGGGCACGGCGTCGTTTAAAACGTGGCTGTTTACCATCGGCCGCCGCACGGCGCTCGATCATCTGCGCCGCCAAAAGATCCGCACGGTGCCGCTCGACGACTGCTTTGACCTGTCCGCCGGCGACACGCCGGAAACGGAGATTTTGCGCAAACAGGCGACCGACCGGCTGTACAAGGCGCTGGCGCAGTTGCAGCCGCAGCACCGGCAGATTTTGTACCTGGTCTATTTCGAATCCTTCACCCCCGCCGAAGCCGCAAGGATCCTCGGCAAAAGCAGCCGCAATACGTCGGCGCTGCTCTACCGGGCGAAGCAGGCCCTGCGGCGGGAACTTCAGGAGGAGGTGTTTTTCGATGAAGACCGATAACGAAATGACGCGGGCAATTTTAGATGAAGTGAAAACCCGCAAAGCCAAAAGAAAACGCCGGACGGCGGTTGGCGTGAGCGTGCTGACACTGGCGCTGCTGTTGACCGGCGCCGTCACGGTGCAGCAGCTCGGGCTGTTTCCACCGCGGGCAAAGGGCGAGCCCGACGCCGGCACCACCGCCGCGACCGCCGGACAGCCCGAAACGAGCGCCGGGACGACCGGGCAACCGTCTTTTGCGACGCAGACGACTGTCGTCGGCACGCAGACCGCAACGACCAACGGATTGGATCCGCAGATCACGACGACCGCAAATTGCACCACGGCGCCAAGCACGACCCGAACGCCGCTGTACGGCCAGGAGATCACGACAAACGGATATTCCGTCGCGCAGCCGCCAAAGGAAGAGAGCGGCGGCGACGGCTACGGCGGCAACATCGGCGGCGTGCGGATTCCCGCCCTGCCGCAGGACCGCACGATCCAATACACCGGCGAAGCCATCACCGACGAAGAAGCCGCAGCCTATTTCAAAGAGAACACATGGCTGCAAAGCGCGCTGGGCAGCAGCGGTGTGGACACCGACGGGATGCACTATGCCGATCACGGCTATTGCCACGTCAACTACGACGGCATCGAAGGCAAGTCCTTGGAGGTGCGGCGGAATTTCCGCGACTATCTTGTGTGGAACGAAAAGGGCGACCTGATTGCGATTGTGACGCTGACGAAAGAGAACGGCGCGCTGTCCGACACTCCGGCGTTCGGCGGTCCGTGGTTCAGCGATTACAACGCCTTTTTGCGTCAGCACAAGGGCGAAGCGCTCGTCTTCGTTTATGCCGGGTGGATGGAGCTGGTGCTCACGCCGGACGGCGGCGTCTATAATCCGCAGGGTACGGACGTCAGCCGGTATCTGGCCGGCGTGGAGAACCCGTATGAGATCTTTCGCTGCGACGAAGCAAGTTATACGCCGTAACCGAATCAAAAGCGCCTGTGGCAAGTCGCCGCGGGCGTTTTTTCCTTTTGAAAAGAATGGTTCACATATCGTTTTCAATTTCTTGAAACGTATTTGAGAATCTTGTGGTATACTGTTATAGATATAGAAGGAGTGTTGGCTTGTGTCGGGGAAAAAATCGGTTTGGAAATGGTTGGAGCTGTGTGTGTCCGTGTTGCTCGGCAACGCGCTTTTGGCGTTTTTGGTGGCGGCGTTTGTGCTGCCGCATGACATTATCATGGGCGGCACCACCGGCATCGGCATCGTGCTGTCCAAAGTGACAGGGCACGACACGGCGCTGTTTGTATTTTTGCTCAACGTCGGGCTGCTGATCTTCGGTCTGTTCGTTTTGGGCAAGACGTTTTTCGTTTCCACCGCGGCAAGCTCGGTGCTTTATCCGGCGTTTCTGGCGCTGTTTCAGCGCATCCCCGGCATCGACGCCATGACGGACAACCATCTTCTGGCGGCGATCTTCACCGGCGGACTGATGGGCATCGCGCTCGGGCTGGTGATGCGCGTCGGGTCATCCACGGGCGGCATGGACGTGATCAACCTCGCGTTCCACAAATGGTTCCATTTCCCCGTGGCGGTGCTCGTGTGGGTGTCGGATCTTGTGGTGATCGGCGGACAGGCGATTTTTGCCAGACCCGAAAGCACCCTGCTCGGCATACTGGTGCTGATGCTCGAGGCGATCGTGCTCGATCAGGTGATGCTGCTGGGCCGCTCGCAATTGCAGATCTTTGTGGTGTCCGACCAATACGAAACGATCCGCGAACGGCTGCTGCATGAGTTGGGGCTCGGCGTTACGATGTCGGTGATTGAGACCGGACTGTTGGAAAAGCCGCAAAAGGGCGTGCTGTGCGTGGTGCATCCGCGGCAGCTCTACGCGGTGACAAGCTGCATTCAGGCACAGGATCCGCAGGCGTTTATTACGATTACGAAAATCAAGGAAGTGCACGGAAAGGGCTTTACGCTCGCGCGTACAACCTTGGATAATGAAACCAAAACCAATGGAAAGGATGAAAAAACATGAAAGCAATCTTCTCCCGTATCACAGCATTTTTCCTCGCCATTCTCGCGTTTTTCGGTCTGTCGCCGAAGCAGGCGAAGCCCGAAGTGACCATCGGCAACGACGGCTATGCGATTGTGGAGCGCGGCGTGCAGTTCTCGTTTGACGCCAACGCGACCACCGGCTTCAGTTGGGCGCAGAAGACCGACGGCAGCAGTGTCGTTTTGGAAAAAGAATTCTACACGTCCCCGAAAACGGAGGAACATGGCGTTGCCATGGCGGGACAGGGCGGTACCAAGTATTACGACTACCGCGCCGTCAAGCCCGGCACGACGACCATCACCTTCACCTATCAGCGCCCGTGGGAAACCGAGCCGCCGGTGAAGACCTATGTGGCGGTCGTGGTCGTGGCGAACGACCTGTCGGTGACGGTGAAATCCTTCACGGCGCAATGAGAAGCCGGGGCGCGGCGAGCGCGGGAAAGGAGTCTGTATGATGAAACAGATTGCTAAAAATACTTGGTTCAGTATTCAGCGATATGATGAAACGACATTCATGACCATTCGCAGCGGCCACGCCGTTTTGCTGGCGCGAACAGAGCAAGGGGCCTTTACGCAGATTGCCGTTTCCGCGCATCTGTCCAATATGAGCAATGCCGTCTGGACAACAGATAAAAAGTATATTCTGCTGTCAAATACCAGTGGGAAATGCTTGCTTTGCGACGGAAAGACCTTTGCGGTTTTGGATACGTTCTATTTGCATTATGAACCTTTTGGCAACCATTTCATCGGGTTGCGGGATCGATTCCTGTTGATCGACCGAAACGCGCGGTTGTGTTGCTATGACTGTGCAGCAAAAGAGATTTTTTACGTTTCAAAACAGGGCGGTGTTATTGCCATAAAACAACTGCAGGATGAGATCCATGTGTTTCGAAGCGATGGCTATGTGCCGGTTGAAGGAACCAAAACGCTTGCACGACGCAGGATGACAACGGTGGATCTGCCGATTCGTATTCACGAAGGACCGATTTCCCGACTTTGGGGACTGTTGAATCAATCCGCAAAAGCCCGCGCAGACGACTGCATCATTGCGGAAGATAAGATCCCAGTTGGGAAAGGGTATGAGCCGTTGCTTTCTATATGGGATTTCACTCGTGAGGGTTGGAAACACCTCATGCCGGCTGATCGGTATGCGTCCTTGGCCCAAGGCGGTTATTTCTGCGGCTGCGACATCGATTTTGAACGCGATTTGCTCGCTGTCATCTTTTCCCGTGCGATTTACATCATTCATATGAAAACATGGGAGATTTTGCAGAAAGAACCGGTGGAATACGGCGCCGATATCTGCTGGGCGGATGATGACACGCTGTTGATTGCGACATGGTCAGGACTGTATGTCATGGCGTTGACAGAGGATCGGGAAACGCCGGAGAAGCCGCAGCGATGAAAGGAGCGAACTATATGGAGTTGCCGCCCTTGCCGGTGATGCCGCTGACAATTGAAAAGAAGCTGCTGGCTCCCGGCGGCATCACGCCGACGGCGTTTGAGCAAAAAAACGACGTGTTGAAGGACCCGTCGCTGCAAACCGAGGTCGGCTATACCAAACTGCCAAACGGCGACTGGCTCGTGGCCATGACCTGCCCGATGCCGCAGGTGACGCCCGAAATGGTGGACTGGTGGTTTTGGTGGCACGCGCAAAAGAGCGAACGCTACCGGCTGTGGTTTCCGGGCGAACACTACGCCGTGTCCTACGCCAAAAAGGACCGCCCTTATTTTACCGCGCCGGCGCAGCCGCCGTTTCGGGCGAACACGCATTTCCCGGTGGAAAAGATCGGCGCGCTCGTGCTGCCGCTGCGGATTGACTTTCAGTCGCCCGAAGACTTCGGCTTTTCGCGGCAGGCGATGGACGAAAACGGCATTGCGCGGATCGTCTGCGGGCATGTAGGCGCGATGTACGGACTGGTACGCCACACGGAGATGGCGCACATCCTCAAACAAGACGGCGACGGCTATGTGCTGATCAGCCGCTTCTGGCTCGGCAAAACGCTCAAAAACCCCGTGATCCGCAAAGCGATGCTCACGGCAAAGACCGCCAAAGGCATGGCGGAACACTGCTGCCTGGAATACCGCCGGCTCGCGCAGATTTTGCCGGTGCTGTATGAACAGTATGCAACATAAAACGGTCGGTTCCGAAAGGAGCGATCTTTATGGATTTTGAATCACTTTCCTTGATCTGGATCGGCATCCCGCTGCTTTTGCTCTTCGGCGCGATACACTTCGGCGTCTGCTTTGTGCGGCGCAACGGTCTGCGCATTGTTTTGCGTATCCTTGCGTTTTTGCCCATTCTCGCGGCGGCCGCTCTGGCAGTTTTAGACTTGCTGATCTTATACGGCGCCGCAGATGTCACGATCGACTATCTGTTCGGAGCCATGCTGTATGGCATCCCGGCGCTGTTTGCGCTGGGCGGCAGCGTTGCCGGCTGGCTGATCGGGCGCGCGGTGAAAAAGAAACGGCAATCTTTAGTTGATGTAACAGTTTTATAAAAGGAAGGAGACGTTACAATGTCAAAACTTGCAGCTTTTTTCATGGCGGTCTATCTGTTCTTTGCGGGGCTCTTTTATGGCAACGCGCCGGTACAGGTGGAGATTTTGGAAAGTCCGTTTGACAGCGGCCCGGTCACCGTGCAGGTGCCGCATCATGCGGGCGGCGTGTTTGAGGAAAACGGGCAGACAGTGACCTATTGGAATGTGTCTGGAAACTGGGCGTTCCGGTGCAAAAACACCGGGCGGCCGATCAAGGGAGAATCCCATTACCAGCCCACAGTCACACTGATTCCGGCACAGCCGGATCAGCCGGAGCTGCGGGTGATTACCGTGTCGGACGATATGGTGGGACACGACGTGCTGATCAAACACGGCGAAACGTTTACGATGCGAGACTCCTTTGTGATTCCGGCGGATGCGCCTGCGGGCGTGTGGTCGGTGAAGGTCAGCATTTACGGTTCGCCGGAAGTCGTGTATGAAAACGCCTTTGTGATAGAATGAATAAAAGACGCACACCGCGCGGTGTGCGTCTTTTTGCGTCCGGGTTATTCTGCCGGGGTATCTTCGTCCGCCGGTGCGTCTGCCGGTTCCTCCGGCCACGGGGAGTTGTAGGGCTGTTCCTTCTGGAACGCGCCGTTCTGGGCGGCCACGTCCTTGAATTCCTCCACGAACTCCTTCGCCTTGTCAAAGGCCAGATCCTTGAGGTCCTCGAGCTTCAGCCCGATGGGCGTTTCGTTGAGGTTCAGCACAGAGCCGTCCTTTTTTGTGATCTCGATCTCACAGTCGAGCCCGAACGAGACCAGTGCCGTTGTGAGCACCGCAAACGGGGCGGCGCCGAGGCCGACGATGGCCCCGAGGATCCCCGCGCCCAAAGGAATGTTGACCAGTGTTTCGCCCTTTCGCTTGAGTGCGATTTTGGACGCGCTGCCGTCCTTGACGAGCTCTTTGATTTTTTCCACGATCTTTTCAGCTTGTTGTTTCAGTTGTTGTTCATCCATCGTTTTTCACCTCATCTTGTTATACGTTCCAGCTATGGCCGCAGTTCTGGCAGGTGGCAACGGTGCGCCGGCGGTTGACCGCCTTTTGCTTTTTTCTGCCGAACAGCTTGAAAATCAGGGCGAGCATGGTGAAATGGATCCATTTCACGGGCACCCACCACCAGCCGATGAAGAGCCACCACAAAATGCCGTGGTGGTCGTTTTTCAGTTCGACTTCGTTGATTGTCTGCACCTTGACGTTGGTGCTTTTGCATTTGGGACACTTCATTTTTCTGTGCCACCTTTCAAAAAATCCTTGATTCCTGCGGCCGGAACTGGTATGATTATAGCAGAAATCCGTTGCGTTTGCAACCGTTTCGGGAAAGGATGATTGTGATGTTTGATGTAAACGCTGTCAAGGACGCGTGCGTCCTGTGGATCCGGCAGTTTTTTGAAGAAAACGGCAAGGGCTGCAACGCCGTTGTGGGCATCTCCGGCGGCAAAGACAGCTCCGTGGCTGCGGCGCTGTGTGTGGAGGCGCTGGGCAAAGAGCGTGTGATCGGGGTGCTCATGCCCTGCGGCGAGCAGGCGGACATCGACTGTGCGCTGGCTTTGGTCGACCACCTTGAGATCCGGCGCTATGTTGTCAATATTAAAGACGCGGTGGACGGTGTGACGAACGCGATCCCGTTCGAGCTGTCGAAGCAGAGCACCACCAACCTGCCGGCGCGCATCCGCATGGCAACGCTCTATGCCGTTGCGCAAAGCCACAACGGCCGGGTGGTGAACACCTGCAATCTGTCGGAGGACTGGGTGGGCTATTCCACGCGCTACGGCGACGCCGCCGGCGATTTCAGCCCGCTGTCGCGCCTGACGGTGACCGAGGTCAAAGCGATCGGCCGCCTTTTGGGGCTGCCTTCTTTCCTTGTGGATAAAGTGCCGATCGACGGCCTTTCGGGCAAAACGGACGAAGAAAACCTCGGCTTTACCTACGCCGCGCTCGACCGCTATATCCGCGAGGGCGTGATCGACGACGAAGAAGCCAGGGCGAAGATCGACCGGCTGCACAGGCTCAATCTCTTTAAGCTGCAGCTCATGCCGGTGTTCGAATATAACGGAGACATCAAAGCGTAAGGGAGGACTTTTTATGGAACTGACAAAACAGCAGCAGGAACTGCTGAACGGCGCAAAGGGCGACACGATGGCAAAGGTCATGCGCACACTCGTGCAGTACGGCGAAGTGTTCGGCGCCGAAAAGATGGTGCCCGTCACGGGTGACTACGGCCATCTGGTGCTTTCGTTCGGGCTGACGTTTCTCGGCCCGGTGTTTGACCTGTATCAGAAACTGATCGACGACGGCTGCCTGTCCGGACAGAAATTTACCTGCGATCCGCGGCCGTATGACAAAAACGTGCCGCAGTCGCTTGTGCAAAAAGCCGTGGCAAAATTCGTGTTCGGCAAGCAGAGCCGCTATGAAAAGCAATTGCAGCAGCTCGGCATCCTCGGGGAGGACAGCTATACCTGCACCTGCTATCTCGACGAAATCGGCAACACGCCGAAGGAGGGCGATGTGCTGTCGTGGGCGGAATCGTCGGCGGTGGTCTATGCCAACTCCGTGCTCGGCGCGCGCTGCAATCGCAATTCGGGCATCATCGAGCTGTTCGGGTCCATTGCGGGCTTTGTGCCGTATTTCGGGCTGTTGACCGACGAGGGACGCAAAGCGGACTGGATTGTGGAGCTGAAAACGACAAAGTGCCCCGACGCGCAGATCCTCGGCTCGGCTATCGGCATGCGCGTGATGGAGGACGTGCCCTATGTCAAGGGCCTCGACCGCTGGCTCGGCACCGAACTGACCGATAAGGCGAAAACCTATCTCAAGGACTTCGGCGCCGCCACAGCGTCCAACGGCGCGGTGGGCTTGTATCATATCGACAATCTGACGCCGGAGGCAAAGGCGCAGGGCGAAACGCTGATCAAAGAGAACGCGAAGACTTACGTGATCGACGACGCGGAGCTGGAACGCGTGAAAAACGGCTATCCGTGCATTTGGAAAAACAAGGACGCCACGCCGAAACTGTGTTTCCTCGGCTGTCCGCATATGACGCTCGAACAACTCAAGGACTGGACCGACAAAATTGAAGCCGCGCTTAAAGCGGCCGGCAACGAACAGGTTTTGATCCCGACGGTGTTTACCACGTCCACGGGCGTGATCAAGGAATTCCAGCGCACGCCCTATGCCGCGCGGCTCAAAAAGACCGGCGTCATCGTCAGCTATATCTGTCCGCTGATGTTTATGGACAATCCGCTCTGGCAGGGACAGCCGGTGATCACCTCGTCCAACAAGCTGCGCACCTACACCACGGCGCGGTTCTATTCCAACGACGAGATCCTCAGCATCATCACAAAGGAGGGCAAATAAGATGAAGACATTCAAAGGCCGTGTGATCGCAAAGGGCGCGCTGTCCGCCGAAGCGGTGGTCACGCATCAGGGCTTCAACACGCTCGCCAGTATGCAGATGATGTTTATCCAGCCCAAGACCAAATGCGTGGATCAGAGCAACCCGGATCTATATAAAAAGCTGCTGCAGGGCAAGGCGCTGTGTTTGCCCCAAACCATCGGCTCCACCACGGGCGGCATGTTTTTGTATTCCGCTGTCAAAAGCGGCAAAGCGCCGGCGTGTCTGCTGTTTTCCAAAGAGATCGACTCTTTGGCCGCCGCGGGCGCGGTGCTGGCGGATGTGTGGGCCGATAACGCGAAAATGCCCACGATCGACCGCCTCGGCGACGAATTTCTCGACTATGTGGCGGACGGCGACCGGATCACGATCACGGAAGACGGCACCGTGACCGTTGAAAAAAAGCAGCCGTAACCGACTGCTT
This sequence comes from Oscillospiraceae bacterium, assembly GCA_902786285.1. Classification (GTDB taxonomy): domain Bacteria; phylum Bacillota; class Clostridia; order Oscillospirales; family Acutalibacteraceae; genus UBA6857. The sequence goes on along the minus strand of CADABX010000001.1, from coordinate 56,735 downwards.
TCCATCAGACTGTATGAGATCTGCACAGCTTTTGCTGCGCGGATCTTTTTATTTGCCGGCAAGGAAGTCCACCGTCACCTGGGCGGCTTCGGCGGCGTGGGTTTCAATCACCATGTGCCCCGCGCCCTTGACCACATAGTCCACGCTGCCGTCCGGGAGAGCGGCACGCAAATTTTTCCGCGTGCTGTCGGTGATAACAAAATCCTTGTCGCCGTTGAGAAACAGGATCGGCGGCATGGTTTTTACCACAGCGTAATCGGTCGGCGGCAGCATCGAAAAGTTGCGGATGGCGCCTGCGCCGGTGCCTTTGATATAATACGGATCGGTGATCTTGCTGACGTCATAGTGCATCGCAAAGGAAAATGAGTTGCACGCGACGATATACAGCAGCCGTACCAAAGGTTTTGATTTGCCCATCAGCTCCATCAGCGGGCCGACCGTGGACACAAATGTGTCGTTTGCCATCAGCTTTGCCGGTGCGCCGGCGGCGCCGTCGTTGCCGTTGGTGCCGTAAAGCAGCAGATTTTTGACAGAACCGGGATAGCTTTGCGCCACGCCGAGCGCCACATAGCCGCCCATCGAGTGCCCGGCCACAAACCACGGTTTGTCGCTCAGGTGCAGCATGAGGGCATGCATCAGTTCTTCACGCGGAAGTTTTGCGGTGTCTTTGGTCTCCCGCGACGAATAGCCGAAATCGGGCAGGTCAGCCAGCACGCAGGTGTAGCCTGCCTTGACCAGCTCTTCGGCAAGTGCCACAAAGCAATAGGACGACAGCGCAAAGCCGTGGATCATGAAGATCTGATCTTTGGCGTTTTCCGCCGGGAAGGTGCGGTAGTGGATACGGTAGTCTTTGTAATCGAAAAAGGCGCTGTTGCTGAACGGCTTTTCCGGGTCGGGCCGGTTGGTGCCGAATGCGAACGCGGGCAGACAAAGCGAGAACGCAAGTGTCAGCGCGAGCACAAGGGCAAAAAAGCGGGTCAGTTGTTTCATAATGGAACCTCCGTTTTGTCTTTCTGTCTTTATTGTAGCAAAAGCCGCCGCAACATGCAAGCGCTTTGCAAAAATCCGTTTGACAACCTAGGGCAAAGCGCTTATAATATCCTTTGATATGAAAAGGACGTGAGGATATGGAACGAAAGGGTATGCTGCGGCGCTTCTTTTTGCCGTATTTCAAAAAACACAAATGGATCGTCGTGCTCGATCTGTTTTGCGCGGCGCTGACCACGCTTAACGAGATCGTGCTGCCGATGCTCGTGCGGCAGATCACGGCGGTGGCGATCGACGATTTTTCGCGGCTGACGATCCGGCTGGTGCTGACGCTGGCCGCGGTCTACGGCACGCTCAAGCTCATCGACGTGTTTGCCGGCTACTATATGATCTATGTCGGCCACTCGATGGGCGTTATGATCGAAAAGGATATGCGCGAGGCGATGTTCGCTCATCTTTTGCGCGTGCCGTTCAGCTATTACGACAGCACCAAGGTCGGCCAGTTGATGGCGCGGATCACGACGGATCTGTTCGACATTGCGGAGTTTTCCCACCACTGTCCGGAGGAGTTTTTCATCTTCGGCATCAAGATCGCGGTCAGCTTCGGCTTCCTTTGCACGATCAATTTGCCGCTGACAGTGGCCGCGTTTGTGCTGCTGCCGTTTATGTTCTTCGGCACGATGTATTTCCGCCGCAAGATGCGCAAGGTGTTCAAGGCACGGCGCGAGATCGCCGGCGAAGTCAACGCCAAAACGGAAAACTCGCTTTTGGGTATCCGGGTGGTCAAATCGTTTTCCGGCGAAACGGCGGAGAGCGCGCAGTTCAACGAAGAGAGCACCCGGCTGTCCGGCGTGCAAAGAGCGTCCTACCGCTATATGGCGCGGCTCAACGCGATGGTGCGGCTGTTTGACGGGCTGATGTACGTTGTCATGCTGCTCATCGGCGGCGTGTTTGTGATGCAAAAGAAGATCACCACCGCCGACTATACGGCCTATTTCCTCTATGTCGGCATGCTGATCGCCGCGATCAAGCGGATCGTGGAGTTTACCGAGCAGTTTGAAAAGGGCATGACCGGCATCGAACGCTTTGCCGAGGTGATGACGGTCGACCCCGAACCGGGCTATGACGGGGCGTTGGAGGATCTTGGCGAGGTCAGGGGCGAAGTGGTGTTCCGCGACGTGACGTTCAGCTATGACAAGGAAAAGGGCGACGTGCTCGAGCATCTGAACCTGACCGTTGCGCCGGGCGAAAACATCGCCGTGGTCGGCCCGTCGGGCAGCGGCAAAACGACGATGTGCAGCCTCATTTCCCGCTTTTACGATCTGTCGTCGGGCGTCATCACGCTGGACGGCAAGGATATCCAGTCGCTCAATCTCGCGTCGCTGCGCGGGGCGGTCGGCGTGGTGGAACAGGATGTCTATCTGTTTTCGGGCACGGTGGCGGAAAATATCCGCTACGGCAAACCCGGCGCCACAATGGAGGAGATCCGCCACGCGGCCGAGCTTGCCGGTGCAGACGAATTTATCATGAAGCTGCCGCAGCAGTATGATACGTTTGTGGGCGAACGCGGTGTGATGCTCTCCGGCGGCCAAAAGCAGCGTATCTCCATTGCCCGCGTGTTCCTCAAGGATCCGCCGGTGCTGATTCTGGACGAAGCGACCAGCGCGCTGGACAACGAGAGCGAACAGCTTGTCAAACGCTCGCTGCGTTCGCTGTCCAAAGGCCGCACCACCTTTACCATCGCACACCGGCTGTCCACCATCCGCAACGCGTCGCGCATTCTGGTGCTGACGGAAAACGGCATCGAGGAGGAGGGCACGCACGACGAATTGCTCGCAAAGGGCGGCGTATATGCCAGGCTGTATCGGGGGATGGAATAAGGCGACAGTCAACAGTCGACAGCACAAAGAACGGGTTCAAAAGGAATCCGTTTTTTCTTTTGCCCGTTTGCTTCCTGCAATCTTGTCATCTTGTTCTCTTGCTATCTTGCATTCTTTTCTTCTTTGTGTTACAATAAAAAACAATCCGAAAGATGAAAGGAGTCCTTCTCCATGCGCTTCGATTATCTGACCTGGTTTTTCCGTAAATTCAACGCGTTTGTACTGACGGTGTTTCTTTTGCTGATCCCGTTTTCGGCGCTGCGCGCGCCGCTGCATTTTGACGCGGATCACTCTGCCGACAAAACGAACTATCCCTTCGTCTTTCTGCACGGCTTTCAGGGCTGGAACGAGGACGCCAAGGGCTACAAGGGTATGCAGTATTGGGGTATGTTTAACGGCGACGCGCTCCGGGGCTTTCGCGAAGCGGGCTACACCTGCGTGGCGCCCATGATCGACCCGGTGGGCAGCGTGTGGGATCGCACCTGCGAGCTCTATGCAAAGCTCAAGGGCACCCGTGTGGACTACGGCGCAGCGCACAGCGCCGCATGCGGCCACGACCGCTACGGCGAAGACTACACCGGCAAGGCGCTGCTTAAGGTTTGGGACAGCGAACATAAATGCAACCTCATCGGCCATTCTCTCGGCGGCAACAACTGCGTTTTGCTCGCGTCGCTTCTGGCGTTTGGCGCACAGGCGGAACAGGCGGCAACCACAGACGGCACCCTGTCCGATCTGTTTAAGGGCGGCCGCGGCGACTGGATCCATGCGGTGGTGGGTCTTGCGGCGGTCTATAACGGCACATCGCTGTTTGTCAACCATCAGGCGGTGCGCGATACGCAGCGCTATATCAAAGAGCAGGTTGCCGAGCAAAAGCTGATCTTGCCGCTGATGCGCGCGCTGATCAACAAATCCGTGGACGGCGTGTCCGACCTTCTGGCAGACATCTCCAGCGGCACCGTTGCCGCGCCGGATACGGCGATCTATGACATGCAGCCCGAACACGCGGCAGAGCTGAATCAGATCATCGGCACGGCGGAATCGGTCTACTATATCTCTGAGGTGCAGGACGCGACGATGAAAAGCAAGCTCGACGGCCATCTGATTGCGGATCCGGAGGTGTCCGACCCGATCATCGGCCTTTTGGTGCCGATCATTGCGCGCACCAACACCGTGGCGGCCGACGGTACCCCGCTTGACGAAGCGTGGCAGGCCAACGACGGCTGCGCCAACGTGATCTCGCAGCGCGCACCCTTCGGCGCACCGGTGAACGAACTGGACGAAGCACCGTCGGCGGCCGCGGCGGCCAAAGCGCAAAAGGGCGTCTACAACGTTTTGCCGACCGTCCGCGCCACACACATGTGGCCGATCGGCGATTTTCTCAAGCCGCGCATGGAAGGCCTGCTGTATTTGCAAAAGCTGCTGGAAATGGTCAATGCGCTGGCATAAGGAGCAGGGTATGAGCTATAACTTCTTTTCCATGTTTGCCCGGATGAAATATATCGACCGCTGGGCGCTGATGCGCAACACGCGGCAGGAAAATCTGAGCGAACACAGCGCCGACGTGGCGGCGATCGCCCACGCTATTGCGCTGATCAAAAACGCCCGCTTCGGCGGCAGCGTCAACGCGGAACGCGCCGCGTTTCTGGGCCTTTATCACGATATGCCCGAAATTATCACAGGCGATATGCCGACGCCGGTCAAATACCATTCCGAGGTGCTGCACGAAGCGTTTTTGCAGGTGGAGACCGAGGCGTGCGAACGGCTGCTCAATATGCTGCCGGACGACCTCAAGGACGTCTACCGCGCGGCGTTTTTCAAGCAGGACGGCGACGAGGCGCTTTGGAAGATTGTGAAAGCGGCCGACAAGATCGCCGCGCTGATCAAGTGTATTGAAGAGCAGCAGGCCGGCAACAGCGAATTCCGCCAGGCGCTGGAGGCGACCAGGCAAAATATCGCGCGGATGGAACTGCCGGAGGCGGACGCGTTTTTGGACGACTTCCTCGGCGGATTCTATCTGAGCTTGGACGAGCAGCAGGGTATTTAGAAAATTTTCATTGCATTTTCAGATTGGCTCTAGTATAATAGGGAAAAATAGAATGAACGGGCACACGAACGTGTGCGGAAAGCGAGGACTGTATGGACCCCATTCAAGTTGATTTCACACAGGGCGGTTCGTCCGGCAAAGGCAGGGGCAGCGGCAAAGACGCGTATCTTGCGCCGAAAAAGACCGGGCTTAAAACGCTCATTTCTCTCATCGGCACTGTGATCGGTGCGGCCATCGCCTATTATTTCATGCTGCCGCCGATGAATTTCAAAAGCACGCAGATGTATCTGTTTTTCGGTGTTGTGGCGGCGATCTATGTGGCGCTTCAGGTGCTGCTTTCGGGCGTCATCACCAAGCCGGAATATACCGTTTATGTTAAAAAACAGGCGGTGATTCCCTGCGCGGTCATCCTTTTGCTCGCGGTTGTGGTCGGTATCGGCTTTGTGTTTTCCTCGGTGGTGTTCCGCGCCGGGTCCTACAGCCGGATCATCGACGTGGATGAATCCAAAACCTTTGCCAGCGATATCGCCGAAGCGGATTTCCAAAGTGTCCCCGTGCTCGACGACGCGGCTGCCGCGGCGCTGGCCAACCGTGCGCTGGGCGATCTGAGCTCGATCAACAAGGTTTCGCAGTTTGAGCTGTCGGGCAAATTCACCCAGATCAACTACAAAAACGCCCCGGTGCGCGTGACAACGCTGGCCTACGGCGATATCTTCAAATGGTTCAAAAACACCTCCACCGGCTTCCCGGGCTATATCGTGGTCGATATGGTCACACAGAAGGCCGACCTTGTGCTGCTCCCGGAGGGTGGCTATATCCGCTATTCCACCGAGGAGCATTTCAGCAAATATCTGATGCGCCACCTGCGGTTTCAATATCCGACCTATCTGTTTGACGAGCCGCACTTTGAAATCGACGAAGCGGGCGAACCGTTCTGGCTGTGCCCGGTGGTCGACAAAACGATCGGTCTGTTCGGCGGCACCGACGTCAAGGGTGTGGTGATGGTCAACGCGATCACGGGCGAATGCACGGAGTATTCCGTGGACGAAGTCAAAAACGACGCGGCGCTGCAGTGGATCGACGTGATCTATTCGAATAGCCTGCTGGTCGAGCAGTATAACTACCACGGTAAATACGGCGGCGGCTTCATCAACTCCATCATCGTGCAGGACGGCGTGAAGGTTGCAACGGAAGGCAGCAACTTCCTTGCGATGAACGACGACGTGTATATGTATACCGGCGTCACCTCCGTGTCCGGCGACCAGGCGATCATCGGCTTTGTGCTGGTGAATATGCGCACGAAGGAAGCCAACTTCTATGAAGTCTCCGGCGCGAAGGAATATTCCGCGGCGTCTTCGGCGGAGGGCGTGGTGCAGGACTACGGCTACAAGGCCACGTTCCCAATCCTTTTGAACATCAGCGGTCAGCCGACCTACTTTATGTCGCTCAAGGACACATCTTCGCTGGTCAAGCGCTACGCGATGGTCAACGTGCAGAACTATCAGGTCGTGGTCACGGGCGAAACGATTGCCGAATGCATGGAGGCGTATGCCAAAAAGCTGCGCCAGAACAACATCAAGATCGACGTCGATATCGACGAGATCAAGGAGGCAACCGACAACAACGATCCCAACAATCCGGCAACACCCGACACACCGGCGGCCGATACCCGCAAGACGATCAGCGGCAAACTGACCGATATCCGCACGGCGGTCATCGGCGGCGACTCCGTCTATTTCCTGCAGGTGGAAGGCAGCAAAAAATACTTCCGTGTTGCAGCGGCGGACAACGAAGCGGTCGTGATATTCAACGTCGGCGACAGCGTGACGATCACCTATAAAAAATCGTCCGATGCGATCATCGACGCGATCAGCGTGAAATAAACCCGATCTTTTCGGCACGAGGCAGCGCTTCGTGCCGTTTTTTCTTGCACCGGGGTGCGAAATGTGATACAATAAAACAAATCCATCCGGAGGTGACGGGATGCGGCGATATGACTATGTGCTGTGGGACTGGAACGGCACGCTGCTGGACGATTTGGCGCTCAATCTTTCCGTGGAAAACGAGCTGCTGCGCCGCCGCGGGCTGTTTGAACGCGCCGACAAAGACTATTATCTCGAACACTTCGGCTTTCCGATCATCGAGTTTTACCGCGCACTCGGCTTCGATTTTTCCAAAGAGGACTACGCCGACGTCGCAAACGAATATGCCGACACCTACGCGGCGGGGCTGGACGGCGTCCGTCTGTTTGACGACGCGCTGCCTGTAATCGACGCGCTGCATGACAGCGGCGTGCGGCAGGTCGTGATCTCCGCCACGGAGCATACGCTGCTGCAAAAGCAGGTGGCGCGGTATGATCTGACGGCGCGGTTCGATTCGGTGCTCGGCAGCGAAAACAATCTCGGCAAAAGCAAGGTTGCCGTGGCACTCGACTGGCTGCAAAGGCACGGCGCCGACCCGAAACGGACGCTTTTTGTGGGCGACACGACCCACGATTTTGAAACGGCCGAAGCCATCGGCTGCGCGTGTGCGCTGGTTGCCCGCGGCCACAACAGCCGGTCCCGGCTGGAAGCAACCGGCTGCCCGGTGTTCGGCGATCTGCGCGGCGTGCTGCGTCTTGTGCGCGGCGGCAAAACCGTTTTGCTCGCGCCGGATTCGTTTAAGGGTACGCTCTCTGCCGTTGCGGTTGCTTCGACGCTGGCGGATGTGCTGACGGGTGAAGACCCGGCGCTCACAGCAATCGAACTGCCGATCGCCGACGGCGGCGAGGGCACCGTGGATGCCTATCTGAAAATTTTCGGCGGCGAAAGGCGCACGCGGACGGTGCAAAGCCCGCTCGGCCATCCGGTCGACGCGGCCTACGCGGTTTTGCCGGACGGCACGGCGGTGATGGAAACGGCCGCGGCCAGCGGCATTGCGATTGAAAAAGAAAACGACGCCATGCGCGCGTCGTCCTACGGCACCGGAGAATTGCTGCGCGACGCGCTCGATCGCGGGTGTAAAACGGTTTTGCTCGGTCTGGGCGGCAGCGCCATGACCGACGGCGGCACCGGCTTTCTGCGTGCGCTCGGCGCACGGTTTTTGGACAGGGACGAAACCGAACTGCCGCCCGGCGGCGGCGCGCTGCTGCGGCTGCGGCGGATCGACCTTTCGGGTCTTGATCCGCGGCTGCAAACGACCACGCTGCGCGTGTTGTGCGACGTGAAAAATCCGCTCGTTGGGCCCAACGGCGCCGCACATATCTTTGCGCCGCAAAAGGGCGCCGATCCGTCGCAGGTGCGCCTTCTTGACCTCGGTCTTCGTCAGCTCGCGTTTTGCACGGCAAACACAACCGGCAAGGACAACGCGTTTTTGCCCGGCGCGGGCGCGGCCGGCGGCATGGGATTTATACTGCAGTCCTTCTGCGGCGCAGCGCTGCAAAGCGGCATCGACTGTATTCTGGACGCCGCGCGGTTTTCCGACCGCGCCAAAACGGCGGATCTTATTGTGACGGGCGAAGGCAAAATGGACGCGCAAAGCCTGATGGGCAAAGCGCCGTTCGGCGTTGCCAGCCGTGCCGGCCAAACGCCGGTGGCCGCCGTTGTGGGGCTGCTTGCCGCCGAAGAAGACGCGGTCAGGCAGGGCGGCATTGTAAAAGTGTTTGAAACCAACGACCGGCATTTGCCGTTCGAACAGGTCAAAAACACGGCGCACGACGATCTGGTGCGTGCGGCAAAGAAACTGGCGGCATGGTTTTCTTCACAAGCCTTTGCCGCAGAGAGAAGGGAACCAAGATGAAGACATTGGATCTGATCGTTCCGTGCTATAACGAGCAGGCAGTGCTGCCGCTGTTTTATGAGGCTGTCCAAAAAACGCTGCAGACACTGCCGGATTATCAGACAACGCTGATCTTTGTGGACGACGGCAGCAGTGATCAAACGCTCGAAACGCTGCAGCGCTTCGCCGCGCAGGACAGCCGGGTCAGATATCTTTCGTTTTCGCGCAACTTCGGCAAGGAAAGCGCGATGCTCGCCGGTCTGCGCGCGAGCACGGCGGCGCTGGTCGGCATTCTCGACGCCGATTTGCAGCACAGTCCGGCGCTGCTGCCCGAAATGCTGCGTGCGATCGAGGAAGGCTATGACGTTGCGGCGGCAAAGCGGGTGGACCGCACGGGCGAAACAAAGCTGAAAAGCCGCCTTTCCGACGCGTTTTACAAAGTTGCAAACCGGATGACCGACGTCGAAATCGACCCCGGCGCGCAGGATTTTCGTGTGATGAAACGCGTTGTTGTCGACGCGCTGCTGTCGCTCGGCGAGCACCGCCGGTTTACCAAAGGGCTGTTCAGCTTTGTGGGCTTTCGCACCAAATGGTTCCCCCACGAAAACACGGCCCGCGCGGCAGGGGAGGCCAAATGGAATTTCAAAAAGCTGTTTGCCTATGCGTGCGACGGTATTTTGGCGTTTTCCGATCTGCCGCTCCGGCTGCCGCTGTATGCGGGCGGTGCGCTGTGCGGCGGCGCACTGCTGTATGCGCTGATCGTTTTGATTGTGCGCCTTTGCGGCAAAGGCGTATCGTCGGTGCATGCGGTGCTGATTGTACTGCTGCTGCTGGGCGGCGCAATTCTTTGCGCAATCGGCCTGCTCGGCGCCTATCTTGCCCGGGTCTACACCCAGGTGAAGGATCGCCCGGATTATATCATACGGGAAAGCAATCTGAAACGATGACGTGAAACACAAGGGGATGGAAATATGAAACGAGCACTGACCGGTGCACTCCTGTTTTTTCTTCTGCTGCTGCCGCTTGCCGCGGCTGCGGCGGACGATGGGCACACCCACAGCTTTTCTCTTGTAACCGAAACGCCGGCCACCTGCACCGCGCAGGGCGCCAGGGTCTGGCGCTGCGACTGCGGCACGGTCAAAACCGAGGTGCTCGATGCGCTGGGGCACGATTATGCAACGACCTGGACCGTGGATCGGGAACCGACCTGTTATACGGAAGGTCTCAAAACGCGCCATTGCACGCGCTGCGACGCTGTGACGGATTTGCTGACGATCAAAACGACCAACCACAGCTTTACCTATACGCAGGTGGAGCCGACGTGCACGTCGTCCGGCTATCGCCATCGGGTCTGCGACATCTGCGGCGATACAATGGACGACCAGTACGTTTCCCCGCTCGGTCATGAGGCCGGGCTGTGGGTTGTGGAGCAGGCGGCAACGTGTGAAACCGCAGGCTTGCGCAGCCGGTCGTGCACCCGCTGCGGCGTCAAGATGGAAACGCTGCCGATTGAAAAGACCGGACACACCTTTGCGGATACTGTCGTTCCGCCCACCTGTACCGAACAGGGCTATACGCTGCATACCTGCCGCAGCTGCGGCGCACAGAAGCAGGACAAATTTGTAAAGGCAAACGGCCACAGCTTTCCGGAAACCGGGCAGCAGACCAAAGCGCCGACCTGCACCGAAAAAGGTGAAATGCAGCTGGTCTGTACCGTTTGCGGCAGCACCGAACAAAAAACGGTGCCCGCCCTCGGCCACGATTACAGCACCACGCCCACCGTTGACCGTGCGCCGAGCTGCACGGCCAAGGGCGAACAGTCCTACCACTGTTTGCGCTGCGATGCACGCAAAAATGTGATCTCGCTCGATCGTGTGGCACACACGCCGCAAAAAGACGACGTTTCGCCCACCTGTACCAAAAGCGGCACCCGCGGCAGAGTCATCTGCGCTGTCTGCGGCAAGGTGATCGAAGCCGGCACGACGGCGCCCGCGCTCGGCCACGACTATGTGCAGACGGCCGTGATCTCGGAGGCAACCTGCACGTCGAACGGTTCCGCAACCGTGACCTGCAGCCGCTGCGGCAACGCGAAGAACCAGACCACACCATCGCTCGGGCATCAGTTTGATCCGACCTGGGTGGTGGACAAAGCGCCCACCTGTACCGCGCAGGGCGAGCAGTCGCATTATTGTACCCGCTGCGGCAAGCGCAGCGATATAACGCCGATCCCGCGCACCGATCATCAAAAAGTCTATGACGTGGTCACGCCGCCGACCTGCACCGAACCCGGCAAAAGCAGCGGCGCCCACTGCGCGTATTGCGGCAAGGAACTGGAAAAAGCCGGCACGATCCCGGCCACGGGACACAGCTTTGTGCCGCAGGAAATCTATCTGGAACCGTCGTGCACCACCGCCGGCCGCGCCCTCGGACGCTGCAGCGTCTGCGGTGTCCAGCAGGAGATCACACTCCCGGCGTTGGGCCATGCTTTTGAAACAAAGTGGACGGTGGACAAAACGCCCACCTGTACTGCGCAGGGCGAACAGTCGCACCACTGCACACGCTGCGGCAAACGGCAAAATGTAACGGCTTTGCCGCGCACCGGCCATACGGTTGCGGTTGACAAGGCGAAGAGCGCCACCTGTCTCAAGGACGGAAAAACCGCGGGCAGCCATTGCAGCGTCTGCGGCAAAGTGCTGCAAAAGCAGGAACCCGTCAAAGCCCTCGGCCACAAGGTCAAAGCGACCCGCACGCCGGCAACACTGAAAAAGAACGGCAGAATCGTGCAGACTTGCAAACGCTGCGGCAAAACGATCAAAAAGGAAACGATTTCGCGCATCCAAAGCGTCAAGCTCGAAAAGGCGCGCTACACGTTCGACGGCAAGCGGAAAACGCCCGCGGTCATCGTCAAAGACAAAGCGGGCAACACGCTCAAGGCAAAGCGCGACTATACCGTCGCCTATGAAAAGGGACGCAAGAAAATCGGCGTCTATACCGTGACGGTGACATTCCGCCGCAATTACGCCGGCGAAAAGACACTCCGGCTGCAAATCGTGCCGCGCAAGCCGACCGGTCTTGATGCGGCGCAAAGCACCACGGCCGTGACGCTGTCGTGGCAAAAGGTCAGCGGCGCCACGGGCTACGCCGTGTATGAAAAGATCGGCAAAAAGTCGCAAAAGCTCGGCACGACGACCGGCCTGTATTACAGGATCAAAGACCGCGCCGCCGGACACAAATACACGTTTTATGTGGTTGCGCTTGCAAAAAGCGGCAAAACGACCTTGCGCAGCGACCCGAGCAGTGACAAGCTGACGGCAACAAAACCGCTGCCGGTGTCGCTTTCGGTATCGCGAAGCGGACAGACGGCGGTGCTGCGCTGGAACAACGCCGGCGACTGCGACTACGAAATCTACTATGCGCCGAAGAAAAACGGCAGACAGATCTGCATCGGCACCACGGACAAAACTGCCTTTACCACCGGCGCCTATCCCCGCGGCAGCCGCGCATGCTTTAAGGTGAAGGCCTGCGTGCGCAGCGATACAGGCCTGTTGAGCAGCCAAAGCTCCGATATCCGGCAGCTCTGGCTGTGATTCGGCACGATAAACAAAAATACTTTTTAAAATTTAGCAATGGATTTCGCCCGAGGTTGTTGACGATTATCCGTTGAGGTGTTACAATAAAATTACGGTACCGCTGCGGTTTTGCCGGGGCGGTATTGCTTTTAGAAGAAACGGAGGAAACAAACAATGCAATATGATGTTGCTGTGATCGGCGCCGGCGTCTGCGGCGCAATGATTACGCGTGAAATGTCAAAGCTGGATCTGAAGGTTGTACTGTTGGAAAAGTATAACGACGTTGCCATGGGCACGTCCAAGGCCAACAGCGCGATTGTCCATGCCGGTTTTGACGCGGCGCCCGGCTCGCTCAAAGCCCAGCTCAATGTGCAGGGCGCGTCCCTGATGGCATATTACTGCAACAAGCTGCATGTGCCCTATAAGAATATCGGCTCTCTGGTTGTGGCGTATAACTGGGATGATATGAAAACGCTCGACGAGCTGTTTGAACGCGGCTTTGCCAACGGCGTGCCGAATATGGAGATCATCAGCCAGGAGCGCCTGCGCACGATGGAGCCGTATATCAGCGAAGAGGCGGTCGGCGCGCTCTGGGCACCCACAGCCGGTATCGTCAGCCCGTATGAGCTGACCATCGCCTGCACCGAAAACGCGGTGCTCAACGGCGCCCGCGTCAAGCGCAACTCCGGCGTGTTCGATATCGAATATAAGGACGATCTGTTCTTTTTGTCCACCGCCAGCGGCGTGGTCAAGGCCAAATACGTCATCAACTGCGCCGGCGTGTTTGCCGACCAGATTGCCAAAATGATCGGCGACACCTCGTTCCGCATTATCCCGCGCAAGGGCGAATACTATCTGCTGGATAAAACCGAAAAGAAAATGGTCAACCATGTGCTGTTCCACTGCCCGTCCAAAATGGGCAAGGGCATTCTGGTCACCCCGACCGTCCACGGCAACGTGCTGATGGGCCCGACGGCGATTGACCTCGACTTCGACAGCAAGCTTGACCTCGACACCACGATCGAAGGACTCAACATTGTGAAGGAAGACGTCAAAACCGTCATCCCCACACTTTCCACCCGCAACAGCATCACATCGTTTGCCGGTCTGCGTGCGCATATCGACAGCCCCGACGCCGATTTCCTGATTGCGCCGAGCAAGGCAAACGGCCATTTCATCAACGTGGCCGGCATCGAATCGCCGGGCCTGACCGCGGCGCCCGCCATCGCGCGGTATGTGGCCAACATCTTCAAGGAGATCGCGCCGCAGTATCAGCGCAAGGAGGTGTTCCGCACCGACCGTCCGGCGCCGGTGCGTGTCAACGAGATGAGCGACGAGGAACGCAAGGCACTGGTGGCCAAAGACAAGCGCTACGGCCGTATCATCTGCCGCTGCGAAGGGATCACCGAAGGCGAGATCATCGACGCGATCAAAGCGCCGTGCGGCGCCCGGGATGTGGACGGCGTCAAACGCCGCACCCGTGCCGGCATGGGTCGCTGTCAGGGCGGCTTCTGCGGCTCCAAGGTGGTCGAGATCCTGGCGCGCGAGCTGGGCGAAGAGATGAACAAGATCACCAAGTTCGGCAACGGCTCCAAGATCCTGTATAACAGAACGAAGTGAGGGAAGAACGATGCAGAAATATGATTTAGTTGTCATCGGCGGCGGCCCCGCCGGTATGGCCGCGGCGCTGCAGGCAAAAGAAGAGGGCGTCAAAAAGATCCTGATCCTCGAACGTGCGGCAACGCTCGGCGGTATTCTGGAGCAGTGCATCCACGCGGGCTTCGGTCTGCATTATTTCGGCGAGGAGCTCACCGGCCCCGAATATGCCCACCGCTTTATTGAACAGGTCGAAAAGACCGATATCGAGGTCAAGGTCGACACCATGGTGCTCGAAATCCGCACCGGCAATATTGTCATCGCCACCAACGCTGTCGACGGTATGCTGGAAATCCATGCCACGGCGATCATTCTTGCGATGGGCTGCCGCGAACGGCCGCGCGGCGCGCTGGATATTCCCGGCTCGCGTGCGTCCGGCATCATGACCGCCGGCACGGCGCAGAAATATGTCAACATCGACGGCTATATGCCGGGCAAAAAGATCGTGATCCTCGGCTCGGGCGACATCGGCCTGATTATGGCGCGGCGTATGACGCTTGAGGGCGCCAAGGTGGAAATGGTGTGCGAGCTGATGCCGTTTTCCGGCGGTTTGCAGCGCAACATTGTCCAGTGCCTCGAGGATATGGGCATTCCGCTCAAGCTTTCCTGCACCGTCATCCAGACGCACGGCATCGAACGCCTCGAGGGTGTGACGATCGCCAATGTGGACGAAAACCGCCGTCCGATCCCCGGCACGGAGCAATATGTGGAATGCGACACGCTGCTTTTGTCGGTCGGTCTGATCCCCGAAAACGAGCTGACCCGTATGGCCGGCATCATCATCGACCCCGTGACCAACGGCGCTGTGGTGGACGAAAACCGCCAGACCAGCCGCCCGGGCATCTTTGCGTGCGGCAACGTGCTGCAGGTGCATGACCTGGTCGACTATGTGACGCAGGAAAGCCAGATCGCCGGCGCCGGCGCCGCGGCCTATATCAAGAACAAGCCCAAGGGCAGAAACCGCTATGTCTCCGTGAAGGGACAAAACGGCGTGCGCTATGTGGTGCCGCAAAACATCAACGAAAACACCGACAAGGACGTCAAGCTCTATTTCCGCGTGGCAGACGTCTACCGCAACGCCCGCATCATTGTGGAAAGCGACGGCAAGGTGCTCTATAACAAGAAAAAGCCCAAGCTCGCGCCGGGCGAAATGGAATATGTTGTTGTAAAAGCCGACGATATCCATGCGCTGCAGAAGAAAGAGCTGGTTGTCAGACTGGAGGTACAGAAATGATCCGTGAAATGATTTGCGTTTCCTGCCCCATCGGCTGTGCGCTGCGTGTGGAACTTGACGACAGCGGCAAGGTGCTTTCCGTTTCGGGCAACACCTGCAAGCGCGGCGAAAAATACGCCATCGACGAATGCACCAACCCGGTGCGTATGCTGACCTCTACCTTGAAGGTCAACGGCGGATCGCTTCCGGTGGTGCCGGTCAAAACGAGCAAGCCGATTCCGAAGGGCAAGATGTTTGAATGCATGGCGGCGATCAACAACGAAGTGGTCGATGCGCCGATCAAGCTGGGCGACATTCTGATCAGCAACGTGTGCGACACGGGTGCGGATATTGTTGCGACAAACGAAGCGTAAGCCTTTTGCGGCTGCGGCTGACAGGCTGCAGCCGTCTTTTTCTTCTTTTGTAAAAATCAAACAAGTTTTTGTCATACAACATTTACAAAATCCGCACACTTGATTGCCGATCTTTTATTGACAAAAACAAAAGAATCCTTTATAATGAAACCAAGATGGAACGGTTCCGTTCGTTCCTGACTCACAACTACGGAGGTAATTTGTATGAAAAAATGTTTAGCAATTCTGCTGTGCGTCGTCATGCTCTTCTCGTTCGCGGCTGTTTTCGCGTTTGCGGATGACGAAACAGCCGAAACCGTAACGGTCACGTTCTATGACGAAGACGGCACAACGGTGCTTGCAACTGTGGCTGCCGTCAAGGGTACGTCTCCGGTTGGCCCGCCGAACCCGACGAAGGCCAGACAGGACGGCGATCCGGAATGGGAATTCAAAGGCTGGGTCGACGCGAACGGCAACGAGTATTACCGCAATACGCTGCCGGTCGTCAATGAGGACACATCCTATACCGCAAAGTATGCGAAGATGTATGACGATGAAGACAACATCACCATCATGTCCTTCCTCGCTTCGATCTTTGAGCGTCTGAACAAGATCTTTGTACAGATCTCCACTTATTTTGAAGAGCTGACAAAGAGCGTGCAGAAGCTGATTGGCTAACAAAACCATGTCGCCCGTGCGCATTTCGCGCACGGGCGCTTCTTCTGTTTATAAATTTTTTAAAATTTAATTTTGAAAAAGCTTTACTTTTTCGGCTTTTGTGGTATAATAAAGACACAAAGAAAAAAGGAAGGTATGATGCTATGGCTGAAATCAATCTGACCAATGATATGTTCGAGCAGGAAGTGCTGCAATCCGACGTGCCCGTGCTGGTGGACTTTTGGGCAACCTGGTGCGGTCCGTGCCGTATGGTGGCGCCGATTGTGGAAGAAATTGCCGACGAGTATGACGGCAAGGTCAAGGTATGCAAGGTCAATGTGGACGAAGAGGAGGACCTCGCCATGCGTTTCGGCATCGCCAGCATTCCGACGCTGATGGTGTTCAAAAACGGCGAATGCACCGACACGCAGGTTGGCTTTGCGCCGAAGGATCAGATCCTCGGCATGCTGCTGTAAGCAACCAAAAAAGAAGATCCGCAGTTGTTCGCTGCGGATCTTTTTGTTGAATGACTCAGATAATGAAGCCGAGCTTCGCAAGCAGGATGTCTGTCTTGATGCCAAGAACACCGAGTTTGACGAGCGCGATGATTGCATGTACGAATACGGAAACAGCAGTGATCATCTCGGTCTCTCCTTCCTTTCGTTTTCTTCGCTTCCATTATAGCGGAAGTATTCTTTATAAGTGTGAATAATTTGTGAATATTCGAAAGAATCTTTTCTGTATTTTATACCCGGGCGACCATTTCGCCGTAGAGTTCCTTCTCTTCCTTGATAAATGCTTCCACCTGCTCCACGGTCGGCATCGCGGCCGAGCAGCTGTGGGCGGACACGAGCATGGAGGCGCTCGCCGTGCCGAATTCCAGCGCGTCGATGATATCCCATCCCTCAAGCAGGCAGCGGATGAACGCCGAAGCATAGCCGTCGCCGCCGCCGAAGCCCTTCATCGCCTTGACGGGGAAAGGCTTGATGGAATAGCTCTTGCCGTCGTTGGTATAGGCGGTGGAGCCTTCCTTGCCGTGCTTGATGATCACGATCTTGGCGCCGTAGCTTTGCCACAATGCGGCGCTTTCCTCGTCCGTTTTGCAAACGCCGGTGATCGCTTCCGTGAGGTCGTATTCCTCGCGCGAGCCGAGGATGATGTCGGCGTTGCGGGCGACCATGGAATAATAGATCGAGATCTCGTCGGCGTTTTTCCAGGTGTAGGCGCGATAGTCGATGTCGAAGATGATGACAACGTTGTTCTTCTTTGCAAGCATCATCGCCTTGAGCGCGGCTTCTCTCGACGGCGACTGCGACAGCGCGGTGCCGGAGATGACGATCGCCTTGGCGCTCTTGATATAGTCTTCGCTCACTTCGCTCGGATGCAGCATCAAATCGGCAACGCCGTCGCGGTACATCAGAATACTGCTTTCCGTGGGGCTCTTGATCTCGGTGAAGGTCAGGCCGATTTTTTCGCCGTTTTGTGCGCGGAAGATGTTGGACGTGTCGATGCCGTCGTTTTTAAAATAGTTGACCACATAATCGCCGTGCTGGTCGTCGCTGACCTTGCCGATGAAGCCGACCTTTTTGCCGAGACGGGCAAGGCCGACCGCAATGTTGGCCGGGGAGCCGCCGACATACTTGTTGAAGTTGCAGCTTTCCGACAGCGGACGATTCATGTCGGTGGGATTGAAGTCGATGGCCACGCGCCCGATGGGGATCACGTCAAGCGGCTTGCTTTGGTCAAATTCGATGTACTTCATAGATGAACAACCTTTCCTAATGTAGTTTTTGCAAGATAAAGCAGACTGCTGAAAAGCATCTGCACCTTTTGCCATGTGGTTTTGGGCGGCGCCTGATCCGGGTCGGCGGTGAACGCACCGTCCGTGTAGGTGTACGCCTGATTGCCGTAAGCGGCAATATCGTCTTCGTGCAGCGTGATCACGCGCATCCCGTAGGGCCCGCTTTTGGCAAATTCGCAGCCATAGGTGAGATTCAACTCGATGCCGTCATAAACGCCGGAAAAACCGTCCTGGTGCATATGGCCGAAGAAGGCGGCACAGACGTCGCCCTGCGCCTTCCACGCGGCAAATTCGTCGCTTTGTCCGTCGCTCTGATAGACGGTGTCAAAATAGCCGCGGGCCGTGTCGGCGAGCTTGTAAAAGTGAATGCCGTTGTCTCTGGCAGCCGGCACGCCGTAGGGATCATTTTTGTCGCAGACGGTAAAGAGGTTTGTGACCTCGTCCACCGGGATGTGCTGGAATACGAATGCCGGCACGGTGGCGTTGTTTTGCTCCTTTTGCGCGTCGCTGTCGGCTTTGTACCAGTTGAGCGACGCCGCGCTGACCTCGTCCGTCACGGTGTCCATGCAGTAAAGGTTCAGCTTCACGCTGCCGTCAGAGCCGACGACCGGCAGACGGTAGTCGATGCCGTCGCTGTTTGTGCTCATGTCGCGCGTCAGATTATTTTTGTAGCCGTTGTAAAATGCGAGCCATTCCTCGTTGGATACGTTGACTTTATAGTCGTTGTTGCCCTGCACCATGGCAAACGGCACACCGCTGTCTGCAAAAATCTGCAGCACAACCTGCGCGGCTTTCAGCGCGTTTTCGTGCGTTTTTGCCTTGTCCTTGCCGGTAAGCCCATAGGTCACAACGCCGTCAAAGAGCGGACGGGCGTCGGTGCCCTTGTCGCCCACGCGCAGATCCTCCACCAGATCGCCGGTAAACACGATCAGATCGGGCTTTGCCGTTTCGATCGCCTGTTCGAGGAAGGGACGGAGCTGCTTTGCCGGGTATTGGTCGTCCTGCGTGTCGGTCAGATGCAAAATCGTAAACGTGCCGTCGGCGGAAAATTGCAGCTTCGGTTTTGCCGACTCCGCCGCAAAAGCGAACGAAACCGTGCAAAGCGCGATCAGCAGACAGCAAAGCACGGACAGTGCTTTTCGAACGTGTTTCATGTTTCTTCCTCCCGTCTGTTCAACAGACGGCATGGCCGCCTGTCGCAAAGATTTCGATATGTTTTTTCGCGTTTTCATACGCGCCGCGAATCTCGGCGGTGTGCAGATCGTAATAGCCCTTGATTGCGCCGGCAGCATAGCCTTCGCGCACACTGCGCTCCACCGCGTCAAACGTGGCGGTGGCGATGTTGATCTTTTTGATGCCGGTGTGATAGCAGCGGACAAATTCCTCGGGCAAAATGCCGGTGCCGCCGTGGAGTACCAGCGGCGCCGAAACGAGAGTGCGGATCTGTTCGAGTATGTCAAACCGCAAATGCGGCGTGTCTTTGTAGTTGCCGTGGGCGTTGCCGATGGCGACGGCCAGCGCGTCAACGTTTGTTTCTTTGGCAAACCGCTCGGCCTCCGCGGGCGCCGTGCAGCGCATGGCGATATCCACCGAGCCGTCTTCGCTGCCGCCCACACAGCCGATTTCCGCCTCCACGGCAGCGCCGTAGGGCTTTGCCATTTCGATAACCTTCTTGGTCATGGCAATGTTTTCATCGAGCGGCAGATGCGAGCCGTCAAACATGACAGAGGTAAAGCCAAGGTCAAGCGCGAGCTGAATCGTCGGCAGCGTCAGGCCGTGGTCAAGATGGACGGCAACGGGCACCTTCGCTTCCTTTGCCGCAGCGACCATCAGCGGACCGATGAGGGCGAGCGGGGAGTGGTTCAGCCGCACTTCGGCGATCTGCAGAATGATCGGCGCGTTTGCCTCCTCGGCGGCGGCGATGACGCCGCGCACCATTTCCATGTTGGCAATCGAAAACGAGCCGACCGCGTAATCTGCGGTCTGCGCCTGCAGCAGCAGGTCTTTCATGTTGACAAGCATAATTGGGAGACTCCTTTATTCAATGGATTTCAGCGATTCCACCATGTCAACCTTTCTGAGGTTGCGCATGAGGATCAGGTTGACGAGCATTGTGAAGCCCATCGAGAGCACGATTGCCCACACAAACGCCATGATGCCGGCGTCGCGGCCGAAGCGGATCAGATCCACTTCACCGACCATGATCACGATGCGGTGCAGCCCGATGCCGCCGGGCAGACCGAGCAGCGTGCCGAAAATACTCAGCAGTATATTTTCGCGGAAGATATAGGCAGCGACCTCCTTGTCGTTGAAGCCGAGCACCTTGATCGTGGCAATCTCCTTGACCCGTTCGTGAATATTGATGCTCGACAGGTTGTACAGCACGATCAGCGCCAGCAGACCTGCGGCCACGATCATCACAAGGACGATGTAGCCCAGAGAGTCGAACAGCGTGTCAAAGGAGGACTGGATGTCTTCCTGATAGGCGAGGGCGCTGATGGAGTATTCCGCCATCATGGCTTTGGCGAGGGTTTCTTTCTGTTCCGGCGTCAGCTCATAGGCGAGATTGGCGGAGATGTAGTTGTATTGCGGATGCTGGCCGAAGAGGGTGGCATAGGCCTCTTTGGTCAGATACAGATAATGGAAAATGTAGTTTTCGGCGATTGCCGCAACCGGGATGCTGACCTGCCGGTCGTCGTCGAGATTCACGATGATGTTGTCGCCGACATGCAGGCCCAGATTGCGGGACAGCTTTTTGGTGATCACGCAGCCGTTTTGCGGCAGGAGGATGGATTCGCCGGTCTTGTCGTCGCGCACGTCGATATAGTTCGGCAGCGCCGACGCGTCCTCGGGCACCATGAGATAGGTTTCCATCAGCTTGTCGCTGTCGGAGCTGGTGGTGTTATAGACCTTCATGAAGGTCAGATTCGCTTCTTTGATTTCGGGTCTTGACCGCACGAAGTCCAGCGCCTCACAATCCATCACAGTGGTATCATAACTGCCGTTGGTGACAATCTGCATATCATAGCGCAGGATGCTGTCTTCGTTGGTAAACTGCTCTTCCAATGCGGTGTTGATGCTCTTGTCGAGCCCGAAGCCGCCGACAAGCAGCGCCGTGCAGCCGAATACGCTGATGACCGCCATGATAAAGCGCTTTTTGTTGCGGAACACGTTGCGCCATGTGACCTTCCACGTAAAGCTCAAGGAGCTCCAGAGCTTCGGGAATTTTTCGAGCAGCACACGTTTGCCGCCCTTGGGCGCCTTCGGCCGCATCAGCGACGACGCCGGCGAAATCAGACTCTTGTAGCTGGCGCCGTAGGCCGCAAAGACAGTGGTCAGAATCGAGATCAAAAGACCGGGGATCGCATATTCGAACCGGTACTTGATCAGCAGCGGCGGCAGCTCAAACATGATGCCGTAGGCGGTGGTGATCGCATATGGGAACAGCACAAAGCCCAAAAGCGAACCTGCGACGCCGCCGATCACACTGGCGGTCAGGGCGTAGAAAATGTATTTGAAAACGATCTCCTTGTTATAGAAGCCGAGCGCCTTGAGGGTGCCGAGCTGGGTGCGTTCGTCTTCGACCATACGGGTCATGGTGTTCAGCGACACGAGCGTGGACACCAGGAAGAAGAACCACGGGAAGATCATGGCGATGGCGGCGGTGCGGTTGGCTGTGCGGCCGTATTCCTCAAAGCCCTTGAGCGCGTCGTCGCGGTCATAGACATACCATTTGGCGGTGTCGAGATTGAGCAAAAACGTCTTGGCGGCGTCGAGCTTGTCCTTTGCGGCCTGCAGCTTGCTGTAGGCCTCTTCCTTTTGCTTGGCAAACTCCGCTTCGATCGTGCCGGCCTTGCTTTTTGCCATCTGCAGCTGGATCTCGTAGTTGGAGATCTGGTTTTTGTAATCCGACAGCTGCGACAGCACGTCCAGCTCGCCGATCTGAATATCGTAGTTGGCGCCGGTCAGTTGCTTTTCCGCTTCGTTCAGCTGGGTTTCGGCGGAGGCGAGCTGCACACGGGTGGTTTTGAGCTGTTCCACCATAGCTTTGGCGTTGTCCAGCTCCACCTTTTTGGTGGCCAGCAGGGCTTTGGTGTTGGTCAGCTCGCGCCGTGTGTTGGCAAGCTGCAGCTCCAGCGTTTGCAATTGCGGCTCCAGATAGGCGGAGATTTCCTCCGCGGTGCCCACAGCGGTGAGCGAGCGGACGGAGTTGACGATCTGGTCCACTTCCGCGCCGACAAGACCCGACTGCTCAAAGCGGTTGATGATACCGCTGACCTGATTGCCCTGCGTTTCGTCCAGGTTGGTCAGTGCACCGCGGGTGGTGGCAACAAGGTTTTCAAGATATGTCACCGTGGTCATCAGGGTGTTGACCTGGGTGTTGGCCACGTTGTATTCCGTTTGTGCCGCGCGCAGATCGGTTTCTGCGTTGGCGTACTGGTCGACCTGTGCTTTCGCGGCCAGATATTCGGCGCGCTTTTGCTCATAGGCGGCAAACTGCGTGGAATGCTCCAGCTTGCTCTGGCCGATCTTGCTGTTGGCCTCGGCGGCTTTTTCGTTATACAGCCGCTTGTATTCCGCAAGCTGGGCGTCGCCGTTTTTCGCCATGTCGAGCACGGTCTTGACCTGCTCCTCCGCCTCCCTGATCATGGCGTCTGTCTGCTGCTTGGCGGCGGCGTATTCGCGGTCGCCCTTTTCCACCTCGGTGGTGTACTGCGCACGCAGCATCGTCACACGCGGCGTCAGACAATCCTGTGCGATGGAGTTGATATAGTCGACATAGGGCTTGACATAGGCCTGATAATCGTCGGAATACGGGTCAAGCGCATCGGTACCCTGCAGACGGATGGACAGACTGCTGTAATAGTCGGTCTTGAAGTTTTCCTGCGGAATATAGACAAAGGTGCCGAGCTTGCCGGTGCCGATCTGCGTGTTGCCGCGTTCAAAGTTGATATACAGCGGCGTGCGGATGATGCCGGTGATGGCAAACTCCGTGTTGTGCAGTGTACCGGCAATATCGGTGCCCGCGCCGTCAATGGAAACCACCGCGCCGATCTCGAATTCCTCCGGGGTGGAAAGATTGCTCGCGTCCACCACGCACTGGTTGGCCTGCGTCGGCCATGCGCCGTCGATCAGCTGCGGCCGGTTGATAAAGGTACGGTCGTCCGTGCCGAGTGAGGCGTTGGCGGCCTTTGCCATATCCAGCCCATAGGCGCGCACAGTCAGTTCCGAGCCGTCGAGCTCGCTGACCTTTTCTCCGTTGACACGCAGCACGCCGTCCACGAATTTTTCGCCGCTGACATGCTCCACACCCTGAATACCGGCAATGACCCTGACGTCATCGTCGGTCAGACCGGCGGTGGAGATGACCTGCAGATCCATGGCGTTGGTATCGATATAATACTGCGTGGCCGTATCGCGCATATCCGGCGCGGTGGCATGGATGCCGGCAAAAAAGCTGATGCCGAGCGCCACGATGGCAACCAGCGAAATGAAGCGCGATTTGGTGCGCTCCATCGTGCGCCAGGTATCCTTAAAAAGCGCTTTGTTCATGTCCTTCTCCTTACCACTCTAAAAGATCGACCGAAACCGGATGTTCGTTGACTGCGATCTGGACCACACGGCCGGAGCGCATGGTGATGATGCGGTCGGCCATGCCGGCGAGCGCCTGGTTGTGCGTGATGACGACCACGGTGGTACCCGTTTCGCGGCAGGTGCGCTGCAGCAGCCGCAGGATCTGTTTGCCGGTGCGGTAATCGAGCGCGCCGGTCGGTTCGTCGCAAAGCAGCAGCTTCGGGTTTTTGGCCAGCGCACGCGCAATGGAAACGCGCTGCTGTTCGCCGCCGGAAAGCTGCGAGGGGAAGTTGTCCATTCGTTCGCGCAGACCGACTTTTTCCAGCACCTTGCGCGGATTGAGCGCCTTTTTGCTGATCTGGCTGGCGAGCTCCACATTTTCGAGCGCTGTCAGATTCGGCACGAGGTTGTAAAACTGGAAGACAAACCCGACGTCGTAGCGGCGGTAGTTGATCAGATCGTCCTTCGACAGGTTGTTGATCAGCCGGCCGGCCACACGGATCTTGCCGTCGTCGCAGCTGTCCATGCCGCCGAGCATGTTCAGCACGGTGGATTTGCCGGCGCCGCTGGTGCCGACGATCAGACAAAACTCGCCCTCTTCAATCTGGAAGCTGACGCCGTCCACGGCGGGGATGATGATCTCGCCGGCGGTGTAGCGCTTGTATACGGATTCAAATTCGATAAAGCTCATGGGAACACTCCTTCGTCGTGTTTCGTTCGGATTTGCATGGCGCCGCACGTTGCGCAGCGCCGAAAAGAGTCCATGAAAAATGCGCGTTCATTTTTCAATTTTCAATGGTCATGCTCTGCTTTTCTTGCACGCTTCCCACAGTCCGTTGAGATAGGCGGCGCCGAGCGCGCGGTCGTAAAGGCCGTAGCCGGGTCTTGCCGTTTCGCCCCAGATCATGCGGCCGTGGTCGGGCCGGATATAGCCGTCAAAGCCGACGTCCTGCAGCGCTTTGACAATCTCGTAAAGGTCGAGCGAGCCGTCCGCGGACAGATGGCTCGTTTCGTGGAAGTGGTTGCCCGTGACCTTGATATTGCGCAGATGCGCAAAATAGATGCGGTCGCCGACTTCGCGGATCATGGCCGGCAGATCGTTTTGCAAATTGGCGCCGAGCGAACCCGTGCAGAAGGTCAGGCCGTTATACGGGCTGTCCACCAGCTTGAGGAAGCGCTTGAGCGACGGCAGATCGCGGATGATACGCGGCAGACCGAAAATATCCCATGGGGGATCGTCCGGATGGATCGCCATTCTGACGTCGCATGCCTCGCACACCGGGATGATCTTTTCAAGAAAATATTGCAGATTTGTCCACAGATCCTCGTCTGTGATGCCCTTGTATTTTTCAAACAGCTCCTTGATCTCGCCCATACGCTCGGTTTCCCAGCCGGGCATGGCGTAGCCGTTGGAGTTGTCGTCGATCTCGCGGAACATATCCTCGGGGCTCTTGCCTTCGATCTGTTTGCCGTTATACGACAGACAGGTTGCGCCGTTGCCCATATCCATGGCAAGGTCGGTGCGCGTCCAGTCGAACACCGGCATGAAATTATAGCAGATCACCTTCACACCGGCCGTTGCGAGGTTGCGGATGGAGGTGATGTAGTTCTCGATGTATTTGTCGCGCGTGGGCAGCCCGAGCTTGATGTCCTCGTGAACGTTGACCGATTCGATGCATTCCATGGTGAGGCCTGCGTCTTCGATCTCGCGTTTCATGTCGAGGATCATGTCGAGCGGCCAGGGCTCGCCGCAGGGCAGGGCGTGCAGCGCCGGCACAACGCCGACAACGCCGGGAATCTGGCGGATCTGTTCGAGCGACACGGTGTCTTTTTCGTCGCCGAACCAGCGGAACGTCATTTGCATAGCGATTCTCCTTTTAGCTGTTGAGGTCTTTGATGGTTTGTTTATAGGTTTCGTCTTTGACCGCGCTGCCGGTTGCTTCGTCCTTAACCAGCACACGGCACTGATACTTTGTTTCGGTGGTATAGCCCTGATAGATCATGCAGGTCTGCGCCAGTGTATACGGCAGCAGATCGGCGTTTTGATCCATCATATAGGCGTTGCCGTCCACGAGAATGACAAGCTCGGAAAAGTTTGTGCTGTCATAGGTCTCAATGCCCTTGAAATAGGGGAACGAGCCGTCGTCCAGAAAGCCGTAGAGGTCTTCGATCACATCCAGACCGACCGTGGTCAGCAGCAGCTTGTGGCTCAGCTCGCTCATCACAAGCGTTGCAATGCCCTTATCCTCGTTGATCTCGGCGGAATAAAAGCCGTGGTTATCGGCATAGGCGGGCAGATTCTCTTTTTCCTCCTTGCTTAAAAACGCCAGCGGCACCTTGATCGTAATGCTGCCGGACGGATAGGTGACCTCCTGCGGTGCGGTATAGGCCGGGTTGGTAACGGCGGCTTCCACAAAATCGGGCTCCGCGGCAGGTTCGTCGGTTTTTCCGCATGCGGCAAGCAGGCAGACTGTGAGCAGACAAAGGCTCAAAGCGATGATTCGTTTCATAACGGGATCCTCCGGATCGTTGCATTTTTCAGCATATAAATGCTAATGTTGTATTATAATAATAGTTCTTTTATTTTACTTTAAAATAGAACTTTGCAGACTATTCACTTAATCATAGCACAACCTTGCGTAAATTTCCACCAAAATTAAAAAGAAATCCGAAAAAGCAGACAAATTTTTTGCCGCGGCCGCGGCTTCTGTGAAAATTTACAAAAAAACGGGAATAATCTGCGAATCTATATTAAAAAAAACAATGGACAAAAAGGGCCAAATTTGTTAAAATCAAATGAATGCAGGTGTGCCCTCGTATGCCTGTGTTGAGAATGCAAATATTTTTTTGGAGGAATGATTCCGATGGGCAAAAAATTTGTTTATTTGTTCAAAGAGGGAAATGCTGACATGAGAGAACTCCTCGGCGGCAAAGGCGCAAACCTTGCTGAGATGACGAACCTCGGTCTTCCTGTTCCCCAGGGCTTCACCATCACGACCGAAGCCTGCACCCAGTACTATGAAGACGGCCGTCGCATCAATGACGACATTCAGGCTGAAATCATGGCGACGATCCCGAAGCTGGAAGAAATCACCGGCAAAAAATTCGGCGACGAAGAAAACCCGCTGCTCGTTTCCGTGCGTTCGGGCGCCCGCGCGTCCATGCCCGGTATGATGGACACGATCCTCAACCTCGGCCTCAACGAACGCGTGGTCAACGTGATCGCTGAAAAATCCAACAATCCCCGCTGGGCTTGGGACTGCTATCGCCGTTTCATCCAGATGTTCTCCGACGTCGTTATGGAAGTCGGCAAGAAATACTTTGAACAGCTCATCGACAAGATGAAGGAAGAAAAGGGTGTGAAGCAGGACGTTGAGCTCACCGCTGACGACCTCAAGACCCTTGCCGGCCAGTTCAAGGCTGAATACAAAAAGCAGCTCGGCAAAGATTTCCCGGACGATCCGAAGGAACAGCTCTTCGAAGCCATCAAGGCCGTGTTCCGTTCCTGGGACAACCCGCGCGCAAACGTGTATCGCCGTGACAACGACATCCCGTATTCCTGGGGCACCGCTGTCAACGTGCAGGCGATGGCGTTCGGCAACATGGGCGACGACTGCGGTACCGGCGTTGCGTTTACCCGTGACCCCGCCACCGGCAACAAGGGCCTGTTCGGTGAATTTTTGACCAACGCGCAGGGCGAAGACGTGGTCGCCGGCGTGCGTACCCCGATGCACATTTCCGAAATGGAACAGAAGTTCCCCGCCGCTTTCAAGAAGTTCAAGGAAGTCTGCTCCATTCTTGAAAACCACTACAGAGATATGCAGGACATGGAATTCACCGTGGAACACGGCGAACTGTTCATGCTCCAGACCAGAAACGGCAAGCGTACCGCGAAGGCTGCGCTCAAGATCGCCTGCGACCTCGTTGACGAAGGCATGCGCACCGAGCAGGAAGCCGTTCTGATGATCGACCCGCGCAACCTCGACACGCTGCTGCACCCGCAGTTTGACGCGAAAGCCCTCAAGGCTGCCACACCGATGGGCAAGGGCCTCGGCGCTTCTCCGGGCGCTGCCTGCGGCCAGATCGTGTTCACCGCTGACGATGCCGAAAAATGGCATGCGGAAGGCAAGAAAGTCATCCTTGTCCGTCTCGAAACTTCTCCGGAAGACATCACCGGCATGAAGGCGTCTCAGGGTATCCTGACCGTCCGCGGCGGTATGACCTCCCACGCAGCCGTTGTTGCCCGCGGTATGGGTACCTGCTGCGTTTCGGGCTGCTCCGACATCGTGATGGATGAAGAAAACAAGAAGTTTACCCTCGGCGGCAAGACCTTCCACGAAGGCGACGTCATCTCCATCGACGGCTCCACCGGCAATATCTATGACGGTGCGATCCCGACCGTGGACGCCCAGATCGCCGGCGAATTTGGCCGCGTCATGGGCTGGGCCGACAAGTACAGAAAGCTCAAGGTCCGCACCAACGCCGACACCCCGGCAGATGCGAAAAAAGCCCGCGAGCTTGGCGCAGAAGGCATCGGCCTTTGCCGTACCGAGCACATGTTCTTCGAGCCGGATCGTATCGCTGCGTTCCGTGAGATGATCTGCTCCGACACCGTGGAAGAGCGCGAAGCTGCGCTTGCCAAGATCCTGCCGATGCAGCAGGCTGACTTCGAAGCGCTGTATGAAGCGCTGGAAGGCTGCCCGGTCACGATCCGCTTCCTGGATCCGCCGCTGCATGAGTTTGTTCCCACCGAAGAAGCCGACATCGCTGCCCTTGCGGCTGCCCAGGGCAAGAGCGTGGAGACCATCAAGGGTATTATCCAGGGTCTGCACGAATTCAACCCGATGATGGGTCACCGCGGCTGCCGTCTGGCTGTCACCTATCCGGAAATCGCGAAGATGCAGACCAGCGCTGTCATCCGCGCCGCCATCAACGTCAAGAAGGCGCATCCGGACTGGAACATCGTTCCCGAAATCATGATTCCGCTCGTGGGCGACTCGAAGGAACTCAAGTATGTCAAGAAGTTCGTTGTGGAAACCGCAGACGCTGAAATCGCTGCTGCCGGTTCCGACCTGAAGTATGAAGTCGGCACGATGATCGAGATCCCGCGCGCGGCCCTGACGGCTGACGAGATCGCGAAGGACGCTGAATTCTTCTGCTTCGGCACCAACGATTTGACTCAGATGACCTACGGCTTCAGCCGTGACGACGCAGGCAAGTTCCTTGACGCTTACTATGACGCCAAGATCTTCGAAAACGATCCGTTCGCGAAGCTCGACCAGGTCGGCGTCGGCAAGCTGATGAAGATGGCTGTCGAGCTCGGTAAGAGCGTCCGTCCGACCATGCACTGCGGCATCTGCGGTGAACACGGCGGCGACCCGACATCTGTGGAATTCTGCCACAAGATCGGCCTCGACTATGTTTCCTGCTCGCCGTTCCGCGTGCCCATCGCCCGCCTTGCTGCGGCGCAGGCTGCGATCAGCGACAACGCGTAACATCCAAGCAAAAAAATGCTCCGTCGGAGAAATCCGGCGGAGTTTTTTACGTGAGAAAAGTTCACGTTCTCATTGTGAACAACAGGAAGAATCTCTTAATGTAAAGCAATCAAAAAACCTAATGCGTTAGTTAATTCTGCGTTTACTTGCGAATAAAGAGCGGTAGCTGCAGTATTATATTCGATTCTTTCAGTGGAACTTTCGATTCTATTAAGAGTATTATTGACTTTTTCCATTTTTTCATTAAGAGACGATAAAGTTGTATTTGCCTTTTTAAATTCTGAGTAAAGATAGTATTGATTTCTTCGGATTGCCTTGAGTTCTTTAATGATTTCATCCAGTTTACATATTATAAGGTGAGCTCTAACTTCTTCCTCATAGAGGTTGTAGGCACCATGAGCGCCTTCTAATAAAGAGCAGCGTCCAGACGAAATATATTCATAGAACCTTGAAGACGCAACAAGATTTTGGTAAGAAGGATAAATCACATTGCAATTATAAAAGGTTTTTCTTGCTGCAATCAGTTTTTCCAATATTTTTTTGGCAGTGTTGATTTCTTTACCCCATTCTTCTTTTGCTTCAGTAGCTGGCACAGGCTTTAATAGTGCTTTAGACACTTTCTCCTTGTATTGGCTTTGAAGTTCAATAAGTTGCGCTTTGTTTTGTTCTATCTCTTTCGAAAGATGGCTTTTTAATTCATTTTTCTGTCGCGAAAGCTCCAATTGAACAGCTGCACACTTGAACTTGTACTCTTTATATTCCGAATTATAATGCTTTTTTGCTGTATCATACTCATCCATCAAACGAGCATTCTCTTCAGTAACTCTTTTTCGATTAAAAATACTAGGTTTTTGAAGAAGCGGTTCTTGTGGAGGGACAGGCTTTTCAGGTTCTATTAAAGAAAAATCCTCCACAGAAAGATCCGCAGTTTTAAGTATTCTATCTTCGAGAATAGAAATATTGTTTTCGATAACCTTTATTTCATCCGAATACTTTTTTTCTATAGCGCATTTCTGTTGGAATACTAATCTGTTTGCTTGCAAAAAAGAAGGGTATAAATCTTTTAAGTGCAAAGATAATGTATAAATACCCATTTCAATATTAATGAGATCTTCTAAAAACCTCTTTAGCTTTTCGGGAGAGCGTTTTATTTCTTCCACAGATTCTTGTAGAACTGATTGACCATGCGATTCCCTTTCAAAGATTTCAATTAAACTGTCAACATTTTCCTTGGCGATTTTTTTATCACTTTCTTCTATAATATGATTTAGTTTATCAAACGCATCTTTTAACACTTCGTTGTCTCGATATACTATTGATTCTATGCCCTTTTTGCACAAAGGACATATCAGCTTGTTGGAATCTGAAATCAAATCACGTTCTTCCCTAGTGTGAACTTCATTCTCTGCCCAAACGCTGAATTTGTATATTCTTTCTTTTTTTCTGTCGTTCTTTTTGCGCTTTTCATCAGAAAGCTTATGCCACTCAAGGCTGTATCTGTCGCAAATCTTTTCGTCATTCTCAAGCTTTTTTTTGTCAAAGATCAAATATTCGGAGTATAATTCAGCACCACAATGCTCACAAACCACGCAGGAAAAGCGTGTCTGATAGTATTTTTCTTGGTTCCACTTTTTGTTACGACTTTCTTTTGGTATATGGCATCCGTATTTTTCCAATTGGATTCTCATTGTCTATTTCTCCTAATACGATGGGAAATGTGATTATGGTATTTGTTAATATAATTTATCCTTAATATTCTACCAAAAATAAATGAAGAAGTCAACAGTCTACATATCTCCTTTAAACTAAGTACATATCTCCTTTAAACTAAGTACATATCTCCTTTAAACTAAGTTTGCTCGATGATGAAACTATTTCATCCTTTGATTTGGTTATCACTACCGACGAAGTTACTGTTACTGTTGAACACAACGACAACGATTAGGGATCTAAAAACTGAAGTAGAAAGCTGAAAGGGTGCAGTAATCCTCTTCGCACATTTGCCTCCTTGCCGGTTCCATGCTGCATGTTGCGTGAAATCAAAACAAAGGCGGTTTTCCGAACAGGGGAACCGGATCATCTATCAAAACAATACAGAACAGCAGCCGCGATTACAGGTCGCGGCTGTCTGTGTCATATCCCCATGGCGATAAGACTATTTGCAAAGAAACGGCATTTCTGTCATGCGCAGTCTTGCGCAGCCGTAGGGACAAAGCTCGATTTCCTGCGCTTCGTTTATCGGCACACGGGATTTCGGCGTTTTTCGCGCAATGCTTTTGTAGGGGAATTTGAGGCCCCACGCGATCTGCTGCAGATTCGCTTTGACCGTGACCGGCGGGTGTGCCTGCGAAAACGGAACCGCTCCCGGTTCGTGACAGGTGACCGCAAACCGGTCGCCTGCAAAGGCATAGTTCCAGGGCGTTTTCGGAATCAGCTGATAATCACAGTAGGGGAACTTGCGTTCCACGCCCCGTCTCGTATATTCGCGCATCTTCGTTTCATAGGCAACCGGCACAGAAAAAAGCAGGGAGCCCATCTGCAGTGCATACAGATCGTTGGGGCGTTTCTTGAGATACGGCGCCGTTTCAAACGCCACGTCGATTTCTGTTTTGCCGGCGCCGATCGTAAACGCGAGATCCCCGGCGTCGGCCTGTTCGCCGTTGACACGAAGGTTCTTTGCAAACGAAGGCACGCGGATCTGAAAACGAAACGTTTTTTCCGTCTCGATGGTATAGTGCATCTGATTGCGGAACGGATAATCCGTTTCGAGCCGGATCGTGATTCCTTCTTCGGTCAGGACCGACGGCAGCATCACAGCGCTCAGGATGGCGTCGCCTTTGTGCAGAAAAGCGGAAAGCGCAAACTTCGGCCAGCCCTGATTGAAATTCGCCGTGCAGCAGCCGAAATTCGGCTCCAGACCGAAGGTGTGCGCATAGGGACCGTTTGTGCTCCACGGCGCCATCAGCATGGTTTTCTGACAGGCAACCTGATTCACCTGCTGCACATACTGATGCGTCCACATATCCTCGCTGAGCGTTGCGGGCAGAGCGTTGAAGCCGAGCACTTCCAGACGTTCTGCCCATTTGCGATCGCCGGTATGGGCAAACAGTTCCTCATAGGAATACATCTGCTCCACGACCGCACAGCATTCGGTGCCTCTGGTCGGGTCCAGACCGGACAGCACCTCGTCGCCCGTAAAGCCTTCGAACGCCGTGCCGTTGTAGCGGTCGAGGATCTCGCGGAGGGCTTCCGCCTGATCGGTATATTCTTCGTCCAGCAGATCGTGCGACACCGCTTCGCTTTTCAGCATCATGCAAAGATTCACAATATGTGTTTTGCGCAGCCATACATGGTGCGGTATTTTCCATTTTTCGGTTGCGTTATTGTAATCATAGCCCTGCGCTTTCAAGATTCTTGCAAGGTCTTTGATCCAGTCCTCCCGATACGTTTCATACAGGAAATTGAGCGAAATAAAGGTTTCAAACCAGCGGTATTTTGCCCAGCCGAACAGTCTGATTTTGCCGCTTTTCAGCAGCTCGTAATAATTTTTCAGCACCCGGTAGAGCACGTTTGGGATCCGTTCGTCGCCGGAGCAGTCGTAGTACACCTTCAGCGTTTTGCAAATCAACTGAACAGCCCAGGTGTCATAGCTTGCCCGCCGTTCCTTTTTGCACGGGCAGATCCAGCCGTCATCTTCCTGCGCGGCAACGATCGCGTCGATATATCTCTTTGCGTCGGCAATCAGGTCTTCGCGCTCCAGCAGATAGGCGAGCGGCACAAAGCCGTCCAGCCAATAGGGGACGCGTTCCCAGCCCTCGCGGTTGCCGCCGATCCACGCACTGTCGCGGATGTCCGGCCAGATCTTATGCAGATTGCTGCTCAGTCCTTCCGCCTGAATGGTCAGTTGACGCCGGAGCCAGCCCGAGGGCTTGAGCTCTTTCGAGGTATAAAAGCTCCACTTGTTCATGGTATCACCCTTATTTCTTCCTGCCACAATGCGACCTCCCTTTTTATTTCAAAAAAGCATGCTTCCCGTTTTGAAAATGCTGCAGATTCATAAAACCTTAGAACGAACCTTTATACAGACCGGTGCATCGTTTTCTTTATTATAATCGGATGATAAGAAAAAGTCAAAAAGGATTTTGCGTCCTTGGCAATCGGATAGTTTTGTTCCATATAAAAAGGTCAAGGATGATTGATTGCATCGTACTTGACTTATGCGCTAAAAGCGTATTCCGGTTTTTTTGCCGATTCCGCAATTGACAGTTTTTCCTGTATTTGTTACAATAAAAATACAAAGCGGATAACCTGTTTGACCGTACGGCGGCTCATCCTTTGCCGGGGCTTGCCGTCGCGCAGAGAAACAGCCGGATACACCAAGGAGAACATATTGCCCTCATCAAATCAAAACCGCAGCGGCGCTTGAACAGGGGATCCAAACGGCGCCCGGCGGTGTGATCGAGCTCTGTGCGCAAGCGGCAGGAGGCTGAGGAGGAAACGGGTTTTAAAGGACGGCTGTTTTGTGCGCGCCTTTTTCGACAACGTCTTGCTATTATGGCCGCTGCGTAGTAAAATGAAGACAAACACATTCGAATTTGTATCTGCCAACGCAGAAAGGATGGTATCTATGAAAATCAGACCGATCATATCCACGCTCCTTGTTTTCGTATTGTTGTTTGCTTTGGCGGTGCCTGCGCTTGCCGCTGCGCCCGGGCAGGCTGCGCTGGCCGCGTCCGCTGATTTCGGCACACGGTTCAAGGATTTTTTCACAAAGCTGTTTGACCGCATAAAGGCACGATTTGCACCGATTCAATATTTCTTTGAAGTGAAGAAAGCGCACGTGCCGAAC
Organism: Oscillospiraceae bacterium; assembly: GCA_902786285.1. Taxonomy (GTDB): domain Bacteria; phylum Bacillota; class Clostridia; order Oscillospirales; family Acutalibacteraceae; genus UBA6857. The sequence goes on along the minus strand of CADABX010000001.1, from coordinate 22,901 downwards.
ACGATGCACAAAAACGCGATCCACATGCTGAAATCGGTGCAGGACACGATCGGCGATAGCTTTATCATCACAACGGAAGACGGCAAGGTGATCGTGGTCGACGGCGGGTTCCAATTTGAAACGGATTATTTCATTCAATATTTGAAGGCCGTGACCGGACAGAAGAAGCCGAGGATCGACGCGTGGTTTTTGTCTCACCCACACACGGACCATGTGGAAGTGTTCAACGAGGTGGCGGAACACCGCACCAAGCAGGTCACGTTTGACAAGGTGCTGCTCCACTATGTGCCGGCCGAACTTTACGCCTCCCGTTCGCAGGAGGAGGGCCGGCAGATGGTCAGCGCGTTTGACCGGATCAGCAAGGCGTTTCCTCAAAAGGTGCAGATTCTCAATACCGGCGACGTGTTCAACATCGGCAAAGCCAAAATCACGGTGCTGTATACGGCGGATACGTCGTTGATTGACGTCAATGAGCACTCTGTCATTTTCCGCATGGATCTCGGCGGCAAAAGCGTAATGTTTACCGGCGACGCACAGGTGGGCGCCGGCAACCAGACGATTGCGCAATGGGCCGACAGCGGCCTTTTAAAGTGCGACATCTGCAAAATGGCGCACCACGGACAAGACGGCGTGGACAAAAACTTTTATGAAGCGGTTGCGCCGGAGATCTGCCTGTGGCCGACCCCATCCTGGGTGTGGAACAATGTCAACGGCAATCTCAAAACGCCGGAGGTGCGCGGCTGGATCGAGGAACTCGGCGTCAGGGAAAACTATGTTGCCAAAGACGGCTCCCATGTGCTGTATCTGGACTGAGCACAGCGTGGCAAAACAGCGTTGTAAAAAGATTACTTTGAGGTGATAATTTGAAGATCGGTGTATGTGTCTATCTCAGCGAGAAAGACGAACTGTCAAAAAAATTTGAAGATCTGCGTGCGCAGGGCTTCGACAACTGCCAGCTTTTGTCGTGGGATCCGGCGGCCTGGACACTGGAAAACGCAGACGCAGTCAACACGCTGACAAAGCAGTACGGCGTTACCATCTCCGCCTTCTGGTGCGGCTGGGAAGGCCCCGCTGTGTGGAACTTTTATGAGGGCCCGCAAACGCTCGGCCTTGTGCCGCCGGCATACCGCGACATGCGCGTCAAAAATCTGTGTGACGGCGCGGACTTTGCAAAGCTGCTCGGCGTGCGGGACGTTGTGACCCATATGGGCTTTATTCCGGAGAATCCGAACGACCCGGCATTTTTGCCGTTTTGCGACGCGGTGCGGGTTGTGGCCGAACACTGCAAACAAAACGGCCAGTATCTGCTGTTTGAAACCGGGCAGGAAACGCCGGTGACCATGCTGCGCTGCTTTGAGCAGGTGGGCACGGACAACCTCGGCGTCAACCTTGACACGGCAAACCTGATTTTATACGGCAAAGCGAACCCGGTGGATGCGCTCGACGTGTTCGGCAAATATGTCCGGAATCTGCACGCAAAGGACGGCCTTTATCCGACGAACGGACACGACCTCGGCACGGAAACGCCGGTTGGCCAGGGAAAGGTTGATTTCCCGTCGTTGTTCCAAAAGCTGCACGCCCTCGGCTACGACGGCGTTGTCACCATTGAGCGCGAGATCAGCGGCGAACAGCAGACGAAAGATATCATGGAAGCAAAGGCCTATCTGCAAGCGGTCATCGACCGCGTCTATGGAGGAAGATAACATGTTGAAGGTTGCATTGGTCGGCGTCGGCGGTATCAGCGGCGCCCACATTCCGGCGTGGAACCGTATGGACGACGCCGAGCTCGTCGCGCTGTGTGATATCCGCGAGCAGCAGATGGAGCGCTACCCCGCGCAGCGGCACTATACCGATTTTGACACGATGCTCGAATGCGAGCAGATCGACATTCTGGACATTTGTCTGCCGACCTATCTGCACGCGGACTACGCTGTGCAGGCGTTGGAAAAGGGGATCCACGTTCTATGTGAAAAGCCGATCTCACTGCGACAGGAGGACGTGCAGCGTGTATACCGCACGGCGCAGGAACACGGCGTCCGGTTCATGGTGGCGCAGGTTTTGCGCTTCTGGCCGGAATATGAGATCGTGAAAGAGCTCTGCGACAAAAAGACCTACGGCGATCTGCTCTCCGGCTCCATGACGCGGCTCGGCTGCTATCCGGCGTGGAGCTGGGACAGCTGGATGATGGACGAGGCACGCAGCGGTCTTGTGCCGTTTGATCTGCATATCCACGACCTCGATTTCATGGTCTACGCCTTCGGCAAGCCGCGTCGCGCAGACTGCCACCGGAAACAGCGGCCGGAGCAGGATTACCTGCACGTCGTCTATGAATACGACGGCTTCTTTTTGACAAGCGAAGCGTCGTGGTATGCGTCGCCCTATCCGTTTCAGGCGGCGTTCCGCTTCCAGTTTGAGCGCGCCGTCGTCGCGTGGGAAAAGGGTGAGATGACGATCTATGAGCAAAGCGGCCGTGTGTGGCACCCGGTCGGCGCCGACGCCGCGGACGACACTGGCAATATCGGACTGCCGAAAAGCGACGCCTACGCCAACGAGATCCGTTATTTTGCCGACTGTGTCAAGGAAAATAAAGCGCCCGACAAGGTGCGGCCGGAAGAGCTGGAAACGGTGATCGGACTGCTGAAAACGCTGAATTGAACAGATTAAAAAACCACCGGAAGGGGTGCCCTGCGCAGGACGCTCCTTCCGGTGGCTTTTTGTTATTCCGTTGAAATTCTGTCGTTTGACTCGCAAAACGACGCGTTCCCCGGGCAGCCGGCATTATGCGTTTTTGATCCGGATCAAAACCTTGTTCGGCAATGGCTGCGACGGGTCATACCGGCAACGGATCTCCTGCGCGGCGCTTTGCAGCACACGCAGCGACAGCTCGTTTTCTGTATCGTGCGGATCAAATTGCGGGCCGCCGTAGAGGACGGTAACGCTTGTGGCATTTTCCTGCGCGGCATGTTCGATCAGGACTTCCATGTGCGGCGTCTGCATGCGCGGCAGCAAAATCTGCTGCACCAGCTCCTCAATGACCAGGCGCACGCGGTATTTGTCTTTCGGCGCCATATCGTTTTGCAGACAGTAGCGGTCAATCTCGGCGCCGGCGCCGATGAAGTCGAAGTCACGGCTTTCGATCTCGAATGCGAGCACCCGCAGCTTGCGGATAAACCGCTGGGTCAGTTCACGCTGCGGATGGTCAAAAATCTGCTGCGGCGACCCGTCCTCATAGATGCCGCCCTGATCCATATAGAACACGCGGTTGCTGATGGCACGGGCAAAATTCATTTCGTGGGTGACGATCATCATCGTTTTGCCGGTGCGCGTCAGGTCGCGGATCACCGATTGCACTTCGCCCACCATTGTGGGGTCGAGCGCGCTCGTCGGCTCGTCGAACAAAATCACCTCCGGATCCATCGCCAGCGTCCGCGCGATGGCCACGCGCTGCTTCTGGCCGCCGGAAAGCTGATCGGGATATTGAAGCTCCCGGCCGGAAAGCCCGACGCGCCGCAGCAGCGCGACGCCGGTGTCGTAGGCCTCTTGTTTGTTTTTTTTCAAAATATCCATCGGCGCGAGCATCAGATTTTCGATCACAGTCAGATGGCCGAACAGATGGAACGACTGGAACACCATCCCCATTTTACGGCGGGCCAGCGTCAGGTTGTATTTCTTTGCGGTGATATCCTCGCCGTCGAGCAAAATCCGGCCGCCGGTGGGCCGCTCAAGCATATTGATGCAGCGATTTCATTCCGGGCTCGTCGCCGAGAAACGCGTCGATCTTTCCGTTCAGCAGCGCCGTAACGCAGTCGGGATAGGCGTCATACAGCAGATATTCGCTGTCGGGAAAGTATTCCTTCGCCGCGTCCTCCATCAGCGGACCGACCAGCACACCGATTTTTTTGCCGTTATAATCCTGCCAGCGGACCGCTTGTGTTTCCGCTTTTGCCGCAAATACCGGCTGCGCCAAAAGCGCCGCAAGCAGCAACACGGCAAGACAGAAAAACGCGGGCGTTTGCCGGATCAGCCTTTGTCTGTGCATAGTGATATCCCTCTTTCCGTCCGGTTCAAAAGCTGTAGGAGCAGCTTTCGGATATAGATTAACTATACAACAATTTGACCGAAAACCCAAGAATACTTCTGCCTTGTTCCGCTTTCCCTTTCGCGTTCTGCGTTGCGCTTGTGCCCAACAGTTGACAGTTTTTTCAAAAACAAGTATAATAAGATGTTATATTATGACAATTGAGGTGGAGCCATGAAAACCCTCCGGTTACATATTCTACGCCACGGACTGACCCAGGGCAATCTCGACGGATTGTATGTCGGCCATACCGATATGCCGCTGTGTGAAAAGGGCAGGGCGCAGCTGGAAGAGATGAAACAGCAGTACCGCTATCCCGACGCGCAGTTCGTGTTTTCGAGTCCGCTCAAGCGCTGTCTCGAAACCGCGCAGATTCTGTACCCGTCGCTAAAGCCGATGGTGATCGACGCGTTGACGGAGTATGATTTCGGCGAATACGACGGCAAAAGCGCCGCTGAGCTGCACGAAAAATCACCGCTGTTTGACCGCTGGCTGCGCGGCGAAGCGGGTGTGAAACCGCCGTTCGGCGAAAGCAACGAAGATTTTACCCGCCGCGTGTGCAGCGCCTTTGCGCGCATTGTGGAAGGCCTTTTGAAAACCGGTACAGACGACGCCTGCATCATCACCCACGGCGGTGTGCTGATGGCGATTCTGGCAAATTTCGGGCTGCCCGAAGCCGCGGCGACCGATTGGCTTACACCCTCCGGCTGCGGCTATACCGTGCGGATCGATCCGACACTCTGGATGGCGGGACAAAAGGCGGAAGTGATTGAAGAAATTCCGCTGTCCACACAGGAGCAGGCGGATCGCTACTACGACGGATGGGACTACTATCCGGACGACGATGATTTCGATGTGTCGGAATATGTATAAGAAGGCAAAAAACAAGAAGGCAAAAAACAGGGAGAAGAGGGATTGTGCGTGAACGTGTTGTTTCTGGGCGACGTGGTGTCGCAGTGCGGGTGTGCATTCGTGCGCAAAAAGCTGCCCGCCTATAAACGCTTTGCGGGCGTGGATCTGTGCATTGCCAACGCGGAAAACAGCGCCAAGGGCAACGGCGTAACGCCGCAGTCGGCGCAGTTTCTGCTCTCTTCCGGCGTCGATTTTCTGACAACCGGCAACCACGCCTTCCGCCGCAGGGAATGCTACGACTACCTGGACGAAAGCGATACGATCATTCGCCCGTATAACTATCCGGCCGGCGCGCCCGGGCAGGGTGTCGGCGTGATCGATATGGGCTATGTGCGCGTGGGCGTTGTGAACCTGATGGGCACCATGTATCTCGACGCGCTGGACAACCCGTTTCACGCTGTGGAGCGTGCGCTGCAAGAGCTCGACGACTGCCGGGTCGTGCTGGTGGATTTCCATGCTGAAGCCACAAGCGAAAAGCGGGCGATGGGCTTCTTTCTGGACGGCAGGGTTTCCGTCGTGGTCGGCACGCACACCCATGTGCAGACCAGCGACGACTGTGTGCTGCCCGGCGGCACGGGCTATATCACCGATCTCGGCATGTGCGGCGCGGTACAGTCTGTGCTCGGGGTGAAAAAAGAGCTGGTCATCGAAAAATTCCGTACCCTTATGCCCGCGCGGTTCGACACCGAGGAAAGCGACGACTGCGTGATAGAGGGTTGTTTGTTCGATCTTGACGAAAAGACCGGTCGCTGCCGTTCGGCGCAGCGGATCCGGCTGAACTAAAAGGAGAGAGTGCGATGAAAAAATGCTGTGCGCTGCTGCTGGTGCTGACAATGCTGCTGAGCCTTTGCGCCTGCGGCAAAACGCCCGACGCGCCGCCGACCGACCCGGACACCGGAAACACAACAACGCCTGCCGTCACCGAAACAGGCGCAGCGCCCCACATTGTGGTGCTGCCCTATTCCGCGGCGGATTCGCTCAATCCGTTTGAGACAAAAAGCACCATGAACCGCGATATCTGCACACTGCTGTATGATTCTCTGGTGCGGCTCGATGAAACGTTTACCCCCGTGCCATCGCTGGCGACCGATCTGCAGCAGGACGGCCTGACGCTGACCGTATCGCTCAGAAGCGACGCGCAGTTTACCACCGGCGATCTGCTGCAGCCGCGCGACGTTTTGTGCTCCTTCGAGCGCGCAAAGGAAAGCCCGTGCTATGAGGCGCGGCTTGCGGCAGTGGAGTCCTGCGCCGTTTCGGGCGAACAGGTGGTATTTACCCTGGCCCAAGAAAATGTCCGTGCGGCAAGCTGCCTGGATTTCCCGATTGTCAAATTCGGCACACAGGAGACCGAAGTCCCGGTCGGCTCCGGCCGCTACCGGCTGTATCACAAGGATGCGGATCTCTATCTGGAAGCCAACGAGGCCGGCAGTGCAAGGGAAGAAATGGAGCTGAAAACGCTCAAGCTTCTCGATATCAGCACCCGCGAAAACGAACTGCAGCTGATGCAGATCGGCGAAATGAGCGCGCTGTTTGTTGACCCGACAACCTTGGAGCGGACCAAGATCTTTGCCGTGGAGGAGGTTGTGCCGCTGCTCAATCTGGTCTATCTGGGCCTCAACAGCAGCCGCGACCATCTGCAGGATCCGGCGTTCCGCCGCGCGATTGCCGCCGCGATCGACAAACCGACACTGGTTTCGACTGCCTATGACGGCTACGCTGCGGCCTCCGACGCGCCGTTTCACCCGCTTTGGGGCGAAAGCGAGCTGCCGGACGTTACGTTCGATCCGCAGGCGGCGCCCGGCATGTTCGATCTGCTGGGCTACGGGCTGAATGGGTCCGGGCAGCGGCTCAAGGACGGCGAAAAGGTGACGCTCGAGCTCGTTTGCAACAGCGAAAACCGGGTGCGCATGGCCTGCGCCGAGCTGATCCGGCGGCAGTTGGAAAGCTGCGGCTTTACCGTGAATCTGTCTTCGCTCGACTACAACAGCTATCTGGAGCGTCTGGCTTCCGGGCTGTACGATCTGTATGTCGGCGAAGTGAAGCTGACGGCGGATATGGATCTGTCGCTCTTCTTTGCGCCGGACGGCGCCGCGGGCTACGGGCTGCTGCCCGATTCTGCCAGCGCCAAGGCGTTTTACGACTGGCGCGCCGGCGCTGTGGAAACCAATACCTTCGTCCAGGTCTTTTTGCAGGATCAGCCGTTTGTGCCGATCTGCTTCCGCAGCGGGATATTGTATCATGCCAAAGAGCTGCAGATGGAAGGCAGCGTCTGCGAAAACGATCTGTTCTCAAATCTTTATACCTGGTCTTACTAATTCGGAAAAGGAGAAAGCCCTATGCGCACGCGTGACATGGATGTGCAGTATATCAAAGGCGTGGGTGAAAAACGCGCCGTATTGCTGCGCAAGCTTGGAATCAACAGCGTCTGGGACGCGGTGCACTATTATCCGCGCGCGTATCTCGATTTCTCCGTATGCACCCCGATCGCATCGCTGCAGCCGGGCGACACCGCCTGTGTGCGCGGCGTGGTCGGCTGTCCGGTCAGCGGCGGCATGATCCGGCAGGGCATGTCGATCTACAAAACCGTTGTGACCGACGGCAGCGACGTGATGCACCTGACGATCTTCAACAATAAATTCCTCGCCCAGCGGCTGCGGGAGGGCGAAACCTATCTGTTTTACGGCAAGGTCACCAGGCAGTACGGCGCTTGGGAGATGACCAATCCGTTGGTGGAAGACCCCGACGGCAATGTTCCGTTTCACCCGGTCTACCCGCTGACGGCGGGTCTCAGTGCCCGGCAGCTGTCGCAGATCATCCATCAGGCGCTGCTGCTGTGGAGCCGCGACGAAACCGGCGATCTGATCCCGGCGGACATCCGGCGGCAGTATCAGCTTTCGCACGCGCTGTTTGCGCTCAAAAATATCCACGAGCCCGCCACGATGCACGACATGGAGGTGGCGCGGCGGCGGCTGATTTTTGAAGAGCTGTTTGTGCTGCAATGCGGCATGGCGCTGCTGCGGCGCCATAACCGCACCAAAACGCGCATACGCGTGCAGACGGGCAGTGTCAGAGATTTCCTGACGCGACTGCCGTTTGAACTCACCGGCGCACAAAAAAGAGCCATCGACGACTGCCTGCGCGATTTTCAGACCGGCGACTCGATGAACCGGCTGGTGCAGGGCGACGTCGGCTCCGGTAAAACGGTCGTGGCGGCCGCGGCGCTGTGGGCGATGGCGAAAAGCGGCTATCAGGGCGCGATGATGGCGCCGACCGAAATTCTTGCCAAGCAGCACGCACAGACGCTGCAAACCCTGTTTGGCGACGCGCTGCAGGTCACACTGCTGACCGGCGGCCTCACCGCGAAACAAAAACGCATTGCCAAGCAGCATATCGCCGACGGCACGGCGCAGATCGTGGTCGGCACCCATGCGCTTTTGACCGAGGACGTGCAGTTTCATGCGCTCGGACTGGTTGTGACCGACGAGCAGCACCGTTTCGGCGTGCGCCAGCGCAGCACGCTCGGCGAAAAAGGCGATACACCCCATGTGCTCGTCATGTCCGCCACCCCGATCCCACGCACGCTGTCGCTGATCATTTACGGCGACCTTGACGTGTCGGTGATCGACGAGCTGCCCAAAGGACGGCAAAAGATCAGCACCTACGCGGTGGACAGCAGCTTTCATCCGCGCGTCTATGCCTTTGTCAGAAAGCTTCTGGACGCCGGCCGGCAGGCTTATATCGTCTGCCCGGCGGTGGAGGAGACCGAAACCGATCTGCTTTCCGCCGTCAGCTACGCAAAGGAGCTGAGCGAACGCGAGTTTTCGGCCTACCGTGTCGGATTGCTGCACGGCAAGATGAAGCCCAAAGAAAAGCAGCAGGTGATGGCGGATTTTGCCGCCGGCGAGATCCAGCTGCTTGTGGCCACAACGGTGATCGAAGTGGGCATCGACGTGCCCAACGCGGTGCTGATGGTGGTGGAAAACGCGGAACGCTTCGGCCTCTCGCAGCTCCATCAGCTGCGCGGACGCGTCGGGCGCGGCAGCGAAAAATCCTATTGCATCCTCATCAGCGACGCACAGGGCGAAACCGCCGCCCAGCGGCTCGAAGCGCTGTGCAAAACCAACGACGGCTTTCAGATCGCGGACGCCGACCTGCGCTTGCGCGGCCCCGGTGATTTCTTCGGCGCCCGGCAGCACGGCTTGCCGCAGCTGCAGATCGCCGATCTGCTGCAGGATATGGAAACGCTGCAGCAGGCGAGAGCGGCATCGCAGCAGGTGATCGCCGACGATCCGCGGCTGCAGAAGGAAATACACAAAGACCTCAAGGACGCGGTCGTCCGCCTGTTTCAAAAAAACGGCGCCGCCGCGCTGAACTGACGATATGAGTATGAACGATAAGGCGATCACCGTCCGCACCCGCGCAACCGAACGGCAGCTTGCGCTGCTGTTTGCGTCAAAAACGCCGTTTTCCGCTCACCTCACCAAATGGAGCGATCCGCTTTTGCCCGACAAGTATGACCACAACTGCTTTTCTTTCGGCAGCACGCCGCCGGGAATCGCGGAGATCGAAGCGGCGAAAGAATTTCAGCTTTCGCACGGCCGCCGCTTTTTAAAGCTCGAGGGCGACGTGCCGCTGCCGGAAAAAGCCGGCATGGAGGAAAGCGTGACGCTCACAATGGTGCTGTGCGGCGGCTGTGACGGCTGGAACACCAACCCTGCCGTGACGGTGCGCAAACCGGCACTGCCCGCGCTCGAAGCGCTGGAGGTGCGTGCCTTCGGCGAAAGCTGGGGCGCAGATTTTTGCCGGCGCAATATCCGGCGGCTGTATGACAAGCTCGATTATCACGGCGCATACCTCGGCGACACACTCGCCGGCGCGTGTTACAGCTTCCGCTTTGACACCTGCACCTGCATCGACGGCCTGGTGGTTGACGCGGCGTTTCGAAAGCAGTACGTTGCAACCACGCTGCTGCAAGCGGTCGTGTCTGCGCACCCGGACGATCTGGTGTTTCTCCACGCCGCCGCACACGACACGCCGAAAACCATGTATGAAAAACTCGGGTTCCGGGCAACGGATACTCTGTATGAATATCTGCGCACCGATCTGTGACGCAGACCCTGATCTGAAAGAAAGGAGACGAACGCCATGGCAGACGAACGCTACGCGGCTTTTGACGGTCGCGAGGCGCTGAAGATCGTATCCCCGGCCGAAAACGGCGCGCTGATCGCGTCGCAGCGCAGGCAAAGGCTGCTTCCGTTTTATTTTGTCGGACTGCTCGGCGATCTTGTGGTGTCGCGCGTCAGCGATGCGGCTGCGGTTTTGTGGCGCTATCTGTTTGCGAGTGCGATCGTCTTTTGCAAAGCGGTGCGCTATCTTTGGCGCAAATTCCGCGCGGCGGACAAAACCGTGCCGCGGCAGCTGGCACAGGACGCCGTTGGGATCCACCGCGATCTGTCGATGCTGCGCGAGGGCGCCAAACGCAACAAACAAAACCGCGGCTTCGTCTTCGTGCGTGCCCATCTGCGCTACCTGCACCAGTCTTTCCGGCTGCGGCATGGCTTTTGGCAAACCGTCCGCAACACGGTGCTGCCGCTGCTGGCGCTGGTGGTGCTTTGCGGGCTTGCGGTGCGACTGCGCACCACAACGCCGGCGCTGGAGGTCCGCATGGGCGACGCCGTGGTCGGCTATGCGGCGGACGAAAATGTGGTGCAGCAGGCGCTCGCGGATCTGCGCGATATGCTGCCGCAAAACGGCGACCGGCTCAGCGAAGCGCTGGGCGACATACCGTCCTATCAGCTTCGGCGTGTGCCGCTGTCTGCGCTGTCCGGCAGCGCCCAATTGTGTGAAGCCATGCTCTCCGGCGCCGAAACGTCGCTGGTGCCCGCGTGCGGGATCTATATCGACGGCGCGTTTTTGTGCGCCGTGCGCAACGAAAGCGACGCGGTGTCGGCGTTCAACCGCCTGATCGAACCTGTACGGCAAAAGGCAAAGCCCGGCCGGCAGGTGGCGTTTGTGGAAACGATCGACTATGTGCAGGGCCTGTATGCCGACGACGAAGCGACGCTCTGGGATCCGTTGACGCTGTTGCGCACGCTGCGTGCGCCCAAAAGCGAGGCGGTCTATTATAAAGTCAAAAGCGGCGACACGCTCGCCAAAATCAAAAAGACGCAGGACGTCTCCGCGGCCACGCTGCGCGCGCTGAATCCGGGCGTGGATTTTGAACATCTCACTGCCGGACAAAAGCTTCTGATCGCGCTGCAAACCGATTATGTGCGCGTCAAGGAGATGGAGTTCATCCGCTGGAACAGTGTGGTGCCGTTTGAAACCGTGCAGCGCGAAAGCGACCTTTTGCGCGCCGGCACAACCAGGATTTTGCAAACCGGCAAAAACGGCAAACAGCAGACCACGGAGATGATCACCTATATCGACGGCAAACAGATCAGCGACGCCGTGGTATCGGTGCAGCAGACAACGGCGCCCGTGCAGCAGATCATCCTGATCGGCACACAGTCGCCCTATCGGAGCTTTGGCTCCCTTTCCGGCGGCCGCAGCCGCAGCGGCTTTATCTGGCCGGCGGTGGGCGCCTATTCAATGTCGTCCGGCTTCGGCTACCGCAGCGCACGCATCTCCGGGCGCAGCTTCCACGGCGGCGTGGATATCGTCAAGCCCGGCGGCCACTCCACCGGTGCGCCGGTGATTGCGGCGGCGGCGGGGCGCGTGACGGTTGCGCAAAACGGCTATCGCGGCTACGGGCACACGGTCGTGATCGACCACGGCAACGGCCTGGAAACGCGCTATGCCCACATGAAGCCCGGCTCGATCACCGTCCGGGTGGGGCAGACCGTGTCGCAGGGCCAGCAGATCGGGCAGATCGGCTCCACCGGCAATGTGACCGGCCCGCATCTGCATTTTGAAGTGATGAAAAACGGTACGCAGGTCAACCCACTCAACTATATCGGATAGGGGACAGCTATGGGAAAGAAAGCATCGAAACAAACCAAGAGCAAGATTGTCTCGGCGGCATGGAAGCTGTTTTACGAACAGGGCTACGACAACACAACCGTGGACGAGATCATCGCGGAATCCGGCACCAGCAAGGGCTCGTTCTATCACTATTTCGACGGCAAAGACGCGCTGCTCGGCTCGCTGGCCTATCTGTTTGATGAAATGTATGAGACGCTCAGCGACACGATCGATCCCGATATGCACGCCGTCGACGTGCTGTGCTACCTTAACCGGGAACTGTTCGGCATGATCGAAACGCGCATCGATATCGACCTGCTCACGCGGCTGTATTCCACACAGCTGACCACCAAAGGCGAAAAGCATCTGCTCGACCGCAACCGCGTGTATTACAAGCTGCTGCGCAAAATCGTTTTGCGCGGGCAGGAAAAAGGTGAGCTGCGGGCAGACAAGAGCGCCAACGACATTGTGCGGCTCTATGCCATGGCGGAACGCGCACTGCTGTATGACTGGTGTCTTTGTGCCGGCGACTATTCCTTGCAGGCGTATGCGTCGGAGGTGCTGCCGATGTTTTTGTCTTCTCTGAAAAACAGTTGAGCGCAGATGGTTTGCGCAAAGAAAAGCCCGAAACCGCAAATCGGTTTCGGGCTTTGTACGTTTTGGTCAGCGTTTCTTATAGAGTACAAGCTCCGGATCCTTGCCGTCCGCCTCGTAGGTGCAGATCAGAATGAAATCCATGTTCGCCAATACGCCGAAGCAGCGGCTCTCGTCAAAGGCACACGGCAGCTGATTGCCGAGATAGGTCGTGTTGTCGTCCAAAAACCGGACCGTTTCTCCGTTCGGCAGCCGGTAGGGCAGATTGACAAACGATCCGACCAGCGCGTTCAGCTTTTCCACCTTCGGCATCCCGTCGATTTCCAATGCGTTGATCTCGCCGATCAGCTTCTCTTTGAAGGCGTCAAATTCCCCGTTGTCGCCGAGCTCTTTGTAGCGTTTCCAGTAGTCGAGCTGCGGCAGCGTCCGGCGCAGATAGGCGCGTGCGGCGTCTTCCGAAAACGTCTCGTTTGCCATATGCTTGACGCACACGTCGATCAGATCGTCGAGATTGCTGTACATGTACTGTCCGTCGGCGTAGCACCATTTGCAGTACTGCTCGTTCATTGTGCCGTCCTGCTCGCGGCTGATGATGCTGTCTTCCAGCGGCATGCCGCAGCACTGGCAGATGAGCTGCCGCGGCGCGCCGAGCAACGTGTTGATCGAAACGTCAAACAGCTTCGACAAAAGCTTGAGCGTTTCGGTGTTCGGGACAGTTTCTCCGGTCTCCCAACGGGAGACTGCCTGCCGCGTGACAAAGACCTTTTCGGCCAACGCATCCTGCGACAGCCCGTGTTTTTGGCGCAGCTCATAAAGGATCTCTTTCGTTTGCATAACCGATCCCTCCTTTGTGCCTATCATACCATGTTCGGCACATACAGTCAAGCAACGCGCAGTTGACAAACAACAGTCCATAGTCAAACAGGCATTCGTCAACAGCCGACAGACAGTGCTTCTATTTTTCACTTTCGTCAATAAAAGCGAAAAACAGCAAAAAGTTTTTTCGTTGTATTTTTATTGGTCTGTACTTTAGTCTATAAAAAACAAGCGAAAAATATGGGATTTATATATAGAATAAAAAGAATTATTATTCTATATAGTCTAAACTTTGTTCTGTATTGCGTTTTGCAAAAGAATGTGGTAAACTTTTGCGGTACTTTTCAAAACGAAGGAAAGGAGCTGTTTTTATGACAGCACAATTGCTCGCATTTGTCCTCTATCTTTTGCTGGTGCTCGGCATCGGATTGTTCTTCTTTATCAAAGACCGCAGCGGCGGCGAAAAGGATTATTTCCTCGGCGGCCGCAGCATGGGTCCGTGGGTCACCGCCATGAGCGCGCAGGCGTCCGACATGAGCGGCTGGCTGCTGATGGGTTTTCCCGGCTCGATCCTCGCGTTCGGCATGGGCAAGGTCTGGATCGGCATCGGCCTGGCGCTCGGCACGGCGCTCAACTGGATCTTTGTGGCAAAACGGCTGCGTTCGTTCTCCAAGGCGGCCAACGATTCCATCACCCTGCCGCAATACCTCCAAAACCGCTTTGCCGCGAAAAACCCGGCGCTGCAGATCATCTGCGCCATCGTGTTCCTGGTGTTCTTCACCGTCTACGTGGCGTCGTCGTTCGTGGCAGGCAAAACCGTGCTGCTGACCGTGATCCCGCAGCTGGAGGGCAAAGAGTCGCTGGCATTGGCCATCTTTGCGCTGATCATCATCGCCTACACCTTCTCCGGCGGCTTCAAAGCGGTTTGCTGGACCGATTTCTTCCAGGGCATCATGATGCTCGTGGCGCTGCTGTCCATTCCCATCATCATCCTTGTGGCGCACGATCCCGACAGCGTCAACCTCTCCTTCACTCTTGCCGACGGCACGCTGAACAGCTTTAACCCGAATCCGTTCTCTGCGTCGTGGCAGGATATCATCTCCGGCCTTGGCTGGGGGCTCGGCTATTTCGGCATGCCGCACATTCTGGTGCGTTTCATGTCGATCAAAAAGCCGTCCATGATCAAAAAGAGCGCCACAGTCGCCATCATCTGGGTGGTGCTGTCGCTCGGCGCTGCCATCGCTATCGCCATCCTCGGCCGTATGCTTGTCGGCAAAGAACTGCTTGAAGCCGGTATGCAGGAGCGCATCTTCATCCGTCTGGCCGGTATGCTGTTCCCGCCGTTCGTGGCCGGCATCCTGCTGTCCGCCATTGTGGCCGCTGCCATGAGCACAGCGGATTCGCAGCTGCTGGTGGCGTCGTCCTCGTTCACGTCCGACATCTATAAACCGATCTTCCGCAAAAAAGCCTCCGACAAAGAGGTGCTCTGGGTCGGCCGTCTGGTTGTGATCGCCGTCGCCGTAGTGGCCTATCTGATCGCGTCGTCGCGCGGCAAGGGCGCGGCTGCCATCATGAACATGGTGGAAAACGCGTGGGGCGGCTTCGGCTCTGCGTTTGGTCCGGTCATCATCCTGTCGCTGTTCTGGAAGCGCGTGACCTACAAGGGCGCCATTGCCGGCGTGGTCGGCGGCGCGGTTGTCGATGTGGTGTGGCTGATCTGCTTGTCCGGCTCCACGGGCGTGTATGAGATTGTGCCCGGCTTTATCTGCGGCTTCCTCTGCTGCGTCGTCGTGTCGCTGCTCGACAAAAAGCCTTCCGACGAAGTGCTGGCGATCTATGAAACGGCCACGGCAAAGGGCTTTGACGAAGAAAATTAAGAATGCAGCATGCAGAAATGCGGTCGCGGGGCAGCGCGCGGCCGCTGTTTCGTTTTGTCCGCGGGCGATACGTTGACGGCTGCTTTTCTTGTATCCACTTTGGTTTTGCACAAAAAATCATGCTCGCTTCTGTGTAATCTGACCAAAACGCCGAAAAACGAGTTTTTGGCGAAAAGGGCTTGATTCCTGCAAAAATCGGAGTATAATCCACAGTTGAACAGAAAGAGAAAGAAGTGGAGTTCTATGACAAAAGTGTTCGGCCACCGCGGCTGCAGCGGCACCTATCCCGAAAACACCATGCTCGCCTTCCGCAAGGCAGTGGAAGCCGGTGTGGACGGCATGGAGTTTGATCTGCATCTGACAAAAGACAACAAGCTGGTCATCATTCACGACGAAACGATCGACCGCACCTCCAACGGCAGCGGCGCCGTGCGCGACATGACGCTCGAAGAGCTGCGTCAATATGACTTTTCCGCCGCGTTTCCCGGCGAATACGGCGTTTGCCGGATTCCCACGCTGGAGGAATACTTCGAAATGGTCAAGGATCTGCCGCTGATTTCCAACATCGAGCTGAAAACCGGCGTCTGGGAATACCCGGGCATTGAGCAGGCGGCCATCGATATGGTGCGCGCCTATCATCTGGAGGACCGCATCATTTTCAGCTCCTTCAATCATACCACGGTGGAACGCTGCAAGGCGCTCGCGCCCGACATCAAATGCGGCTTTTTGACCGAAAACTGGCCCAGCCGCTTTGGTGCCTATACCGCTTTGCACGGCATCGAATGCTGCCATCCGCCGCTGCATATGCTTTCGGAAAAAACGGTTGCCGAAATGCACGACGCCGGCTGTGAGATCAACACCTGGACGGTCAACACCGAAGAGGACGCCAAACGGCTTGCCGGCTGGGGCGTGGACGCGCTGATCGGCAACTATCCCGAAAGAATGCTCGGCTGGATCAAATAAAATTTCAAAATAAGAAACAAGGCAACGGCTCAAACGGGCGGTTGCCTTGCGCTTTTCACAAAAGAAGACGGCTGTATTTAGCAAAGGTGAAAGAAAACTTTGTGCACTTCGACAAGTTTCCGCCGGGATTTTTGGCATCGAAAAATGGGGAACGCGGTTGAAAAAAGGCGTAAAAATTGGTATAATAAAGAGGATAACAGGCACGGTGCAGCATGCCGCCGTGCCCGCGATTTTTTGAGGATGGTTGTGATGAAAGTGAAAAAGACGGCAATTCGTATCTTTGCGTTGCTGTGCGCGCTGGGGATGGTCTTTTCTTTGTGCGCCTGCAAATCGAACGACGAAACGGAGCTGACCGAGGCGTCAACCACCGAACCGACAACGGTTGAAACAACGACCGCCGCGCCGAAAAAAACCGACTATAACCGCCTGACCGGTCTGGACAATCTTTCCAAGGCGGCCAAGGGCAAACGCCCGGTGGCGATCATGATCAACAATATCCGCCAGTCGCTCCCGCAATACGGCATTGTGAACGCCGATCTGATGTTCGAATGTCTTGTGGAGGGCGGCATCACCCGTATGATGGCGGTCTTTGCCGATTATACCAAGATTCCCGAGGTCTGCTCGGTGCGTTCGTGCCGCTATTATTTCCCGTATTTCGCCTACGGTCTGGACGCGGTGTATATCTGCTTCGGCTGCAATCCGACCTTCGGCCAGAAGGCGCTGGACATCACGGGCATCGACTATTTCGACGGCTCCAAAAAATACGACACGACCCTCTTCGGCCGCGACCCGGCGCGTCTTGGCAAATACGCCAAGGAGCACACCGCGTTTGTAAAAGGCCCGAACATCCCCGAGGTGTTCAAATCCTACAAAATCCGCACCGACTACCGCGAGGACAAGGACGACTATATCTTTGATTTCCGCAAACCGAAGGCGGTCGGCAAAACGGCATGCACCGACGTGCGCATCAATTTCTCCGATTCCTATTACAGCACCTTCACCTATGACAAGGACAAGAAGGTCTATTACAAAACCCACACCGGCAAACCCCACATGGATGCGCGCGCCAATGAACAACTGCACTATACCAACGTGTTCATCCTTGAAACCGACGTCGGGCTCTATAAAAACGGTCCGTTGGTCCAGATGGACTGGAAGGGCGGCACCGGCTACTATTTGTCCTACGGCACCGTGCGCAAGATCAAATGGAGCAAAAAGACCCAGGCCGACAACATCGTTGTCACCGACAGCAAGGGCAACAACATCCCCGTCAACCGCGGCAACAGCTATATCGCCGTGACAGACTACAACACGACGGTCTTCCCCGGATAAAAAGCGCTTGCAATTCCCGCAGAATTGTGGTATAGTATATTCAACAAACAGTCCAAAGGAGGCGTTTTACCCATGGAAGCATTCCAGAACATTCTGAACACATTTTCCAAGTTCATCGACTCGATTGTGGATTACATCAAAAATCTGGTGGCCACCATCCGCAAGTTCAACGACGAAAACACCTGAACGAACAACAAAAACGGCGCGTTCCTTTTTTGGAGCGCGCCGATCGTT
Source organism: Oscillospiraceae bacterium (assembly GCA_902786285.1). Lineage (GTDB taxonomy): Bacteria > Bacillota > Clostridia > Oscillospirales > Acutalibacteraceae > UBA6857. The sequence continues at coordinate 5,132 of CADABX010000001.1, read as the reverse complement.
TTCTCCCGGAAAAAACGGACGCCCGCCAAGGACAGGCGGCGGCCGGGGCAAAAGCGCGGTTCAAAAATTTTTCCGTTTTTTTGAAAAAAATACAAAATTTATGTGGGAAAACGGGTTTGTAAATCGTTTATATGATAAAGAGGGAAAGAGAGGACGTCGATATGCTGGCAATCTATTTGTCCCTTGCGGTCACCGAAGCGCAAAGGGAAACGGTACAGCAGGTGTATGAGCAATACTACGGCTGGATGCTGTATCTTGCCAAAGGCTATTTCCCCCAGCCGGACGACGCGCAGGACGTTGTGCACGACGCCATTGTCAAAATCATCCGCCATTCGGACTGTGTGGACACCGGGGACGCCGTTAAGACCAAAGCGTTTTGCGCCGCCGTTGTGCGCCACACGGCGCTCGACAAGCTGAAACAAAAGGAGCACGCCGTGATCTATTTGGAAGACTATAAAACCGAACCGTTTGACCCGACCGATTTTGCCGTCAGCCGCGACAGCTACAACGATCTGGTGCGCGAAATCCGCGCCCTCGACGAACCGCTGCGGATCGTACTGACGCTGAAATATGTGAACGATTTGTCGCTCAAACAGATTGCCGCCATTTTGGACGAATCCGAATCGGCAGTCAGTATGCGGCTGACCCGGGCAAAACGAAAGCTGCGCAAAGCGTTGGAGGAGGAAGCGAGCCATGCGTGAACCATTGAGCGACGAACTGTTTGAGGTCGTTTTGAAACAGGCGGTCTATGACGCCGAAAAGGCCGAGCAGGACGAACTGCCCGACAGCGCCGCATTAAACAAAACCGATCCGATGCCGCAATCGCTGCGGGATGAGTTTGCGGCGCTCCGGAAAAAGCAGCAGCGGCGCGGTAAACACGGCCGCCTTGCAAGACGCATCGCGGTCATTGCCGTATCGCTGGTTGCGGTTGTATTCGCCGGCTTGATGCTGCAGCCGGAGATTCGCGCAGGGGTCAGTCATATGGTGGTGCAGCAATTTCAAAAGTTTGCCCTGTTTCATCACGACGACAACGGCGAACCAACGCATTTTCTGACGGTGGATGATGTGGAAATCGGGTATGTGCCGGAAGGGTATGAATTGGCTAGTGCTATAGAGGATCCTACGCTTCGCCTATATGAATATCGAAATACTGCTAATGCAGATCAATATATAATGATTGACATTAGTAAAGCAACAAACGTTGATATTGGTATGGATAACGAACATGACTACGAAGTGCTCTATATAAATCACCGTGAAGTACATTTTTCATACGATAAAAAAGATCAGTCTGGGGCTGCTGTTATTCTAGATGAATACATAGTCATTAGTATAGCAGGAAGAATTGAAGAAAATGAATTAAAAACAATTGTAGGAAACATCCATTAATTTTTAAAAAAAGATGTGTGAAAACCTCCTTCTAATTCGTTTTAGATTATAGAAGGAGGTGATTTTATGTTCAAACGGATAATAGCAATTGTTTCAGTAGTTTTGATAATAATTAGTTTTGAGGCTGTGCTTGTAAATGCAATTGAATTTGATGAACCCGTAGATGATGAATGCGATATTTCTGAATACGAAAACATTATAAATCATGTATTTCATTTATATTCTGCTGGAACAAAAGCCAATATAATAATCCGAATCGATGGAAAAAGCAGCGTAAAATTCAAAAATGGCGTATTAAAGCTCTATAAAAATGTCAATGGTTCGTGGACACCAATAAAAACTTGGAGCAATTTATCTTCATCAACAAGTATCTTTATATTAAATGACAATTCCGTTTCAATTCAAAATGGCTCTCTTTACAAAGCTAAGCTAACAATTACTGCTTATAACAGCAGTACAAACGAGCCAATTACTTTGAGTACAACAAATACTTTATAACAAATGAAAGGAAGATTGTTATGACAAAGAAATCTACATTCAAAAACAAAAAGCTGACAAAAGCTCTTGTTTGGGTCATGCTGTTCGCCCTGCTTCTGACCGGTCAGACGATCCAGTCCTTTGCAACGAATTATGCAACCGACGAACCCACTCGTCTTACGACAATTGAAAATGAGGATTTGCCTTCCGGCAGCACATGCACCAATTTGAGTGGCATGGCATATTCTGATAGTTATCACCGGCTTTACACCGCAAAGGTCTATGATAAAGACGGCGAGTCCGACGGCTATTTCTACTATTATCCGAGTGTAAATGACATGGACACTTATAAAATGTTCTTAATCAAGTTTGTCGGTCATGCAAACGGTATGACAGTTGACAACTCGTATGTTTATATTACAGCTGCATCGGAAACCTCGGATTCACTTTCACCGCATAAAAAAACTAAAAATCACATTATCCGTATTTCTCGCTCTTATATTCACAATTTAACTGATGGGTCTACAATAAATCTTGGCAGCACAAACAGTAACTATAAAGTATTTGAACCTAAATATTGGAGTGGAAATACTTTAACAAAATATACAAAAAAAATTGGAAATATTACAAAGTATAACAGCGACGGTACTTTTATTGTTAATTTGCCTTGGGGCGATCTCCATGACGGTTTTGCGTTTACAACCGCGCAAATTGAGACCGTAAACGGTCAGGAACAATTCATTATTAATAGAACAGATAATGATATTTTTGTAGTTCATAATAACATGGCAACTGATAAAGTTACGAATCCAGATATTGAGTATTCACCCGATTGCGGCCTGTTTATTCCGCGTTGGTATGGTTATACATGGGAAGACGAAGACGGCAATATTCAATATGATCCGGACCACTATAACCCTTGTAAGAGCGTCATCCTTTGGGCAAACATTATCAACGGTTCGTATACATTAGAGACCATAGGATCAAGACAAGGTATTCGCGTCTATACACCCGATAAAATCAATGTGAATGTTTCCGGTTATATGGATGGAAATACACCAAAGTATAGCTTCTTTGAACTTGAAGCTGTAGCAATTTATCACTACACAAAGAATAATACTGAAAAAGCAGACCTTATTTTCAGCGCCAATGTTCAGGGAAATAATCAAAAGGATGGTATTTTCAGGCTGAAAAGAACAGACGGCGGCAATTTTAAAATTCTGTAATCTGTTTTTTTCTCTCGTTGATTCCTTCCTCCCGAAAATCTTAAGGTTTTTCTTACACCTTGTTCATACTTCCATTGCAGGAATGTCAAACACGTGTTGTATGATTGCGATATAGGAAAGAAAATCCGGGAGAAGAAAACAAAAAGCGCCCATCGGCGCGAAAGGAGATTTTAGTTATGAAAACCCGAACAAAACGCATCTTGCTTCTCTCGCTGTGCGTCGCACTGCTTGTGCTTTGCTGCACCTGTGCCTTTGCGGCAAAGAATCCCAAAATTGTTGTGGATCATGTTTCCTATCTGCTGGTTCCCGAACGAAACAATATCCCGCAGCATTATGACGTTGCCGACTTCTTCGACAGCGAAGACGCCATGCAGGGCGTGAAAAAGCTTACCATTCCGGAAAAGATCAATGGCATTCCCGTCACAACGGTGCGCTCGGAGACGAATATGTCGAAAACGTCCTACACGAACTCCGAAGTGGAAGAAATCGTATTGCCCGATACAATCACGCGCATCGGCGACTATGCGTTCCACAACATGAAGCATCTTTCAAAGCTGGACATCCCGTCCTCGGTGACCTATCTCGGCCGCAACGCCTTTTTGTATTGCTACGGTCTGGAATCCATCACCATTCCCGAAAGTGTCGTCGCGATCGGCCGCGGCTGTTTCAAGGTCTGTAAAAATCTGAAAACGGTTGACATTCAGGGCAATGGGCTGAAAAAGATCGACAACGCGGCGTTTGCCAGATGCAAGTCGCTGCAATATATCAATCTGCCCGCATCGCTCGCATCCATCGGTGAGCAAGTGTTTTACAGCAGCGGTCTGCGTTTGCTGCGTGTTCCCGGCGGCTGCACGCTGGAATCAAGGGCACTGATGAATGCCACGAAACTGAAAAAAGTCGTGTTTGAAAATCGCACAACCGACGCGCTGCCGATCAATGGCCCCTATGTATTTGTGAATTGCAGCAATCTGCTGAAAGTCTATCTGCCGAAGCAGGCGCCGAAATACGCGCTGAGCAGCACATTCGGCGGCTGCAGCAGGCTGAAAGCCGTCTATCGTACCGACAGCATCAGCGCCATCTGGGGCAATGCCTTTGACGGCTGCGACGCGCTGACGTCGCTGACGATTCCCGCCGGTGTGGAAAAAGTGAACTACAACGCGTTCTTGAATTTCACCGGCATCAAAAAGCTGCGCGTCTTAACGACGAACGCGTCCGTGTTTGTTGACGATGCGGAAAACGGCAACTGCCTGGAAACGCTGCCCGATACCTGCAAAGTCTATGTCAAAACCGCAGCGATGAAGCGCGCGGTTGTTGACGCCGGCTGCCCCGGCAAAGTCATCGTCAAAGCCGACCTCAAATAACTTTGTCCCTCTTTTTCTTTCCCACCCCTATAAAGGGCAGCACCGTCGTTTTTTCGGCGGTGCTGCTCCGTTTTATCGGCCGTGTGTAGCGTCGATCTCCGATCGACTTTTCGTATGTCGGGGTTCAAAAGCCGCGCGGGAGCGCGGCGCTACAAATAATAGCGCCCTGTAGCGTCGATCAGCGATCGACTGGGCGCGGATGGTGAGGTACAATAGCCGATCGGAGATCGGCGCTACAAATACAACATCAAACAAAGCGCCCGTGGCGTTGCGCTCCGCGCGACTTGGCGCGAACGGCAAGGTTGTGCTTTGCCGGGAACGGTGCGCGGCGGTGGGGTTTTCCACCTCATCCGCCGTCGCGTTTTTTCGCTGTGCCATACCGGTAAATTTGCGGCGCGACGGCACCTGTCTCGCCTGCCGTTCTCGGCTCCCGCCTCGGTCGTTGCTTCGCTTCGCGAGGTGTCCACTGGACACCCGCAACTCGGTCGGCGCTTCAAAAGGCGACGCCTTTTGAGGTCTCCGCCGGAGACCCGCGCCCCGCCGGCGGGGAAGGCAAGGGAGCTTCGGATTCAAGATGAAATGGTAAACTAAAATTGGACACAAGGGGGTAGTTTTTTGGACAGCAAGATGTATAATGAAGACACAAGAGAAATCAAGCTAGACAAAAGACACTCCAATA